>JBGAIR010000078.1:0-7013 GCA_044225335.1 Novosphingobium sp. | reverse complement strand
CCGGACTGAGCGGCATATCGTTGCGGGTACGCTGACGGATCCAGAGCGGCTCCAGCGCATGCGCTTCAGCCTCGCTCCGCATCAGCGCCCACAGGCGCGTGCTGGTGGCGACGGCGGCAACCGGACGCTGCGGCACACCAGCCTGCAATGCGATCCTTTGCAGGGCGGAAACCAGATCGACATCCAGCGGCAATTCACCGATGCGCTCCACCAGCCGCCCCGGAATCCGCATTGCCCCCGCTGCCGCATGGTTGAGATCGATCCGCTCAAACCCGGATTCCACGGCCTGCTCAACCGGTTGGACCAGAACACCCTGCCCTGCATCAAGCAGCGGCAGAATTTCCTCAAGCGAGGCGAACAACCCGTCCGCCAGAACGATCAACTCGTCATTTGCGGTTACCAGCCCCAGCAGCGGACGCAGATCGGCGATCACATGAAACTGCGCACCGCTGCGTTCCACCCGGTGCTGCAATTCCACCAGATCAGATGAAAGTCCCCGCGCAAGGCAGATCACCCGCTCGCACTGCAAGGCAAGCGCCGTCGCAACCTGCTGGCTTGCCACGGTCAATCCACCAATGCGGAGGAACGCGCGCGGTTGCGCGCCACCTTCGGCTGGTTCGAGCATGGTCAGCAAAGCGACCCGCAACAGCTATCTCCTGCCTGTTCGCGGGGTGGCCTACAGAAGCCGGGGCGCGCTGCCAAGGTGCAGCGGCAAATCAGGCGGCGGCAAAATCGTCGAGAAAGCCCTGAATGCGACGAATGACACCGGGCTCACCGGGTGCGCCTTCGATGGCCTCATCGGCCAAAGACATAAGTGGCTCCGCGTGAAAGCTGGATGCCAGCCCCTTGATCCGCATCGCCGCCATTTGCCAGTTGGCATCGCAGCGCGAGCGGCGGAGGAGATCGACCTGACGTGAAAGGCTTTCGATAAATGCCTGACGCAGTTCAAAAAACAGCGCAGGATCATCTCCTGCGGCTGCGCTCAGCGTTTCATCAAGGGCACCAGCGACATAGGCCATGCCATCGGTGATAGTGCCATTGGGTTAACTAGGGGTTTATTGCGCAAGCATCGGTGCTATCCTGCGTGAATGACCAGGGGAACCCGCATCGTTGCCGTCGATGCGGACGCGGATATTGCCGCGTCCGCCGATCCATCCATGCCAGAACCAGCTGCACCGCCCGCCCCATCCATCGATGAGGATTGGATCGAGGCGGAAGACGCCCCCACGCCGCCGCGTCAGTGGCGTCAGCCCGCGCTGTTGGCGCTTGCACTTGTGCTGGCAGCCGGCTGGACAGCTTTCTTCGCCTGGACCAACCGCGATGCCATGCTGGCAGGCGGAGACGCCGCCAGCTGGACCGGCTGGATTCGTGACTGGTCGGTGCCGATGGTGCTCATCGGAATGCTGTGGATGCTGGCGATGCGCAGCAGCAGCCGCGAAGCATCGCGCTTTGGCGATGCCGCGCGCCTGTTGAGCGATGAGTCGGCCCGCCTTGAAGCGCGGTTGATCACGGTGAACCGCGAACTCAGCCTGGCGCGCGAATTCATCGCTTCGCAATCGCGCGATCTCGAAACACTGGGGCGGGTCGCCAGCGAAAGATTGAGTGAAAACGCCCGGCAACTTGCCGGGTTGATCGCCGACAATGGCGAACGTGTTGAATTGATCGGCACGGTCAGCGCAGCGGCGGTCAACAACATGGAAACCCTGCGTGACCAACTGCCGGTGGTTACCGTTTCCGCCCGCGATCTGACCAACAATATCGGCAATGCCGGGCGGACCGCGCACAAGCAGCTCGAAGAGATGATTGAGGGCTTCAAGCGGCTCAATCAATTCGGTCAGGCCAGCGAAACGCAGGTGCTGCAGCTGCGCAAGCTGGTTGACGAAACACTCAAGGAATTCGGTTCGCAGACCGACCGCTTTGATGCGCTGGCCAACACCCGTTTCGCTGCCCTGGCCGAGCGCGGCAAGCTGATGCAGGATGAGCTGGACAGCAGCGAAGCAAGCGCGCTTGAAGCGCTGCAGCAGAGGGCCGCTGCGCTTGCGGCCGAGATCGCGCAGGCGCGCGAACAGCTTGCTGCTGATGAAGCGACCAGCGCCAGCGCTCTGGAAGCGCGGGTGGCTGCAATCCGCGATGACAGCACCCGGATCGCACAAACGCTGCGCGCAGGCGAAGAACAGGCATTGTCGGCGTGGCAGCAAGCGGCAGCCCAGCTGACCGCCACCTTGCAAAAGGCCGTCAGTGAAATCGGCGATATCGAGGATCAGGCGATCAAGGCTGCGCATGACAGGTTGCAAGCGCTGGACAACGCCCTGCGAAGCCGCCGCGAAGAGCATCTTGCCCATGCAGCCGAAGTGGCATCTCACGCGGATTCCACCGCAGAAACGCTGGCTGCGGTTACTGCCCGGATGGAAGAAATTGCAGCGCGCAGCGCCGCAACGGAAAGCACGATCGGCGCTGGACTGAATGCGCTGGCCGACCAACTGACGCAAAGCCAGCATGGTCTTGGCGAAGCGGATCGCGCCATTTCGGCCCTGACCGACAACAGCGTGCGTTTGCTGGAGCTTATCCAGGCCAGCGTACAGCACAGCTCCGCCGATCTTCCCGCTGCGATCACCATTGGCGAAAACCGCCTTGCCGATCTTGCCCAACAAGCGGAATCGCTGAAGGCCGTGGTTGGCGACGCTGAAGCGCGCGGTGCCGGCTTGTCGCGACACATGGCCGATAGCCGCGATGCGCTGGGCAGCTCGCTGGAAGAACTGGAGCGGATGGAAACCGCCATCGGCAAGAAGATCAAAACCCGCACCAATGCTCTGACCGAGCTGCGCGAAACGCTGGACAATGTGCGCCAACAGAGCCTGGCACTGGCCGAGCAGGCACAGGGTGAACTTCGTCAGGCCATCACCGTGCTGGCCGAAGAGGCACAGTCTGCGATCGCCAGCATTGAGCTGCAAGGCGCGGGCGCCGTATCGGCCCTCGCCTCACGGCTTGGCGAGGAAAGCGCGGCAGCCATCGACAAGGCGGTGGAGGCCAAGGCCGCCGAGGCAGCAGGCGCGCTGGAACAGGCAGCCATTCACGCCGCTGGCGTCAGCCGCGAGGCGGCAATTCAGCTGCGCGACCAGCTGACCAAGGTCAACGAACTGGCCGGCAATCTGGAACAGCGCGTCGCGCAGGCCCGCCGCCGCGCCGAGGAGCAGGTGAACAACGATTTCGCCCGCCGCATGGCGCTGATCACGGAATCGCTCAATTCCAGCGCCATCGATATTGCCCGCTCGCTCGATACCGAAGTCAGCGATACGGCCTGGGCGGCCTATCTAAAGGGCGACCGGGGCATCTTCACCCGCCGCGCGGTGAAGCTGCTTGATGCGCCGCAAGCCAAATCGGTGGTGCAGCTTTATGAAAGCGATCGCGACTTCAGCGATCTGGTCAGCCGCTATATTCATGATTTCGAGGCCATGCTGCGCCCGTTGCTGTCCACCCGCGATGGTCACGCCCTAGGCGTGACGCTGCTTTCATCGGATATGGGCAAGCTCTATGTGGCGCTGGCGCAGGCGATTGACCGCCTGCGGAACTAACGCCCTGCGAAGCTAACGCCCTGCGAAGCTAACGCCTGCGGAACTAACGATTATAAAGATCGAAATCCGCGGCGCTGATCCAGCCATAGAAATAGTTGGCATAGAACAGCCCGAACAGGATCAGCGCGAGTATCGTCGCGCGCTTGGTAATGCGGCGCGGGTTGAAGTTGACCGGGGCGCTGTCGGCATGCCCCGGCATCGTCGCATCACCGGTTTCATCAGGCGTGCGCAGCCCGAACGGCATCACCAGAAAGGCGCTGAGCACCCAGAACAGCGCATAGATAGCGATGATCGATGTGATCTTCATGGTGTCATGCCTCCGGCAGGATCACGCGCACCTGCGGCTTCTTGCCAGACCAGCGCTGCGCCGCGCGGCGCGCGGCAAGCCGGGCGGCCTCGATCACCACTTCGCGGTCATGCCGGGCACCGCCTTTCAATCTCGCCAAAGCCGCCGCGACATCCTGACGCGCTTCGGCAATGAAATCATCTTGGTCTTCATCCAGCGGCAAGCCAACGCTCTCCACCTGCGCCCGGCCCTTGCCGTCGATCACCACGATCACCAGCCCGGCATTGGCAAGGCGGCGGCGCATCACCATCGCCTCGCCATCAGCGGGTGAGATGATATCCCCGTCCAGCACCAGCCGCCCGCTGCGCACCTCGGCAATCTTGCCCGGCTTGCCGGGCGCCAACCGCACCAGATCACCATTCTGCTGCACCACGGTCTGACTGATCCCGCAGCTGCGCCCCAGCCGCGCCTGTTCCTTCATGTGGCGCACCTCGCCGTGGACCGGCATCAGAATTTGCGGACGCAGCCAGCCATAGAGCGCTTCCAGTTCAGGGCGACCGGGGTGACCGGAAACATGAATGGCGCTCTGCCGGTCCGTCACCAGCGTGATGTCGCGCGCGGCCAGCCGGTTCTGGATGCGGCCAATGGCAATCTCGTTGCCGGGAATCTGGCGGCTGGAAAACAGCACCACATCGCCTGATTCCAGCGCGATGGGATGATTGTCTTCGGCAATGCGCGACAGCGCGGCGCGCGGCTCACCCTGCCCGCCCGTGGCAACGATCAGCACCTCACCGCGCGGCAGCGCCATAGCGGTATCGAAATCGACCACTTCGGGGAAATCGCGCAGATAGCCACAGCCCTTTGCAGCGCGAATGATGCGATCAAGCGAGCGCCCGGCGACGCACAGCCGCCGCTTGCTGGCGCTGGCCACCTCACCCAGCGTCTGCACCCGCGCGACATTGGAGGCAAAGGTGGTGACCAGCACACGCTTGCCATGATGACGGCGCACTTCTTCGAGCAGCGCCCGGCGCACCTCCCCCTCTGAACCTGATGCCTTGGGATTGAAGACATTGGTGGAATCGCAGACCAGCGCCAGAACGCCCTGATCACCAATGGCAGTCAGCTCTGCCGGCGTGGCAGGTGTTCCCACCAGCGGTTCGTCATCCAGCTTCCAGTCGCCGGTGTGGAATATCCGTCCCAGCGGCGTTTCGATCACCAGCGCGTTGCCCTCGGCAATCGAATGCGCCAGCGGCACATAGCGAATGCCAAAGGGGCCGATCTCGAAGGGATCAAGGTGATCGATAACGATCAGCTCAACCTCGCTGGCGACCCCGGCCTCTTCCAGCTTTTCCGCAACAAGCTTGGCCGTGAACGGCGTCGCATAGAGCGGCACACCCAGCTCCGCCGCAAAATAGGGCACCGCGCCGATATGATCTTCATGCGCATGGGTCAGCACCACGCCCAGCAGATCCTTGCGGCGTTCTTCAATGAATTGCAGATCGGCAAAGACCAGCTCGGTGCCGGGATATTCATTCGCGCCGAAGGTCATCCCCAGATCGACCATCAGCCATTTGCCCTGACAGCCATAGAGATTGACGTTCATCCCGATTTCGCCGGAACCGCCCAGCGCAACGAACAGCAGTTCCTCTCCCGGATGGGTAATGTCGCGGCTCACGAAGACGTGCTTCTGTTGGCATAAAGCTGGGCGATGCCGCGCAGGGTCAGATCGGGCTCAACCCGGTCAAACAGATCGGCATGTTGCTGAAACAGATCGGCGAGACCGCCGGTGGCGATGACTTTCACCGGTTTGCCGATTTCCGCCTTCATCCGGCCCAGCAGCCCTTCGATCATACTGACATAGCCCCAATAGATGCCGATCAGCATCTGCCCGACCGTATCCCGCCCGATCACGCTGTTGGTGGGCGGCGGTTCGATGGCGATGCGCGGCAGCATGGCGGCAGCATTGTACAGCGCTTCCAGCGACAGATTGACGCCCGGCGCAATGCTGCCTCCCATATAGGCGCCATCGGCAGCGATATGATCGAAAGTGGTGGCAGTGCCAAAGCTGATGACGATCTTCTCCCCCGCCTCCAGCGCCTGTGCGGCGATGGCGTTGACGGCGCGATCCGCGCCCAAGGCCCGCGGTTCGTCGACCTTCAGCGCGATCCCCCATTCAACCGGGTAGCGTCCGGCGATCAGCGGTTCGACGTCGAAATATTTGCGCGCCAGAACCTGAAGATTGTGCAGTGCGCGCGGCACCACCGTGGCGATCATCACCGCATCCACATCGCCGCGGCTATACCCTTCCATGCGCAGCAGCTGATCCAGCCAGACGGCATATTCATCGGCGGTGCGCCGCGCATCGGTGGCGATGCGCCAACGCTGCGTGATCTCACCATCGGCGTTCACCAGTGCGAACTTCACATTGGTGTTGCCATTATCGATTGCGAGCAGCATCGCGCTCTCCCTCAAGTCTCGTCGGCCAGATGCACATCACCGGCGTGGATCACCCGCGTCGTGCCGTCTGGCAATTGCAGTTGCAAGGCCCCATCGGGACTCAACCCGGCAAACCTGCCTTCGATCCGGCGCCCGGCAGGATCGGCAACGCTCAGCGGGGTGCCAACCGGATGGGCCGCAGCCAGCCAGCGCCGCACCACCACTTCCAGCCCGAATTCGCGCCAGCGCTGCAATTCCTGCGCAAAATGCGCCGCCAGCGAGACGGCAAAGCTGTCCCGGTCAGGTGCCGGGCCATATGCCGCCAGAGAAATGGTCTCGCGATCAAGCAGCGGCGATGCGGCCAGGTTGACGCCGATGCCCACCACCACGCAATCGCCCTGTCGTTCGAGCAAAATCCCGGAAAGCTTGGCCCCGCCGATCAGCAAATCGTTAGGCCATTTCAGCAGCGGTCTATGCGGCGGCGGCACAAGCGGGGAAACGGCCTCATGCACCGCCAGCGCTGCGACCAGCGCCAGCGTGGGCGCTGGCGGATCACTGGCGGCAATATGGATCAGGCAAGACCCCATGAAATTGCCGCCGCCACCGAACCAGTCGCGCCCCTGTCGTCCGCGTCCGCTCACCTGCCGGTCGGCGACCAGCCACAATGCTTCCGGCACGGCGTCGCCACGGGCAACGCGTGCCAGCAGATCGGCATTGGT
>JBGAIR010000077.1:0-7076 GCA_044225335.1 Novosphingobium sp. | reverse complement strand
CGGTCTGCAGCAGCGAGATCGAATCGAGATCGAACACGGGGCGTGCCTCAGGGTGATCGCCGACGGAGACATCATCGCCCGACAGGCACAGCACCGAACAGACCCCCAGCGCTGCCGCGCCAAGCAGATCACCCTGGATCGCGATGCGGTTGCGATCACGGCACGATACCTGGATGATCGGTGAATAGCCTTCGCGCGTCAGGATCGCGCAAACCCCCAGGCTCGACATATGACAATTCGCACCCGACCCGTCGGTCGCGTTGATTGCATCGACATAACCATCGAACAGCGAGGCGCGGCGCAGCACCTCTTCCGGATCCGATGAATCCGGCGGGGCGATCTCGGTCGATATGGCGAAATGCCCAGCGCGCAGCACACGCTCGAAGCGCCCATGCGAATTATGCCCCGGCAACATCGGCAGGGGATCGCCGGGATTGGCCCCAAAGGCATCGAACTGGACGTGAATGTCACTCATCGCGGGCCAGCCTCAACCACGAGGATTGTCCGCGGTGGCGGTTGTCGACGGCGAACTGCACGTTCTTTATCGCATCGCCGCCCTTCATGCGCGATGCGCCGTCCCACGCCGCGACCCAGACGCAGCGCATTTCCGGCCTGACTTCGCAATGCCCGTTTTCGCGCACCCCGCCGCAGGGGCCGTTGCGGATGGTCTTGGGGCAGTTCATCGGGCAGGACATGCCGGTGCTGGAAAGCACGCAATTGCCGCACATCTTGCAATCGAAAAAGAACCCTTTTGCCGCCGCCTCAATCCTGGTGATCGGGCGGTCGAGGCGACGTCCGAAGATCTTGGTTACACCGCGCAGCAGAGACAGGATCGCCGGGTTGAGCGCGTTGTAAACCCGCTCCATGCCGCGCGAATGGCGGACCGACCATAAGCGCACCCTATACATGGGTAAGGCTTTCGATCGCTTCGGACAGGTCGCCGAAGCCGACATGGTGATGGACATAGTTGAGCTTCAGCCGCGCGGCAGCTTGCTCTGCCTTGCTACGCAGCTCGGGCGTGTCGGTCTGGGCAAGATAGACGAGATCGCGGTAGTTGCCGAAATAGCTTTCAAGCATTTCGGGCCGCACATCGAGGCCAAGGCCTTCCCAAACCAGCCGGTCGAAATGCCGCACCAGAAAATCGGTGACGAAGAAGCTGCCGATCTCGGCTTCCGAGATAGCATTGAACAGCGGCGTTCCGGCAAAGAATTCATAGCAATGGGCGTGGGGCAGGCGGCTTGCTTCGTGTCGTTCAAGCACACGATCGAGCGCGCCGCCGGTGCCGCAATCGCCATAGCCCAACAATACGCGCGAATATTTGTGGCGGTGTTCGGTCAGAAATGCATCGACACGTGGTGCGATCTGGCCGGGGCGGTTGTGGAGTTCAGCGGGCAGGCAGTGCAGTACCACCGCATCGTCCTGAACCTTTAGTTGCCGCCGCAATGCGATGATTTCGTTGGCAATAGCTCCGCAGGCCAATACCAGCGCCGGACCATCGGGATTGGCGCTGGTGGTGACGAGCGCTTCAGGCGCGGTCAATGCCGCTTCCTGCGGCCGCGCCCGGCGTCCCAACCGCGCTTGCCGGCCACCTGTCCGGCGGGCGGCCTCGCTCATCAGCTGTTCTTGCCGACCAGTGCCCGGGCCAGCTCGGCGCTGACTGCGGCGTCGCGGCCATAGCTGTGCGCGCCGATCGCATCGGCGAATTCCTGATTGAGCGGTGCTCCGCCAACCATCACCGGCAGGTTCTTGAGAATGCCGCGCTTGTCGAGTTCTTCGATCACCACGCCCATATAGGGCATGGTGGTGGTGAGCAGCGCCGACATGCCAAGGATCGCCGGATTGTGCTTGTCGATTGCGTTGAGATAGTTCTCGACCGGGTTGTTGATGCCCAGATCGATCACTTCGAACCCGGCGCCTTCGAGCATCATCCCGACCAGGTTCTTGCCGATATCGTGGATGTCACCCTTCACGGTGCCGATCACATAGGTGCCAAGGCTGGCCGAATTCTCGCTCTTGGCCAGGATCGGCCGCAACAGCTCCATGCCCGACTTCATCGCCCCGGCGCACTGCAGCACTTCGGGCACGAACAGGATACCGTCACGGAAATCGATCCCGACGATGCGCATGCCTTCGACCAGCGCTTCGGACAGGACGTTGTTGGCATCCCAGCCGCGTTCGAGAAGAATTTGCGTGCCTTCGTGAACCTCGTCGGCGAGCCCGTCGTAGAGGTCGTCCTTCATCTGCTCAACCAGATCGTCATCGTTGAGATCGCGCAGAATGATTTCGTCGCCCGCCATGATAGCCCTCTCGCGCTGTTCGTTGTCCCTACCGAGTCAGAATATGCGACATCGCCGCACTATGCTGTTTCAAAAGCGACATGGTTTGATATAAATTCGACATGCAGTCGCGGGGTTGCCATGCCTGAATTCACGCCTCGGCGAACCGGGCACCTGCCGCGCAGTTTCCTGTTTCTGCTGGTCCCCGATTTCTCGCTGATGCCGTTCACTGCCGCGATCGAACCGCTGCGCGTGGCGAACCGCATGCAGGGCAGCGCGGTTTACAGCTGGAGCATTGCAACCATAGACGGCGCGCCCGTAGCGGCGAGCAACGGGGCGCTGGTCAAGGCCGATATGGCGCTGCGCGAAAGCGCGCCATGCGATGCGGTGGTGGTCTGTTCAGGGATCGATGTCTACGCCCGTTTCGACCCGGCGATGAACGCGGTGTTGCGGCGCCTGGCGCGGCAGACGTCGCTGGTGGGAAGCGTTTGCACCGGCAGCGCGATCCTGGCCGACGCCGGATTGCTCGACGGGCATCGCTGCACGATCCATTGGGAAGATATCGAAACGCTGAGCGAGAATTACCCGGGGCTGCAGGTAACCCGGAGCCTGTTCGAAATCGATGGTGACAGGTTTACCTGTTCGGGCGGCACCGCGCCGCTCGATCTCATGCTGTATTTCATCGGAGCGGATTTCGGGCGTGACCTGCGGGCGCGGGTGGCTGACCAGATGCTGCACCATTCGGCCAGGGCGGCATCGGAACCGCAGCGCCTTGCCCTGACCGAGCGAACCGGGGTGCGCCATGATGGCCTGATTGCGGTGATCGCGGCAATGGAAGAGCATCTGGAATCGCCACTATCGCTGGCGGGGCTGGCGGCGCGAGGCGGCATGTCGTTGCGCCACATGGAGCGGATGTTCCTGCGCGAACTGGGGGCAACCCCAGCGCGATATTATCGCAATCTCCGGCTGCAGCGCGCACGGCAGATGATCCAGCAAACCAGCATGACGATGATGCAGATCGCAGTGGCGACCGGCTTTTCATCAGGCCCGCATTTCGCCAAGGCCTATGGCGAGGTGCATGGCCACCCGCCCAGCCGTGATCGCCAGTCCCGGCGCACCGGGTGAGGGCGGGCTAGCTTGCCGCCGGCTCCAATTCACGGCTCAGCACGCCGCGCAACAGCAGGATGGCGGCGGCACCAGCCAGCGCGATTGCTGCATCCATCGTCCAGAACGTGGCAGGGCTCATCTGGTCGAAATAGCTGCCGACCCAGCCTGCCAGCGTATGGGCAACGAATGGCGAAAGGAAGGCCACGCCCATCAGGGTAGAAGTAAGCCGGGCCGGGGCACAGCGACTGACCAGCGCGAGGTTGGTCGGCCAGTAATACATCCAGGCAAGCCCCATCAGCAGGTAGCCAGCGATCGCCCAGATCGCGCTGATGCTGTGCGGACCGGTTGCGCCGCTACTGCCCCAGGCCATGACCAGCGCGGCAATGCCGACAATGCCGGTGCCCAGTCCGATCTTGGTGACACTGACCGGCTCGCTCCCCCGGCGGGCCTGCCACGCCCACAATACGACCAGGATTGGGGCTGAAATGATCGATCCGATCGAATCCATCGACGCGAACCATGCCGACGGAACGGTCCCGACCGGGGTGACCAGATTGACGTAGTTTTCAACCCACAGAATCCCCACGCTCCAGACCATCGGATAGGCAATCTCGGCGGGTATGGTCAGGGTGAAGACGACCAGCAAAACCATCACACGGCGGCGCTCCGCACGGGTCAGGGGCGTTGCGGCAGCAGTCTTGCGTTCCGCGGGCGGCGTGTCGGGCAGATAACGCAGACCCACGGAATAGCTGACCAACGCGAGCAGCATCAGCGCCGCGGCGACAGCAAAGCCTGTGTGCCAGCCGTAAAGCTGGGCGACCAGCCCGGTGATCAGCGGCCCACTTGCAGCGCCGATGTTGATCCCGGTTGAAAAGATCGTGAACCCGCGCGAACGCATCGATTCATCCGAGGCGGGATAGAGTGAGCCGACCTGCGCTGAAATGTTGCCCTTGAGCATGCCCGAACCCAGGATCAGCAGCGCCAGCGCAAGCAGGAATGTCGCATAGAACGACATGGCCAGATGGCCTGCGCTCATCAGCAATACGCCGATCATCACCGTGCGCTTGGGGCCCAGCAGGCGGTCGGCGATCCAGCCACCGATGATCGGAGTGAAATAGACCAGCCCCGAATACCAGCCATAGACGATCGCCGCGAAGGCGACGTCGCTCATCGGGCCGCGAAATTCGAACAGGCCGCGCACCGCACCAAGGCCCCAGACCTGTGCGGCATTGGCTGGCAGGAGAAGCTCCTTGACCATGTAAAGGGTCAGCAGCGCCGACATGCCGTAGAACGAGAATCGTTCCCACATTTCGGTAAAGGACAGAAAATAGACACCCCGGGGGTGGCGAAAGCCGGTTTCCTGGGCTCGTGTCGTTGTGTCCATGAAAACTGTCCTTCCCCCAAACCGCCAGCGAGCGCCGCCTGCGAGCGTAGTCGTTCAGCGCCGCCAGTCAGTGCCCACGGTGCACAGCGGCAAGATCCGCTGGCGTGTTGATATTGCCCGGTGCCGCCGGAAAGTCGACAGGCCGCGCACCGATTTGACTGGCCAGCGCGATCAGCGAATGGCGACCAGTCCCCTCAAGGATCGCCATGACCGCATCTGCCGCGCCCGCGGGCCACAATCCGATCACCGGCTGGCTGCGGCAATAGGCCGGAGCAGGGGCGAGCAATGCAGGCAGATTATCCGGCAGGAGCAGTGAATCCACGCCGACGGTCAGCACTTCCGGGAAATCTTCCAGCTGGGCCATGCGCAGCGCGGCGGCGATCCCGCCCAGCGGACCCATATCCGCGCGCGGCCAATCCGGAATGGTCGGTGCGGGGGCCTCTTCACGCCCGACAACGATGACCTTTTCGCACCAGCCAGCCAGACGATCCACTGCCAGCCCAAGCAGGCTGTGCCCGCCGATCTCGGCCAAAGCCTTGTCGCTGCCGAAGCGGGAGGAACGCCCGCCTGCCAGGACAGCGCCCAGAATCATGAGCGGCCCATCACGCCTTCAGCCGCTGGGCATGCCACGCGACATGTTCAGCCATGAAGCTGGAGATGAAGTAATAGGAATGATCGTAGCCCGGCTGCATGCGGATTGTCGCCGGGATGCCTGCCTTTTCGCAGGCATCGATCAGCAGCGTGGTCTTGAGCTGATCGGCAAGGAAATTGTCCGCCTCACCCTGATCGACCAGCAGATCAGGCAGGCGGGCACCGTCTTCGATCAGGGCGCAGGCATCATATTCGCGCCAGGCTGACCTGTCAGCGCCGATGTAGCCGCTTAGCGCCTTTTCGCCCCATGGGCAGTTCAGCGGGCTGACGATCGGGGCAAAGGCGCTGACAGAACGGAACCGGCCCGGATTGCGCAGCGCGATGGTCAGGGCGCCGTGGCCGCCCATGCTATGTCCGGTAATGCCCTGCCGCGCGATGTCGGCAACGGGAAACCGGGCTGCGATCAGCGCGGGCAATTCCTGTTCGATATAGCTGCGCATCTGGAAGTTCGCGGTCCATGGCGCTTGGGTGGCATTGACGTAGAAGCCCGCGCCCTTGCCGAAATCATAGCCATCGTCATCGGGCACATCATCGCCGCGCGGGCTGGTATCCGGGGCGATGAAGATCACTCCGTGCTCGGCGCAGGCCGCGCGGAACTCGCCCTTTTCGGTAACATTGGCGTGGGTGCAGGTCAGGCCAGACAGATACCACAGCACCGGCAGCTTAGCCCCCGGCGCATGATCGGGCACGAACACCGAAAAGGTCATCGGCGTGCCGGTGGCCTGTGATTGATGGGTGTAAACGCCCTGCGTGCCGCCATGGGCGCGATTGGCGCTGATCTGCTCCATCGATCAGAACACCACGACCGAGCGGATCGACTTGCCCGCATGCATCAGATCGAACGCGGTGTTGATCTCTTCCAGCCCCATGACATGGGTGATCATCGGATCGATCTCGATCTTGCCGGTCATGTACATGTCGACGATCTTGGGCACGTCGGTGCGGCCCTTGGCTCCGCCGAAGGCCGTGCCGCGCCAATTGCGCCCGGTGACAAGCTGGAACGGGCGAGTGGCGATTTCCTTGCCTGCCTCGGCCACGCCGATGATGATCGAGGTGCCCCAGCCGCGATGGCAGGCTTCCAGCGCGGTGCGCATCACTTCGGTGTTGCCGGTGGCATCAAAGGTATAGTCCGCGCCGCCGTCGGTCAGCTCGACCACCTTGGCAACCACTTCTTCCCGGCTCATGCCCTTGGAATTGAGGAACTGGGTCATGCCGAACTTGCGGCCCCATTCTTCGCGATCCGGATTGATATCCACCCCGATGATCTTGCCCGCACCGGCCAGCCGCGCACCCTGGATCACGTTCAGGCCGATCCCGCCCAGGCCGAATACCACCACATTATCACCCACCTGCACCTTTGCAGTGTTCACCACCGCGCCAACCCCGGTGGTCACGCCGCAACCGATATAGCAGCTGGTCTGGAACGGCGCGTCCTCACGGATTTTGGCGACCGCGATTTCTGGCAGCACGGTGAAGTTCGAAAAGGTCGAGCAGCCCATGTAGTGAAAGATGGTCTGGCCCTTGTAGGAGAACCGGCTGGTGCCGTCGGGCATCAGCCCCTGGCCCTGCGTTGCGCGGATTGCTGTGCACAGGTTGGTCTTGCCGGACAGGCAGCTTTTGCACTGGCGGCATTCCGGCGTGTAAAGCGGGATCACATG
>JBGAIR010000010.1:0-64278 GCA_044225335.1 Novosphingobium sp. | reverse complement strand
CATCCAGCGAGATGCCTTCGGAATTTGTCCGGAATTTCGCTTGCTGAAGTGCCGCGGCTATGCTCCATTCGTGCAGCGGGACAGTCCCCGGAACCACCAGTACGCCGCCTGCCTGCTTCGTTTGGCTTGACCGGGCTTTCGATCGCAGGGCCTCGAGATGCGCCGATGCCCGAGTGTCGCCCTTCAGCGCCCTGGCGTTCAGCACCCGCAACTCGCATTCGCGTCTGGTCATCTTCTGACCCTGGACCTCGATCTGTTCGGCGTCGATCCGATCGAGGATCGCGGCGGCCGAGTTGTCAGCAATGGGTTTTGCCGATTTCTGCTTGCCGGCACGGCCGTAAGGGTTGCGGACTTCACCCTTCCGGATCCGGCCGGCCTTGGGGGGCTTCCGGTACCCGACCTCGTCATCACTCATTCGTCTTCCTCAACTTTGCTGAACCAGCATCATGCTGCAATTGGTCACGCAGTGCATTCACAACAAACCTCGGACAATTCGGTGAGGGGGCGGCCTGAACCACCCCCTGTTCCGATCAGTCAAACGCTGCTGCCACTTCCGCAAAGGTCGCACCGGAATCAGCGAGCGTTGCCTGCTGCCCCGTTGCGGCTTCCCAGCGGCGAATCGCGACATCGACATAGGCTGGATCGATTTCAACCGCGCAGGCTTTACGCTTGGTTTGCTCTGCTGCCATGATCGTCGTCCCCGAACCCGAGAAGGCATCCAGCACGATCCCGCCGCGCTTCGAGCAATCAAGAATGGCATCCGCAATCATCTGCACCGGCTTGACGGTCGGGTGCATCGCCAGTTCTTCGGCGCGTCCGGCCTTGAGCGAGTTGATTCCTGCATAATCCCAGACGTTCGTCCGGTAACGGCCATGCTGGCCCAGCTCGAAGTTGTTGATATGGGGAGCGGTTCCCTTCTTGAAGGCAAACACGAGCTCATGCTTGGAGCGATAGAACGCGCCCATCCCGCCGTTATCCTTGTTCCACACGATCAGATTCTTGAGTTCATCGTAGACAGACAGGCCGGCCCCGAGCAGCTCCCGGATATGCCGCCAGTCCATGCAGACGAAATGGATCGAGCCATCGATGCTGTGCGCCGCAAGATTGCCGAGCACTTCCTTCAGGAACCGCTCGAACTCGGCTTCGCTCATCTCGCCCGACGCCATCGCGAATTCGGCATGCCGGACTTTGCCGAGCCCACAGACGTGGCCATTGACCGGTACGTTGTAGGGTGGATCAGTTATCACCATCTGCGCGCGCTCGCCCGCCAGCAGACGTTCAAATACCGGCGTCTCACGCGCGTCGCCGCAGATCAGGCGATGCCGACCAAGGTTCCAGAGATCTCCAGTAGCCGAAACCACCTGGGTGCGATCAACTTCAGGCACAGCGATTTCTGCACCCGGAGCCTGATCAGCCGACGCCAGCAGCGCGTCAAGCTCACCGCCCGCAAATCCCGTCAGTTCAAGATCGAAGTCAGCCTCGAGCTCGAGAATCCCGCCCAGTTCGATCCGCAGCAGTTCATCATCCCACCCTGCGAGCTCGGCAAGCCGGTTGTCGGCGATAACGTAGGCGCGCCGGTCGACCTCGCTCATTCCGGCGATCGACACCACCGGCACTCTTTCGATTCCTATCGCTTTCGCTGCGGCAACACGGCCATGCCCGGCAATGATCCGGCCTTCGCCATCGACCAGCACGGGATTGAGGAACCCGAAGCGGCGGATGCTCGCTTCGATCTGCTTCAGCTGCTTGGGCGAGTGCTTTCTCGGATTGTTGGGATGTTAGCCTGAGTGCCGATACTGCGCGCTGCTCAAGGTCCAGGATACGTGATTCTGCGATTGAACTCATTCTTACCTCCTTGATTGACAGGAGGCGCCCACATGTCACCCAACCGGGAGGTGGTCATTCACCGCATTGTTGCGCCTTTTTCATGACGGAAATCCTGTTAAGGAAACCGCGACCGGTGCAGCCAAGGCAGAACGCGTTAGCAACTTCCTGGGCAACCTGCACCGACGGTTCTTCCTCATAGGGTTCACGCATTCGGGTGCCGTCGTCACGTTCGCGGTGGAATTGCGCGAGGCGCTCTTCGTAGAGGCTCCGCGCAGCCTGATAACGCATTAGCTTCGCCGACGTCATTGCTGGCCGACCGCGCTTCCCGTTGAGTTCTCCCTTCAGAGCCGGAACAAGGTAGTCCTGCAGCAGGGGAGCGTCGGCATTGCCCGGATTGGCCTCGAGCAAGCGAATGATGTCATCCTTGCGGATCACTTCGCCAGCCGCATGGCGTCGGTGCAGCCAGTTGATGCTGCTCGGGTCGAACTCGTAATAGGGGGATTCGGGATGCATGATCGGACGTCCTGGTAGTTGGTCAGCTTCTTCTAGCTTGCAACCTGTGAATGCACGGTAACATCACGGAAAAATTCCCATCAACCTGAAACAGATTTCCCATTTCAGGCATCGACAGTTCCCATTTTGGCGTCACCTGAATTCCCATTTCCCTGATGGAAATTCCGTCCAAAATGCGCTGAAAACTGCGGAAATCAGCTGAATTTGTCGTCATTTTGCGGATCGGGCAGGGTGCTGAATTCCCATTTCTGCGGCTTAAATGGGAATTTTGACGATGCCGTTTTCTTCAAACGGTACTGCGCCAGTGTGCGACGGAGAATCCCGGCGAAAATGAGCTGAATTGGCTCGGTCAGGGCCTCTCTACAGTACCGTGCATGCGGCAAAATGCCGCAAAACTGCGAGCTGTTCGCCCGCGAGCAGGGTTCATTCTCTACTTTGCATGACTAGATGGCGGAGGATGATGGATTCGAAACGTTGGTATCGGACTGCATCATTCTGAATTCGGTACTGGCCGGAGTAGGAGCAGAGAATGTTGCCTAGAAATGCGGCGTGTTGGTTTGCAGCTGACTCTCCGCAGTACCGAAGGGAACTAAAAATGCGCGAAATCGCGCCGAACTGGGCCCGGAAAACCCAAGATTCTCTAGGGCTGAAGTATATTCAGACTGGGTGGCGGAGACGGAGGGATTCGAACCCTCGGTACCGGATTTACCAGTACGACGGTTTAGCAAACCGTTGGTTTCAGCCACTCACCCACGTCTCCGGATCGCAGCGGCGAAGCGCGGCCTATAGCGGCGGTTGTGGGGTGGGGCAAGGGGGGTTCGGAAATGGCTGGGTGGGGAATTTTGCGGATGGGCGGACTCGTCTGACCGTAAAACGGACTCGACTCATCGCCGGTTCATTGTCGCAGCGGCAGGCTTGGATTCAAATGGCAGCCTCGGGTGTGTTCGGCCCGCAAAACTGCGCACAGGATATGCATATGCTTTCAGCCCTGATCCCCACCCTGCGCCGATCGGTCGCGGCTTCGCTGGCGGCGATGGCCCTGCTGGGCGGATCACCTGCATTTGCGCAGGCCCAATCGGTCGATCCGGACAAGGCGATTGATGCCGATCTGGCCAAACCCACCGCCAGCCCCACACCTGCAGCCACCCCAACGCCAACGCCGACCATCACGCCTGCGCCGGTTGCAACGGCCAGCGCTGCACCGGCGAGCGGCACAACCGCCACGCCGGGCACCGGAGCGGCAACCACTACGACTGCTGGAAGCGGCACCACCTACAAGCAAGACGATCTGATCGGTGCCGCCGAGGGCGTGTTTGGCAAGGGGGCGCAAGGCCTTGCAACCATCATCCAGGATCTGCTGAAGCGGCAGGGTGAGCCCAATGCCTATATCGTCGGGCGTGAGGGCGGCGCGGCGCTTGGTATCGGGCTGCGCTATGGCTCGGGCACACTGTATCACAAGGTGGAAGGGCAGCGCCCGGTTTACTGGACCGGCCCGTCGATCGGCTTTGACGCGGGTGCCAACGCCGGCAAGACCTTTGTGCTGGTCTATAATCTTTTCAACACCGACGATCTCTACAAGCGCTTTCCGGCGGGCGAAGGGCAGGCCTATGTCGTGGGCGGCTTCAACGCCAGCTATATGCGGCGCGGCGATATCGTGCTGATCCCGGTGCGCATGGGCGTGGGGCTGCGGCTGGGCGTCAATGCCGGTTACATGAAGTTTTCAACCAAGCAGAAATGGCTGCCGTTCTGATCCGGTCCAGCTGATCTGATCCAGTTGAGCTAGGCCAGTTGAACTAGGCCGGCGCGGCAAGTCTGGCAAAGCGCTGCGCGGCGACAAAGCTGGCGCGGCGTCCGGCGCGGCGCCCCTCTGCTTCGGCATCGCGGCCCCAGAGATCAGCCTGCCATTCCTCTTCAAGGCTGGCGGCAGTCCACAATGCATCAACAGACTGGGCATCAACAGACTGGGCATCGGCATCCAGCGCCGCCAGCGCGGTGACCAGCGAGGCGGCAAGCGCCGCCAGCGTCACCAAGGCCGCAAGCGTGAAATCATCACTGGCGGCCAGCACCCCATTCAGCCGGTGCAGCGTTTCCGGCGGCTGCGGCTGGTGCAGGACTCCGCTGATCCGCCTGAAATGAATGTCCCAGCGGCCCTCCGCCGCAGCCAGTAATGGTTCCCACAATTCCTGCTGGCGCTGATACAGCGGATCGCCGGGATCGGCGCGATAGCAAAGCGTATCGGTTTCGGCATAGCGGAGCAGACCGGCAATCGCAGCTTCCCGATCGGCGCGGACCACGTCTATCGCGTAATCCGCCAGATCGCGCAGCATGAAACCGGCGGGATCGATCTCTTCCCCCTGCCCGGCCCATTCCGCTGCCAGCGCATCGACCAGCGGCTTGCTGGTGACGATTTGCGGCTGACCCAGCGCTGTCTTGACCCCGCGCCCGTCGAGCTGAACCTGCCAGCCGCCATCGACAGCAGCGGCCACGGCATCGCGATAGAAACGTTTCATTCCGGCGGCGTCCTCCAGCGCCGGGCCAGCAGCACCGGCACGATCATCGCTTCGAAAATGCCGATCAGCGCCAGCGCCATCCCCAGCGCGGCAGGCCAATGCAGGCGGCCACCCATCACCATCAGCCCCAGCAAGGTCAGGCCGACGCCGCTCCAGCGGACGATCTGGATGATAATGAAGCGGGTTTGGGGCGATTGCGGTGTCATTGCAGCAGCTCCAGCAAATGCGCAGGCGATGTTGCCACGGCATCGGCGCCCGCTTCCAGCAGTTCACGCGTGGTGTGGTAACCCCAATCGACGCCGATGGCGCGCACGCCAATGCATGCCGCCATGGCCATGTCATACTGGGTATCGCCGATCATCACCGTATCGGCCGCAGCAGCGGCGGCATCAGCCATCGCCGCTTCCAGCATGGCGGGATGCGGCTTCGACGGATGCCGGTCAGCGGTTTGCAGGGTGATGAAATGCCCGGCAATGCCGTGCGCCGCCAGACAATGCGAAAGCCCGCGATCGCTTTTGCCCGTGGCGACGCCCAACAGCCACCCTTGCCCGTGCAGGGCATCCAGCACATCACGGATGCCATCATACAGCGGCTCAACCAGCGCCCCGGCTTCGCGCGCGGCGCGAAAGGCATCGCGGTAGCTGCTCTCAACCGCGCTGCGCAGCCCTTCATCCGCAGCGGGCAACAGCAGGCGCAGTGCCTGCGGCAGGCTGAGGCCGACGATCCGCCGCACCTGATGCCGGTCTGGCGCGGCAAGGCCCTGTGCGGCAAAGGCGCGATCCATGGCATCGCAGATCCCGGCCTGCCCATCGACCAGCGTGCCATCGCAATCGAACACGGCTAGCCGGATGGTCATGGAACAAGGCTGCGCATCAGCTGGGCGATTGCGGGGGATCCCTGCGCTTCCATCCCGTCTGCCAGCCGCGCCCGTTCATCGGCGGGCTTGTTCTGGCTGAGCTTCAGCGTTTCGCGCCAGCCCTGCACTTCCAGTTCAAACCCGACAATGGCGGAAAGCAGCGCCTGGCGTTTTGCCTGCGGCAATTTGGCCATGGTCCAGGGCTGGCCTTCATCGATCCGTGCTTCGTGATGATCCGACAGGCTTTCCAGCAGCCCTTCAAGCCCATCCGCATCCATGCGCCGCACCCGCCCTTCCAGCTCCAGCGCGACATAGTTCCAGGTCGGCACCTGTTCGGCATCGGCATACCAGCGCGGGCTGACATAGCCATCCGGGCCATTGACCACCACCAGCGCGGTCATCCCGTCGAGATGCCTGGTCAGCGCATTGCCGCGCGCCAGATGGAACTGCACCGCGCCATCGCCGGTCCACAGCAGCGGCACATGCGCCACGCGCGGGCCATCGGGCGTAGTGGCGAAAACCATGCCAAACCCGATTTCCTCCAGCAGTGTTTCCAGCAGTGCCCGATCCGGCGTGCGAAACTGCGGATTGGGGTGCATCAGCGCCTCCCACCGGGGCGAGAGCCGGACTTGCCGGAGGGCTTGCGCTTGGCCGGTGCGCCATCATCGCCACGCTTGCGCCGTTCGCCGCGCCGTTCCTTGCGATATTGCTTGGCATGGGCGCGGGCGGCGGTCTTCGCCGCTTCGCGCGGATCACGCTTGGGCGGATCAGCCAGCACCGCGCCATCGGCCTCGTCAAAACCAAGCTGTTCCATGCTGGCGGCAAAATGCTGCGGCAGCGCCGCCGTGACATCGATCGGCTTTTCATCGCCGGGCGTATCGATCAGCAGACGGCGGGCATGAAGATGCATCTTGCGGCTGATGCTGCCGGTCAGGAATGCCTCCGGTCCGCCATATTTGCCGTCGCCAACGATAGGGTGGCCAATCGCCGCCATATGCACGCGCAGCTGGTGGGTGCGGCCCGTTAGTGGCTGCAGCTCAACCCAGGCCGCGGCATTGCCTGCGCGGTCCAGCACGCGGTAGCGGCTGCGCGCGGTCTGCCCCTGTTCGGAATGATCGACATGCATCTTTTCGCCGCCACTGCCCGGTTGCTTGGCCAGCGGCAGGTCGATCAGCCCTTCATCGATATCCGGCACACCAACCACCAGCGCCCAATAGATCTTGCGCGCCGAACGGCCGGAAAAATGCTTGGAAAAATAGGCGGCACTGCCCGGCGTGCGCGCCACCAGCAGCACGCCCGAAGTATCCTTGTCGAGCCGGTGGACCAGCCGCGGGCGTGGACCATCTTCGGCCAGCGCGTCGAGCAGCCCGTCAACATGCTCATAGGTGCCGCTGCCGCCCTGCGTGGCCAGACCGGGCGGCTTGTTGAGCACCAGTGCCGAGCGGGTGCGGGCGATCACCATGCTTTCGGCCAGTTCGGTCTGTTCCGGGGTCAGCTCGCGCCGGGGGCGGGCAGCGCGGCTGTTTGCCGGTGTCTCGCCGCCGGGCGGAACGCGCAGCACCTGTCCGACAGCCAACGGGTCAGCCGGATCGGCACGCTTGCCATCGACGCGGATCTGGCCGGTGCGCGCCCAGCGACTGACCATGGCAAAGCCGACCTGCGGCAGATGGCGCTTGAACCAGCGATCCAGCCGGACGCCATCGTCATCCGCCTGCACGATGAATTGCCGGACCTGATCGCCGCCCGGTGCATTCTTGCGATCCCCGGCGCTCATGCCGCCACCCGCATCAGCATCAGCCCGGCAAACAGCCCGGCAAAGCCCGCCACCAGCGACAGCGCGACATAGCCCGCCGCCAGCCCCAGCGTACCGCGCTCAACCAGCAGCGCGAATTCCAGGCTGAACGAGGAAAATGTGGTGAAACCGCCCAGCACGCCCACTCCCAGCAACAGCCGCGTGCCCTCTCCCGCCGGGCCATGCCGCGCCAGCCAGCCAGCCAGCAGGCCCATTGCGATGCTGCCCAGAACATTGACCGTCAGCGTCGCCCAGGGAAAGGCGCTGGCCGCGACCGGCCCGATCGCGCGCGTCCACAGCCAGCCGGTGCAATAGCGCAGCCAGGCGCCGAAAGCGCCGCCAAGCGTGACGTAAATGGATGCCAGAGCGAAACCGGGAGGAGCATTCATGGCTTCGCCTTAGCCTGCGGCGGCGCGCTTTGCCACCATCTTCCCCGGCACCGCCGCACAGATCACGGCAGCGACGATGGTTCCCAGCACCAATTGCCACGGGAACGCAACGCCCTTCATCGCCAGCGGCAAATGCAGACTGTCGATCACATAGGGCTGGAACGCCAGCACCGTCACGAAGCCGCCGATGAAAGCGGCGATCACCGAACCGGAGCTGCCGCGCGTGGAAAACAGCGCCACCGCATAGACCCCGATCAGGCCGGAATAGGCGAATGCCATCACCCCCAGCACGAATTCCAGCAGCGAACTGTCGGAATAGCGCTGCCAGTAGTAAGACAGCACCGCCATGCCGAACAAGGCCAGCCCCAGCACCACCGAAGCGATCCGCCCGGCCCGGACATAATGTGTTTCGCTGTGCCCGCCGTGGCGTTCGCTCCACGGACGATAGAGATCGTTGACCAGCACCGATGCCATCGAGATCAGGCCGGAATTGATCGCCGCCGCCGCGATCACCCCCACGGTTACCAGCCCGCGCAGCCCCGGGGGCAGCTCGGTCAGGATGAAACGCATGAATACGGTGATCTTTTCGCCGTCAAATGTCGGCGCGGCCACCCCGGCCGAGATCATCAGATCGGGGCGGTCATAATGCAGATGCAGCAGCGATCCGATCACCAGAAACAGCAGGATCACCGGCAGCGATACCCATACCGAAACATAGAGCGCCCGCGCACCCTTCTTCGCATCTTCGCAGGCCAGCAGGCGCTGGGTGATATCCTGATCCAGCCCGGAGCTGCCCAGGTTGAGCAGCATCACCCCGGTCAGCACCGCGAACAGGCCAAACGGGGCTGACAGATCGAAGGTCGGATCGACAAGCGCCAGCTTGTTCTTGCCATCAGGCGCATGGCGCAGCGCATCGATCGCCTCGGGCAGGGTAAGGGGCAGGCTGTGCCACAGGAACAGCGCCACCAGCAGCGCCGCGCCGACATAGAGCACCACCTGCACCAGATCGCTCCAGATGATCGAATTGAGCCCGCCCATGAAGGTAAAGACCAGCCCGAACACCAGCAACAGCAAGGCCGCGATGATGATGTGACCAGGGGCGATATCCAGAAACAGGATCATCGAAACCGCGATTGCCGCCAGATAGAGCCGGGCACCGCTGGCAAGGATGCGCCCCACCAGATACATCAGCCCCGCAGCGCGGCGGGCACGGGCATCGAACCGTGTTTCCAGCAGTTCGTAAACCGTGGTCACCCTCAGCGCATAAAAGCGCGGCATCAGCCAGTTGGCGACCAGCCATGCCGCCAGCAAGGCGGCCAGCACCCCGCCCAGATAGGTGTAGTCTCCGCGATAGGAGTAATCCGGCACCCCGAGGAATGTGGCCGCCGATTGCACCGTGGACAGCACCGAAACCGCCACCAGCCAGGTCGGCGCATGGTGCCCCGCCAGAAAATAGTCCTCGCGGCTGGACATGCCGCGCTTGGTGCTCAGCCAGCCAGCCAGCGCCAGAATCAGCACATAGCCGCCCAGCACGGCCCAATCGGCCAGCGAAAAACTTGTATGCATGAAACCCGCCTCACTTCCCCATGCGGCGAAACACCACAGTTTTCGGGCAAAGGCAAACACGTCAGCCGCAGCGCAGCGACGGGATGGACTTGAAACCCGCAGCGCAGCGCGCCAATCAGCCGCGATGCGTATTGCCCTGTTCGAACCTGAGATCGCCGGAAATGTCGGTGCCGTACTGCGGCTGGGCGCCTGTCTGGGCGTGGCGGTGGATCTGATCGAACCGATGGGCTTCGCCTGGGATGATCGCCGGGTGCGCCGCGCGGCGATGGATTATATCGATCATGTCGAGATCACCCGCCATGCCGGCTTCGCCGCCTTCCGGGCGGCGCACCCGGATGCCCGGCTGATCCTGTTCACCACCAAGGGGGCGCAGTCACCCTATGACTTCGCCTTTCACCGCGATGATATCCTGCTGTTCGGCAAGGAGAGCGCAGGCGTGCCCGCTGCCATTGCGGAAAGCTGTCAGGCCCGATTGAAAATTCCGATCCGGCCAGAGGTGCGATCAATGAATCTCGCCATGTCGGCCGGACTGGCGCTGGGCGAGGCGCTGCGCCAGACAAGCCTGCTACCCGGCTAGATCCCTAATGCGCGGCCAGCGCCGCCGCGCCACCGGCCTGCACCCGGTCCGCCGCCAGTTCCCGCTCACGCAGGGCCAGCACCGCCTCCAGCTGCAGGCGCAAGCGCTCATTTTCAGCGCGCAACCGGCTGATCTCTTCCTGCGGTGTTGGCACCCTGTTTGTCGGCCTGTTTGTCGGCAGCGTGCGGAACCGGCGATTGCCTTTACGGCTGGCCTTGGGCTTTGGCTTGGGCGCAAACAGCGCCGCAATTGGCCGGATGCCATCCTGCAACCATCCCGCCAGCAGCCCGAACAGCCCGCCAGCCCGCCACGGCACCGGCGCGCGGCGGCGCGGCAGCGGCGGGGGCGGCGCGGCGTTCGGGCGGAACACCGGCGGCGGTATCAAGGGCGGCGGTGCCATCGGCGCGAGATTGCCGGTTGGCGCATCCTCTGGCGCAGTCTGCACCAGCGGCTCGCTGCGATCGGGCAGCAGGATCACCGGCGGGGCCTCGGCAACCGGATCGGGCAGATGGATGCGCGGCGCGATGGCCGGTTTTTTCCGTTCAGACCTGTTCGGTTCGGGCCTGTTCGGCTCTGATCCGGGCTGTTTTTTCGCTGCGACCTTGCGCTTGTGCGGGCGGGCCGATTTGATGCGCTTTCGGGCCTTGCGCTTCTTGCCGCCGGAAAGGGCCGGCTCCGCAGGCGGTACGGCAACGGGCGCGGTGATGGCCAGCACCGCTGCGGGCAGCGCGCCGCGATGCGGCGGGATCACGATATCCGATGGGAATGTGATCAACCCGGCGGCATGCGGATCATCCGGCCTTCGCAACAGGAATGATGGCGTGGTCGATGCTTTGGCTGGAACAGGCGGCACCTTGCCGTTCCGGCTGGAACCGGATTTGGCGGCTCGGCGATTGCGCGCATTATGCATAGGCAGGCCCCTCCCCCAAGGGATAGCGCTGAGCCGAAGGCTAACACACAATATGCGGGGTGCCAAAGCGCAGATACATCCATTTTCGATTCATTCCGGATGTGGATGCAGGTCTTGCCCTTGCAGCAATATGGCGCTTCGCGCTTGTCTTCGCCGTCCGACTCTGCTAGCGGCCCGCCGGTTCGAGCCGAAACCCACGCGGATTCGGTACGTTTTCTGTTTATCCAGTCATAGGTGCCGCTCCCCGCACCAGAGATTATGCGGGGCGGTTTCCTGCCGTTTTTGAGGTGGTTCGGTTTATGCAAATTCTCGTCCGCGACAACAATGTCGAACAGGCCCTCCGCGCGCTCAAGAAGAAGCTGCAGCGTGAAGGCGTGTACCGCGAGATGAAGCTGCGCCGTCACTATGAAAAGCCCAGCGAAAAGCGCGCCCGTGAAAAGGCTGCCGCTGTCCGCCGCGCCCGCAAGATGGAGCGCAAGCGGATGGAGCGCGACGGCGTCAAGTAAGCGCCGTATTTTTGCGTTTGGGGCAAGCCATGTCTTGCCCGACGCAAAGGCTTGAGCCATGAGGGCGCGGAGATAACCCGCGCCCTTTTTGCTGTCCGCTCTGTTTGGCCGGCGTGAAGTGCGGCCCGAATCAGGATTGAACCATGACCGAGATCACCCGCGTTCCGCTGCAGCCCATCGCCAAGGGCGCATTGGCCAAGCTCTGGATCGGCATCCTTGCCATCGTGCTGGCCGGTGCCGGGCTGGCCTGGGCCACGCTGCCCGCCGATGTCTCGATCGAAGTATTGCGCGCCGGTAGCGGTGCCTCGCCCAAGATCAGCGACGTTGCCCTGATCAACTACAAGGGCACCCTGCCCAGCGGC
Organism: Novosphingobium sp.; assembly: GCA_044225335.1. GTDB lineage: Bacteria > Pseudomonadota > Alphaproteobacteria > Sphingomonadales > Sphingomonadaceae > Novosphingobium. The sequence goes on along the minus strand of JBGAIR010000010.1, from coordinate 52,470 downwards.
AAGGTGTTCGATCAGGGTCAGCAGGCGGTCTTCCCGCTGGAAGGTGTGATCCCCGGCTTCACCAAGGCGCTGCTGCAGATGCAGAAAGGCGGCAAGTACAAGGTCTTCATCCCTGCCGCTCTGGGCTATGGTGCCAAGCAGGCGGGAGAAATTCCGCCCAACACCGATCTGACCTTTGAAATCGAACTGATCGACTTCAAGGACAGGGCCGAGCTGGAACAGCAGATGCGGATGATGCAGCAAATGCAGCAAATGCAACAGCAGAAGGGTGCCAAGGGCGCAGCTGGCGAACCGCCGCTGCCGGGCATCGATAATATGCCGATCGTCGGCCAGTCGGGCCGCAAGGGCGGGTAACGCCCCGCGGCACCCGCAGTTGATCAGAATATTGAAGGAAACAGGCAATGTCGGTTGATACTGCCACCGTGGCCAAGATCGCCGCGCTGGCCCGCATCAAGGTGAGCGAGGCCGAACTCGAAGCAATGGTGCCGGAACTGAACGGCATCCTCGCCTGGGTCGAACAGCTGGCAGAGGTGGACGTTACCGGCGTCCAGCCGATGACTGCGGTGATCGAAAACCACCTGCGCCTGCGCGCCGATGTTGTCGGGGCTGATCCGCTGACCGGCGGCGGCATCCGCGATGCCGTGCTGGCCAATGCCCCTGCGGCGGAACACGGCTTTTTTGGCGTGCCCAAGGTGATCGAATAAGATGAGCGAACTGACCAATCTTGGCGTCGCCGCCATCCGCGATGGCGTGGCAAAGGGCGATTTTTCCGCCGTCGAAGTGGCCGAAGCCTTCAACGCGCGGGTTGCCGCTGCGCAGGATGCGCTGAACGCCTTCATCGTCACCACCCCGGATGCGGCAATCGCGGCGGCCAAGGCCACCGACACCGCCCGCGCCGCTGGCCAGCCGCTGGGCAAGCTGGCGGGTGTGCCGATCGGCATGAAGGATCTGTTCGCCACCAAGGGCGTGCAGACCACCGCCGCCAGCCATATTCTGGAAGGGTTCACGCCCGAATATGAAAGCACCGTTTCCCGGAAGCTGTGGGATGCCGGTGCCGGGATGCTGGGCAAGCTCAATCTCGATCAGTTCGCCATGGGCTCGTCGAACGAGACGAGCTATTTCGGCAATGTGATCTCGCCCTGGCGGCGGAATGATGCCTCCACGGCGGCGATGGCCCCCGGCGGCTCGTCAGGCGGCAGCTCGGCTGCGGTTTCGGCACGGCTCTGCCCGGCGGCAACCGGCACTGATACTGGCGGATCGATCCGCCAGCCCGCCGCCTTCACCGGCATTTCCGGGATCAAGCCAACCTATGGGCGGTGCAGCCGCTGGGGCATCGTCGCCTTCGCCAGCTCGCTCGATCAGGCCGGGCCAATGGCCCGCGACGTCACCGACTGCGCGATCATGCTGGAAGCAATGGCCGGGTTCGACCCCAAGGATGCCACCAGCCTTGATCTGCCCGTGCCGGAATGGACCGCCGGCCTGAATGCTGACCTCAAGGGCAAGAAAGTGGGCATCCCGCGCGAATACCGCGTGGACGGGCTGGACAGCGATGTCGCGGGCAGCTGGGATCAGGGCATCGCCTGGCTGAAGGATGCCGGGGCAGAGATCGTCGAGATCAGCCTGCCGCATACCAAATATGCGCTTCCGGCCTATTACATCATCGCCCCCGCAGAAGCCTCATCCAACCTCGCGCGCTATGATGGCGTGCGTTATGGGTTGCGCGATCTGCCCGATGGTGCCGGGCTGCAGGATATGTATGCCGCCACCCGCGCCGCCGGGTTCGGGGCCGAGGTCAAGCGCCGCATCCTGATCGGCACCTATGTGCTGTCGGCCGGTTTCTATGATGCCTATTACACCCAGGCACAGAAAGTCCGCGCGCTGATCGCCCGCGATTTCGAGGAAGCCTTCCGCCAGTGCGACGTGATCCTCGCTCCCACCGCACCGACGGCGGCCTTCGGGCTGGGCGAAAAGACCAGCGATCCGCTGGCGATGTATCTCAACGATGTGTTCGCGGTGCCCGCCAGCCTCGCCGGTCTGCCCGCCATGTCGGTGCCCGCCGGCCTCAACCGCGAAGGGCTGCCGCTGGGGCTACAGATCGTTGGCAAGCCGTTTGACGAACAGGGCGTGCTCAATGCCGGTCTGGCCATCGAGCAGCGCGCCGGGTTTACCGCGAAGCCGGAGCAGTGGTGGTAAGATGAGCGAATATCGCATCCAGGGTGAAAGTGGTGAGTGGGAGGTCGTGATCGGCCTTGAGGTTCATGCCCAGATCACCACACAGTCCAAGCTGTTCTCCGGCGCGGCCACCGCTTTCGGGGCGGAGCCCAATTCGCAGGTCAGTCTGGTTGATGCGGCGATGCCGGGAATGCTGCCCGTGCCCAACCGTGAGTGTATCCGTCAGGCGGTGCGCACCGGCATGGCGATCGAGGCGCAGATCAACAAATGGAGCCGGTTTGATCGCAAGAACTATTTCTACGCCGATCTGCCGCAGGGCTATCAGATCAGCCAGCTCTATCACCCGCTGGTGGGCGAAGGCGCGCTGGAAATCACGCTGGATGACAAGCAGCCTGAACTGACCAAGACCATCGGCATCGAACGAATCCATGTCGAACAGGATGCCGGCAAGCTGATGCATGATCAGCATCCGACCATGTCCTATGTCGATCTCAACCGTTCGGGCGTAGCGCTGATGGAAATCGTCAGCCGTCCCGACATGCGATCACCTGCGGAAGCCGGAGCCTATCTGGCCAAGCTGCGCCAGATCCTGCGCTATGTCGGCAGCTGCGACGGCAATATGGATCAGGGATCGATGCGCGCCGACGTCAACGTATCGGTGCGCAGGCCCGGCGCGGAATTCGGCACCCGGACCGAAACCAAGAATGTCAATTCGGTCCGTTTCGTGATGGCTGTGGTCGAAAGCGAGGCGCGGCGTCAGGTCGATCTGATCGAGGATGGCGGCACGGTGGTGCAGGAAACCCGGCTCTATGATCCGGACCGGAACGAGACCCGTTCGATGCGCAGCAAGGAAGATGCGCATGATTACCGCTATTTCCCCGATCCCGATCTGCTGCCGCTGGAGCTGGACGACGCCTTCCTCGAGGAATGCCGCGCCAGCCTGCCTGAGCTGCCCGATGCCAAGCGCCGCCGCTATGAAAGCGCTCTCGGCCTGTCCGCCTACAACGCTGGCGTGCTGACCGCCGATGTCGATACCGCGCGCTGGTTTGAGGTTTTGCTGGGCGAAACCGCTGCGAAAGCAGGCAAGGCAGAGGCTGATGTCGCCAAGCAGGCGGCCAACTGGCTGATTTCTGAGCTGTTCGGCGCGCTCAACAAGCTGGGCAAAACGCTTGAGGATTCGCCGGTCAGCCCGGCTGCCGGGGCGGAACTGCTGGCGCTGGTCGCGGATGGCACCATTTCCGGCAGCATCGCCAAGCAGGTGCTGGAAAAGATGCTGGAAAGCGGAGACGGCGCAGCCGCCATCGTCGAGCGCGAAGGGCTGAAACAGACCAGCGACACCGGCGCGATCGAAGAAGCCATCGACGCCGTGCTCGCCGCCAATGCCGAAAAGGTGGCCGAGTATAAGGGCGGCAAGGAAGCGCTGTTCGGCTTCTTCGTCGGCCAGACCATGAAAGCCATGCAGGGCAAAGGCAATCCGCAGCTGGTGAATCAGGTGCTGAAAGCGAAGTTGGGCTGAGTAACGCAAGCTCCAGCGCCCATTTAAGACGCCGTAGTGGGATTACCGGCTGCGAAGCGGCTGAACGTCAACCAGGCCCTTCGACCAGATCAGAATGCTGCCCGGACCATCGGGCGCGCGTTCAACAACGGGACCGAACCGCCCCGCGGCCTGCGCCATTTCTCGGTTTTTGGCCGCAAAGGCGGCAATATCAGACTGGCTCAGCTGAAGAGAAAGCGGGACAAGCTTTTCCAGGCGGGCTGATCCGGCTGCCACCGCCCACTTGGCATCAGCCCCATCGTTTGCGCTCCAGCGTCGAACATTTTCGTTTGGATCGAACGAGGGATTGGGCAGTTGCACGACACTGGACATCTGCTGGAATGCGACCACTACAATCGAGTTTTTGACTTTTTTTAGAATTCGAATTTCTGCCCTGACTTCGATCTGGCTGCAATCAGGCGAGAGATAGTAACCGGCACTGATCATCACAACCTGGCTGGTGGGCGCAGCATAGACGAAGTCGGAGCGGGCTCGGACATGCGCTGCGTTCCGAGAACTTCCAACGGGTTCGGAGCAAGCCAGCTGACGCCCTTGATACCATTCTTGATTGCATTGCCGACAAGGTTGGATCCATCAAAACCTTGCATGACCTTTCGTAGGGGTTCAGCATGCACATCGGCTTCTCGGATCGCCAGACGGGCGAGCGCTGGCGCTTCGTTCAGCGGTCCGACGCTCCAGTAGTAGTATCCATTGCTGCCCGAAGTCGCAAGTTCAGCCACTCGTCCCAATTCGATGCTGGCTCCAATTTCGGGAGTTTCCAGCGCAATTTGCACTGCCCGCCCCTCCGGCACGGAGCGATCTGCCTCGGCAATATAGAGCGGCCCTTTGGAAAGATTTGGCTTGGCCACCAGCGGCGTGCTCAACGCCAGCCAGAGCATGCCAACCGTGGCGCAGATCGACCGAATAGTTTTCACGTGCAACGCTCCGGTGCAGGAGGAGGGGCGGGTGTGGGGCCCGCCCCTTGTCCCAATTTACGATGCCGAATGTATCGTATTGGCGAACTCCTGGAAGTTCTTCACAAAGACATCGCGCAGTTCCTGTTCGGCGGCAGGCGCCTCGTCGGTGGTCTTCGGCGGGAACAGAGCGAGGCCGTTGCCGCCACGCCCCTTGACCAATCCGGTCGTTGTCTTGCCTGTCCGGAAATCTTTGAAAATGAAGCGGTTGTTCAGCGAACGTCCGTAAATTGCCGCTTTCTTGTAGAAATTCTGCGTTACAATCAGTTCCGCGTAGCAGGGGGCTGTCGATGAACTGAGGCGGTTCTGCACCTTGGTAGTGATATTGCGATCGGCGATCGGCGTTTCGAAAATCACTTGCGAAGGTTCGAGTTTCAGCGCCGCAACCAGATCGACCGATTGTAGCGCTTCCACTTGCATTTTGGGACCCAGCGCTTCCTTGAGATAGGCGGCATCGCCGATGTTACGACTTTGGTTAGCGGAGGCATCAGCGATGGCGCCGATGACCCCGAATCCGGCGAGCCAGCCCGACGTCTGCGCCTGACCTTCCAGAGTTGGATAGACATGGAGCTCACAAGCTGGCGTTGCAGTTGCGGCTGGAGTGGCCGTGGTGGCAACTGTCGTAGTCGCAGGTGCAGCGGTTACCGACGCTGCCGCCGGTGCGGCATCTTGCGCGCAAGCCGGCCAGGCGACAAATCCAAGCGCCGTCGCAGCAACGGCCATCATTACGTGGTGGAAGCGGTATTCAGGCATCATGGTCTCCTTGAAACAATTAATTCACTTGCAAAATCAATGTGGTGATGAGGAGTAGGCCGGCGATGTCGATGGCTCCACCCGAACGGGCTCGTTTGCTGGCGAATCGGTTGCGGCAGCTGGTGTCGGCACGGGCTGGGGTGACGCGCCAGGCACGAACGTGATCGGTTCGCCCGTTCGCGCCTGAAGTTCACGCCCCTTGGGAATCACTCCGGGCTTACCCTTGATAAACCCGGCAAAGACGCCCACCGCAAAATAGGTCGCGGCGGTTGCGCCATTGCTGTCCTTGCCCTCTTCCCGAAAACGACCATCGAGCAGCACCGATCTTTCGCCCAGATCGAGCTTGCGCAGCGCGATATAGAGCAACCCCGCCTTGCCAAATCCTCCCCGATCCGAAGCAAAAATAATTTCGCCATGGCCAATGGTGCCCTTCGGAATGACGACCGTTGCATCTTGAACAACATCTTCGAGCACGGTCACGTCAAATGTGTCGCCCGTATGATTCTGTTTGGTCGCCAGCTCCGAATTGAGCATCACCTTGAGCGGCGTTCCAATGGGCAAGACCGCACTCGCCTGTGGTGCATTGGCAGCAGCCGAAGCCGTCGGGGGCGTTAGTACCGAACTGGGAGTGGAATCTGAAGGAATCTCCGAAGGAGGCTCGATGCCCGGACTTGCGTACAGCGGATCAAACGCAAGTATAGCGCAAGGTAGAAGAAATATAACGCCCCGCATGCCCATCCCCAAATGGTTCGCAACGGGTATATTCCTTTTTCCATTGCATTGTCGCAAGATAAATTATCGCGTTTCTGAAAAATCTCATGTGTCACTATTTTTGACGACAAAAAGGGCGCCGGAGTCTCCTCCGGCACCCTTCGTGTTTCAGCGCGGCCGAAAATCAGGCCTTGCGGTTGCCGTTCATCGGGAACGAACCGAAAGCGCCTGCCTTGACATTGCCGGTCAGCGTGTCGCCATCAACGGTGGCTTCGCCTTCCAGCGTCATCGGCATGGGAACGGTCATCTTCATGGTCCAGGTCAGCTTGTTGCCATCGACCTTGCCATTTTCCAGATCCATCGATCCCATCGCGCCGACGTTGGAGCCGGTGAAGCTGTCGCCATCGACGACAATCGTCACTTCGCTCTTCTGGTCGCCCATCGGGGTCTTGGTGATGCATTCATAGGTGCCGGCAACTGACATTGAATCTCTCCTCATCCTTACATCAGGGTAAGTAACTGCTAACTCGCCTCTCGCCGCGCCGCTGTCAACCGCCAGATGCGCCGGGAGTGGCCGTCTCGGCCGTGCCAGTGCTGACTTCCACGGGCAGGCCCAGCCCCTGAAGCTGCGGCTCAACCAGCTTGCGATCGCCGACCACGACAAAGGTCAGCCCCTGCGGCTGCAGATACTGTTTGGCCGCATTGTCGATCGCCGCCGCATCGATTGCGCGATAACGGCTGGGCAGGGTGGCATAATAGTTATCCGGGCGGCGCAGGCGATCATTGCTGATCACCGCCCCCAGCACCTGCATATTGGTTTCATAGCGATTTGGCAGGCCGCGGATATTGCCATCGGTGACGCGGTTCAGCTCGACAGGATCCACCGGCTTGCTGCCGGGAAATGCCGCCATATCGCCGAGCATCAGCTTGATTGAATCGCCGGTCCGGTCAGACTGCACCGGGGCAACCAGCACCAGGCTGCGCGGGCCGAGCGGCGCGGGCACCAGGCTGCGCACGCCATAGCTCCAGCCCTTGTCCTCACGCAGATCCATGTTGAGGCGGCTGAGGAAGCCATTGCCCAGCACCTCGTTGGCCAGATCGAGTGCCTCCTTGCCCTGATCGGTGCCTGTCAGCGGCAGCACGCGCCCGGCGACGATCACCGATTGCGGCGATCCGGGCCGGTCGATCAGCACAATGCGCGGCCTGGCCTGCGGGATCGCGGCATCCAGCGGCTTGACCGGGCGCGGCGTGGCAGGTGCCTTCCAGCTGCCGAACTGCTGCTCCAGCAATGGCTTCAACTGCGCCATGGTAATGTCACCAACCACGGTGATCCGCGCCAGATCGGGGCGGAGCCACTTGTCATGCGCCGTACGCAGCGATTGCGAGGTGAGCGCGGCAACCGATTTGGCATCGCCCAGGCCATCGCCGGGCAGGCCATAGGGATGGTGCGAACCGAACAGCACCGGTGCCAGACTGCGCATCGCCAGCGCCCTGGGATTGGCCTGAACCTGCGCAATTCCGGCCAGTTGCTGATCACGCACGCGGGCGACATCATCCGGCTTGAAGGCGGGATTGCGCACCACATCGGCCATCAGCGCCAGCGACGGGGCGAGATTGGCGGTGAGCGCGGACAGCGTCACCGCGCTGGAATCGAGCCCGATGCCGGTTGAAACCTGCGCGCCGAGCCGCTCCTGCTCTTCGGCAATGGCGGTGGCATCGCGGCTGGTGGTGCCTTCATCAAGCATCGACATGAGCAGCGCCTGCGTGCCGGGCGTATCCAGCGCATCGGCGGCATTGCCGGCATCGAAATTCATGCTGATCAGCACGGCCGGCACGGTGGTGCGGCGCGCCAGCGCCACCGAAATGCCGTTGGACAGCGTCGCCCGCTCAACCGCGGGGAACGCCAGATCGCCCACAGCTGCCACTTCCGGCGCGGTCCGCTTGGGGCCGGTGGCCAGCGGCGGGGCAGGCTTCTTGGCATCGGGGGCAGGGGCCTTGGCAGTGGCCTCGTCACCCCAGCCGCCCATCGCTTCGCCCTTTTCGGTGCGCGTGCCGGGGGTGATGGTCAGGGCATAGACCGGGCGGTTCAGCCAACGGCCCAGCGCCGCCTTGACATCACCCGGGGTCAAGGCCGCGACATGGGCAAGGTCCTTTTTGAACTGCGCGGGATCGCCGGAATAGAGCAGCCCTTCAGCAAGCTGCGCGCCCTTGCCGGAAAATCCGCCCACCTGTTCCAGCGCGCGAATCTGCGCGGCAACCGTGCTGGTGGCAGCCCGCCGCACTTCGTCTTCGGTCGGCCCTTCGGTGACCAGACGGCGGATCAGCCCGTCAAACGCGGTTTCGGCGGTCTTGCGCTCCACGCCCGGCTTCACATCAATGCTGGCCTGCAGCATGCTGACCTGCTCAAACTGCATGGCCTGCGCGGTGACCGACGTCGCCAGCTGGCTGCCGCGCACCAGTTCATTGTCGAGCCGCGAGCTGGCCAGACCGCCCAGAATGCGGAAACCGATATCCAGCGCCGCGGCATCGGGATCGTTCTGGCCCGGACCGCTCCACACGCGGTAGATGCGGGTCTGCGGGACCTGATCCGCCATTTCCCGGCTGACCGGTGCAGCCAGCGTTATCGGCTCTGCCGCCACCTTCGGCACCACCGGGCCGCGCGGAATATCGCCGAACCACTTCTGCACCAGCGGTCGGGCCGTGGCGGCATCGATATCGCCCGCCAAGGCCAGCACCACATTGTTGGGGCCATAGTGATCGGTGAACCATTTGCGGACATCGGCAATGCTGGCGGCATCGAGATCGGCCATCGAACCGATCGTGGCATGGCGATAGGGGTGCCCGACCGGGAACAGTCCTTCGCCAATGGCATATTCGGCAAGGCCATAGGGCTCGTTATCACCCTGGCGCTTTTCATTCTGGACTACGCCGCGCTGCTTATCGAGCTTGTCCTGCGTAACCGCGCCCAGCAAATGGCCCATGCGGTCGCTTTCCATGAACAGCGCCAGATCAAGCGCGCCCTTGGGCACGGTTTCGACATAGTTGGTGCGATCATACCAGGTAGAGCCATTGGTCGCGGTCGAACCTGCACCTTCCAGCGGAATGTCGAAATTGGGCACATTCTCGCTACCGCCAAACATCAGATGTTCAAACAGATGGGCAAAGCCGGTCCGCCCCTTGGGCTCGCTTTTCGAACCGACCCGGTAATAGATTGTCACACCCACGATCGGTGCCTTGCGATCGGTGTGGACCAGCACGTTCAGCCCATTGGCCAGCGTGAAGCTTTCGTAAGGAATATCGACCGCCTTGACGAGATCGGCCAGCGGCGCGGGCTGCGCTGCAGCCGTTGTGGCAGCGGGCGTACCCTGTGCAGGCGTCGGTGCGGCATCGGCCCAGACTGGCATGGATGTCAGCGCGAGGCCAAAGGACAGGGCCAGCAGCGAACTCTTCGGCAGAAGGCGCATCAAGATCTTACTCCGGAACAGGAAACTGCCATGCAGTTAAGCACAATCAGGCACGGGCAGCGACACGGGAATTCGACGAAGTGCTGGCAAGGCCGCACCAACGGCTTGCCATGCGCGCAGCATTGCGATTGAGTCAGCCCGGCATCATCGCTTGCCGGCATGGTCCGGCGAGCTCAACCAATGCTCAATCAAAAGGGGACCTATCAATGACCAACGCGCGTGCTTTCGTACAGACCATGATCGCTCTTGCATCGGCTTCGCTTGGCCTTGTTGCGGCGCTGGCATGGAACGAGGCGATCAAGGCCACGCTGGCCCGATTGGGGCTGGGCGACGATCTGGCCGGGCTTTACGCCTATGCGATTATCGCCACGATCATCGCGGTGGTGGTGCTGGCTCTGCTGGGCAGGCTGGCGGCACGAACCGGCGGTGAAGCGGCCTTTGTCCGCGAAGCCGAAGGCTGAAATCAGCAATCAGGCGCGCGGCTGACGCTCATACAGCACCAGTCGCGTGCCGCTTTCATCGTCATGGCTGTCATAGGGGGCAAAGCCCAGCGTGGCAGCCAGACGTTCCGATGCAATATTGCCTTGCTCGATCATGCAGGCGATCCGCTGGGAACCGTGGGTGGCATCGAACCAGGACAGCGCGCTGCGCATTGCCTCACCGGCAATGCCGCGTCCCCAATGGTCGCGATGAATGATCCATCCGGCCTCTGCCACATCGTCCAGCCCCTTGCCGAAACCGCGGTGACTGCGGAAAACGCCGCAATTGCCGATGATGCGGGCTTCACCGCGCAGGCGCAGCATGAAAGTGCCATAGCCATGCAGCGCCCAGCAGCCGGCATTGCGCATCAGCCGATTGAAGGAATCCATCTGCGTGGGCACGAATTTGCCCAGATGACGGCGCGTTTCCTCATCAAAAGTCAGCGCAAACAGATCAGCCAGATCGCCGCGCGCCGGCCGCCAGAACTCCAGCCTTTCGCTGACCATCACGGGCTGTCCGGTCATAGCAGGCTGTCCAATGCGTGAATGGTAACGCCAACCAGGCCGCCCACCACGGTGCCATTGATGCGGATGAACTGGAGATCGCGCCCCACCGCGCCTTCGATCCGGCCAGTTACCGTGGCCGCATCCCAGCGCTTTACCGTTTCCGAAACCAGCCGGACGATTTCATCGCCATAGCGCGTTGAAATCCCGACCAGCGTGCGGCGGGCAAAGCGATTGACCAGCATCTGCAACCGCGCATCCTCCTGCAAGGCCCGGCCAAGCTCTGCCAGACTAGCACCGAACTGCCCGGACAGGGCGCGATCCGGATCACGCGCGGCGCGGAGCAGCGCCGCCCGGCCGCGTTCCCATACCCCGTCGATCCAGCGGCCCATCGCCGGATTGGCGAGCACTTCCAGCTTCATGCGCTCCACCCGGTCATGCATCTCGGGGTTTTCGCGCAGATCCTGTGCCAGCGTTTCCAACCCTTCCTCCACCTTGTGGCGCAGGGGATGGTCCGGATCGACGATGGTTTCGGCAAGCAGCTTGTAGATACCGTCAAGGATTCCGTTGGCCAGCCTTTCATCCAGACCGGTCCAGCGCAACAGGCTGTTGGCGCGGGTATGGATCATTTCGCGCAGCAGATCTTCATTGGCTTCCAGCGTCAGCCCCGCCCAGCGGATCAGGCTTTCCAGCAGCGGCATATGCCGCTTGTCGGCAATCGCCGCAGTCAGCAGCTGGCCGAGCAGCGGCGCGACATCCAACCGTTCCAGCTGATGACGCAGCGCCGATTTGGCAAGGCCGCCCAACTGCTCGGGATCGAGCGATTGCAGCATATCGCCCAGCAGATTGGCCGCGCCTTCGCGCAACCGGCCTTCGCCGCCGCGCTTCGGATCGCTGAGAAATCCGCCCATCGCCCCGGCGACATTCATCTGCCGCATCCGCCGCGCAACCACCTGCGGTGTCAGGAAATTCTCGCGCAGGAAGTTCGCCATGGTCTCGGCGATGCGGTCCTTGTTCTCAGGAATGATCGCCGTATGCGGGATCGGCAGGCCCAGCGGGCGGCGGAACAGTGCCGTCACCGCGAACCAATCGGCCAGCCCGCCCACCATCGCCGCCTCGCTGAAGGCCAGTACATAGCCCCAGGCCGGGTGGAGGTGCTGAAACTGCCGCGCCACCACAAACAGCACCGCCATCGCCAGCAGCAGCAGGGTGGCAACCACCCGCATCCGCCGCGCCCGATCAATGGTGAGCGGTGCCCGGATCACTCGGCAGGCACGGCCTCGGGACCATCGCCGATCCGGCGCGCTGCAACCGGAGGGGCAGCAGCGGGTGCAGGCCTGACTTCGGCTTCTGCCGCAACCGCATCGCCATCATCCGTGCTGCCGGTGAGGAAGGTCCGCGCCAGCCATGGGCCGAGCCGTTTTTCCAGACCATCCGCCAGGCTGAAACCAGCCGGCACGATCAGCAGGGTCAGCAGGGTCGAAACCACCAGGCCGCCGATCACCACCGTGCCCATCGGTGCCCGCCAGGCGCTGTCGCCAGTCATGGACAGCGCGGTCGGGATCATACCTGCCACCATCGCCACCGTCGTCATCACGATCGGCTGGGCGCGTTTGTGACCGGCTTCGACGATGGCATCATGCTTGTTCCGCCCATGGTGCATTTCCTCGATCGCGAAATCGATCAGCAGGATCGAATTCTTGGCAACGATACCCAGCAACATCAGCACGCCGATGAACACCGGCATGGAAATCGGCTGGTTGAACAGCGCCAGCGCCAGGAAGCCGCCGAAGGGAGCAAGGAACAGCGATCCCATATTGACCAGCGGCGAAACGAAGCGGTGATACAGCAGCACCAGCACCGCGAACACCAGCAAGAAGGCCGAAACCACCGCGACCAGGAAGTTGGTGATCATTTCTTCCTGCCACTCATCGGCACCGAACGGCGCCTTGGACACGCCCTGAGGCAGGTTCTGCATGATCGGCAGATTGGCAATCGCCTTGTCCGCCTCGCCCTTCACCCGGCCCGGTGCCAGATCGGCGCCAATGAAAACGCGGCGGTTCTGGTTATAGCGCTGGATCGTGGTTGGCCCCGAACCAAAGCTGATGTCCGCCACCCGGGCCAGCGGCACCGATCCACCGGATGCGGTTGGCACCGGCAGGTTGCGGATGGTGTCGATATTGCGGCGCGATTCAACCGGCAGCTTGACCCGGATCGGCACCTGACGGTCCGAAAGCGAGAATTTCGCCGCGTTCTGATCGATTTCGCCCAGCGTGGCGACACGGATGGTCTGGCTGAGCGAAGATGTCGTCACACCAAGGCTCGCGGCGAGATCGAGCCGCGGCGTAATGATGATTTCCGGCCGCCGCATATCCGCCGATACGCGCGGCGCGACGATTTCCTTCAGCCCATTCATCTGATCGACCAGCGTTGCCGCCGCCTTTTCCAGCAGGGCCGGATCGGAACCGGACAGCATCACATTGATTGCCCGGCCAGAACCCCCACCGGGGCCGGGACCATTCGCCTGGAAATTGATACGGGCGTCAGGAATCTTCTGCAGCTCTGGCGTCAGCGCGCGTTCAAATTCAACGCTGGTGCGCCCGCGCGGCTGCTTCAGGGTCAGGAATACTGTTCCCGTACCCTCGCGAATGCGCTCCAGCGCGGCATTGACTTCGGGTTCCTTGGTGACGATCGCCGCCACCCTGTCGACCACCGCCTCGGTCTGCTCCAGCGTGGTGCCGGGCACCATTTCAATCGAAACCCGGCTGAAATTGCTGTCGCCGGTCGGGAAGAACTCCTGCGGGATGACCATGGTCAAGCCCATGGTTGCCAGCAGCGCCAGCGCGCCGGTGCCGATCATCCAGATGCGATGATCGCGCAGTCTGGCCGTGATCCGCTTGGCATTGAAACGCGCCCAGGCAGTGAAGCCATTTTCGCCGTAACCGGCAAAGCGTGCAATGATCGCGCCGACAACCACCGTCAGCAACAATCCAATCAGAAAAGCCGGCAGGAAACCGAAGAACAGGCTCATGATCACGCCGCCGGGGCCAACGCCCTGCGCCGCCTCGCCCGCTGCATCAGGTTTGGGCATCAGCATCCCGACCATGGCCAGCAGGCCAAAGAGAATTGGCACAAGGTAGTAGATCGGCTTCGATCCAACCCGCACCAGCGCGGCGCGCAGTTCCTTGGCCCGGCGGTTGTCGAGCGACCAGCGCAGGATCGCCATATAGCGATCCATCGCCGCGCCTTCACCGTGGCTGGCGTGGCCCTTGGCGTGCAGGAAATAGGCCGCGATCATCGGCGTGATCATGCGCGCGACGGCAAGGCTCATCAGCACAGCCATCACCACCGTAAGCCCGAAATTCTTGAAGAACTGCCCGGAAACCCCCGGCATCAACCCCACCGGCAGGAACACCGCGACAATCGAGAAGGTTGTCGCGACCACCGCCAGCCCGATCTCGTCCGCAGCGTCAATGGCCGCCTGATAGGCGCTTTTGCCCATGCGCATATGGCGCACGATATTCTCGATCTCCACGATCGCATCGTCAACCAGCACGCCCGCCACCAGGCTGAGCGCCAGCAGGCTCAGCCCGTTGAGAGTGAAGCCCATCAGATCCATGAACCAGAAGGTCGGGATCGAGGACAGCGGAATCGCCAGCGCCGAAACAAAGGTGGCGCGCCAATCGCGCAGGAAGAAGAACACCACGATCACCGCCAGCACCGCGCCTTCGACCATGGCCGAGATCGAGCTGTCATATTGCAGCTTCACGTCATCGACATTGGTGAACAGCCGGGTGAACCGGACGGTGTTGTTGTTTTCCTTCGAAATCTTGTCGAGCACCTTGAGCGCGGCATCATAGACGCTGACATCGGATTCGCCGCGTGCGCGGGAAATCGCAAAGGTCACCACTTCCTTGCCGCCCACCTTGGCCTTCGAGGTCAGTTCGCCATAATGATCGCTGACCTTGGCAATGTCGGCCAGCTTGATCGAGCGGCCGCTGCCGATGGCAATATCGGTCTGCGACAGATCAAAGGCGGTCTTGGCATTGCCCAGCACGCGTACCGACTGGCGCGAGCCAGCCACTTCGGCACGGCCACCGGCGGAATTGACGTTGGTCTGCCGCAGGGCTGCGTTGACCTGGCTGGCGGTAACCCCCAGCGATTGCATGCGCGCGGGATCAAGCTCGACCACGATTTCACGATTGACGCCGCCGGAACGCTCGACCGAGGCCATGCCCGGCACCGAAAGCAGCCGCTTGGCCACCGTATCATCGATGAACCAGGAAAGCTGTTCGATGGTCATGTCATCGGCGGTAACCGCGAAATAGCCGATCGGATCAGATGATGTCTGTGCCTTGAAAACCTGCGGCTCCAGAATGCCATCGGGCAGGTCGCCACGCGTCTGGTCAACGGCGTTCTTCACCTCGTTGACCGCTTCCGAAATATCGGTGCCGATCTGGAACTGGATTACCGTCTGGCTGTTGCCTTCGCGCGCGGTGGAGGAAATCGACGAAACCCCGCTGATCGTACGGATCGCCGCCTCAACCCGCTGGGTGATCTGGTTTTCGATTTCCGAAGGTGCCGCGCCCGGCTGGGAAATCGAAACGATCACCACCGGAAATTCGATATCGGGATCGTTCTGCACCTTCATGCTCATGAAGGCGAGAATCCCGGCCAGCGTCAGGCCGATGAAAAGCACGATCGGCACCACCGGGTTGCGGATCGACCAGGCCGAGATGTTGCGAAAGTTCATGTGCCGGATCCGCCCGAATTGCCTATTTGCCAGCCAGGTGCGGCTGGACCTTTTCACCAGGTTGCAGGAAGCCACCGGCGCGCAGCACCACGCGTTCGGTCCCGGCCAGTCCTTCGACAACGGCAATGCCATCATCGGTCACGATGCCGGTTTTGACCGGGCGTCGCTGCGCCTTGTTGTCCTTGTCTATCACATAGACAAAGCTGCCCTGATTATCCGAAAGAATCGCCGATTCCGGCAGAACCGGGGCAACCAGCGTGCCGCTGGTGATCGTGGCCGTGGCGAAGCCGCCGGGCCGCAGTTCCGGTGCATAGGCCAGCGCCACGCGCGCGGTGCCCTGGCGGCTCTGCGGATCGATAACCGGAGCAATCTGCCAGATCTGGCCGGTAAAACTCTTGGTTGATCCGGCCGGAGTGACCTGCACCGACTGTCCCTGCGCCAGCTGGCCCAGATCGACTTCGCCCAGCTGCGCCTTCAGTTCCATTTCGCCGCCCCTGGCCAGACGGAACAGAACGCCCGATCCGGCGCTGACCACCTGCCCGGGTTCGAGACGGCGCTCCAGCACCAGTCCGGAGGCTGGAGCAACGATATTGAGCCGCCGGGTCTGCGCCTGCAAAACCCCGAGCTGCGCCCCGGCCACCCGCACCTGCGCGATAGCGGCATCGCGCGTCGCGGTCAGCCGATCAATATCCGCCTTGGAAACAAAGCCGCGCTCCACCAGTTTCAGCGAGCGATCAAGATTTGCCTGCGCCAGATCGGCATTGGCGCGCGCCACCTGAATCTGCGCTGCCTGACTTGCCTGCTGCTGGCTTTGCACGGAACGATCGATCACCGCCAGCACCTGACCCTGGCCAACCCACTGGCCGGGTTCGACCAGAACCTGCACCACCTGGCCACCTTCGCCCGCCACGCCAACCGGCATTTCCCGGCGCGCGGCCAGCGTTCCGGTGGCCGTGATCGTCCCCTGGATAGTCCCGCGTCCGGGGGCGACAACGGTAACCACCGGTGCCTGATCCTTGCCGGCATCGGCGCCTTCGCCCTTGTTGCGATGGGTCATGAACCAGATGGCGACCAGCGCCGCCAGCACCAGACCGCCGATTACCAGCAACCGCCTGCGCGATTTGCGATCCTCAACGCCATCGTCGAGCGTCGGCTGGAGACTCGATTCAAAATTCATCGCGGCCATTGCCTCTGTTTGTGACCTGCCAGGGCGCAGATCGGGATTCGGTCGTTTGGGATAATCAGCCCGAAACAATTCCGGACTGTGTTACTGCGATAAGTCACCGCCTGCAAGAGCCTGATTCCAGTCCCGGCAAGGCAAATGTCGATCGTGCTGCCGTATAGAGGCGGCGGACCGCGCGCAACGCAGCGCTCTGCAAAGTGCTTTCCTGCTTCGGCGAAAAGATGCCGTCAACAGAAACGGCGCGAACGCAGCCTGCCGCGTTCGCGCCGGAATTCAGCGCAAAAGCCGCGTTAACGGACGCTGCCGCGCTTGATCAGATTGATAACGCCCAGCAGCACAACCGCACCAATGAACGCGGTCAGCAGTGTGCGCCAGTCAAATGCATCGCTGGTCAGATGGCCGCCGCCGATGATCGATCCGAACAGAAAGCGACCAAGGATCGAGCCAACGCAACCAACGATGATATTCATAAGGATGCCCATAGAGGCATCGCGATTCATCACCATGCTGGCAAGCCAGCCCATGATAAGAGCAATGATGAATCCGATCATATCCCACTTCTCCCACAAATCACCGAAGCGAGTCGGTGACCCAAGCTAGCTTGGATGCGGGAGAGGGGGAAGTTATTCCGCTGATTCAGTATTTCAGCTGGCGCTCGTAGAGATCGCGGTAGTGCTGGATGCGAGTCACCCGCAGGCCCTGCATGCCCGAACGATCAACCGCACGCTGCCATGAGGCGAACTCTTCCAGCGTCAGGTTGTAACGCTCGCAGACCTCATCGACGGTCAGCAGACCGCCATTCACGGCGGCCACCACCTCGGCCTTGCGCCGAACCACCCAGCGGGTGGTGTTCGGCGACGGCAGCGAATCAATGGTCAGAGGCTCGCCGAGCGGCCCGATTACCATCGCAGGTCGAATCTTCTGGTTCTCGATCATCATTGTCCTCAACCGCCGACAGGTTGCGGTGCCGCGGTGACACCGTTTTTGCCCGCAGTGACTTTTCCATCGCCTAAATCAGTTGGGTTAACGGCATGTGAGGGAAGATTTTCATTCCCCATGCCGATGCCCTGCCAATTGGCGAAACCGCCCGCTGGGGCGGAGGTGAGCGATGCGACCCGCAGCAGTTCGCGACGCGCGGCATGCGCTGCCGCAAGACGCGCCCGCAGCACCGGCCATTCAAGGCCGACGCCAGACTGGGGCGCTTCCTGATCATTGCCATGCCGTTCCCGCAGGCTGGCAACAAGGTCGAGTCCGATCTGCATGAGCCTGCTTCTACGCAAGCAATGTCAAGATCGGGTAAAGCCGGGATTTACCTTGCGTTGATCTTGCTTACCGAAATGCTCCGCGCTTTGCGGGGCAAGCCACAGGGTGTTATGGGCCGCGCCATGTCCCTGCCCGCATCCGTACAAGAGATCGACTTTGCCGCGCTCTTCCAGCTCGATGGCCCGCTTGATAAGCGGAAGATCGTCGTCGCCATGTCTGGCGGGGTCGATAGTTCCGTGGTGGCGGCGCTGGCCGCGCGCAGCGGCGCGGAGGTGATCGGGGTAACGCTTCAGCTTTACGATCATGGGGCCGCCAGCGGCCGCAAGGGTGCCTGCTGCGCTGGCGATGATATCCGCGATGCGCGCGCCGTCGCCGATCGGCTGGGCATCGCGCATTATGTGTTCGACCATGCCTCCAGCTTTCGCGAGGAAGTGGTCGAGCGTTTTGCCGATGATTATCTGGCCGGGCGCACCCCGATTCCCTGCATCCGCTGCAACATGGGGCCAAAGTTTACCGATCTGCTGGCGATGGCGCGCGAACTGGGTGCGGATTGCCTGGCGACCGGCCATTATGTGCGGCGGCGCATGGAACCAAAAGGGGCGCAGCTCCACCGGGCTGCCGATCCGGCCCGCGATCAGAGCTATTTCCTTTACGCCACCACCGAGGCGCAGCTCGATTTCCTGCGCTTTCCGCTGGGCGGCCTGCCCAAGACCGAGGTTCGCCGAATCGCCGAAGCCGAAGGGCTGCGTGTTGCCGGCAAGCCGGATAGCCAGGACATCTGCTTCGTTCCCGATGGCGATTATGCCCGGGTGGTGCGATCTGTCCGCCCCGAGGGCGGCGAGCCGGGCGAGATCATGCATGCCGCCAGCGGCGAAGTGCTGGGGCAGCATCGCGGCATTATTCATTATACTGTCGGCCAGCGCCGCGGACTGGAAATCGGCGGCATGGCAGAGCCGCTCTATGTAACGGGCATCGATGCGGCGAATCGCCGCGTGCTGGTCGGGCCGAAGCAGATGCTGGCGGTCGCGGCGGCTCGCCTGGATGAAACCAATCGGATCGGTCCCCTGCCCGGCAGACCGCTTACCGCAAAGGTCCGCTCGCTGGCCAAACCCGTGGCGATAACGCTGGAAGGTCCACTGGGCGAAGGCCGCAGCACGGTGATACGATTCGCCAATCCGGAATATGGCGTCGCCCCCGGTCAGGCGGCGGTGATCTATGCTGGTGACAGGGTAGTCGGCGGCGGCTGGATCGAAGCGACCGAGCCTGCGCTTCAACAGGGTTGAGCGATCAGGCAGCGCGATCCCGCCGCGATTTCCAGATCGGCGATGGAATCGATCACAGCGCAGTCACCCGGCGCGATAGCAGTCCCGGCCACGCCCAACCCGCTGATCATCGGAATGACCAGCAAGGCCCCGCTGTAGCGCGCAGCCACCGCTGGCGTAGGCGGCCCATCGAGCCGGTCAAGCCGGAACAGCGGCCCTTCGACCAACGTGATTTCGCCCTGTTCGGGCACATTGCGGCGCAGCGCTGCATCATGCGGAGCCCCCAAGGCCACCGCCATGCCCTCATCAAGATGCAGCGCGCGCGGGCGGCCATAGTCATACAGACGATAGGTTATGTCGCTGTTCTGCTGCACCTCGATCAGGCTGACGCCTGCACCGATGGCATGAACCGTGCCCGGCGGAATGTAGAAGAAATCGCCCGCCTGCACCGGATGCCATTCCAGCAAATGCTCGATCGACCCATCCAGTGCCGCCGCGCGCATCGCCGCGCAATCCAGATCGGCACGAAAACCGATACCCAGCTTCGCGCCCGGTTCGGCGGCGATTACCAGCCAGCATTCGGCCTTGCCTTGCCGCCCCAGACCTGCAGCCAGGGTTTGCGCATCCGAAGGGTGAACCTGAACCGATAGTGCTTGGGCCGTGAAAATGTATTTCACCAGCAGACTATCGAGCCGGGCTGGTGGTTCAAACCAGATCTCGCCCACCGCCAAGCCCGGCGGCGCGGCAAAGGGCGGCGGCAGCGTGGTTCGGCCCCACGGCTTCTCCACCATACGCTGCGGCAGGAGCATGCAGGCGGGTGGCGTGGTCACTGATTGACCGCACCATCAAGCTTGCCGACCACCTGCGCTCCGGCATGGGTGGTGACCAGCACTTCGTCGCCATCAACCACGACCACGACATTCTCCAGCCCGATCACCGAAACACGCGGACCGTCCGATTCGACCAGCACATTGCGGCAGTTCACCAGTTCCGCCGGGCCGCGCACGCTGTTGCCCGCGTCATCCCCCGTCCGGGCCGCATGCAGCGCCTGCCAGTTGCCGATGTCGGACCAACCCATCGCGGCTGGCACCATGGCGGCGCGCGCGGTGTTTTCCATCACGGCATAGTCCACCGATTCGCTGGTGATCGCGGCAAATTCGGCGGCGCCGGGATGAAAGCGGTGGCCATCCGCGTGCCCGGCTGCCACCGCCGCCCGCGCCGCAGCGGCGATGGCGGGGCGATGCAGTTCCAGCTCGGTCAGAAAATCGCCCGCACGGAAAGCGAATATTCCGCCATTCCAGGCATAGTTGCCGTCGGCCAGAAACGCCTGGGCGCGGGCAAGATCGGGCTTTTCGACGAAACGCGCCACCTTGCAACCCACCGGCTGCAAAGCCTCGCCGCGCTGCAGATAACCAAAACCGGTTTCAGGCGCGGTTGCCTCGATCCCGAAGGATACCAGCCAGCCTTGCGCCGCCAGCGCCGCTGCATCCTGTGCGGCGCGTTGAAAAGCCAGAGGATCGGCAATGTGATGATCGCTGGGGCAGATCAGCATGATCGCATCCCCGGGCAGACGCAGCGCCGCCAGCGCAATCGCCGCTGCAGTGTTGCGGGCTGAAGGTTCAACGATCACCTGCGCGGCATTCGCGCCGCAAAGCTGCTGTTCGACAAGCGCCAGATGCGCGCTGCCGGTTACCACCAGCGGCGGTGCGAAACCCGCAGCCGCGTCGCAGCGGTCCAGCGTTTCCTCGAACAGGCTGCGATCCCCGACCAACGGCAGGAACGGCTTCGGCCGGATCGCGCGGCTGCGCGGCCAAAGCCTGGTGCCGCTGCCGCCGCACAGGATCACAGGAACGATGGTTTGCTGATTCGTCATGGGTTGCTCAGGGTTGCTTGGCCGGGCTCATAAGAAATCTATCTGAAGATCCTGCAAATGCAGAACAGGGTCAGTCGCGCCAGGGTTCCAGCCTGCAGCCCTCACCCTCGCGGTAGGTTGCCGTCTGCGTGGCCAGCAGCGGAAAGCGCGCAGTGACTGTCTTGGCGGTGCTGTCTTCGCTCAGCATTACCAGCTCCATTCCCGGTTCGAAATCCTTGCGGCAATCCGACAGACTTCGCCCGCCTTCAAAGCGGCAGGAGCAGGCGACGCGCGCGCCATAAGCCGCACCGGTGATCGCGTAACCATTAAGCGGGCGCCAGAACCAGACCAGTGCAGCCGCCAGCACAAGCGCTATCGCCAGCAAAGGACGACGCCAAAGCGGTCGCTTCCCCGAACCCGAAATGGTTCTGCCTTTCAAACCCGATGCCTCCGCAGATGTTCTGTTGCGGGTTAGCCCGCGCGCGGGCGCTGCCTTGCCTCAGCGATTGCCAAGTTACAAGAGTGGCTTGCTGCGGGTTTCGAGCAGGGGTGGCGCATAAATGGCAGGTGCCTCAGGCGGAATTGCGGCGATTTCCCGTTCGATGGCCAGGGCGCGCTGCGCGGGCGAATCATAGATGCGTTTGCGCAGCAGGCCCGAATCGAGCTTGCGCCCGGGCCCGCGCCAGAAAGCGACCGCCAGCCCGGGATCGAAGCCGGCGTTGCGCAGGATATGGACACTCAGCAGATCCGCCTCGCGCTCCACCTGCCGGTTCAGGCGGCCATCGCGGCCCAGTTCGCCCAGCATTCCCTTGCTGACATTCGCCGCTGCCAGTCGCCTGCGGTGATGCAGCATGGTGTGCGCCAGCTCATGCGCGATCACCACGGCCACTTCATCGGCAGTCTCATCCTGCAAAAAGCGTTGCCCCAGCTGAATGATCGCACCATCCGAACGCGCCAGCCAGCCAGCGCCCGGCACCAGTTCGAATCGGGTCCGGCAGGCAGAAAGTGGCGCAATCGCAATCGGCATCGCTTTCCCGTCACGCAGCACCGTCAGCTGAAGCGGTGCAGCCGGATCGGCATCGGCGATTCGGTTCTCGGCAGCGTCGCGGAGTGCCGTGGGCGCCGAATCGCTTGCGGCAAGCAGGCGTTCGACCGGGAGATCATTGATGGAAATGATCCCGTCACCTTCGCGCAGCCCGGCGCGCTCTGCCGGGCCGCCTGGCACCAATGCTTCCACGGTCAAAGTGCCGGGCAAGGCTGCGGGAAAACCGAAAAGCCGCTGCGCGGCGGGCTGGGCCGCCGGCGAATATTGCGCCAGGGAATGCAGCACCATGCCGGTCGCAGGCATTTTCTCATCGCAAAGCGGCGCATTGGCCACGATCAGGCGCTGCGCGATGCCTGCAAAGCTGCGATCATCCTGTCGCAAGCGCATCAGCACGTCGTCGATTGTTTCGGCCGCGGCGTTGGAAAACGGCAGCACCATCAGGAAAACAGCCAGAATTCGGACTGCAATCGCCGGAACCGGCACGGAAAGATGCCGTCGGCAGCTTACGATCATCCCAGTGGCCCTTACCATCTCAACAGCGGACAGATGCATATATGTCGCACCGAACGCAGCAACACTTTGGTCATAACTTCTGCTTATTGCGTGACTTGCCGTTTTGCCATAAAAACAGGGTTGCGACCCATATGGATTGGGCAGTTGGACGCAGGCTCTGTGAGCAAGTGGCTGGTTGACAATCCATTTCCTCGGTGGCAATAGCCACGGTGAGTTCTCAAGTGCGGAGATTCAAGATGTTGAAGGTCAATGGCCTGGGTAAGATTGCAATGGCGGCCTCTGTCGCTCTGATGACTGTGTCGCCGGCAGTTGCTGCTCCGGTCGCTCAGAGCGCTGATGCGGTTCGCGTTGGCGCACCCGTGGCTGCTGCCGAAGATATGAATGGCAGCTCGCTGCTGCTTCTGCTTCTGGCTCTTGCAGCCATCGTTGGTGGCGTCGTCGTTCTCGCCGGCAACAACAGCGATACCCCCACCAGCCCGTAATAAGGCTTGTGATTATCGAACAGGGATGGCGGCCGCTTCGGTCGCCATTTTTGTTTCTGGTCTTGGCTGGCGGCCTGTTGGGGCTATCGGCCTGTTCCCGGAACGAAGCTCCTCCAATCACCCCGCTTGATTCGGCCGCGCTGACCGCTGTGGTTGAGCAACCCGATGTCCCGCGTGAGCAACTGGCCCGCGCGGTCGATGATCTGTTCTCGCACCCCGAAACCAGCGAAACCCGTGCGCTGTTGGTGCTGCACAATGGCCGGATCGTCGCGCAGCGCTATGCGCCCGGCTATCATGAGAACACGCGCTTCATCAGCTGGTCGATGGCCAAAACCATCACCGGCGTGATGATCGGCCAACTCGTCGCCGACGGGCGGCTGCGGCTGGATGATGGCGTGCCGGTGCCCGCCTGGCAGCGTGCCGGTGATCCGCGCGGCGAGATCACGCTGCGACAGCTGCTACAGATGCGATCCGGGCTGCGGCATGTTGAGGCAGGCGATCCGGTCTATAAATCCGATGAAGTGCGGATGCTGTTTCTGGACGGGCGCGACAATATGGCCGCCTATGCCGAAAGCCAGCCGCTGGAAACCGAGCCCGGGCGGCAATGGAAATATTCCAGCGCTACCAGTGTGATTCTCTCCGATCTTGCCGCCCGCGTGCTGGCGACCAGCAATGATCCCGGCGAGCGCCGCCGTGCTGTGAACGACTATCTGCGCAATCGGTTGCTGGAACCGATCGGCATGAAGAGCATGATCCCCGAATTTGACAGCAGCGGAACGCTGATCGGCGGCAGTCTGATGCATGGCACCGCGCGCGATTGGGCCAAGTTTGGCGAATTCCTCCGCCGCAAGGGTGATGTCAAAGGCGCGCAGCTGGTTCCGGTAAGCTGGATCGAATTCATGACCAGCCCCAGCCCGCGCAATCCGGGCTATGGCGCACAGATCTGGTTGAATCGCCCGCAATTGGGCGACGGGCATATCGAATTTCCTGGCGCTCCGGCAGACAGCTTTTCGATGAACGGCCACCTCGGGCAATATGTTCTGGTGGTGCCGTCGCTGGGCTTGACCATCGTAAGGCTGGGCAAGACCGAAGAGGGCAAGCACGCGCCGGTGCGGGCCGCATTGGGGCGCATTGCCGCACTCTACGCTGACAGATAGCGGTCTAACGGCGGGCCATTCCCAGCGCCATTCGTTCCAGCACGTCACCCATCGCCGCCGCAATATCGCGGTCCGCGGTTTCGGCATCAGCGATGGCCTGGCGTATTGCCGCCACCCATTGCGCGGCCGTTTCCGTGGTGATGGCAAAGGGCGCATGCGCACTCATCATGCATTTGCCCGGATTCTGATCAAACCAGTCACGCGGGCCGCCTGACCAGCCAGCCAGAAACAGCGGCAGGGATTCGCGCATGGGCGCCAGATCGGGCGCATGCATGGCCCGCAGTTCGGCGTAGGCCGGATCGCTTTCCATCAAATCATAGAAGCGGTCCGTTATGCGGCGCAGCGCCGCATGCCCGCCGATGCGCTCGAAGGGGGAGGCGACAGCATCCACGGTCACAAATGATTACTCCTGCAAGGGCGAACATCCGCAGCCTTGCCCTGCACGAAACCGCTCGGCCGGTCTTTGACCCGCGTCAAAGCGCCCGGCGGCCACGCACCGAAGTCACTCGGTTCCGTCTTCGCTCGGTTCCGGCTGCGCCTTGGGCTTGCGCCGCGGCGGCGCCTTCCTGGCCTTGCGCTCCAGCTTCGGCGGGGCCGGGGTCAGCTCAAAGGCCAGCGCACCATCCTTCACCGAAACCTGCACTTCGCCGCCATGGCGCAGCTTGCCGAACAGCAATTCCTCCGCCAGCGGCTGCTTGACCTTTTCCTGCACCAGCCGTGCCATCGGCCGTGCACCATAGAGGCGGTCATAGCCGCGCGCACCCAGCCATTCGCGCGAATCGGCATCGAACTGGATATGGACGTTCTGATCCGCGAGTTGCAGTTCCAGCTGCAGCACGAATTTGTCGACCACGCGGGCGACCACTTCCTTGCCGAGATAGGCAAAGGGCACGATCGCATCGAGCCGGTTGCGGAATTCGGGCGTGAACATCCCCTTCACCGCCTCATCCCCGGCATCGGCCTTGGAAACATCGCCGAAACCGATGCCCTGCCTGGCCATGTCGCTGGCACCGGCGTTGGTGGTCATGATCAGGATGACATTGCGGAAATCGACGGTCTTGCCGTGATGATCGGTCAGGCGGCCATTATCCATAACCTGCAACAGGATGTTGAACAGATCGGGGTGTGCCTTTTCGATCTCGTCGAGCAACAGCACGCAATGCGGCTGCTGATCGATGGCATCGGTCAGCAATCCGCCCTGATCATAGCCGACATAACCCGGAGGCGCGCCGATCAGGCGGCTGACCGAATGACGCTCCATATATTCCGACATATCAAAGCGTTGCAGCGGAATGCCGAGGATTTCGGCCAGTTGGCGCGAAACCTCGGTCTTGCCGACGCCGGTCGGCCCGGAAAACAGGAAGCTGCCGATCGGCTTGTCGGGATCGCGCAGCCCGGCGCGCGACAGCTTCATCGCGCTGGCCAGCACTTCGATAGCCTGATCCTGACCAAACACCACCCGCTTCAGATCGCGGTCAAGATGCTCCAGCGCCTGACGATCATCCGAGCTGACCGATTTGGGCGGGATGCGCGCCATGGTGGCGATCACCGCCTCGATGTCGCGCGCGGTAATGGTCTTCTTGCGCTTGCTGGGCGGGACCAGCATCTGCATCGCCCCCACCTCATCGATCACGTCGATTGCCTTGTCGGGCAGCTTGCGATCGTTGATGTAACGCGCCGACAGCTCCACCGCCGTCTTGATCGCGTCAGGCGTGTATTTCACCTTGTGATGATCTTCAAAGGCCGTGCGCAGGCCCTTCAGAATCTTGATCGTGTCTTCCACGGTGGGTTCATTGACATCGATCTTCTGGAACCGGCGCAGCAGTGCGCGATCCTTTTCGAAGTGGTTGCGGAATTCCTTGTAAGTGGTGGATCCGATGCAGCGGATGGTGCCGCCGGACAGCGCCGGCTTGAGCAGGTTCGAGGCATCCATCGCCCCGCCGCTGGTCGCGCCAGCCCCGATCACCGTGTGGATTTCATCGATGAACAGCACCGCATGGGGCATCTTCTCCAGTTCGGAGACCACCTGCTTCAGCCGTTCCTCGAAATCGCCGCGATAGCGCGTCCCGGCCAGCAATGCGCCCATATCGAGCGAATAGATCACCGCCTCGGCCAGCACTTCGGGCACTTCGCCTTCGATGATCTTGCGCGCCAGCCCTTCGGCAATCGCGGTTTTGCCAACGCCGGGATCGCCGACATAGAGCGGGTTGTTCTTTGAACGGCGGCACAGGATCTGGATCGTGCGGTCCACTTCAGGCCCGCGCCCGATCAGCGGATCGACCTTGCCGGCCCGCGCCTTCTCGTTGAGGTTGACGGTGAACTGATCGAGCGCCGATTCCTTCTTGCCGTTCTTGCTCTCGGCTTTGTCTTCGCTGGCCGCCGGATCGCTTTCCGCGCCCTTGGGGGTGCGATCCTCAATCCGCTTGCCACCCTTGCCAATGCCGTGGCTGATGAAGCTGACGGCATCGAGGCGGCTCATATCCTGCTGCTGCAGGAAATAGACCGCATAGGAATCGCGTTCCGAAAACAGCGCCACCAGCACATTGGCCCCGGTGACCACATCCTTGCCCGACGACTGCACATGCAGAATCGCCCGCTGGATCACGCGCTGGAACCCTGCGGTGGGGGCAGGCTCGCCGTTTTCCTGGGTCTTGAGCGATTGATATTCCTGATCGAGATACTGACGCACCACCTCGCCCAATTCGGCCAGATCGACCCCGCAGGCCTGCATCACCTGCGCCGCATCGGCATCATCGATCAGCGCCAGCAGCAGATGCTCCAGCGTGGCATATTCATGGCTGCGTTCGGATGCATTGCTGAGCGCAGCATGCAGCGTCTTTTCAAGGCTTTGGGCGAAGCTGGGCATCTAACGATCTTTCGCTGGCTGGCATGAAACTCCGATTGGCGGAGAATATGAACTTCTATGGTTAACCAAACCTATATGGGGGCCGCTGCGAGGCAGGAAAAGATGCGGCGCGGCGATCATTCCGGTTTTGGCCTGAACAGCGCATCTGCGGCAGCGCGGTGCGCGGCAGCCTTGTCGCGATGGGCGATCACACGGGCGATCTCACGCTCCAGCAAGGCAATGCGTTCGCCCAGCTCATCCTGCGAATATCGGTCCAGGCTTTCGCGGGAAAGCTGGCTGGCTGCATCATCGCGGATGCGGGGCAGATCGTCGTCATCCATTGGTTGCAAGATCGGATGGCTTGGCCTTGCTGTCAACCGCTGCCCGGTATAGGGGGTTCCAGCAGCTGGGATTGGGGCAAATGACTGAATCGCTTCCCGAAACGATGATGGCGATGGGCTTTGATGCGCCGGGCGGGCCAGAGGTGCTTCGCCCCGAAACGCTGCCGGTTCCGCATCCCGGTGCGGGCGAAGTGCTGATCCGGATCGCCTTTGCCGGGGTAAACCGCCCCGATGTCATCCAGCGGCAGGGATTTTATCCTGCCCCGCCAGGCGCTTCCCCGATTCCCGGGCTGGAAGTGTCGGGCATGGTGGTTGCCATTGGCGAGGGGGTTGATCCGGCCCATCTGGGGCAGACAGTCTGCGCATTGGTTTCCGGCGGGGGCTATGCCGAATATTGTCTGGCGGTGGCGGATCATTGTCTGCCCGTTCCAGGGGATCTGCCGCTCGATCAGGCGGCGGCCATGCCCGAAACGCTGTTTACGGTCTGGCACAATGTATTTGAACGCGGCTGGGCGCGCGAAGGCGAAACCCTGCTGGTCCATGGCGGCACCAGCGGGATCGGCAGCATGGCAATCATGCTGGGCAAGGCCTTTGGCCTGACCGTGATCGTTACCTGCGGCGGCGCTGACAAATGCGCCGCGGCGCTGGAGATCGGCGCAGATCACGCGATCGATTACAAGGCGGGTGACTTTGTGGCCGAAGTCATGCGCATCACCGCTGGCAAGGGTGTCGAGCTGGTGCTCGATATGGTCGCGGGTGATTATGTGATGCGCAATCTGAAATGTCTGGCCGATGATGGCCGCCATGTAACCATCGCGGTGCAGGGCGGCGTCCGCGCCGAGATCAACATGGCCGAAGTGATGCGCCGCCGTCTGACCCTGACCGGATCGACACTGCGGCCGCGCTCAAATCAGTTCAAGGCGCTGCTGGCACAGGAAATCGCCGAAGTTGCCTGGCCGCTGGTCGAGCAGGGCAAGCTGCGCCCGGTGATGGACCGCGCCTTTCCCCTGGCGGAGGCCGCAGCCGCCCATGCCCGGATGGAAGCCGGCGCGCATATCGGCAAGATCGTTCTGGCGGTGGGTTAGGGTCCTCGCCCTGAGCCTTACCAGCCGGAATCCTCATCCTCACCCTTGGCGCTTTCGCCTCTGGCATCATCCATAGGCTCGGCGGCTTCGCGCTGCTGGCGGCGTTCGCGCGCTTCTTCAGCCTGCGCCCGCCATTGTTCCTTGCGCAATGCCGCATTGGGATCTTCTCCGGCCCGACCGGCATCACCACGAGCGTTGGTTTCGGCCATGTCCGCATCATCACCGGCGCCATCGTCGGTCAGGCCGCCCAGTTCGCGGAACGCCAGGCTCGGATCATCCTTCAGCTTGAGCATGCGGCTGAGCATCGCCTTGTTGGTGACAATCGCCACCGCCGAAAACAGGCCGGACAGGCTCTGCCGGGTGATGCCGCCATCCTGTCCCTTTTTCATCCGCGCCGCCGTGGCATCCAGCATTTCCTGCAGCTGGCGTTCGATCTTGGTTTCGCTCACCACTTTGGGCAGGCCATCGATCGCCACCTGAATCGCAGGCACATCCACCGCCGCATGCAGAATCGTTGATGCACCATTTGCGCCCGGTTCGAAGGTCAGCAGGATCGTTGAATCCTCGCCATCGGTTCCGGGGATGGTGTAGAGAACCTGTCCTTCGGCAGGGGTGCTGCGGCGAATCGAAATGTCGTGAAACAGCAGCGCCAATTGCGGATCAGGCGCGACATCGCCAAAGACCGAAATCACCTGATTGGCCGGACGGTCAATGGCTATGGTGAAATCCTCGCTGCCCTTGCCGCAGCCCGTCAGCATCGCGCATGCAATTGCCGCCATCAAAACCTGACGCTTCATCCGCTGCCCCCTTTGCCGGAACCTGCCGCCAACAGGCGGTCAATAGGGCAGATTTCCTAATATGCTGTTGCCTTTGCCCCGGAAGAGTTCTTGCCCCCGGACGCGTTTGCGCCTACATCACCGGGCGAACGGCCGCTCCGCAAGGGGCGGCCCTATCTATTTCTAACGGAGAAAACCCGTGACCCAGCCGACCCCGCTGATGCCCCATGCCACCGCTTCGTGGCTGGTCGACAACACCGCGCTGACCTTTGAACAGATCGCCGAATTCTGCGGCCTGCACATTCTGGAAGTGCAAGCCATGGCGGATGATCTGGCCAGCAGCAAATATACCGGCCGCGATCCGGTGCGCGCTGGCGAACTGACCATGGCCGAAATCGAAAAAGGCCAGACGGATGCCAATTACGCGCTGAAGATGCAGAAGGCCCCGGTTACCGTGAGCCGGACCAAGGGCGCGCGCTACACCCCGGTTTCCAAGCGACAGGACAAGCCCGATGGCATCGCCTGGATCCTGCGCAACCATCCCGAAATCTCGGATGCGCAGATCGGCAAGCTGATCGGCACCACGCGCAACACCATCGCCGCGATCCGTGATCGCAGCCACTGGAACATCCAGAACATCAATCCCAAGGATCCGGTGACGCTGGGCCTGTGTTCGCAGCGCGAACTTGATGCCATCGTTGCCAAGGCGGCAAAGAAGGCCGGGCTGGACGACGGTGCAGGTGATGACATCCGCCTGGGCGATGATCGCGAAGCACTGATCGAGGAACTGCGCGCAGAACGCGAAGCCGCCAGCAAGGCTGCCTCCGAAGCCGCGCAGGAAGCCGAAGCTGCCGCCTGGCTGGAAGCCAAGCGCGCTGCCGAAGCCGCTGAACAGGCCGATCAGGGCTGATCACCGCCAAGCCTGCTGGCAGAGGAAATTCGATGCGCGTTCTGATTACCGGCGTGGCTGGCTTTATCGGCTACAATCTGGCCCAGCGGCTGCTGGCGCGTGGCGATTCCGTGATCGGGATCGACTGCCTGAATGATTATTATCAGGTTTCGCTGAAGCTCGACCGGCTCAAGGGCCTGCGTGAGGCGGGCGGCAATCGCTTTGCCTTCGAACAGCAGGATTTCGCCGACATGGCCGGGCTGAACGCGGCGCTGGATGGCATCACGTTTGACCGGATCGTGCATCTGGGGGCGCAGGCCGGGGTGCGCTATTCGATCGAGAATCCGCACGCCTATGTGCAGGCCAATCTGGTCGGCCATCTCAACATGCTGGAAGTGGCGCGGCACCGCGGCGTGGAGCATATGGTCTATGCCAGCTCCAGCTCGGTTTATGGCGGCAACACCAAGCTGCCCTTCGCCGTGGAAGACCGCGTCGATCATCCGCTGTCGCTCTACGCCGCCACCAAGAAGGCGGATGAGCTGATGAGCGAAACCTATGCCCATCTCTATCGCCTGCCGCTGACCGGGCTGCGTTTCTTCACCGTCTATGGCCCCTGGGGCCGTCCGGACATGATGATGTGGATCTTCACCCGCAAGATTCTGGCGGGGGAGCCGATCCCGGTGTTCAACAATGGCGATATGTACCGCGATTTCACCTATATCGATGATATCGTCAGCGGGGTGATCGCCTGTCTCGACAATCCGCCGCCCGATGATGATCAGCCCAAGGCCGGGGGCAGCCTGAAGCCGCACCGGCTTTACAACATCGGCAATCATCGCAGCGAGCATCTGATGAAGGTGGTCGAAATTCTTGAGGCGGAATGCGGCCGCAAGGCGGAGATCGATTTTCAGCCGATGCAGCCGGGCGATGTTCAGCGCACCTATGCCGATATCGATGCGATTGCCGGCGATCTGGACTATGCGCCGACCACGCCGATCGAGGTTGGCGTGCCCAATTTCGTGCGCTGGTACCGCGAATATCACGGCATCTGACGCGAGCAGTCATCCATTGCTGGCCTTTGCCCTGACGCAGGGCTAGGCTGCTGACATGGCTGAAAGTAATGCTCCCGCGCCCTGGCGCACCGCCTATGCCCATCCCGGCGAGTGGGACCGCGATTTTCCGCCTTTGGCACTGCCCGATTTCTTCACGCAAAGCGTGGCCGCGCATGGCGCCCGCCCGCTGGCGGATTTCATGGGGCGGCGCTTTACCTATGACGCGCTGCATGCGGAAGCGCTGCAATTCGCCGCCGGGCTGCAACGGTTGGGGATCACCAAGGGCGACCGGGTGGGCCTGTTCCTGCCCAATGTGCCGATCTATATTTCCGCCTATTATGGCGCACTGATCGCCGGGGCGGTGGTGGTCAATTTCAGCCCTCTCTACACGGCCGAGGAATTGACCGCACAGGTCGCCGATTCCGGCGCAAGGCTGCTGGTCACCATCGATTCCGCCGCGCTTTTGCCAACCGCGCAGAAGGTGCTGGGTGCATCCACGCTGGAGCGGCTGGTGGTCGGCTCACTGGGTGATATGCTCCCCTGGGGCAAGGCGCTGGCGCTGAAATTGCTCGGCCGCAAATCGCTGACACCGATCCCGGCAGACCCTGCCATCATCCGCTGGCACGATGCGCTGAGTGCCGAACCACCGCAACCCGTTGCCATTGATCCGGTGGAGGATCTGGCGCTGCTGCAATATACCGGCGGCACCACCGGCACGCCGAAGGGCGCGATGCTGACCCATCAGAACATCTCGGCCAATGCGCGGCAGGTGGCGGTGATCGATCCGCGCGCCGGGGAACGCGACATGATCATGGGCGTGCTGCCGCTGTTCCATGTTTTCGCCAATATCTGCGTGCTGGGCCGCACCGTGGCCAACGGCGGATGCATCGCCATGTTGCCGCGCTTTGACGCCGGGCAGGCGCTCAAGACGCTGGTGCGCGTGCGGGCGACCGCGATGCCCGGTGTGCCGACCATGTATCAGGCGCTGCTCGATCATCCCCGGCTGATACGCACCGATTTCTCGTCGCTGCGGGTGTGCATATCAGGCGGCGCGCCGCTGCCCGGCCCACTCAAGGCGCGCTTTGAAAAGGCAACCGGAGCGCGGCTGGTGGAAGGCTATGGACTGACCGAAACCGCCGGGGTGGTTTCCACCAACCCCTATGAAGGCGAAGAGCGGGTCGGCACCATCGGCCAACCGCTGCCGGCCACGCGGCTGCGCCTGCTCGACAAGGAAGACCCCTCACAGGATGCGCCGCCGGGCGAAGCGGGCGAACTGGCGGTGCAAGGCCCGCAGGTTATGCGTGGTTACTGGCACCGGGAAGATGCCAGCGCGGATGTTTTCGCTGAACGCCCGGATGGCGTCTGGCTGCGCACCGGCGATGTCGCAACACTGGACGCGCAGGGCTATGCCCGGATCGTTGACCGCATCAAGGACATGATCGCGGTGGGTGGATTCAAGGTTTTCCCGACCCAGCTCGAATCGGTTTTGCTGACCCATCCCGCAATCAAGGAGGCGCTGGTGATCGGCGTATCCGATGCCTATCGCGGGGAAATGCCGCGCGCCTATGTCACGCTGACGGACACGGCTGAAGCGGTGGACGCAGCTGCCCTGCGCGACTGGTTCAACGCCCGCGTCGGCAAGCACGAACGGCTTGATCAGGTGGTAATCCGTGAAAGCCTGCCCAAGACCATGATCGGCAAGCTTGATCGCAAGGCGCTGCGCGCCGAAGTGGCGGCTGAGGCTTAGCCGACCACCAGCTGCGGCCCGTCCTGGATCACAGGCTCGGCAGCGCGCGGCGCAAACCGGCCATCGACCTGTGCGCCCTGCTCGATGGTCAGCGCGTCATAATGCACGTCACCGTGAATCCGGGCGCTTTTCAGCACCACCAGATCGCGCACGGCAATGGTGCCGCGCACCGTTCCGGCCAGCCGCGCGCTTTCTGCGGTAACCGCGCCGACAATCTCACCGCTTTCGCCCTGCACCAGCGAAGAGCAGGTGACATCGCCCTCAATCCGTCCGTCAACATGCAGATCGGCAGTGGCGGAAACATCGCCCTTGATCCTTGTGTCGGCACCGAAAACGGAAAAGGTTGCGCTGGCCATGGACTTACCGCCCGTGATTGGCGCCGGGGCGCGGTTCTTGGGAAACATGGCTTGCAGCCTCCAGAAAGGGTCGCGGATTGAGCGGCTGATCGTTCAGCCGCACTTCAAAATGCAGATGCGGGCCAGTGGAGCGGCCAGTGCTGCCGATTGCGCCGATCACATCGCCCGCCTTCACCACCTGTCCGGCATGGGCCACAAACCGCGACATATGCGCATAGCGCGTCAACAGCCCGTTGCCGTGATCGATTTCGATGCAGTTGCCATAGCCGGAACGCACCCCGGCATAGCTGACCACGCCCTGCGCCGCTGCATAGATCGGGGCGCCGATCGGCCCCTTGAAATCCAGCCCGGCGTGGAAAGCCGCGCCACCGGTGAAGGGATCGGAACGATAGCCGAAGCCCGATGAAATGAATTCGAGGCTGGCCGGAAGCGATTGCGGAATTCCGGCAAGACCTCGCTCCAGCGCGTCCATCCGCGCCAGGCTGAGCCCCAGCCGTTCAAAGCGCGGATCGGTCGAACCATTGCGGCTGGTCGCCAGCGAAATCAGTGGACCGCCCATTGCGCTGTGATCATCGAGCGAGGCCAGCATGGTGCCGGGGTTGAGCCCGAGGCGGCGAATCTTATCAGCGGCGGCGGTTGAACGCCGGTCTGCCGCGCGGGTCAGCGCCTCGACAAAGGCAAGCTGGCGCGCTTCGATCCGGGCCAGCGCGCCGGCCTCCGGGATCAGCGCGCTGACCTTTTTGACGGTCTTGGCGGCTTCAGTGGTGGAATCCGATACGGTTTCATCCGCCTTGGCATCCCGGGGCAGATCGCCCAGATGCGCCTGCGCCATTTTTTCCAGAAACTGCTGGCGCTTTTCGAGATCGCTGGCGACGCCTTTCAGATCGTCGCGATACTCCGAAACGCGGCTTTCGGCAGTGGCAACCTTTGCCTCGCGATCAAGCAGCGAAAGCCGATCGCGCACCGAAACATATTGCGAAATACCCATCGCCGCCATGCTGACGATCCAGCCAAGCAGCAGCGCCGCAATCACCCCGGCAGCGATCATCTGCACGCGCGAGGACAATTTGATGAAACGGACCTGCCCCTGCGATCGCATGAAGAATTCGCGATCCGGGAACCAGCTCCGCAGCCGATCAACAAACCGGCCAACGGTTATGTTTTGCAAGACGGCCCGATTCCCTAGTTATGCCCTTCAGTGCGCGCCCGCTAGCAGGCGGATGCGATGATGGCGAATCCGGTGTCGGCACTTGTCGCTGAATCGAATGACTCGCGCGACGAATCGTTGCCAATGCCGCGCGGGTTTGGCGATGGCTTAACCTTGGCCGGGCCACTGACTTTCGCACCGCCATCGAGTCGGTGACATTCAGCCCCGGCAATGCTAGGCGCAGGCCCCATGGAAACCGTAATGACCCGCCCGAGCGATAGCGTTGAAACGCCGCAGCAGCTTGTTGCCAGACTGGCCGAAGCCGGTCGGTCGGCGCAGCGCGTGCTGGCGCGGATGGACGCCCCGGCCAAGGCGGCGGCCCTGCATTCCGCGGCGCAAGCGTTGCGGGCGGCAGAAAAGGACGTTCTGGCCGCCAATGCACAGGATGTTGCAGCTGGTGAGGCCAATGGGCTCACCGGGGCACTGCTCGACCGGCTGCGGCTGGATCCCGCACGGTTGGCGGCAATCGCCGATGCCGTCGATCAGGTGGCCGACCTGCCCGATCCGGTCGGTGCGGTGATTGACAGCATGGCCCGCCCCAATGGCCTGATGCTCTCGCGGATCCGCATTCCCATCGGGCTGATCGGCATCATCTATGAAAGCCGCCCGAATGTAACCGCCGATGCAGCCGCGCTTTGCGTGCGATCCGGCAATGCCGTGCTGCTGCGCGGCGGCAGCGAGGCGGTGCATTCCAACCGTGCGATCCACGCCGCCATGTCGGCTGGATTGGCCGCAGCAGGGGTGCCTGCCGATGCGGTGCAGCTGATGCCGACACAGGACCGCGCGGCCGTTGGCGCGATGCTGACCGCCGCCGGGTTGATCGACATGATCGTGCCACGCGGCGGCAAAAGTCTGGTGGCGCGGGTGCAGGCCGATGCGCGCGTGCCGGTGCTGGCCCATCTCGACGGGATTTGTCACACCTACATCCATTCCGCCGCCGATCCGGCCAAGGCGCAGGCGATTGCTCTCAATGCCAAGATGCGCCGCACCGGCATTTGCGGGGCGATGGAAACGCTGCTGATCGATGCCGCCTTTCCTGCCGGACAGGCAGTGCTGGCACAGCTGATCGACGCAGGTTGCGAATTGCGCGGCGATGCCCGCGCTGCAGCGATGGATACCCGCATACTGCCCGCCAGCGGCGAAGACTGGGACACCGAATATCTCGATGCGATCCTTTCCGTTGCCGTGGTCGACGGGATCGATGATGCGCTGGACCACATCGCCCTGCACAGCTCGCACCATACCGACGCCATCGTCAGCGAGGATGGTGCCGTGACCGAGCGTTTTCTGGCCGAAGTGGATAGCGCCATCGTCATGGCCAATGCCTCCACCCAGTTTGCCGATGGCGGTGAGTTCGGGCTGGGGGCGGAAATCGGCATTGCCACCGGGCGGTTGCATGCGCGCGGACCGGTGGCGCTGGAGGGGCTGACCACCTACAAATGGCAGGTGCGCGGCACCGGACAGGTCCGGCCCTGAATCGCAGTCCCCCCCGAACCGGACCACGCATTGGCCTGCTGGGCGGCAGTTTCAATCCCGCGCATGGCGGGCACCGCCGGATCAGCCTGTTTGCACTGAAGGCGCTGGGGCTGGATGCGGTGTGGTGGCTGGTATCGCCCGGTAATCCGCTGAAGCCGCGCGCCGGCATGGCACCGCTGGCCACCCGCCTTGCCTCCGCGCGAGGCCAGACGCATCGCTCCCCGATCCGGGCGACCGCGATCGAGCGGGAACTGGGCACCCGATTCACGCTCGACAGCCTGCGCGCCCTGCAGCGGCGCTATCCCAGAAACCGTTTCATCTGGCTGATGGGCAGCGACAATCTGGCCCAGTTCCATCGCTGGAAATGCTGGCGCGATATCGCCCGCACCATGCCGATTGCGGTGATCGCCCGTCCGGGTTATGATGGCGGTGCCTTCGCGAGCCCCGCGATGGTCTGGCTCGGCCGTTACCGGCGGTCGGCAGCCAGCTTGAACCACCGGGCAGGATGGAGCGCCCCCGCGCTGATATATTTGCGTTTTGATCCCGATCCACGTTCGGCCACGGCCATTCGCCGCGCCGATCCCGAATGGGCCCGCCGCTTCGCCGGCAAGGTCCAGCGTGATCCCTTGACGCACCATCCGGTTGAACCCGACATCGCATGATTCTCCGCACCCTATCCCGCGCGCCATGCGAAGCCCGCCATCAGGAGCCAATCCAGATTACATGACGCCTGCTACTCCCCAGCCGGTCAGTACCGGCACTCCCGCCCCGCTCCCGCAAGCAGAGCCGGGCTCGCTTCACGCCCTCGTCCTGCAATCGCTCGACGATGATCAGGCGCAAGAGCTGGTTTCCATCCCGCTTGAAGGCAAAAGCTCGATCGCCGATCACATGGTTGTCGCCTCCGGGCGTTCGACCCGTCAGGTCGCGGCCATGGCGCAAAAGCTGGCTGAACGGATCAAGCAGGCCGGTTTCGGCCTGGTGCGGATCGAAGGCCTGCCTGCTGCGGACTGGGTGCTGGTCGATGCCGGTGACGTGGTGGTGCATCTGTTCCGCCCCGAAGTGCGCAGCTTCTACAATCTGGAACGCATGTGGGCCTTTGGCGACAGCGCGGGCGCGGCCTGACGCGCAACATCCGCTGATTGCGACACCATGCGCCTGCATATCATCGCGCGCGGCAAGATCGGCCGGTCTCCGGAAGCCGATCTGGTCGATCGCTATGCCAGGCGAATCAGCTGGCCTTTCAAACTGACCGAACTGCCCGACAGCGGCGGCACCATTCCCGCCCCGCTCTCCCCGGCGCGCGAAGTCCTGCTCGACGAGCGCGGCAAGCAGATGTCATCCGAGGATTTTGCCGCCCTGCTGGGCCGCTGGCGCGATGAAGGCGTTCGCGAAACGCGCTTTCTGATCGGCGCTGCGGACGGCCATGGCGACAGCGCGCGCCAGCACGCAGACCTGCTGCTGGGATTCGGGGCGATGACCTGGCCGCATCTGCTCGCCCGGGCGCTTCTGGCTGAACAATTATGGCGCGCAACCAGCATTCTTGCTGGCCATCCCTATCATCGTTCGGGATAGGGGCATGATGATTCAGGTGACCGCCCACCCCCGGAAACGTATCGCCGCTGTGCTGACGGCGCTTGTGGCGTTTGCCGCACTGATGGTCGCGCTGCGCCCGGCGCCCGCCCAGCAGCAGCTAGGGCTCGACAATTCGGATGAGGCCCGCCAGGCGTTGAACGCGGCGCAGGCGCAGGGCGACGCCGCGCGCAAGCGGGCCGAGCAGCTGGAAGCCAGCGCCAGCAACGCCGCCGCCGCCGCCGACCGTACCGCTCAGGAGGCGGCCGCCGTCGCCGCACGGATCCAGCAGTCCGAAGCCGATATTGCCGCCAATCAGGCGCGGATTACCCTGATCGAGCGGCAACGCCAGGTGCTTCGCGCGCAACTGGCGCAGCGGCAGGAGCCGATTGTGCGGCTCACCGCCGCGCTGCAACGCCTGTCACGCCGCCCGGCAGTGCTGTCGCTGCTCCGCCCGGGATCGCTGGAGGATACGGTCTATCTGCGCGCCGTGCTGGAAACCATGCTGCCCGAGGTTCAGCGCCGCACCGCCGGTTTGCGCGGCGAACTGGCGCGGGCGCGGGCGCTGCAGGCACAGGCGCGGCAGGCCACTGACGCGCTGCGCCAGAGCGAGGGCGAACTCACCCAGCGGCGCACCGCGCTGAGTGCGCTGGAATCGCAACAGCGCATCGCTTCACGCCAGGCAGGCGGCATTGCCGACCGCGAAACCGAGCGTGCGCTGGCACTGTCCGAACAGGCGCGCGATCTTACCCAGCTGATCGACACGCTGGACAAGGCGGGCGAATTGCGGGCGCAGCTGGCGGCGCTGCCCGGCCCGATCATGCGCCCCGCCCTGCCGCAGGCGGCGCAGGTGACAAATGACGCCATCGCCGCGCCAACTGTGCCGCCCGCCGCCGCGCCGCAGCGCTATATGCTGCCGCTGGCCGGCCGGTTGGTCGCGGGCTTTGGCGATGTCACCCCCGGCCAGCCGCGCTCCCGCGGGCTGTCACTGGCGGCGCGGTCCGGCGCACAGGTGATCGCGCCGGGGGCGGGCCGGGTGATCTTTGCCGGGCCTTATCAGGGCTATGGCAATATCGTGATCATCGAACATGGCGGCGGCTGGACATCGCTGGTCACCGGGCTGGCGCTGCTCGATATCAAGGTAGGGCAGCAGCTGATCGCCGGTTCGCCGCTGGGCACGCTGGGGCCGGGCAGGCCGGTGGTCGCGCTGGAGCTGCGCCATGCCGGTGAACCGGTGAATCCGCTGGACTATCTCAAAGAATAATCGCCATCTGGCGTTAAGCCATCGCTGGCTATAGATGAAAGCAACACGCTTGCAGAATGTAAGGCAGAGCCGCCCGATGAAATTTTCCAACCGCTTTCGTTCCACCCTTCGCGCGGCGCTGCTGGTCAGCGCAGTGGCAATGATCCCGGCGACCACCGCCGGGCTGGCGGCAGTCGATGGCCGGGCCAGCCCCGAATTCGGGCGGCTGCTGACCGTCTATCAGCTGGTCAAGGCGCAGTATGTTGAACCGGTTGACGATGACAAGCTGATCAATGGCGCGATTGACGGGATGCTGGCGTCGCTCGATCCGCATTCCACCTATCTGGAAGGCGCAACCCTGCAGCGCCTGACCACCATGATCGATGGCAACTATTCCGGCCTTGGGCTCAGCGTGGCGATGGATGATGGCGCGGTGAAAGTCATCGCGCCGCTGCGTGGCAGCCCCGCCGCCGCAGCCGGGGTCAAGGCGGGTGATTATATCACCCATCTCGATGGCAAGCTGATCTATGGCGGCGAGCTCGACGACGCGGTGGCCAAGATGCGCGGCGAAGCGGGCACCAGCATCCGCCTGACCATTTTCCGCCCCGGCCGCGACCAGCCGTTTGACGTTACCGTGACGCGCGGCGTGATCGAATTGGAACCGGTAACCTCCAAGCTCGAACAGACCATCGGCGTGATCACCGTGAACGAGTTTTCGCGCGATGTCGGCAAGGATGTGAATCAGGCGATCCAGTCGCTGAAGCAGCAGGCAGGCGGCAGGCTGACCGGGCTGGTGCTCGATCTGCGGCAGAACCCCGGCGGATCGCTGGATGAGGCAGTGGCACTGTCCGATCTGTTCCTGACCAAGGGCGATATCGTTTCGCAGCGCGGCCGCAATGCCGCCGATACCGATGTCTGGCGCGCCGAAGAATTCTTCCCCGGTGATGCGGCCAAGGGCCTGCCGGTGGTCGTGCTGATCGACGCCGGTTCGGCTTCGGCGTCGGAAATCGTAGCCGGAGCGCTGCAGGACCAGCACCGCGCGCTGATCATGGGTGAACGCAGCTTTGGCAAGGGCAGCGTCCAGTCGCTGTTCAATCTCGATCGCACCCATGCGGTCAAGCTGACCACAGCGCGCTATTACACGCCTTCGGGGCGTTCGGTGCAGGAAGGCGGGATCGATCCGGATATCCGCGTGCCGCAGCTTTCCGATCCCGATGCGCGCCGCCGCACCGAACTGGCGCTGCGCGAGAGCGATCTGCGCCGCCATCTGGTCAACGAAGCCAATATGGACGACAAGAAGCTGGAGGCCGACAAGCAGGATGATCCGCGCTTCCGCATGACTGCCGATCAGTTGAAGGCCAAGGGCATCACCGACTTCCAGCTTTATTATGCGCTGGAAACGCTGCGGCGCACCGGCGGCGCGGCACCGGCGGCGCGGGCCCGCTGATGCAGACGGATTCCGCAAAGGCAGCTAGGCTGCTGGCGCTGGCGACACCCGCTGCGCTGCTGGGCGGCGCCTATATCGGTCAATATGTGTTCGGGCTCTATCCCTGCGAGATGTGCTGGTGGCAACGCTATGCCCATTTCGCCGCACTGGCGCTGGCTGTGCTGGCCTGGCTTCGCCCCGGACAGCGCAGCCTGGTGGCGCTGGCGGCACTGGCGATCCTGATTGGCGGGCTGATCGGTGCCTATCATGCCGGGGTGGAATATCGCTGGTGGGAAGGATTCACCGCCTGCACCACCAGCCTGCCAAAGGGCGTCGATCCGCTCAAAGCGATCCTCAATGCCCCGCTGGTGCGCTGTGACGAAGTGCAGTGGCAGTTGTTCGGCATTTCGCTGGCCGGCTATAATTTCCTGATTTCGAGCGCGGCGGCATTGGCTATCTTTGCACTGCTGCGCCGGAAGGATCGAGCATGACCGCACCCCGCACCAAACGCATGCTGCGCGTTGATCAGGCGGGGGAATATGGTGCCACCCGCATCTATGCCGGGCAGATGGCGGTAATGGGATCACGCGCACCGCATGGCGGCGAAGTGGCGCATATGGCTGAGCAGGAAGCCGCGCACCTCGCCCATTTCAACCGGCTGATGGCAGAGCGCGGGGTCCGCCCGACGGCGCTGCAACCCTTTTGGCATGTCGCCGG
Organism: Novosphingobium sp.; assembly: GCA_044225335.1. Taxonomy (GTDB): domain Bacteria; phylum Pseudomonadota; class Alphaproteobacteria; order Sphingomonadales; family Sphingomonadaceae; genus Novosphingobium. Next base: position 11,640 of record JBGAIR010000010.1, on the reverse strand, counting down.
TTTCGCGCTGGGAGCGGCCACCGCACTGATCGGCCCGAAGGCGGCGATGGCCTGCACTGCCGCCGTGGAAGAAGAGATCGACCGGCATTACTCAGCGCAACTGGATGAGCTGGGCCATGATGATCCCGAACTCTCCGGAATGATCGAAGCCTTCCGTGAGGATGAACGCGCCCATCGCGACGCCGCGCTGGCCGCCGGAGCGGAACAGGCCCCCGCCTATCCTCTGCTGGCGGGCGCGATCCGGCTGGGCTGCCGCGTGGCCATCCGGCTGGCGGAGCGGATCTGAGCGCCGGGTCTGGACGATTGACGAAGCGCAATGACATTCCGCTTCAGCTGTTATTCAGTGCGAACCATTCTATAGTGCAGCCATCGCGCCACGGAGTTTCCACCATGCGTCTGTTGATTTGTTCCGCTGCCACGCTTGCCGCCTGCATGGCGCTGGCCGCGCCCGCCGCAGCGCAGGATGCGCCCGAGCCAAAGGTCAACCAGCTGATCGTCTATGGCGACGACAAATGCCCGGAATCGACCGACGACACCATCACCGTCTGCGCGCGCAAGGGTGAGAGCGAGCGCTATCGCATTCCGCCGGCGCTGCGCGAAACCTACTCGCCGCAGAATGACGCCTGGAACAATCGGGTGCTGGCCTATGAAACCGTTACCCGCACTGGCACGCAGAGCTGCTCTCCCGTCGGGGCTGGCGGCTGGACCGGCTGTTCGGGCCGCTTGATCGACAAGGCCTATGAAGAGAAAAAGACCGCGCCCGACGTCAAATTCGCCGAGCTGATCGCCGCCGAACGCGCAAAGCGGCTTTCAACCATCGACAAGGATGCCGCCGAAACCCAATCGCGGGTGGAAGCGCTCGAAAAACAGTATGAAGAACGCGACAAGGCGCAGCAGAAGGCTGCCGGTGAAGGCAAGGCGGGCGACGATGCGCCGCCGCCCTTGCCCCCCGCAACCAAACCCTGATTTACAGGCTCCAGTCTGCCTGACCGCCCAGTTCGCCCTTCAGATCGGCGAGCATTCCGCCCGCGGCAACATGGGCGCGCAGCTTGTCTGTGCCCAAAGCCAGATATTCGCGGTGGGGCACTGCCAGCAGCACCAGGTCATACTGGCCTGACAGGTCCGGCTCCAGCGCCAGACCATATTCGTGCTGCGCTTCATCAGCATCGGCATGCGGATCATGAACGCGCACATCATGCCCCAGGCCTTTCAGCGCGGCGATCAGATCTGCCACCTTGCTGTTGCGCAGATCGGGAACGTTTTCCTTGAATGTCAGACCCAGCACCAGCACGCTGCCGGTCTTGCCCTGCCGCGCCGCATGCAGCCTGTTTGCCACCCACCCCGCCATGCCATCGTTGACGCCGCGGCCCGCCAGAATCACGCGCGGATCAAGCCCCAGCTGCTCCGCCCGGTGCGACAGGTAATAGGGATCGACCCCGATGCAATGGCCGCCCACCAGACCCGGCGCGAAGGGCAGAAAGTTCCACTTGGTGCGCGCTGCGGCCAGCACATCCCACACCGACAGATCCATCGACGAGAAAATCTGCGCGATCTCGTTCATGAAAGCGATGTTGATATCGCGCTGGGCATTCTCGATCACCTTGGCCGCCTCTGCCGCCTTGATCGACGCCGCCCGGAACACCCCGCCAGAGGTGACCGCGCCATAAAGCGCGGCAACCCGATCAAGGACTTCGGGCGTCTGCCCTGAAACCACCTTGGTAATCTTGTCGATGGTGTGTTCGCGGTCGCCCGGATTGATCCGTTCCGGGCTGTAGCCAAGGAAGAAATCCGTGCCGCAGGTCAGCCCTGACACCTCGGCCAGTATCGGCGCGCAGATATCCTCGGTCACACCGGGATAGACCGTGCTCTCATAGACCACCACCGGCGCACGGCCTTCAGCCACAGCCGCCGGAAGCATCGCCGCAACCGTGCGGCTGGCCGCTTCGACCATGCGCAGATCGGGACGGTTGGCATTGTCGATCGGGGTCGGCACCGTAACGATGTAGAAATCCGCCGCGCCGCAGGATGCCGGATCGGCCGTCAGCTTGAGCGCGGACGCGCGCAGACGATCGGAGTCAATTTCACCGGTGCGGTCATGGCCGGCTTCCAATTCGTCGATCCGGCGCGCATCGACATCGAGGCCGATGGTCGGAAACTGGCGGGCAAGCGCCACCGCCAATGGCAGACCGACATAGCCAAGCCCGATCACGACAACGCGCGGTGCGGTAGAATCCATGATTGTTCCTTGATCTTTCGGGATCTTCAGCGTCTCGCCCGGCCTGTTACTTGTGGCCAAAGCCGGTGAAAACCGTTTTCGCGGTCTTCATCACGATCAGCAGGTCGAGCCAGATTGAGAAGTTGCGGATGTAATAGAAGTCATACTGCAGCTTGGTGCGGATATCATCAATTTCAGCGACATGCCCCTGGCTGACCTGCGCCCAGCCGGTGATGCCGGGCCGCACGACGTGACGATAGCGATAATAGGGGATTTCGGTCTGGTACCAGCTCGAAAGCTGGGCCGCTTCCGGGCGCGGTCCGATCCAGCTCATCTCGCCCTTCAGAATGTTGAAAATCTGGGGCAGTTCATCAATGCGGGTGCGGCGCAGAAACCGGCCCAGGCGCGTGATGCGCGAATCGTTCTCCTTGGTGATGAAGCTGTCGACACCACCGCTTTCACTGGGCTGGTGAACGCGCATGGTGCGGAATTTGATCACTTCAAACTCATGCCCGCGATAGCCGGTGCGGCGCTGGCGGAAAAACACCGGGCCGGGGCTGTCGAGCTTGATCGCAATCGCCGTCAGCGCGAACAGCGGCAACAGCAGCACCAGCGCAGGCAGCGCGACGAGGCGGTCCGAAACCAGCTTGAATGTCAGCAACGTCTGCAGCGGACCCAGCGCTCCGAAGGTATTTTCGGAAAGATGCTCAAGGTCTGCGCGGCCGGTCAGCGATTCATAGAGATCCTTGGAGTGATAGACCGGGATTCCGGCCAACGTGAAATCCGCGATCCGCGCCTCCCATTCATCGCTGTGATCAAAGCGGAAATCGGCGGTCACCGCATCAAGCCCAACAGGCAGGTCGGCCCCGGTCAGGGGAACCGCCTCCACTCCATCCATCTGATCGAACAGTTCCACGCGCCCGCCCGCGATCACCCCCAGCACCAGCCGCGTCTGACGCTGGGTGACGACATAGACCAGGAAGAACCAGATAATCGTCAGAAAGAAGCTGAGAATCAGAATGGATCGGGAATAATCAATACGAAACAATAGGATGATGGTAAGCGCACCGCCAAATGAGATCAAATAGGCAGGGAGAATGCCGGAGCTTTCGTGATTGCCCGGCAGGCCGCTCACCGAACGATGCAACCAGAACCCTGCGCACAGTGCCGCCAAAGCTGCCCACACGGTATTCAGCGCCTCGGGCTCATGCCAACCGCGCGGCAGCGTCCATGTCTGGACCACCAGTGGCAGAATAACACAGACGAGTGCCGCGATAGCCAGATGCAGCAAGGGGTTGAGCCAGATGCTGCCTCGCTGGAAACGCCGGTTAGGAAGATTCATCTCGTTTCAGGCTCGCCTAGCGGGTTGCGCAGCAGATCGCGACGGCCCTTGAAAAGCCCTGTGCGCATCGCGCGCGGCTATAAGGCTGATACGGAAAAACCGCAACACGGCAGCGCGGTGCAAGGCTGGACTGGGGGAGGATTTCCGCCTAACGACCGCCCTCGGCTGATCGTGATGGTGTTTCGCGAAACAGCGGTATTGCCAAGAGATTTCAGCATGCCCATCCCGAAACTGATAGTTCCCAAACGCTTTGGCGACGAGCGCGGCTGGTTTGCCGAAAGCTACAACCGCCGCCGCCTTGCCGACGATGGTATCGATATCGAGTTCGTGCAGGACAATCATAGTTTTTCAGCGCAGCGCGGCACGCTGCGCGGCATACACTTCCAGGCCCCGCCCTGCGCACAGGCCAAGATCGTGCGCTGTCTGGCTGGAGCTATCTGGGACGTTGCCGTCGATCTGCGCTCAGGCTCCCCCACCTATGGGCAATGGGTGGCCGCAACGCTGACCGCAGGCGGGGGTGAGCAGCTCTATGTCCCGGTGGGGTTCGGGCACGGGTTTCTGACGCTCACCGATAATGCAGAGGTCGCCTACAAGGCGTCGGATTATTACGCGCCAGAATGCGATGCCGGTGTGCGATGGGATGATCCGGATATGGCGATCGCCTGGCCATTGAACGGCATCAGCCCGATCCTGTCCGAAAAGGATCGCCAGCTGCCATTGCTTTCCGGCTTTCCCAGCCCGTTCCGTTATGACGGAACACCGCTTGCATCGCTCGCTTGATCAGGAATCCTTCGAATATGCGCCACAATCGCATTCTTGTGACGGGCGGTGCCGGCTTCATCGGTTCGGCAGTCGTGCGCCAGCTGATTGCTGAAACCGAAGCCGAAGTCTGCAACCTCGACAAGCTGACCTATGCAGGAAATCTGGAGTCGCTGGACACGGCGCGGCATTCCAACCGTCACCATTTCCATCAGCTGGACATCTGCGATGGCGACGCGCTAGCTGCGGCTTTTGCCGAATTTCGCCCCGACGCGGTGATGCATCTTGCCGCCGAAAGCCATGTTGATCGCTCGATCGACGGCCCGGCAGACTTCATCCGCACCAATGTGGTCGGCACCTTTGCCATGCTGGATGTGGCCACAGCCTATTGGCGAACGCTACCGGAAGAGGCGCGCGCCGCATTCCGGTTTCATCATATTTCCACCGATGAAGTGTTCGGATCATTGGGCGCTGAGGGCAAGTTCGACGAGACAACCGCCTATGACCCCCGCTCGCCCTATTCGGCATCCAAGGCGTCGAGCGATCATCTGGTGCGCGCGTGGCATCACACCCACGGCCTGCCTGTGCTGCTGACCAATTGCTCGAACAATTACGGGCCTTACCACTTCCCCGAAAAGCTGATCCCGCTGGTTATCCTCAAGGCGCTTTCCGGCGAAGATCTGCCGGTCTACGGCGACGGCAGCAATGTGCGTGACTGGCTATATGTCGAGGATCACGCAAGGGCGCTGCGCCTGGTGATCGATGAAGGCACGCCCGGCGAAACCTATTGTGTCGGTGGCAATAGCGAGCGGACCAATCTGCAGGTGGTTGAGGCCATCTGTGCCGTGCTCGACCAGTTGCAACCGCGCCCGGATGGAACGAGCTATCGCGACCAGATCCGGTTCGTCGCTGATCGACCCGGCCATGATTTCCGCTATGCGATCGATGCGACCAAATTGAAGCGCGAACTGGGCTGGGAGCCTGCCGAGAGTTTCGAGAGTGGCATCGCCCGCACGGTGCGCTGGTATCTCGACAATGCGGCATGGTGGCGCGCAGTGCAAAGCGGTAGCTATCGCGGCGAGCGTCTCGGGCTGGCACGGGCGGAACAGGCCAATGGCTGAAAACTGGCTGGTTACGGGTGGCAGCGGCCAGCTGGGCAGCGCATTGCGCAGGCTTGCCCCGGCAGGTGTTGCGCTGGTCGCGCCCGGACGCGATGTCCTTGATCTCGCCAGCCGGACCAATCCCGTCGCGTTTCTGGAACGCAACGGGATCGACATGATCATCAATTGCGGTGCCTATACTGCGGTTGACCGGGCTGAAAGCGAACCCGAACTGGCCCATGCGATCAATGCCGTGGCACCCGGATTGCTGGGCGAAGCAGCGGCGCATCGCGGCATACCGGTGATCCATGTTTCCACCGATTATGTCTTTCCCCCAGACGGGCAAGGGCCCTGGCGCGAAGATGCCAAGGTGAATCCCGCTTCGGTCTATGGTCGCACCAAGGCCGCGGGCGAGGCGGCGCTGCGCGCCTCCGGCGCCCGGCACGCCATCATCCGCACCGCCTGGGTTGTCAGCGCCGATGGGCAGAATTTTGTCAAAACCATGCTTCGGCTGGGGGCAGAGCGTGACTTGCTTCGCGTCGTGGCCGATCAGCGCGGCTGCCCCACCCATGCTGGCGATCTTGCGGCAGCGCTGGTGCAGATTGCGCGTCAGCTGCGAAGCGACCCGGACAAACCCTCCGGCATCTGGCACTGCACTAATGCTGGCGACACCAGCTGGCATGGCCTGGCGACACATGTGTTTGCGGAAGCGGCGAATCTGGGCCTGAAGGTGCCCTCGCGAGTCGAAGCCATCCGCACTGCGGAATATCCCACCCCGGCCCAACGCCCTGCAGATTCGCGACTGGATTGCAGCGCCATCGCCCGCGATTTCGGGATCAGTTTGCGCCACTGGCAGAATGCCGTAACCGACATAGTCCAGACATTGGCAAAGCATGGGGCGGGAATATGAAGGGCATCATCCTCGCCGGTGGCTCCGGGACCCGGCTGCATCCGGCAACGCTGGCAGTGAACAAGCAGCTGCTGCCGGTTTATGACAAGCCGATGATCTATTTCCCGCTGTCCGTGCTGATGCTGGCGGGGATCCGCGAAGTGCTGCTGATTTCCTCGCCCGAATATCTGGGCAATTACCAGCGGCTGTTTGGCGACGGATCGCAGTTTGGGCTGGCGATGTCCTATGCGGTGCAGCCCCGACCCGAAGGACTGGCACAGGCCTATCACATCGGCGCGGATTTCGTTGCCGGAGGCCCCAGCGCGCTGGTGCTTGGCGACAATATTTTCTACGGTGCCGGCCTTGCCGATATGCTGCAAAGGGCGGTCGGCCGCGCCATTGATGGCGCTGCGACGGTATTTGGATACCATGTTGAAGATCCCGCTGCCTATGGCGTGGTGGAGCTGGATGGCATGGGCCGGGCCCGTTCGCTCGAAGAAAAGCCGCAGCAGCCGAAATCCAACTGGGCAGTGACCGGCCTCTATTTCTACGATCATCGCGCACCGGAGCTTGCCGCACAGGTCCGCCCCTCGGCACGCGGCGAACTGGAAATCACCGATCTCAACCGGCTGTACATGCAGGCTGATGCCCTGCATGTGGAGCGCATGGGGCGCGGCTATGCCTGGCTGGATACAGGAACGCATGACAGCCTGCTCGAAGCCAGCGAGTTTGTCCGCACGATCCAGCACCGCCAGGGCATCCAGCTCGCCTGTCTGGAGGAAATCGCCTGGCAACAGGGCTTCATCGACGATGCCCAGCTGCAGAAGCGCGGCGAAGCCTTTGCCAAGACAGGATACGGCCGCTATCTGCTCGGCCTTCTGCAACAGGGTCGAATTTCATGAACAAGGTCGCCGCCGGGCGAAACATTGACGCGCTGACCGTCGCCGGTTTCGGCGAGGAGTGGGACAGCTTTGACCAGACCGCACTTGACGAGGGCGAATGGCGCGAGCTGTTCGATCGCTATTTTTCCATCTTCCCCTGGAACAACCTTGCCAAGGACGCGGAAGGTTTCGATCTGGGCTGCGGCTCGGGCCGCTGGGCCGCGGGCGTAGCGCCGCGCGTTGGCAGGCTGAACTGCGTTGATCCTTCCGCAAAGGCGCTGGCCGTGGCAGAGCGCCGCCTGGGTGATGCGGGCAACGTGCACTTCCACTGTGCGAGTGTAGATGCCATCCCGCTTGCCGATGGCAGCCAGGATTTCGGCTATTCACTGGGCGTTCTGCACCACATTCCCGATACCGGCGCGGCGATGCGCGATTGTGCGGCAAAGCTGAAGCCGGGGGCCCCGTTTCTGGTCTATCTCTACTACGCCTTCGACAATCGCCCGCTGTGGTTCCGCGCGATCTGGCGCGCCAGCGATCTGGCACGGCAGATCATCTGCCGCCTGCCCTTCGGCTTGCGCAAGGCGGTGACGACCGTGATCGCGGCGACCGTATACTGGCCGTTGGCGCGCCTGGCCCTGATCCTTGAAAAAGCCGGGCTCAATGTCGAAGGGCTACCGCTCAGCCCCTATCGCGCGAACAGCTTTTACACGATGCGCACCGATGCGCTGGACCGGCTGGGGACGCGTCTGGAACAACGCTTCACGCGGGTCGAAATCGCCGCGATGATGGAAGCGGCCGGTCTCGAGAACATCCGCTTTTCCGATAGCGTTCCCTTCTGGGTGGCTGTCGGCACGCGCAGGGCAAATCTGGGCAGCTGATGCCGACACCATCCGTTCTCTATATCAGTTATGACGGCATGCTCGAACCACTCGGTCAGAGCCAGGTCATCGCCTATCTTGAGCGACTGACAGACACGGCGCATTTCCACATATTGAGCTTTGAAAAGCCAGCCGATCTTGCCGACACCCAGCGCCGCACCGCGCTGACCGAGCGGCTGACCGCAGCGGGCATCGCGTGGCATCCGCTGACCTATCACAAGACGCCGACGGTTCCAGCGACGCTGTTCGACATCGCGCAGGGGCTGGTCGTGGCATTGTGGCTGACGCTGCGCCACCGCGTCCGGATAGTCCATGCCTTCGACATGCGGGGGCTCTGGGCCGATGAGCGCACCGATGGCGGCATCTGGCCCGTCGGGGGGCGAGTCTATCGTGCGGTCAAGCGGCTGGAAAAAACTCTGCTGCTGGGTGCGGATCATATTGTCACCCTGACCCACGCTTCGCGCGCGGTGATCGAAGGCTTCCCCTATATGGGGGATCGCAGGCACGCGCCGCTCAGCGTCATTCCGACCTGCGCCGATCTGGATCGCTTTACCCCCGGAACCACTGCCAGGCCGCAGCCTTATACGCTTGGCTATCTTGGCTCGATCGGAACATGGTACATGTTTGACGAGGTGCTGGCCTGCTTCAAACTGCTGCGCGAAGCAAAACCGGACGCCAGACTGCTGGTGGTCAACCGCAACGAGCAGGCGCTGGTGTCCGAGATGGCAACACGGGCCGGAATTCCGGCAGATGCGATCGAAATCACCGGTGCGGACCATTCCGAAGTGCCGGGCATGATCCGGCGCATGAGCGCGGGCGCAGCCATCATTCGCCCGGTCTTCTCCAAAATTGCCAGTGCCCCGACGAAGCTGGCCGAATACCTCGGCTGCGGCGTACCCTGTCTCGGCAATGTCGGGGTTGGCGACATGGAGCTGATTCTTGAAAAGGAAGCGGCAGGCGTGGCGCTGCACGATTTCAACGATGCAGAGCGCAAACGCGCGGTTGCCGCCTTGCTGGCACTGGAAGAGGATGCCACGACCGCCGAACGCTGTCGCGCAGTCTCGCTGCGGCATTTTTCGGTCGACGAGGGCGCCGCCAGCTATCGCGCGATCTATCGGGAGCTCACCGTATGACCCGGCGTAAACGCATGCTGGTGCTCTGCCCCTATCCCGAGGGAGCCGCCGCCGGACAACGGCTCAAGTACGAGCAATACTTCGCCGACTGGCGCGCGCAAGGTTGGGAGATCGAGGTCTCCAACTTCATGGACCGCGCGATGTGGGACGTGGTCTGGGAAAAGGGCCATCTGCCAGCCAAGATCATGGGCGTGCTGCGCGGGCATCTGCGGCGGATGCGCGATATGATTCGGATCCGGCGTTACGATCTGGTCTATGTGTTCATGTGGGTTACGCCGTTTGGTACATCCTTGTTCGAGCGCCTGACCCGGGCGCAGGCCCGGGCTCTGGTCTATGATGTCGAGGACAATATTCTTACCGAGCAAAAACTGGATGGGGCTGACAATCCAAACCCCATCACCAGATTGCTGAAGGGGCCGGGCAAGACTCGATACCTGATCCGGCGGGCTGATCATGTCATAACCAGCTCGCCATTCCTCAACGATTTCTGTCTGGACATCAACGAGAACAAGGCCTGCACCTATATCTCGTCCTCGATCGATACCGACCGCTTCCAGCCCGCAACGCCCTATTCCAACGACAAGCCGGTGGTGATTGGCTGGACCGGGACATTCAGCAGCAAGATCTATCTGGACATGCTGCGCGGCGTGTTCCAGCGGCTTGCCGCGAAGGCCCGCTTCAAGCTGCGGGTGATCGGCAATTTCGACTATGAGCTGCCCGGCGTTGATCTGGAGGTCATCCGCTGGACCGCCAAGCATGAGGTGCGCGATCTGCAGGCATTCGATATCGGCGTTTACCCGCTGCCGATTGACGACTGGGTGCTGGGCAAATCCGGCTTGAAGGCAATCCAGTACATGGCATTTGCCCTGCCTTGCGTGGCCACCGAAGTCGGGACGACACCGATGCTGATCCGCCACGGCGAAAACGGCTTGCTGGTGAAAACCGAAACCGAATGGGAAGACGCGCTGGCGCAGCTGATAGCCGATCCCGCGATGCGGCGGCGGCTGGGCGAAGCGGCACGCAAGGATGCGGTGGCAAAATACTCTCTTGCGGCTATTGCCGGGCAGTATCGCGAAATTATCGAATCGGTCGGCGCGACGCCGACGAATGAAGGACGGAAATGAGCAAGATTTTCATGGCCGGGGTCGGCGGCATGCTGGGCGAGGCATTCCATCACGTGTTTTCGCAGAGCCACGAAATCCTGTGCACCGACAAGGACGTCAATGCGCCCTGGCTGTCATTCCTGGATTTCCGTGATCGCGAAAACTATGCGCGGCAGGTGCTCGATTTCCGGCCTGACTATCTTTTCCATATCGGCGCGCACACCAGCCTGGAATATTGCGAAGACAATATCGATGATGCCTATGCCACCAACACCCTGCCGGTGGAAAACGCGGTGTGGCTGGCCAACCGGCTGGATGTTCCGCTGCTCTACATCAGCACCGCCGGGATTTTTGATGGCGGGCAGGAAACCTATGATGACTGGGATCAGCCCAATCCGCTCGGCCACTATGCACGTTCCAAATATATGGGCGAGCGTTTCGTGGTGGAGAATGCCCATCGCTATCTGGTCTGCCGCGCCGGCTGGATGATGGGTGCGGGCCCGGAAAAGGACAAGAAGTTCATCCATAAATTGATGAAGCAATTGAAGGACGGCGCCCGCGAACTCAACGTCGTCGACGACAAGCTTGGTACGCCTACCTACACACGCGATTTCGCCGCGCAGGTAAAGCTGTTGGTCGAGCAGGAGTTGTGGGGCCTCTACAATATGGTCTGCCAGGGTGTGACCAGCAGGCTCGAAGTTGCGCAATATCTGATCAAGGCCCTGGGCAAGGAGAACGACATTCCGGTGAACCCGGTGGGATCGGACTACTTCGCCAAGGAATATTTTGCCCCGCGCCCGCCATCAGAGCGATTGATCACGAAAAAGCTGGACCTGCGCGGGATCAACATCATGCGCGATTGGCAGATCTGTCTGGATGAATATCTGGCGGACAAATATGCAGGCTATCTCGGCTGATGGCCACGGGGGGCGCTTCGGCACTGTTTGACCCCGCCAGGGTGGCGGAGGATTTGCGGCAGCCGTCGCTTGGCTCTTTTGTCGATATGGCGCGCTGGATGGCGGCGGTGATGGTGATGGTCGGTCACCTGCGCAATCCGCTGCTGCTGGGGTGGGGTTCGCTGCCCGCTGAAGCGCGCCCCATCTGGGTAAGAGGCTGGTATTTCATCACCGGCTATCATGCCGAAGCGGTGCTGGTGTTCTTCGTGCTGTCTGGCTTTCTGGTTGGCGGGCTAGCCATGGCCCGCACACAAAGCGGCCGCTTTGATCCGCCCGGCTATGCGATCGATCGCTTTTCGCGCCTGTTCATTGCCTTTGTTCCCGCCGTCTTGCTGACGGTGCTGCTCGACCGGCTTGGTTCGGCATGGTTTGGTGGCACCGGCC
>JBGAIR010000076.1:0-7208 GCA_044225335.1 Novosphingobium sp. | reverse complement strand
GGGTGGAACGTGTGACGCAGCCAAACGCCCAGCGGGCGGGCACCGGGAACACGCTTCAAAGTCTGTCGCCAGCTTTTCATGATACTCCCGACGCCTGAGTGCGGACTGGCGTTCCTTCTGCTTCATTCGCTCTGGATAGTGCTGGCGGACAGGGTGGGATTCGAACCCACGGTGAGCTTGCACCCACGGCGGTTTTCAAGACCGCTGCCTTAAACCACTCGGCCACCTGTCCTTGTCAGCGCGGCTAACGCCGGTTGCGACGAATGTCACGTCCTTTGCCGTTCCCATCGACGGACATTTATGCAAGATCAAGCGAATGTTAGCATTTCGCAAGTTTTGGAAGTCTGTTCCGCTGATCGTGGCGGTTTCGCTGTTTTCGTTCCCGCAGCCGGATGCCAACGCGCAGAATGCCGCTCTGGTCAGTGGCAACGCCGCCAGTAACCCTGTTGATTTTCAGGCTTATCTTCAACTGGTGGCCGCGCGGGCACGGGCGGAAGGCGTGCGTGAAGCAACGATTTCCAGCATGCTGGCGGGGGTTACCCCGAATCCGCGCGTGGTAGAGCTTGATCGCGCGCAGCCCGGTTCCACGCCGGGAACGCCGCCAGCATTCGCGCCCTATTTGCGCAGCCATGTCGATACACAGCGGATCGCGGGCGGGCGCTCGATGCGCGACGCAGTCTCGGGAATTAGCCCCGCGATTGAGCGTGAATATGGCGTGCCGATCAAGATCGTGCTGGCGATCTGGGGGCATGAGACCAATTACGGCAGTTACAAGGGCGATTTCGATCTGGGCCGGGCGCTGTTGACGCTGGCATGGGAAGGTCGCCGCCGCGATCTGTTTGAAGGCGAATATATCGCCCTGCTGAAGATGGTTGATCGCGGGGTGCCGCGGCAGCGCCTGGTGGGAAGCTGGGCCGGGGCTTTCGGCAATCCGCAGTTTCTGCCCAGCGTCTATTTGCGGCTTGCCCGCGATGGCGATGGCGATGGCGACGCCGATATCTGGAACGATCGCGCCGATACGCTGGCATCCATCGCCAATTACTTTCGCGATGCTGGTTGGCGGCCGGGTGAGCCGTGGGGCGTTGTCGCCAGCGTTCCTACGGGCTTTGATGCAGGTCCGGTGGCAAGCCGGATGATCGCGCCTTCCTGTCCGCGCGTGCATGCGCGGCTTTCGGCATGGAAAACCGTGCGCGAATGGCGGGCGCTGGGCATTCAGCCGCAGGGCTGGATCGGCGATGACACGCTGGCCACATTGTTCGAGCCTGATGGGCGCGGATCGCGAGCGTTCCTCTTAACCGGGAATTATCGAGTTATCCTGCAATACAATTGCTCGAACTACTATGCCTTGTCCGTAGGATTGCTTGCCGATGAAATTGCCCGTTAAAAATGGTCTGCCGCTGCTGGCGCTTGCTTTGCTTTCCGCCTGCGGTGGATCGGGGGGTGAGCTGGAAGAGGGAATCCCCGCCGCGCCGCGCCGCGCCGCGCCAGACACTCCGGTAGTGCTTGGGCCAGCCTATACGGTCGACGGGGTGGCTTATCGCCCGGCTGATGTCGCGAATCTCGATTCGGTTGGATACGCTGCGGTCGGTTATGAAGGCGGGGCGGGCATTTCCGCGTCACACCGCACCATGCCGCTGCCAAGCTATGCCGAAGTGACCTCGCTCGACACCGGGCGGACCATTTTGGTGCGGGTTGACCGGCGCGGACCGATGACCGGCGCGCTGATTACCGATCTTTCTCCGGGTGCTGCGGAACAGCTTGGCATCGCCGGACAGCAGCGTTTTGCCATCCGCATGCGCCGCGTGAATCCGCCTGATTCAGAGCGCGGCATGCTGCGCAATGGCCTACCTGCTCCGGCCCGGATGGATACGCCGCAATCCCTGCTGGCGATCCTCAAGAAAAAGCTCGGCACCACGAATGAAGTTATTCTGGGCAGCGGCAAGCAAGCTGTGCCGCCGCCAGACGGTGCCATGCCGATGCCAGCGCCGACGACCAATCCGCCAGCGGTGCCCGCACGTCCCACGCCGCGCCCGATTCCTGCGAAGCCGGAAGCCGCGCCGCCCGTTACCTCTGTTCCGCCGCGTCAGGCACCGGTGCCAACCGCGGTACGTACCGCACCGCGCGGATCGCTTATCGTTCAGGTCGGCGCATTCTCTTCGCGTGATCGAGCTGAACAGGTGGCTGGCGAAGTCGGTGGCTTCCTGAGCGGTGGTCGCGGCATCTGGCGGGTTCGCACCGGGCCTTATCCCAGTCAGGCGGCCGCGCAGGCGGCGCTGGCGAAGGTGCGGGCAGCGGGTTATAGCGACGCTCGAATTCAGCACGCAGACTGAGCCTCGCGGTGCGCGCGGCATTTCGGCTGCGCTGCAGCGGGAGTGACGATTGCGCCGCCACCATGCACTGTTGAAAAGGGCGCTGTTGCCGGGGCTGGTACTGTCGTTGACTGCCAGCGCCGCATCCTCTGGCGCATCGGGTTCTGCCACAGTGACAGAACCCTTGCCTTCTCCGGTTTCACGAGTGCCAGTTGCGCTGCTGGTGGACCTGAGCGCCGGGCAAACGCTTTATGCGCACAATGCCGAGCGGAGCTTTGCGCCGGCTTCGATGACCAAGGCGATGAGCGTTCTGGTTGCCTTCGATATGATCGCCGCAGGCAAACTGCGCGAGGACAGCCAGTTCACCGTTCGCCCCGATACCGCTGCGCGCTGGTCGGGCCGGGGGACCAGCATGTCTCTTGCACCGGGGGAGCGCGTGGCGCTTCGCGACCTGCTGATGGGGATGACCACCGCTTCGGCCAATGATGCATCGGTGGTGCTGGCAGAGGGTGCACTGGGGTCTGTCGCGGCATGGACGAGTGCCATGAATGCCCGGGCGAGGGCGCTGGGTATGCGTGACAGCAATTTTGGTACCCCCAATGGCTGGCCGGACCGCGGCGCTACCCGCGTATCGGCGCGGGATATGGTCAGGCTGGCCAATGCGCTGATCCGCGATCATCCGGCGCTCTATCGGCGCTATTTCGGCCATGCCGCGTTCAACTGGCATGGCCGGTCGCTGCTCAATCATGACCCCTTCGCAGAGGTTTTTCCGGGCGCGGATGGCATAAAGACCGGACACAGCTTTTCCGCAGGCTTCAATTTTCTGGGCGCGGTGGAGCGGGATGGGCGCAGGCTGGTGCTGGTGATCGGCGGTGCCCAGAACGAGGATCTGCGTGCCAGTGCGGCGCGCTCGCTGGCGGCATGGGGCCATCGGGCATGGGACAGCGTGCCGCTGGTTGATGCCGGATGGGTCGTTGGCACGGCGCGGGTGCAGGGCGGGGCTGCGCGTCAGCTGCGATTGACCGTGCCGCGTGCCTTTCGGCTCGCGCTTCCCAAGGGCACGCATCCCCGGATCAGCGCCCGGATTGTCTATCAGGGGCCGCTGCGTGCACCGATCGCCAAAGGCGCGGCGGTTGGCGGGCTGGAGATCAGCATTCCCGGGCAGCCGGTGCATTATCTGCCGCTGGTCGCGGCTGAAGCGGTCGGCAAGGCAGGAATGTTCGACAGAATCGCGAACGGGCTGCTAGGGCTGTTTGAATGAGCGGGGGCAAATTCATCGCGCTGGAAGGCGGGGAGGGGGCGGGCAAATCGACCCAGGCCCGCATGCTGGCGGCTGCGCTGCATGCCCGCGGCATTTCCTGCACTGTCACGCGCGAACCGGGCGGAACCCCCGGCGCGGAAGCAATCCGTGCCTTGCTGCTGGGTGTGGAGGGCGAAGGCTGGCACCCGCGCGCGGAGGCGCTGCTGTTTGCCGCCGCTCGCTCCGATCATGTCGAACGCCTGATATTGCCTGCCTTGGCGGCGGGGCAGTGGGTGATATGTGACCGGTTCGTCGATTCAAGCCGCGCCTATCAGGGCGGAGCAGGCGGACTTTCGGATGCAGATGTGCTGGCGCTCCACAGCATTGGCAGCGGCGGTTTGCTGCCCGATCTGACCCTGCTGATCGAGGTTTCGCCCGATGTTGCTGCGGCTCGGCTGACCGCGCGCGATGGCGATCAGCCCGATCGAATTGGCGGACGTGGAGCGGCCTATCACGCAGCCGTCGCCGCCAGCTTTGCGCATTTTGCCTCGGCTGAGCCTTCACGTTTTGCCCGCATTGATGGCGATGGCGATGCAGAGGCGGTGCATGCCCGGGTGCTGACCGCTCTTGCCCCTCAGCTGGACGCGCTGTGACCAGCCTGGCCGGTCATGACGAAGCCTGGCGCGAGATGCGCGGAGCAATGGCCTCTGCGCGGATGCATCACGCCTGGATTCTTGCGGGCATCGCCGGGCTGGGGAAGGGTTTGTTCGCCCGCGCCGCCGCTGCCGAACTGGTTGCCGAGGCAGGCATTCCGCAACCGGATTTTGCCGCCCACCCGGATATCATCCTGCTCGACCACCTGCCTGCCAATGAAGGTGAGGAGGAAAAGAAGGCGGAAGGCAAGCCTTTCCAGACCAAGCGCAATATCACCATCGAGCAGGTCCGAAGGATGCAGGCGCGGTTGAATACGCGGCCAACGCTGGGCAGCCGGCGGGTGGTGATCATCGATCCTGCCGATGACATGGAAAAGGGCGCGGTCAATGCCCTGTTGAAGAGCCTGGAAGAGCCGCCGGCTGGCACCTATTTCCTGCTGGTGGCGCACCGTCCGGGGCGATTGCTGCCGACGATCCGTTCACGTTGCCGGATGTTGCGATTTGCGCCGCTCCCCAATGCCGAGGTTGAAGCCATCTTGCGCAAGGCCGCGCCCGAAGCGGACAGTGCCACCCGCGCCGCCGCTGTCGCCGCGGCTGAGGGATCGCCCGGTGCGGCGCTTGATTTTCTGCGGCATGATCTTGGCAAATTGCATGGACTGATGCTGCAACTGATCGAACGCGGCGATGAAGGCTATGTGCTGCGCGGTGAACTCGCTGAAGCGATCGGCACCCGCCCGGACCGCGAGCGACAGCAGGCGGTGGCAGATCTCGCCCGCGCGGTTGTGGCGTCGGAACTGGGCAGGGGAGGCCGCGCGCATTCCGAACAGGTTATCACCGCATATGGCGAATTGGTGCGGCTGTGCGGGCAGGTGCAGACCTATAATTTCGATTCCGGGCTGCTGGTGATGGAAATTGGCTCCTTGCTGGCCTCGCTCGCCATGCCTAGAGAAGCGGCAGCCTGATTAGACACATCACAGAACGAAAGCTGCAAGCGGCCATGGCCGAACCATATTACATTACCACAGCAATCAGCTATCCCAACGGCAAGCCGCATATCGGCCATGCATATGAGGCGATCGCAGCCGACGTCATCGCCCGCTTTCAGCGGCAGATGGGCCGCGACGTGCGCTTTCAGACCGGCACCGATGAGCATGGGCTGAAGATGGCGCAAAAAGCGCGTGATCTGGGCATCACTCCGGCGCAGCTTGCTTCGGAAATGTCGCAGTATTTCATAGATATGTGTGACGGCATGAATGTGTCTTATGATGTGTTCATGCGCACCACCGAACCGCGCCATCACGCTGCCACGCAGGAATTGTGGCGGCGGATGGAGGCCAGCGGCGATCTCTATCTTGATCGCTACGAAGGCTGGTATTCGGTTCGCGACGAAGCCTATTATGATGAGAGCGAGCTGCAGGCGGGTGAGGGCGGAGAGAAGCTTTCGCCGCAAGGCACGCCGGTGGAATGGACGGTTGAGGAAAGCTGGTTTTTCCGTCTTTCAAAATATGCCGAACCCTTGCTGCAGCTTTACTGCGAACAGCCCGATTTCATCCGGCCCGACAGCCGCCGCAATGAGGTGATGCGCTTCGTCGAAGGCGGGCTGCGCGATCTTTCGGTATCGCGCACCAGCTTTGACTGGGGCGTCAAGGTGCCGGGCAGCGATGGTCATGTCATGTATGTCTGGGTCGATGCCTTGACGAACTATCTGACCGGCCTTGGTTTCCCTGATGAATCAGGCGATTATTCGAAATATTGGCCAGCCGATCTGCATTTGATCGGCAAGGACATCACCCGGTTCCATACGGTGTACTGGCCAGCCTTCCTGATGAGCGCAGGTTTACCGGTGCCGAAGCATGTGTTCAGCCACGGCTTTCTGCTCAATCGCGGGCAGAAGGAATCAAAATCGCTGGGCAATGTTACCGATCCGATCGATCTGGCCGGGCGCTATGGCGTGGATACGCTGCGCTATTTCCTGATGCGCGAAGTGGCATTCGGGCAAGACGGCAGCTATTCGCCCGAAGCCATTATTATGCGTGGGAATACCGAGCTTGGCAATGCTTTCGGCAATCTCGCGCAGCGCACGCTCAGCTTCATTGCCAAGAACCTCGAAGGAGCGCTGCCCGCGATCCACGGCCATGATGCTGCCGATGCCGAATTGTTTGCTGTGGTCGATAAGGCCGTGCGCAGCGATGTGCCCGCCGCATTTGAACAGCTGGCGCTGCAAGCCGGGATCGAAAATTGGCTGCAGGCGGTATTTGCCTGCAATGCCTATATCGACAGTCAGGCACCCTGGAGCCTGCGCAAGACTGACCCGGAGCGGATGGAAACCGTGCTGGCAACGCTGTTCATCTGCATCGCCCAGCTGGCGGTGGCGATTGAACCGGTGATCCCAGAAAAGGCCGGGGCGCTGCTGGATATGATGGGTATCCCTGCGCAGAATCGCACACCATCGGGCATCGGCGAGCATTGGTATTCGCCGCTTGCTGAAGGCGATTTCCGCCTGACACCGCCAACACCGTTGTTCCCGCGTCTGGAACTGCCGGCGGAGGATGCGGCCTGATGCTGATCGATTCGCACTGCCATCTCAATTACAAGGGGCTGGTCGAAAGCCAGCAGGATGTGCTGGCACGTGCGCGGCAGGCCGGGGTGGGGGGCTTCCTCAACATTTCCACCCGCCAGCGCGAATGGGATGAAGTGGTCGGCCTGGCTGAGCGCGAGAGCGATGTCTGGGCCAGCGTCGGCATCCACCCGCATGAGGCGGATGGGCATGCCGATCTGGGCGAAGCCGCGCTGCTCGCCGCCGCCGAACATCCGCGCGTGATCGGCATCGGTGAGACCGGGCTTGATTACTATTATGATCATTCCGATCGGGCGATGCAGCAGGCGCTGTTTCGCCGCCATATCGCCGTGTCGCGGCAGACCGGACTGCCGCTGATTATCCATACGCGCGATGCCGAGGATGATACTGCCGCAATCCTGACCGAGGAAATGGCGCAGGGCGCTTTC
>JBGAIR010000009.1:0-67631 GCA_044225335.1 Novosphingobium sp. | reverse complement strand
AGATCGGGGTGCTTGGCTCGCCGGAAATCGCCGCCGTGGTGGCGGACCGGCTGGAGGCGCTGGCAGTGCCGGTGGTGTTCGATCCGGTGATGATCGCCACCAGCGGCGCGGCGCTGGCCGATGCGGCAACGATTGCCGGGTTTGAACGGCTGATGCGGCTGGCGGTGCTGACCACCCCCAATGTGCCGGAACTGGTCGCGCTGGGCGGGCATGAGGCGATGGCGGCGCGCGGCGTCGCCTATCTCGCCAAAGGCGGCGACGCCGAGGGTGAGCGGGTAGAGGATGTGCTGGTGCTGCCCGGTGAGGCTCCGCATGTCATGGCGGCAACGCGCATCCACACCCGCCATACCCATGGCACCGGCTGCACGCTTTCCAGCGCCATCGCGACCTGGCTGGGGCGCGGATTGCCGCTGGCCGAAGCGGTGGACCGCGCCCGGCTGTTCGTCCGCTCCGCGCTCCGCGCCGCACCCGGTTTCGGCGGTGGGCATGGTCCGCTGGGGCATGCCGAGGCGCGGGGTTAGGCCGCAGTTCCTCCCCGTTTGTGCTGACGCGAAAACGGGGAGAATTTCTACAGCTCGTAAAACTGCTCGATCTTGGCCCAGGCGTCTTCGGCGGTTTCCACCCAGTGGAACAGCTCCAGATCCTTGTGATTGATCACGCCTTCATCGGCCAGTGCCTCGAAATTGACGACGCGGTTCCAGAACTCGCGGCCGAACAGCAGGATCGGGATCGGCTTCATCTTGCCGGTCTGGATCAGGGTCAGCAGTTCGAAGAATTCATCGAAAGTGCCGAAGCCGCCGGGGAATACCGCCACCGCCTTGGCACGGAGCAGGAAGTGCATCTTGCGCAGCGCGAAATAGTGGAACTGAAAGGCCAGCCGCGGGGTGACATAGTGATTGGGGGCCTGCTCATGCGGCAGCACGATGTTCAGCCCGATGGTTTCCGCACCGGCCTCTATCGCGCCGCGATTGGCCGCTTCCATGATCGAAGGGCCGCCGCCAGAGCAGACCACGAATTGCCGCATGCCCTTTTCAACGATGCATTTGCTGGATGCGATCTGCGCCAGCCGCCGGGCTTCCTCATAATATTTGGCCTTGGCGACCAGGCTTTCCGCCACCGCGCGGCGTTCAGGCGGGGCCTCTGCCAGCATCGCCTCCGCCGTTTCGGGCGAGGGAATGCGGGCCGAGCCATAGCACACCAGCGTCGATCCGATATTCGCCTCATCCAGCAGCATTTCGCATTTCAGCAGTTCCAGCTGGAACCGCACCGGGCGCAATTCCTCGCGCAGCAGGAAATCGGTATCGCGAAACGCCAGCTTGTAGNNNNGTGGAGCAATCATGTGCTTCGACAAAACCGGCTTCCTGCTCGGCCTTGTAGAAACGGCGGCGATGGAGCCGCTTTTCCTTCTCTTCTTCGGTCATTGCCTCATCTTCCCGCCGCTGCCGCCGCTGTCAAAAGAAAAAACGGAATATCCGCCGCAACCCTGGGTGGGTCGGGGCAGGAGCGCGGCTGGCGCAAGCTGATTGTGGTGGCGAAAACTGGATGCCCCGCGAGGATTCGAACCTCGATAGACGGAATCAGAATCCGTAGTCTTGCCATTAGACGACGGGGCAACAGGCGGGTGCCTCTAGGCGCGGTGCGCGGCTGCGTCAAGACGCGGCTTGCCCCAAGAGGCACAGACGTCTAGCATCGGCCTCAGGTACCCGTCGCGCTCGGCGGGAAAATGATAATGAGTGCATATCGCCATGGCGGACAAGTTTCCCACGGCATTGCGCGAGGAGGCAGGGAACACAGGCGAGGGATCGGGAAGCTGCGGCACTGCCGCTCTGCCTGATGACTTGCCGGAAGTGGATCCGCGCTCGCGTCAGTCCGGTGGCCGGAATGGCCAGACCGGCCCGCGCAGCGGCGCGGGCAGGAATGATTGGCGTGGCACCGCTGGCCATCGCCAGGCCTTTGCCGCAATCGATCTCGGAACCAACAACTGCCGCCTGCTGATCGCGCGGCCATCGGGCGATGGCTTTGTGGTGATCGACGCCTTCAGCCGGGTGGTGCGGCTGGGCGAACAGCTGGCGCAGAGCGGGCGGCTGAGCGAGGCGGCGATGGACCGCGCGCTGGCGGCGCTGCATGTCTGTGCCGACAAGCTGCGGCGGCGCAATGTCCATCTTGCCCGCTCGGTCGCGACCGAGGCCTGCCGCCGCGCCAGCAATGGTGCGGAATTCATCGAACGGGTGCGGCGTGAAACCGGCATCGCGCTGGATATCATCAGCGCGCGCGAGGAAGCGCGGCTGGCTGTGCTGGGCTGTCATCTGCTGCTGGAACAGGGGCAGGGCCCGGCGATGATCTTTGATATCGGCGGCGGCTCTACCGAATTGGTGCTGGTGGAAAACTGCGATGGATCGGTGCCGCTGATCCGCGATTGGCAAAGCGTGCCCTGGGGCGTGGTATCGCTGACCGAAAGCTGCATGGCCGAGGGCATCAGCGCGGCCGAGCGCGATGCCCGCTATGCCCAGATGCGTACCCTGGTGCGTGATAGCCTGGCCCCCTTTGCCGAGCGGGTGGGGGCGGAGGAACTGCGCCGTGTGGCCACCGGGCCGCTGCGCCTGCTGGGCACCAGCGGCACGGTGACGACGCTGGCCAGTCTGCAACTTGATCTGCCGCAATATGATCGCCGCGCGGTCGATGGACTGATCGTGCCGGTGGCGGCGATGCGCGACATCAGCACGCGGCTGGCGGGCATGTCGCCGCCGGAACGGATCGCGCTGCCCTGCATCGGGCGGGAGCGGGCCGATCTGGTGGTGGCGGGCTGCGCTATTCTGGAGGCGATCCTCGATCTCTGGCCGGCGGACCGGCTGGGCATCGCCGATCGCGGCATTCGCGAAGGCATCCTGCGCAGCCTGATGAGCGCCAGTGCGGCCGGGCGCAGCCAGGTTTCGGCGATGCGCCTGCCCCAGCGGCAAAGTGGCGCGCGGGGGCAGGGATGAGCAGGTCTGACGGACGATCCGGGCGAAAGCCGGGCGAAAAGCTGCGCAGCGCGCGCGGGCGCAGCGCCAGCTCCACCCGCTGGTTGCAGCGCCAGCTGTCCGATCCCTATGTCGCGCAGGCCCGCGCCGCCGGCTGGCGCAGCCGCGCCGCGTTCAAGCTGATCGAGCTGGACGAGAAATTTGCTCTGCTCAAACAGGCGAAGCGCGTGGTCGATCTGGGGGTGGCCCCCGGCGGCTGGAGCCAGGTGGTGCGCAAACGCGCCCCGCGCGCGGCGGTGGTGGGGATCGATCTGCTGCCGACCGATCCGATCGAGGGTGTCACCCTGTTCGAGATGGATTTCATGGCGGATGAGGCTCCGGCGGCGCTGGCCGGGGCGCTGGATGGCCCGCCCGATCTGGTGATTTCGGATATGGCCGCCAACACGGTCGGCCACAAGCAGACCGACCATTTGCGCACCATGGGGCTGGTGGAAACCGCGGTCGATTTCGCCATCACCCATCTTGCGCCGGGCGGTGCCTTTGTCGCCAAGGTGTTCGCGGGCGGCACCGATGGCGATCTGCTCACCATTCTGAAGCGCAATTTCACCACCGTAAAACACGCCAAGCCACCTGCCAGCCGCAAGGATTCCTCGGAATGGTATGTGATCGCCCAGGGTTTCAAAGGTTAGGGTTTCAAAGGGCAGGGCTTCAAAGAACAGGCATAACAACAACGGCAAGAGGGGGCAGAGAATGCGCAAGAGAACACTGGCACTGGGCGCGGCGGCGCTGCTGCTGGCGGGCGGAGCAGGCTGGTATGCCAGCCTCGACAAGGAAACCCGCGGCATTCTGGCGGCGATGCCAACCAATGCCGATGTGCTGGGCTGGTCGCTAAGCCAGCGTGATGCCGCCTTTCGGGCGATGGACCGCATCACCCTGCTGGCCGATTCCCGTACCATCCAGCCCGCCGCTCAGCCACTGGCCCTGCCTGCGGGCAAGCCGCTGACCATCCCCGGCATTGATGGCTATCTGGCGGGGCAGCGCGCGGCCGGGATCGTCATCCTGCAGGACGGCAAGATCCGCTTTGAACGCTATGGTCTGGGTTTTGACGCGCAGGGCCGCTGGACCAGCTTTTCCGTGGCGAAGAGCTTTACCTCCACCCTCGTCGGCGCGGCGATACAGGATGGCAAGATCAGGAGCCTGGATGACAAGGTCAGCCAGTATATCCCCGGATTGCGTGGTTCTGCCTATGACGACGTCTCGGTGCGGCAGCTGCTGACGATGAGTTCCGGTGTCGCCTGGAACGAGGATTATGAAGACCCCAAGGCCGATGTGGCGAAGTTCAACAATGCCCGGCCCGAACCCGGCATGGATGCCACCGTCAGCTATATGCGCCACCTGCCGCGCGCCCATCCGCCCGGCGCGGTGTGGCATTACAACACCGGCGAAACCAATCTGATCGGGGTGCTGGTCTCCTCCGCCACCGGCAAGCCGCTGTCACAATATCTGCAGGAAAAGATCTGGCAGCCCGCGGGGATGGAAGCTCCGGCAACCTGGCTGCTGGGCAAGACCGGGCATGAAATCGCCGGTTGCTGCCTGCAGGCGGCCACGCGCGATTATGCCCGCTTTGGCCTGTTCGTGCTGGCGAATGGCAAGGCGCGCGACGGGCGGCAGATCACCCCTGCTGACTGGTTTGCGCAGGCCACCAGCAAGCAAAAGGACATCGGCAATCCGGGCAAGGGCTATGGCTTTCAGTGGTGGACCTATGATGATGGCGCGGTCGCCGCGCAGGGCATCTTCGGGCAGGGCATCTTCATCGATCCCAAACGCAAGCTGGTGATCGCCAGCAACGCCGACTGGACCCGCGCAAGCCAGGGCCCCGAACCTGCCGCGCGCGAGGCATTCTACAAGCAGGTGCAGGCGCTGATTGATGCGGGGGGATAGGGGGCGTTGCGGTTGTCAGTATGATTCAGATGATCAACTTTGGGGAATTGAGTAGACTAGCTCTGAAATTGGTGAATTTGAACCTGTCACCGTAATTGCGCCCGTTTCCCCGTTGCGCAACGTGGTGAGGAATGCCGGGAAGCGCATATCGAGCAAGTCGCGCCATGACAATGAGTTAACCCAGCGCGCCGGTAATGCCAATTAAGTGCACTGTCACCGTAACTGCAACACATGAAGCATGCCGTTGAGAAAACGGCGATTATCGCTTGCTGGCCGCGCCCAACGCCCGCGTTCGGACGGCAGCAGCAGACCAATCAGTTCCCATTCCGCGTCCGACAAATCTCCGCGACCCATGACTGCTCCCCAAAGAGCAGCCTTGAATCAGAAGGCGATGGATTTGGGAATCCCCGAAACCGCTACTGAGGTTCATGGCTCCGGAGTGCGGCACTGCCAAAGGCGTCTACATCAGTGACTTGAAGATCGGTTGTTGGCAGTTGAGGAATCATCCTTCGCGCTATCGGCAAATCTCTGTCAGATCGGTTCGAAACTACGAAGAATCCTGCCGCACCCAATTGTGGCTGCAGCGACGTTCCCAATGAAGGGGCACGCATGAAGCTTCCAATGTAAGTGGCTTGCCCTTTGGCAATAACGAAGCTGATTTTAAACGGCTTTCCTGATGACCATTGATAACTTGCAACGCCCGGAAGTTGGCCAAAAAAAGCAAAATTGTCGATTGCATAGCTCCCGGGTGGGAGTCTTCTGACAATGACATGCCCCGTCTCTCTGCCGCTAAAGTCGGGATTTTTGATTCTCAGCACCCACATACCGCCAAGTTTCGGTTCAATCACTCCCTTCCAGTCATCGACTGAACTTCCATCAACAAGGCTAACTCTGTGATACGGAAATGAAAAGTCCATCCCAATGGCGATGGTGCCGACCGAATAAACGAGATATCCGCCATCATCATTCATGTAGTCGGTCGAATTGGGCCGCGCTTGCACCGCCGTGGAGATAAACAGCGTAAATGCAGCCGCTATCAGGCTCAAAAATCTCATCGTCCCCCCCTCTGAACTGAACCACTTGGCAATTCGATCACGCCGAGCGAAGATCAGGCGGGAACTTTTGTCAACACTGCCTAAACTACGGGCCATGTGCCTCATTCCTTTACCACAAGGTTCCCCCAGTCTCACAGCGCTGGTCCCTCGCCGCTATCAGGCACAAAGTTGGCCGCTTTGGCAAGAGGCAGGGCTTTTGCGGGCCATATCCCGCAATATTGCCCGCCTGATCCATGTCTGCTCACCCTGAGCTTGTCGAAGGGCTGTGCCCGGTATCCGCGTGCTTCGACAGGCCCGGCATGAGCGGGAGGGTGAATGAGTGAGCGAGGCCGCAGGCTGCGTGACGGCATTGGCGTGGAACCCCCACCCCACCCCCTCCCCACCGGGGAGGGGCTTTATGGCGCGCGTCTGATGGGGCTTGGGATGATGTTTGTCTGAGGCGGGATCAACTCCGCGGTCTCTGCTCCTCTGCGGGCTCTGCGCGAACCCCTTCTCCGCCCTTTCACCGTAAGACCAGCGCGCATCCTCCGAAAAGCGCAGGATGGCGGGAGGGGGGATTGGGGGAAGGCCTGATCACTATTGGTGCAATTATATTGACATGACGAACCATATCGGTTATATGCCCGCGCATCCAGCCCCATGCGCATGGGAGCGCTGGTGTTTCAGGTCGGCGTTGCCCCGCCACAGATCAGGGATGGCGCTCGCTCGCGAGCCCGCCGCGCCTCCCGCCCCGCTCCCGATGGGCCGAACCGGGCTGGTGCTGAACGCTTCCCGGTCGTTCGCAACGTACCGTACAGCAACTTCCCGCGCCCCTCGCACGGGCGCCATGACGCCGACCTGATGTTCTCGGCCTCACCTCTCCCCCCTGGCGTTATGCCGCATTCGCCAGCGGCCGATTTTTCGTATCTGTTGCTTTTTGGGTTCGCGCCGAGGCCGCTGAGTGCGCTGAGGTGTTGCGCCTGGGGCGCAGCCGCTCTCTGCATGTAATGACGGCGCTGGTGGGGCGGATGATACTGCCTGCGGCGCTGGCTTCTCCGCGTTCCCTGCGATCTCGGCGCGAAACCCAATACCAACCCATCCGCACACGGTCAGCGCGCATCCTTCGACAGACTCAGGATGAGGGGGGAGGGCTGGGGCAGATGCGGGAGCGTGGGGCGGTTTATCCGCAGTCGCCGATCCGTTCGTTGCTGATCTTCATCTTCATGGTCATGCCGCCGCCGGGCATGGTGGCGCTGCTGGTGCTGCTGGTCATTTCCAGCTGCGATCCGGTGGGTGAGAATTGCCCGTGCATTTCGGCGCGGGTGGTCATGCCCTTGCCGGTTTCGCAATGCATCGCCGCGTCCAGCTTGCCATTGTCGCTGCTGAAACGGTCATAGGTGCATTTGCCCTGGGCCAGCCGCTTGTTGAAATCCTCAAAGCCCTTGTCGGCTTCGGCCTGGGTCAGGCAGAATTCGCGGGTCTGCCCGGCCGCGCCGAACAGTTTCTTCATCTGCGCCGCTCGCGCTTCCGGCATGCCGGGGAAGGAAACATCGGCAATGGTGATGGTGGTGCGATACTGGCCGGGCTGCGGCTTGGGGATATCGGCGGCGGCCTTGCTCACCTCTTCGGGCGATTTGGGCGTATCTGCGGATTTGCCGCAGCCGCCCAGCATGGCGATGGCGGCGAAGGGCAGGGCGAATAGGGTTACGCTGCGCATGATCGGCTCTCCTGCGGTCAGGCCTGCTGATGAAGGTGCCAGCCTATCAGCTTGTTGCCGGTGATCCAAATCGGTGATCCAAATCGGGCTGCAATCCATGCAGCGAGTCGCGGCAAAGCCCGCGCCGCGCGCCGATCTGCGGCGTTTGGCCCTGCATAGTCCCGCCTTGCGCGGGGGCGGGAAGGGCGCGCGAAAAATTTTTCCAGCGCGCCCGGTTCGGCGCGATCCGTGCGGCGCAACAGGGTGCCGTAGCGGCAAGCCGCACACCCCGGCCAGCAGGCGGCATTGCGGCGGCGAATCCGCGCGTTTTCAGCGCATCGCGCACTTGCCCCCACCCCCAACCTGCGCCATCCTCTGACATGATGCGGCAGTCAGGCCGCACAGGTTTTGTAGAGGAGAGGATACGGTGCAACTCGAATTCAGCCCCGAAGACCTTGCCTTCCGTGACGAAGTGCGGGTGTTTATCGCCGATAACTATCCGGCGGAGCTGCGCGGCAAGCAGGACGAAGGCGATGAGCTGACGAAGGAGGATTTCCTTTCGTGGCATCGCGTGCTGGCCCGCAAAGGCTGGATCGCCCCGGCCTGGCCCAAGGAATATGGCGGCACTGGCTGGACACCGACCCAGCGCTTCATCTGGTCGGAAGAAACCGCCCGCGCCGATTGCATCCGCATCATGCCCTTCGGCATCACCATGGTCGGCCCGGTGATCTACACTTTCGGCACGCCCGAACAGAAGGAGAAGTTTCTGCCGCGTATCCTGTCTGGTGAGGACTGGTGGTGCCAGGGCTATTCGGAGCCGGGCTCCGGATCGGACCTTGCCTCGCTGCGCACGCGCGCGGTGCGGGATGGCGATCACTATGTCGTCAACGGGCAGAAGACCTGGACCACCATGGCGCAATATGCCGATTGGGGTTTCTTCCTGGTCCGCACCGATCCCGATGCCAAGCAGCAGGAAGGCATTTCCTTCCTGCTGATCGACATGAAGACGCCCGGCGTCACCGTTCGCCCGATCATCACCCTGGGTGGTGAGCACGAAGTGAACGAGGTGTTCCTTGAAGACGTGCGGGTGCCGGCCGAAAACCGCATCTATGAAGAGAACAAGGGCTGGACCTGTGCGAAGTTCCTGCTCGCCCACGAACGCACCGGCATCGCCGGGGTGGCGGCATCGAAGCGCGGCATCGAAAAGATCAAGGAAATCGCCGGATCGGAACTGGATGGCGATCGTCCGCTGCTGGCCAATCCGTTCTATCGCCGCAAGGTGGCCGAGCTGGAAATGGACCTGACCGCGCTGGAATTCACCGAACTGCGCACGCTGGCCGGTGAAGCCGCGGGCAAGGGGCCGGGGCCGGAATCGAGCATGCTCAAGATCAAGGGCAGCGAAATCCAGCAGCGCATCACCGAACTGGCGCTGGAAGCGGCGGGTCATTACGGCGCGCCTTATTTCCGCGGCTTTGGCGAAGGCGACAACGAGCATCCGATCGGTCCCGATTGGGCGCATCGCACCGCGCCGGGCTATTTCAACATGCGCAAGACCACGATCTACGGCGGCTCGAACGAAATTCAGCGCAACATCATCGCCAAGATGGTGCTGGGGCTTTGAGTGTCTGATCCGAAGCTGTTGCTTCGGATCGTTCGGCACCGGCCCGCTCCCCCACCCGGCCACCCAACGGCAGGGTATTCTATGGGTGGCCGGGCGGGGGAGCGGGCCGGTGCCGCACCAAAAATTCGCGAGAGCGCCGACGAGAGGAATAAGTTACAATGGATCTGAGCTTCAACGAAACGCAGGACATGCTGCGCGACACGCTCGCGCGCTTTCTTGCCGACACCTATGATTTCGAAACCCGCAAGAAGATGATCGACAGCCCGGAAGGGCGCGATCCCGGCATCTGGCGCGCGCTGGCGACCGAGCTTGGCATTCTCTGCGCACCCTTTGCCGAGGAACATGGCGGCATGGGCGGCGGCGCCATCGAAAACATGATCATGATGGAAGAGCTGGGCAAGGTGATCGCCATTGAGCCCTATCTGCAAACCGTGGTGATTGGTGGCGGCGCGCTGAAGGCGGCGGGCGGGGCGCTGGCCGATGCGACCATCCCGGCGATCATTTCCGGCGATGCGATCATTGCCTTTGCCTATGCCGAGCCCAAGGGGCGCTACAATCTGGCCGATATCGCCACCACCGCGAAAAAGGATGGCGCAGGCTATGTGCTGAACGGGCACAAGGCGGTGGTCTATGCCGCGCCCTGGGCCACGCATCTGCTGGTCACCGCGCGCACCGGTGGCTCGGGCCGCGAACGTCAGGGCGTTGACCTGTTCCTGATCGACGCCAGGAGCGCCGGCATCACCCGCCGCGATTACCCGACCGTCGATGGCTTCCGCGCTTCGGAAGTCTATTTCGAAAACGTCGCCGTGCCGGGCGAGGCACTGCTCGCTGGCGGGATCGACCTGATCGAGCGGGTTGTCGATGAAGGCACGATGGGCCTGTGCGCCGAAGCGACCGGCGTCGCGCGCAAGCTGCATGAAGGCACGCTGGGCTATTCCAAGGAACGCAAGCAGTTTGGTCAGCCGATCGGCCGGTTCCAGGTGTTGCAGCACCGCATGGCCGATATGCTGATCGATGCCGAACAGATCGCATCAATGACGCTGATGGGCACGCTGAAGCTCGATCTTCCGGCCGATCAGCGCAAGGCTGCGGTCAGTCTGGCCAAGGCCAAGACCGCGCGCGCGATCAAGGCGGTCGGGCAGAATGCGGTGCAGACCCATGGCGGCATCGGCATCACCATGGAGCTGGCCATCGGCCATTATTTCAAGCGTGGCACCATGATCGAGGGACAGTTCGGTTCGGCTGACTATCACCTCGAACGCTATGAGGCGCTGACCCTGCCGGGTTGATATCCGGGGTGAATGGCGGCGGGGAAGGCGCGCCTCCCTGCCGCCGCCTTATGGCTGGCGCAGCATCCCGGCACCGGTCCAGCGTTCCAGAAGATTGCGCGCCATGCCTTCCGCATCGATCAGCGGCTCCAGCCGGGCGATGCGGGCGCAAAGCGTGGCATAGTCCATGCCGACGAACAGATGCGGGATCAGGGCGCTTTCCAGATCACCAAGACGGCGATAGCGGCAGCTGAACCGCTGCCGCCACACCAGCACGGTCCGTTCATGATCTTCGATGATCGCTTCGGGCCGACGCGCGCGGCCACTGATTGCGGACAAAATCTCGCTGGCGTTGGTTCGCAGCTGCATCAGCGCGGTTGCGCCGATGACGCGGAACACTGTTCCACGCGCGATATGTTCGTCGAGGTCGGCAGATTGCAGCACTGTCTGGCCGGCCAGCAACGCAGCTTCGTTGATCGCCAGTTCAAGTTCGCACAGTTCCACCGCTTCCGGCTGGTTGGCCAGCAAACGCCGGACGGTTGCTGGAAAACCCGCAGCATAGGTTTCCAGCGCCCAGTCATCCATGGCGACATTCGCGACATGGAGCGCGGCAATCTCTGCAAAGCGGTCCTCACCCAGCCAGCTTCTGGTGCAGGGATAGAATGTTTCCAGGCATTCGATCAGCCGCGCATTGCAAGCTGACCGATAGACTTCCAGCCCGCGCGCACCATCGGATGGCATATTGTCGCGATTGTTGTCATTGGCCTGGCTGCGCAGAAAATCGGCCAGATTTTGCTGTACGGCAATCAGGTCCATGTGGTGATTCCCTTGGCCGTGACGGCCCGGGCCGTCGCCAGTTGCGACACCAGCTCACCCAGCGGTGAATCCGCGCTCTGGCATTCCAGCACTGTCGCGACTGGTCCCAGCACCTCGCGGGCATGGGCATACAGGAGCCAGATTGCATCGGGAACGGCATCAGCGGTGGAATGCACCAGCAGGCCATTGGCCTTGTGATGGCCGGACAGATGCAGCAGGCGTACACGATCAGCGGGCAGGCCTGAAATCCATTCGCGCGCATCGGCACCATGGTTGCGCGAATTCACATGCAGCGCCGCCAGATCAAGCGCAAGGCCGCAGCCGCTGCGCTCGCACATTGCGGCAATGAATTCCCACTCCGGCATTTCCGGTTCGGAAAAGCGGAAATAGCGCGCAATATTCTTGATCGCGATTGGCTGCCCCAGCACTTGCTGCACCTGATCGATATTGCGGCACACCACATCAAGCGATTGTTCGGTATAGGGCAGCGGCAGCGGCATGGGGAAATGCTGCCCGCCCCCATGGCTCCAGCCAAGGTGATCGCAGATCAGGAAGGGTTCACAGAAATCGGTCAGCCGCTTCAGCCGGGCAAGGTAGCTGCTGTCCACCCCCGAAGGCGAACCAAGCGACATCGCCATTCCGGTCAGCACGATCGGATAGGATTGCTTCAATCTGCGCAACAGCTCGATTGGCCAGCCGCCATCAACCAGGAAACATTCGGTCAGCGCCTCGATGAAATCGACATCGACCGCATT
The DNA here is from genome assembly GCA_044225335.1 of Novosphingobium sp. Taxonomy (GTDB): domain Bacteria; phylum Pseudomonadota; class Alphaproteobacteria; order Sphingomonadales; family Sphingomonadaceae; genus Novosphingobium. Next base: position 55,540 of record JBGAIR010000009.1, on the reverse strand, counting down.
GCCAAGAAATTCGGGGTGATCGAGCTTGCGCAGGGCCAGTCCGAAACTGTCACCGCGCGGTGCCGATTCGCGCCTGCGGGCGTCCGTTTGCGGCAAAATGGGGGACAACTCAGCCATGCAGACGCACTTGCCTTTGCCAACGAATGTCGCGGATTCCTGCGCTTAGGTTGTAAGGTTCCGAGGCCCGGACCTGCTCCGTGCCGTAGAATGCGACCGCCATTTTTATCCTCAATTGTGTTCTTGCGCAGTTTTATGTGGCGAGACGGTGGCGTGAAATCACCGCCAAGGCAATCTGCAAAATCTTACAGGTAAGCTGAACCACTGTATTGCGAAGAATGTGAAGTGGCCTGATGGCTATTATCGAAGATTGCCATCGCGCAAGGGGTGCTGGCTGAAACTTTACGGACTGTCTTGTTTTGCGACTGTTTCGCAACTGATTAATAAGCAACACAGACTAACGCGCGCGGCGCATCACCGCTGCTGCACCGGCGAACAAACGCTTGACAGGCTTGGCCTTGCCACTAGGAGCGGCGCCGGGCCACGCGGTCCCAACGCCGCGCGTGCTCTCTGCAAGGAGAGACTACATGACTGCACAAATGCCGGCGCGCACTCCTGCGCGTCCGTTCTTTTCTTCCGGTCCCTGCGCCAAGCCGCCCGGATATTCCCCTGAAAAACTGGCTACCGATTCGCTGGGCCGTTCGCACCGTGCGAAGATCGGCAAGTCGCGCCTCGCCACTTGCATCGATCTGATGCGCGAGCTGCTGCAACTGCCGGATACGCACCGGATCGGCATTGTGCCCGGATCGGATACCGGCGCTTTTGAAATGGCGATGTGGACCATGCTGGGCGCGCGCCCGGTCACCACGCTGGCGTGGGAAAGCTTTGGTGAAGGTTGGGTTACCGATGCTGCCAAGCAGCTGAAGCTTGATCCGGTGGTGCATCGTGCCGACTATGGCCAGCTGCCTGATCTGACGCAGATCGACTGGTCGCATGACGTGCTGTTCACCTGGAACGGCACCACCAGCGGCGTGCGGGTGCCCGATGGCGAATGGATCCCGGCTGACCGGCAGGGCCTGTCATTCGCTGACGCGACCAGCGCGGTGTTCGCTTATGATATTCCGTGGGACAAGATCGATGTCGCCACCTTCTCCTGGCAGAAAGTGCTGGGCGGTGAGGGCGGGCACGGTGTGCTGATCCTTGGCCCGCGCGCGGTCGAGCGGCTCGAAACCTACACCCCCGCCTGGCCGCTGCCCAAGGTGTTTCGTCTGGTTTCCAAGGGCAAGCTGGCCGAAGGCGTGTTCAAGGGCGAAACCATCAACACCCCTTCCATGCTGGCGGTGGAAGATGCGATCTTTGCGCTGGAATGGGCAAAGACGGTCGGCGGTGCTGCCGGGATGCGGGCACGTTGCACCGCCAATGCCGCTGCGCTGGATCAGATCGTTTCGGAACGCAGCTGGCTCAGCCATCTGGCTGCCGATCCGGCCTCGCGCTCAACCACTTCGGTGTGCCTCTCGGTTGAAGGTGCCGATGCCGATTTCATCAAGGCCTTTGCCGGTCTGCTGGAAAAGCAGGGCGCGGCCTATGACATCGCCGGATATCGCGATGCCCCCCCGGGCCTGCGCATCTGGTGTGGTGCCACGGTGGACACTGCCGATATCGAAGCGCTCGGCCCCTGGCTCGACTGGGCCTATGCCCAGACCAAGGCTGCCTGACCTTTCCCTGACGTGATCCCCGCCCAGGCGGGCATCCGGCCTACCCCAATCCCCATACGCGAAAGCGGGAATCTGAATTCCCGCTTTCGCAGGAACGACGAGGATATCATGACCAAGCCCCGCGTACTCATTTCCGACAAGATGGATCCCAACGCCGCCCGCATTTTCGAAGAGCGCGGCTGCGATGTCGATGTCATCACCGGCGAAACCCCTGAGCAGCTGATCGCCCGGATCGGCGATTATGATGGCCTTGCCATTCGCAGCTCGACCAAGGTGACCAAGGAAATCCTGGCCGCCGCCAAAAATCTGAAGGTGATCGGCCGCGCCGGGATTGGCGTGGACAATGTCGATATCCCGGCCGCCTCGGCGCAGGGCGTGGTGGTGATGAACACCCCCTTCGGCAATTCGATCACCACCGCCGAACATGCCATTGCGCTGATGTTCGCGCTGGCCCGCCAGCTGCCCGAAGCCAATGCGCAGACCCAGGCCGGGCAATGGCCGAAGAATGGTTTCATGGGCGTGGAAGTGACCGGCAAGACGCTGGGCCTGATCGGGGCCGGCAATATCGGCAGCATCGTTGCCAGCCGGGCGCTGGGCCTGCGGATGAAGGTCGTGGCCTTTGATCCCTTCCTGACCCCCGAACGGGCGGTGGAAATGGGCGTTGAAAAGGCCGATCTGGATACGCTGCTGGCCAAGGCGGATTTCATCACGCTGCACACCCCGCTGACCGACCAGACCCGCAATATCCTGTCTGCCGAAAACATCGCCAAGACCAAGAAGGGCGTGCGCATCATCAACTGCGCCCGTGGCGGCCTGATCGACGAGGCAGCGCTGAAGGCAGCGCTCGACAGCGGCCATGTTGCCGGTGCCGCGCTGGACGTGTTCCAGACCGAACCGGCCAAGGAAAGCCCGCTGTTCGGCACGCCGAACTTCATCTGCACCCCGCATCTGGGCGCCAGCACCACCGAAGCGCAGGTCAATGTCGCGCTGCAGGTGGCAGAGCAGATGGCCGATTATCTGGTCAATGGCGGCGTCACCAACGCGCTCAACATGCCCTCGCTCAGCGCCGAGGAAGCGCCGAAGCTGAAGCCCTATATGGCGCTGGCCGAACAGCTTGGCTCGATGGTCGGGCAATTGACGACCGGCAGCGTGCCGCGCATTTCGATCCATGCCGAAGGCGCGGCGGCAGAGCTGAATATCAAGCCGATCGTCGCAGCGGTGCTGGCAGGGTTCCTGCGCGTGCAATCGGCCACGGTGAACATGGTCAACGCCCCGTTCCTTGCCCGCGAGCGCGGGATCGAGGTGCGCGAGGTCAAGACCGAAAAGGCCGGTGACTATCACACGCTGATCCGCGTTTCGGTGAAGACTGACGCAGGTGAACGTTCGGTGGCGGGCACGCTGTTCTCCAACGCCGAACCGCGCCTGATCGAATTGTTCGGTATCAAGGTGGAAGCCGAACTCGCTGGGCATATGATGTATATCGTCAATGAAGACGCCCCCGGCTTTATCGGCCGGATCGGCACGCTGCTGGGCGAAAACGCGATCAACATCGGCACCTTCAACCTTGGCCGCCGCGAAGCGGGCGGTGAAGCGGTGCTGCTGCTCAGCGTCGATGGTGTGGTCCCCGCCGAAGTACTGGAAAAGGCCAAGGCCGTTCCCGGAGTGAAGCGGGTGATGGCGCTGGCCTTTTGATCAACCGCCGCGCATTTGCGGTGTGGTCCGGAAAGTCCCCCCCGGGTTGGGGTGGGGGCCAGGGGAGGGCATGTTCGCCTTCATTGCAGACTTGGGATAACAGGCCCTCCCCCGACCCCTCCCGCAGGCGGGAGGGGTGTTTGGGGAATGCCGCTTATAGGGCTTGAGTTATGGATTCTGATCGCGATCTGCTTCCCGAAGGTCTTGAAGACCGGCTGCCTGCCAGTGCGGCGGTGGCGGCACGGGTAACCCGTGCGGCGCTGGACGTGATGGATGCCCACGGTTTTGACCGGGTGCAGCCACCGATGATCGAGTTCGAAAAATCGCTGGCCAGTCGCATGGCCGGGGTGCAGCCGCGGCGCATGTTCCGCTTCACCGATCCGCTTTCGCTGCGGATGATGGCGCTGCGATCCGATATGACGGTGCAGGTTGGCCGCATCGCCGCCACCGGGCTGGCCGCTGCCGCCCGGCCCTTGCGCCTGTGCTATGCGGGGCAGGTGGTGACGATCAAGGGCGACGGGCTGAACCCTGCGCGCGAACATCTGCAACTCGGGGCGGAACTGATCGGCAGCGATGCCGTGGCCGCCGCCGCCGAAGTGGTGGCCGTTGCGATCGAGGCGCTGCATGCCGCCGGGGCGCAGGGTATTTCGATCGATTTCACCTTGCCTGATCTGGTCGATACGCTGGCCGGAGTCGACGGCACCGGGGCGCTGCCGCTGGCTGCTGACAGGATCGAGGCGGTACGGCGCGAACTGGATGCCAAGGATGCCGGCGGACTGGTGGAGGCGGGCGGCGAAGCCTATCTGCCACTGCTCACCGCGATCGGGCCTTTTGACCGCGCGATTGAGCGGCTGGCGGCGATTGATGCGGCCCAATCGACAGGTGGCGGTGCCCTGTCCTCACGCATCGCCGCGCTGCGCGAAATCGCTGCCCGTGTCGGCACCTCGGCGCGGCTGACGCTCGACCCTTCGGAACGGCATGGTTTCGAATATCAAAGCTGGTTCGGTTTCACCATCTATGCCGATGGCATTTCCGGCGCGCTGGGGCGGGGCGGCAGCTATCGCATTCTGGGGCCCGGCACCGGCAACGCCAATGACATCGGCGCGGATGAACCGGCCATCGGCTTTTCGCTCTATCCCGATGCGCTGATCGATATGCTCGCCAGCGCCGAACCGCGCCGCGATACGCTGTTCCTGCCGCTGGGCCACGACCCCGCAACCGCCGCCCGCCTTCGCGCGATCGGCTGGCGCACGGTTGCCGCACTGGGCGAAGGTGATGACGCCGCTGCACTGGGCTGTACGCATCGGCTGGAGGATGAGGGGCCGGTTGCGCTTTGACAGTGCAAGATTGTTGGGAGGCGGAGAAGGCGAATGGCCGAATATTCAGGTGAACTGGCAGTGCTGGCTGGCGCTTCAATGTGGTTGATTTTTATGTCAGCCTATTTCGGCAGTCGTGCTTGCAAAGCGCTGGAGCGCATAGCGAGAGCTCTCGAAGACCAGCGGGAATAGGCTCTTCACTTGTCTGCAAGGTATGCAACCGCCGCGTTATCGGGGAAAATGATCATGCGGCAAGCACAACCGCTCCACGCTCTCTGCGCGAAGCCGCTTTGTTCCACCCTATCAGCAAAACGTTGCAGCGCTACCTCCCGAACACGCCCTTCAGCCAGGCGTCGACCACCGGGGTGGCGGCATAGTCGGGATTGCCCAGTTCGCGGTTGATCTCGCTATGGCCGCGCAGGCCATTGCCCGGGAAGTCACGCCGTTCGACCGGGGTGCCCGCCTGTTTCAGCGCTGCTTCGAGTTCCTGTGCCTGGGCAATGCCGTCCTGCCGCTGGACATGGAGCAGCGGCGCGGCACATCATAGGCGGCCCCATCATTGGGGATCACTCCGCGAATATCGGCAAAGCTCAGCCCGGCGCTTTTGAGATATCGTTCATCAGTACCGACCAGCGCCACCAGATGCGCGCCTGCGCTATGGCCCATCAACACCACCCGGCTGCGATCGATCCCCAGCTGGCTGGCCCGGCCCAGCAGCGCCTTGATTGCCGCGGCAACATCCTCACCCTGCTGTTCCACCGTGGCATCGGGCACCAGGCGATAGTTGATCGCGGCATAGGCATAGCCCAGCCCGGTGTAGTGCGAAGGCGCATAGCGGCTGGCGGCGACATCCTTGCTGCCACGCTTCCAGCCGCCGCCATGCACGAAGATGACCAGCGGGGCGGGGCCGGTGGCTCCCTGCGCGGCATAGAAATCGAGCCGCTGCAACGGATCGCGGCCATAGGAAAATGTCTCGGTGGGGGCGATGGCTGGCGCATTGCTGCCCTGCTGCGCCGATCGCTGTGCCAGTCGGTCGCGCAGCCGCTCGCGCATCTGATCGCCGGGGCGGGCTTCCACAGCATTGGTGGCCAGCGCGGCCATCATGGCCAGGGCCATTGCGGAACGGATCTTCATGGTCGGGCTCCTTTGAATATCGGTCTGCAAATCCGGTATTCGCCAAAGGCGGCGATCGGTGGTGCGGGCTGACGATTGCCGGTGAATAGATGAACGCTTTACGAACTTTGCCGGGCTTTCTTGTCGCAAATTGTATCGGGGTATGTGGGCGGCGGCCTTGACTCTGCTCCATCGCTGCTCCTAGGGCGCGCTCGCAATCGGGCCTTGATGGCCCCCTATCCCACCCCTTGCGCCGAGTCCTGTCGAAGGGCGCCTGCGGGTCCGCTGGCAGGGTGGAGTGGTATATCCGTGGCAAATGTAACCGTGATCGGCGCCCAGTGGGGCGATGAGGGCAAGGGCAAGATCGTTGACTGGCTGGCCAGCCGGGCCGATGCCGTGGTGCGCTTTCAGGGCGGGCACAATGCCGGGCATACGCTGGTGGTGGGCGAAAACGTCTACAAGCTCAGCCTGCTGCCTTCGGGTATCGTTACCGGCACGCTTTCGATCATCGGCAATGGCGTGGTGCTGGATCCCTGGCACTTCCGTGACGAGGTGGCGAAGCTGACGGGGCAGGGCGTGGATATCAATCCGCAGAACCTGCAGATCGCCGAAAATGCGCCGCTGATCCTGCCGTTCCACCGCGATCTTGACGCCCTGCGTGAGGATGCAAGCGGCGCGGGCAAGATCGGCACGACCCGGCGCGGGATCGGCCCGGCCTATGAAGACAAGGTGGGCCGCCGTGCGATCCGGGTGTGCGACCTGGCGCATCTCGACGATCTGGGGCCGCAGCTCGACCGGATCTGCGCGCATCACGATGCGCTGCGCGCCGGCTTTGATCAGCCGCCGATCGACCGGGAACGGCTGCTGCGCGATCTGTGGGATATCGCCGCCTATATCCTGCCCTTTGCCAAGCCGGTGTGGCGCACGCTGAACGAGGCGAAGAAGGCGGGCAAGCGCGTGCTGTTCGAAGGCGCGCAGGGCGTGCTGCTGGATGTCGATCACGGCACCTATCCCTTCGTCACCAGCTCCAACACGGTCAGCGGCACCGCGGCATCGGGTTCGGGCATGGGGCCGGCGGCGACCGGTTTTGTGCTGGGGATCGTCAAGGCCTATACCACCCGCGTCGGCTCTGGCCCGTTTCCCACCGAGCTTGAGGATGAAACCGGCCAGCGGCTGGGTGAGCGGGGCCATGAATTCGGCACCGTCACCGGGCGCAAGCGTCGCTGCGGCTGGTTCGATGCGGTGCTGACCCGTCAATCCTGCGCGATCAGCGGGGTAACCGGCATCGCCCTGACCAAGCTGGACGTGCTTGACGGGTTCGAAACCGTGAAGATCTGCACCGGCTATCGCCTGCGCGGCGCGGTGCTGGATTATTTCCCCAGCCACGCCGCCGATCAGGCCGCGGTCGAACCGATCTATGAAGAGATGGAAGGCTGGAGCGGCACCACCGCGGGCGCGCGCAGTTGGGCCGATCTGCCTGCTCAGGCGATCAAATATATCCAGCGCGTGCAGGAACTTATCGAAACTCCCGTGGCGCTGGTTTCAACCAGCCCGGAACGCGAGGATACGATACTGGTGCGCGATCCTTTCGTGGATTGAGGGTGCTGCGCGCTGATTTCTTGACTTGATCTTTATTTGTTCTACTCTTGTTCACATCGAATCGGAGTGGAACGGATGAGTCAATCCAACCTTGCCTATGATCTCTCCGCCCAGGATGCGGCGGGGTTGCCGCTGGCACTGTCGATCTTTGCCGATAGTTCCGCGCTGCGCGATGAAATGCGCGAGGATGCGCTGGCGGCGGGGTTCCGCATTGCGGATTTCGCCGATGCCACTGCCTTGCTGGATGATCGCGCGCGGGCGCTGGGCGGGGTGGTGCTGCTCGATTGTCCGGATCCCGACGCTGCGGGGCTGGCGGCTCTGGCGCGGCTCGATCTGCGCGCGGCGCATTGCGGGGCACAGCTGATCGTTTCCACCAGCCTTGCCGCGCTGGACGGGGTGTTCGGTTGCCTCGATCAGTCGCGCGCGCAGATTCTGGTTGACCCGCGCCGGGGTGAGCGACTGGTGGCGCTGGGCCGGGCGCTGACCGCGCTTTCGGCGCGGCGCTTGCGCGAATTGTCGCGGGAAGATCGTCTGGCACTGCTGCGCCTGACCGAACAGATCAGCCAGCTGACCGAACGGCTGGAAGGTTTGCCGGGCGGCACGGCTGCGGCGGAAGGCGGCGCGTTCCGCTTTGAATCGCCCGGCCTTGCCTTTGCCGGTGCGCCGGGCAATGCGGAAGAACGGCTGGTGCGGGCACCGCGCCCGCCGCTGCCTGATCCCCGGCTGGTGCGGCGGATCATCCGCCAGCGCCAGCTGCGCCACCGCTTCTTCACCGGCGATATCTTTGCCGATCCGGCCTGGGACATGCTGCTCGATCTCACGGCAGCGCGCGCCGAACACGCACGGGTTTCGGTAACCAGCCTGTGCATCGCCGCCTGCGTTCCGCCCACCACCGCGTTGCGCTGGATCGGGCAGATGGTGGACAGCGGCGTGTTCGAACGCGTGGAGGATGAAGCAGACCGCCGCCGCGCTTTCATCCAGCTCAGCGATGATGCGGCAGACAGCATGGCGCGGTATTTTGCCGAACTCGGCCAGCGCGCGGCCCAATTGATTTAGAAGGCGCACCGCAAGCGGTTGACCCGCGATGGATTCCGCCGCATAGGGCGCGCCGCGCGCAAGTGCAGCGCGGGCGCTTAGCTCAGTTGGTAGAGCATCTCGTTTACACCGAGAGGGTCGGCGGTTCGAGCCCGTCAGCGCCCACCATATTCTCCGAATATCCCTGCTTGCCTTTTGTGTGCGGCAGGCCTATTTGCCCCTCATCCCGACATTGTGACTCAACGAAGGGGCTGGCGCCGAACGGGGCCGGCGCAAATCGGCTTTGTCACAGCATTCGGGCAATGGAGTATGCATGGCCGATATCGCGCGCATTACCGAGATTGTCGAACCAGAGGCGAATGCCCTTGGTTTTGATCTGGTGCGCGTGCTCTATTTCAAGGGCGGCGAGATCGGCGATGAGGAACACACGCTGCAGATCATGGCCGAACGCCCCGAAACCGGCCAGTTGGTGATCGATGATTGCGCCGCTCTGTCGCGCCGCGTTTCCGATGCGATCGACGCGCTGGAAGAAGCCGGCGAAGTGCTGATCCTCGATGCCTATCGCCTCGAAGTCAGCTCGCCGGGAATCGACCGTCCGCTCACGCGCCCGGTGGATTACGCCAACTGGACCGGGCATGAAGCGCGGGTGCAGCTGACCAATCCGGTCGATGGCAATCGCAAATCGCTGCAGGGCGATCTGATCGGCATCGAAGGTGATGTGGTGACGCTGGAGGATCGCAAATCCGGCCGCGTTTCCTTTGCGCTGTCCGATATCCATTCCGCCAAGCTGGTTCTGACCGACCGGCTGATTGCCGCCACTCGCCCCATCGATCCGTCGGGGGCAGACGAGATTCTCGAAGAACAGGAAGACTGAAAATGGCCAGTCCGATTTCCGCCAACCGCGCTGAACTGCTCGCGATTGCCACCTCGGTGGCGACCGAGAAGATGATCGACAAGGCGATCGTCATCGAAGCGATGGAAGAAGCGATCCAGAAGAGCGCGCGTAACCGCTATGGCGCGGAAAACGATATTCGCGCCAAGCTCGATCCGCGCACCGGCGATCTGCGCCTGTGGCGTGTGGTGGAAGTGGTCGAAGAAGTTGAGGATTATTTCAAGCAGGTCGATCTGAAGCAGGCACAAAAGCTTCAGGCCGATGCCAAGCTGGGCGATTTCATCGTCGATCCGCTGCCCCCGGTCGATCTCGGCCGTATCGATGCGCAATCGGCCAAGCAGGTGATCTTCCAGAAGGTCCGCGATGCCGAGCGTGATCGTCAGTATGAAGAATTCAAGGACCGCGCCGGTGAAGTCGTTACCGGGGTGATCAAATCGGTCGAATTCGGTCATGTCATCGTCAATCTGGGCCGCGCCGAAGGCGTGATCCGCCGCGATCAGCAGATCCCGCGCGAAGTTGCCCGCGTCGGCGAACGCGTTCGCGCACTTATCCTGAAGGTGGAACGCCAGAATCGCGGGCCGCAGATCTTCCTCAGCCGCGCGCATCCCGAATTCATGAAGAAGCTGTTCGCGCAGGAAGTGCCCGAAATCTACGACAGCATCATCGAGATCAAGGCCGCCGCCCGCGATCCCGGCAGCCGCGCCAAGATCGGCGTGATCAGCCGCGATTCCAGCATCGATCCGGTTGGCGCCTGTGTCGGCATGAAGGGCAGCCGCGTGCAGGCGGTGGTGCAGGAACTGCAGGGCGAAAAGATCGACATCATCCCCTGGAGCGAAGACACCGCGACTTTCGTGGTCAACGCGCTGCAGCCCGCCACCGTCAGCCGCGTGGTGATCGATGAGGAAGAAAGCCGCATCGAAGTGGTGGTGCCCGACGACCAGCTCAGCCTGGCGATTGGTCGCCGCGGCCAGAACGTGCGTCTCGCCAGCCAGCTGACCGGCAGCCAGATCGATATCATGACCGAAGCGGAAAGCTCGGAAAAGCGGCAGAAGGAATTCGCCGAACGCTCGAAGATGTTCGAGGAAGAGCTGGACGTCGACGAAACCCTGTCGCAGTTGCTGGTGGCCGAAGGCTTCAGCGAGCTGGAAGAAGTCGCCTATATCGAAACCGCCGAACTGGCCGCGATCGAAGGCTTCGACGAGGAGCTGGCCGAAGAGCTGCAGAGCCGCGCCAACGAAGCGCTGGAGCGCCGCGAGGAAGCCAGCCGCAGCGAACGCCGCGCGCTGGGCGTGGAGGATGCGCTGGCCGATATGCCGCATCTCACCGAAGCCATGCTGGTGACGCTGGGCAAGGCCGGGATCAAGACGCTCGACGATCTTGCCGATCTCGCCACCGATGAACTGATCGCCAAGAAGCGCACCGAACAGCGCCGCCGCGATGGTGCCGCGCCGCGCCGCGATCGCAGCGAACGCAGCGAGGACAAGGGTGGGGTTCTGGGCGAATATGGCCTGAACGAAGAACAGGGCAACGAGATCATCATGGCCGCCCGCGCGCACTGGTTCGACGACGAACCTGCTTCAGAGGAGGCCGCCGATGCGGATTCCTCACAATGAGCGCCTAGGTTCCGACAGCACTGGCAGCGATCCGGAAAGGAAATGTATCCTTTCCGGAGAGGCGGCTCCGCGCGATGCGCTCGTGCGACTGGCGATTTCGCCGGACGGGCTGGTCTTGCCCGATGCGCTGGCGCGTGCGCCGGGGCGGGGGGCATGGATCGGCGTCGCGCGCGGCGATCTGGAAACCGCACTGGCCAAGGGCAAGCTGAAAGGCGCGCTGGCACGTGCCTTCAAAGGCGCGGCGCTGACCATCCCCGATGATCTGGCCGAGCGGATCGAGGCGGCGCTGACGCGCGCCTTCACCGATCGGCTGGGGCTGGAAATGAAGGGTGGCAAGCTGCTGACCGGATCAGACCGCATCGCCGAAAATGCCCGTATGGGCCAGGTGGCATGGCTGGCCCATGCCGCGGATGCGGGCGAGGATGGTTCGCGCAAGCTGGATCAGGCCTGGCGCGTCGGGCGCGAAGAAGAGGGATCGGGATTGCGCGGCATCACCTTGCCACTGGACCGCAAGGCGCTGTCTGTGGCATTGGGCCGCGACAATGTCGTCCATCTGGCGCTGACCGATCCGGCAGCGGCCGCAAGACTGACCATCCCGCTTCAGCGCCTGCTGCGTTTTCTCGGGCAGGCAAACGAGACCGGACAGAATGAAAGCAGGCGGGCGGCCGATCAGGCTGAGCCGCTTGATGTGACGATTTGAGATTGAAGGGCTGAGTAGAAGCAATGACCGATAGCAACGACAAACCGACACTGGGCCGCAAGCCGCTGGGGCTGAAGCGCTCGGTGGAAGCCGGTGAGGTCAAGCAGACCTTCAGCCATGGCCGCACCAACAAGGTGGTGGTCGAGGTCAAGCGCCGCAAGCTGATCGGCAAGCCCGGTGAAGCGCCGGTGGCTGCACCGCCGCCGCCCCCCGCCCCGGTGGCCGCGCCTGCCCCGGCACCCGCGCCTGCGCCGAAGTTCGTTCCTGCTGGCGAAACCCGCCAGGAAATGCAGGCCCGCCTGCTGCGCGAGGCCGAGGAAGCGCGTCTGGCGTCGCAGGAAGAAGCCAATCGCCGCGAACAGGAAGAGCGTCTGCGCGCTGCCGAAGAGGAAAAGCGCCGTGCCGAGGAAAACCGCCGTGCCAGCGCCGAGGCTGAGGCCGCCGCTGCCGCTGCGCCCGCGCCGGAACCGGCCGCTCCGGAAGCCGCAGCCGAAGCCGAAGCAGCCGCTCCAGCGGATGAAGCAAATGCTGGGGAAGGTGATGGCGAAGGTCGCGCCGCTCCGGCACCGCGCCGCTTCACCCCGGTTGCGCCGGTCAAGCGCCCCGAACCGGCCGCGAAGAAGCCTGCGCATCCGCGCGACAAGGGTGGTGACAATCGCCGCCAATCCGGCAAGCTGACTGTCACCCGCGCGCTCAACGAAGACGAAGGTGCGCGTGCCCGCAGCCTTGCCGCGCTCAAGCGTGCCCGTGAAAAGGAACGCCGCGCCCATTTTGCCGGGCAGCAGCAGCAGCGTGAAAAGCAGGTGCGCGAAGTGGTGGTGCCAGAGGCGATCACCGTGCAGGAACTTGCCAACCGCATGGCCGAAAAGGGCGCGGATCTGGTCAAGGCGCTGTTCAAGATGGGGATGATGGTCACCGTCAACCAGACCATCGATCAGGATACCGCCGAGCTGCTGGTCGAGGAATTCGGCCATACCATCCAGCGCGTTTCGGAAAGCGATGTCGATATCGACACCACTGGCGATGTCGACGCCGAAGATACGCTGAAGCCGCGTCCGCCGGTGGTGACGATCATGGGCCATGTCGATCACGGCAAGACCAGCCTGCTTGATGCGCTGCGCGGTACCGATGTGGTGCGCGGCGAAGCGGGCGGTATCACCCAGCATATCGGTGCCTATCAGATCAAGACCAAGGGCGGCGATCTGATCACCTTCCTCGATACGCCGGGCCACGAAGCCTTCACCGAAATGCGCGCGCGCGGTGCCAATGTCACCGATATCGTCGTGCTGGTGGTGGCCGGTGATGACGGGCTGATGCCGCAGACGGTGGAAGCGATCAATCACACCAAGGCCGCCGGTGTGCCGATGATCGTGGCGATCACCAAATGCGACAAGCCCGAATTCAACGCCCAGAAGATCCGCGAACGCCTGCTCGAACATGAAGTCATCGTCGAGGCGATGTCGGGCGATGTGCAGGATGTGGAAGTATCCGCGAAGAGCGGGGCCGGGCTGGACGAGCTGATCGAGAAGATTACCCTCCAGGCTGAACTGCTGGAGCTGAAGGCCAACCCTGATCGCGCGGCGGAAGCCACAGTGATCGAGGCCAAGCTGGATAAGGGCAAGGGCCCGCTGGCCACCGTGCTGATCACGCGCGGCACGCTGAATGTCGGCGATATTCTGGTGGTCGGCACCCATTCGGGCCGTGTCCGCGCGATGCTGGACGACAAGGGCCGCCAGATCAAATCGGCACCCCCGGCACTGCCGGTCGAGGTGCTCGGGCTGGGCGGCGTGCCGATGGCCGGCGATGTGCTGACCGTGGTGGAAAGCGAAGCCCGCGCCCGCGAAGTGGCTGCCTATCGTCAGGAAAAGGCCACCGCCAAGCGCACCACCGCTGCCCCCGCCAGCCTGGAGAACATGTTCTCCGCGCTGAAGGACAAGCAGACCGTGCTGGAATATCCGGTGGTGATCAAGGCCGACGTGCAGGGTTCGACCGAGGCGATCGTCAATGCGCTCAACAAGATCTCCAACGACGAGATCAAGGTGAAGGTGCTGCAGGCGGGCGTTGGCGCGATTACCGAAAGCGATGTCAGCCTGGCCTTCTCCGCCGGTGCGCCGGTGATCGGCTTCAACGTGCGCCCCAATGCCAAGGCGCGCGAAATGGTCGAGCGGCACAAGGTGCGGATGAAGTATTTCGACGTGATCTATCACCTGACCGAGGATGTCGCCAAGGAAATGGCCGGCATCTGGGGGCCGGAAACGGATCGAAACCGTGGTCGGCGCTGATCAAGGAAATCTTCCCGGCGGGCAAGCGCGACAAGGCGGCCGGTCTGCTGGTCACCGATGGTTACATCAAGAAGGGTATTTACGCTCGCATCACCCGCGACGATGTTATCGTCAGCAAGACCACCGTGGCCTCGCTGCGGCGCTTCAAGGACGACGTGCCGGAAGTGCGCGCCGGTCTGGAATGTGCGGTGTCGTGCTGCAGGATACCAACGACATCAAGCCGGGCGACGTGCTGGAAACCTTCGAAGTCGAGATGCGCGAACGGACGCTGCAAGGCGTTCTTCGCGGCATCGCCGTGCCATGCCCCGCTACGTCGCCTTTTTCGGCAGCATCAATGTTGGCGGCAACCGGCTGACGATGGCGGAGCTGCGTGCCGCGTTTGAGGCGGAAGGGTTCCAGCGGGTCGAAACGGTGGTGGCCAGCGGCAATGTGCTGTTTGATTTTCCCACCCGCCAGACTGAAGGGCTGGAGGAAAAGCTCAGCCGCATGATGCGCGACCGCTTTGGCATGAAAAGCGCGGTCTGCGTGCGCAGCCGGGATGAGGTGGCGGCGGCGATTGCCGACAATCCTTTTGCCGGGCAGAACGACGACAAGATCGTTCACACCCATTTCCTTACCGGGCAGCCAGACGGGGATCAGTTTCAGGTGCTGGTCACCGATCAGGCCGGGCGCGGCAGCGAAAAACTGGCGATGGGGGATCGCGCACTCTATATTGATTTCGGGGATGGTGTTGCCGACAGTCGGCTGACCGGTCCCTTTCTGGAAAAGCGGCTCGGCTTTCGCGGCACCGCGCGCAACATGCGCTCGCTGGCACGGATCCTTGCCAAGATGGACGAGAGTTGAAGCGACTATGGCACGCCCCGCCGCCACCCCGGAAACACGCTCGGTCCGCCTGCTCAAGGTGGGCGAACAGGTGCGCCATATCCTTTCGGAACTGCTGATGCGGCAGGAAGTGCATGACGAGGTGCTGACCGCCCATGCCGTCAGCGTCACCGAAGTGCGCATGTCACCCGATCTGCGCCATGCCTCGGTCTATGTGAAGTCGCTGCTCGGGGCGGATGAGGATGCGGTGCTCAAGGCGCTGCGCACCAATACCGCCTATTTCCAGCGGGAGGTCGCCGGGCGGCTCAAGCTCAAATATGCTGCGAAGATCAAGTTCCTGCCCGACGAAAGCTTTGACGAGGCGCTGCGGATTGATAGCCTGCTCGCCGATCCGCGGGTGAGCCGCGATCTGAAAGGGCAAGATACGCCCGAATAGTCTGACGATCCGGACTTGTGAATTGCGGATCATGCGATGGGAGATGAGGCGATGGCGCAGGTTTTGGGGCTTGGCGGATTGTTTTTCAAATCCCCCGATCCGGAAGCGACCAGTGCGTGGTACGCGCGCGTGCTGGGCATCAAGGTTGAACCCTGGGGGATTGTCTTCACGCCTGATATTGCTGCGGCGCACCCTGGGGCAGCGACGGTGTTCGCTCCATTCAAGGAAGAAACAGATTACTTCGCGCCATCGGACAAGGAATTCATGTTCAATCTGATGGTCGATGATCTTGATGGCATGTTGGCGCGCTGCGCCGAACATGGCGTGCAGCCAGTCAAGACCTTTCCGGACGAGGCCAATGGCCGATTTGCCCATATCATGGACCCGGAAGGTCGCAAGATCGAGCTATGGCAACCCAAGCCCATGGAATAGCTGAGTTCAGGCGGCGCTGGCGGCCTGTTCGCTCGCCTCATCCTGCATTTCGATCACGCGCAGGTAATTCGCCAGCCGGTTGCCTTCCAGCACTTGCAGCAGCTTGTTGAGATGCAGCGGCAGGACCAGCTCGGCCAGCGCACCGCTCCATTCGGCATCGAGATCGAACAACACGCCCAGCCCGAACACGCCCGGCACTTCGGCAAAGCCATACTCCACCCCGGCGGCATATTCCTCGGCGAGGAAATCCTCGATCGCGGTCAGAACGCCATTGCGCGGCCCGCCTTCATGGCAGGCCAGCGCCATCTGGCCCATGCCGCGAAAGCCGCGCCCATCGCGCAGGCCGGGATTGCCGGGAGTGCAGCCGCCCTCATAGCTGTAGGGGTGGCGGAATTCGGCCGGGATACGCTCGGGTGCGTAGTAGCTGTCACGTCGTCCGCTTGGCCAGTGGATGTCATGAAAGAATGCCAATACCGGCTTGCCATGCGCGCGGCAGGCATCGCGCATGGCGCGGGTTTCGTGATAGACGCTGTACCAGTTGTGATCGCCATCGATCACCCAGGCATCGACCGGTGGCAGCGCGGGGATCGCATCTAGGCTGGGCAGCGCGATATGCTGGACATGATCGGCGCCAGCCACCCAATCCAGAAACTGCTGTTTGGGGCTGGGATCGATCGAATGCAGGCTGCCGCCGGCAGCGGCGCAATGGTCGGCCAGCCGGAATGACATGCCGCCAAACTCCGCCCCGATTTCCGCGACATCCTTTGCCCCGGCGATTTCCAGCGCGGGAAGGATGATTTCCGAAAATTCGGACATCGAATGGATCAAAAGATTGCTCATCGCGCTATCGCCGCCTGCTGTGGATACGGCGAATTGCTAGATTGGTATGGTTAAGGCGCGGGGAAGGCGGGGTTAGGTAACAACCCGTAGTTTCAATTCCCCGGCTGCATCAGCGCATTGATGGTGATCGTCACCTTCTTGCCAACGATCAAGCCATAGCTGGTCATGCCAAAGTCGTTGCGGTTGATGATGGTGCGGGCGTTCAGCATGATTGCCTCGTGGCCAGTGCTGGCGGCGGGCGGACTGCGGAAATTGACCGCCAGCGTTGCCGGGCGGGTAATGCCCCGCGCAGTGATCTCGCCATCGATCCGGGCGCTGGTCGGGCTGGTCATCGCCATGCGCTGCCCGCTGAAACGCACCGTGGGATAGCGTGCAACATCAAAGAAATCTGCGCCGCGCAGTCTTTGCTGGGTCAGGCTGTCACCCGCGGTCAGCGCCCGCGCATCCAGTTCGACATCGAGATTGATTGCCTCAAGATGATCGGGCGAAAGGCTGATCGCGCCGCTGATTCTGGGGAAATGCGCGGTTTTGCTGGCAAGGCCCAGAAAAGCGACACGCGCATCAACCGTGCTGTGCCCGGCATCAAGACGATAGTGGTAACTGGGGGCGGAGGCTGCCGTCGCCAGCAACAGCAGCAAGGCAGGGATGAGGCGCAAGCCGGGCAATCCGGACGGTGTGAAGCGCCTTGCCATGCCCGGGTTGGTGAAAGCGCGATCAATCATATTGGTGTTTCTCTGACGACAGCCTATTCCGGCAGTCATGGCTAAGCTGTATTTCTATTATGCCAGCATGAACGCTGGCAAGTCGACTACCTTGTTGCAGGCCGATTTCAACTATCGCGAGCGCGGGATGGAAACCATGCTGTGGACTGCCTCGCTCGATAATCGTGGTGAGCATCAGGCTATCGAAAGCCGCATCGGTCTGGGCGCGGATGCCCATCGTTTTGAGCCGGAAACCGATATGTGGGCCCGCGTGACTGCCGCGCACCATATGCAGCCGCTGGCCTGCGTGCTGATCGATGAGGCGCAGTTCCTGTCCGAAGCGCAGGTCTGGCAATGCGCGCGGCTGGCGGATGAGGCGAATATTCCGGTGCTGTGCTATGGGCTTCGCACCGATTTTCAGGGCGAGCTGTTCCCGGATCAAAGGTGCTGCTGGGCATTGCCGATTCCCTCGTTGAGCTGAAGGCGGTGTGCCATTGCGGGCGCAAATCGACCATGAACCTGCGGGTTGATGCCAGCGGCGCAGCGGTGAAGCAGGGCGCGCAGACCGAGATCGGCGGCAATGATCGCTATGTCGCGCTGTGCCGCCGCCATTTCACCGAGGCATTGGGGCGGTGAGCGGCAAGGCTGATCCGCTTGGCCTGCTGGCAGTGCTGGAAGATGGCGATCTGCGGCTGGAACCATTGGCGGAGCATCACCGCGAAGCCTTGCGCGCGGCCTGCGCCGAGGATGAGGCGATCTGGGCGATCTATGGCCTGTCCTATGATCGGGATCATTTCGATGCCAGCTTTGACGGGCTGCTCGCCAATCCTGCGCGGTTGCCGTTCGCCATTGTGGTGGCTGGAGAGCTGGCGGGGATGACCAGCTGGATCGATGCTGATCCGGCGCGGCTTTCGGCGGAAATCGGCAATAGCTATATCCGGCCAAAATTTCGCGGCGGCGCTATCAATGGCCGCAAGAAGCGTCTGCTGTTCGCGCATGGCTTTGCCTGCGGGCTGCTGCGGATGCAGCTTTCGGTCGATACACGCAATCAGCGATCACAGGCTGCCTGCCGCAAGGTGGGCGCAACATTTGAAGGTGTGCTGCGCAATCACTACATCACCTGGAACGGTCATCAACGTGACAGCGCGATCTTCTCGGTCGTGGAGCGCGACCGGGAGAAACTGGGATTATGAACGATACCATCTGGCAAGCCGCCGCACTGATTATTCCGCTGGTGATTGCCATCGTCTTTCACGAGGTTGCGCACGGGCTGACGGCGCGGGCGCTGGGCGACAAGACCGCGGCCGAGATGAAGCGGCTCAGCCTCAATCCGCTGCGCCATGTCGATCCGATTGGCACCATCCTGCTGCCCGGTCTGCTGGCATTGACCAAGATGCCGGTGTTCGGCTGGGCCAAGCCGGTTCCGGTCAATGCGCGGCGTTTGCGCAATCCGCGCCGCGACATGATGATCGTCGCGGCGGCCGGTCCGGCGATGAATTTGCTGATGGCGGCAGTCGGCGCGGTGCTGCTGGGGCTGTTGCTGCGGATCTATGGCGGCGTGCAGGAACCATCGGGAATGATGCTGTTCCTGCGAGACAATCTTGCCAATTTCCTGATGATCAACGTCTTTCTGGCGCTGTTCAATCTGCTGCCGGTGCCCCCGTTTGACGGATCGCATATTGTGGAAGGTCTGCTGCCGGATGCAGCCGCCCGCGCCTATGCGGGAATGCGGCGCTATGCCTTTGTGCTGATGGTGCTGCTGCTGGTGGTATTGCCACAGATTTCGCCGCAATACAGCGTGGTCAACCGGGTGCTTGGTCCGTCGGTTGATTGGATGATTGATCACTATCGCGTCATTGCCAAGGCGGTGGCCGGGGGTTGACCCTGGCGACGGCATAATGGTTTCAGGCTGGATCATTCTCGACAAGCCGCACGGGCTGGGCAGCACGCAGGCCGTGGCTGCGGTGAAACGCAATCTGCGCGAGGCCGGGTTCGGCAAGGGCGTGAAGGTTGGTCACGGCGGCACGCTCGATCCGCTGGCGACCGGCGTCCTGCCGATCGCGCTGGGTGAGGCAACCAAGCTGTGCGGGCGGATGCTCGATGCCAGCAAGGCCTATGCCTTCACCATAGCCTTTGGCGCGGAAACCGATACGCTCGATCTCGAAGGGCAGGTGATTGCCACCAGCGATGCCCGGCCGACGGCTGCCGAAATCGAGGCCGTGCTGCCGCGCTTCACCGGGCCGATCGAACAGGTGCCGCCAGCCTATTCCGCGCTGAAGCTGGGCGGCGAACGCGCCTATGATCTGGCACGGGCGGGGGAAGAGGTCGAGTTGGCGGGGCGGCGGGTTATCATCCACGCCCTGTCGATTCTCCCCGAACCGGGGAGGGGGACCAGCGAAGCTGGTGGAGGGGCACAGGCGAGTTTTCCCGACGTGTCTGGGGGAAATGTTCAGGAAAACCGACAAGATAACCCTCAGGAAAACTGGCCCGTGCCCCTCCACCATCCTGCGGATGGTCCCCCTCCCGGCTCGGGGAGGATTTCATCACGCTGATCGCCAATGTCTCCAAAGGCACCTATATCCGCAGCCCGCGCGCGATATCGCGCTGGCGCTGGGCACGCGGGGGCATACCAGCATGCTGCCGCCGTTGCGGGCCGGGCCGTTCGGGCTGGAACGGGCGATTTCACTGGACAAACTCAACGAAACCGGTAAGGGCGCGCCTCTGAGAACATACTCTTGCCGCTGGAGGCAGGGCTGGTCGACATCCCGGCTCTTGATCTCGGTCCGCAACAGGCAAGATCGGTCCGACAGGGCCGGGTTCTGAGCGGACTGCCCCAGACTGACGGGCTTTACTGGGCGAGGGCGGGCACTGTGCCTGTCGCGCTGATGGAGGTTTCCTCCGGTGAAGCCAGCGTGGTTCGGGGTTTCAACCTTCCCGATGTCGCGGAGTGAAGAATATGTCGGTTACCGCCGAAAAGAAGCAGGAAATCATCAAGGACAACGCGCGCGCCGCCAATGATACTGGCTCGCCGGAAGTTCAGGTCGCGATCCTGACCAGCCGCATCAACACGCTGCAGGGCCATTTCAAGGATCACCACAAGGACAACCACTCGCGTCGCGGTCTGCTGACCATGGTCAACAAGCGCCGCAGCCTGCTTGATTACCTCAAGCGCAAGGATGTGGACCGCTCCAACGCGTTGATCGCCAAGCTCGGTCTGCGCAAGTAACCCAGCGGAGCGGCCCTACGGGGCCGCTTTTGCTTTGGGGCCTCCTCGCAATCCGGCGGAGAGGCCTTTCCCGGGGCCAAAAGCGCCCCACACCGGACCGGGACGGATTCACCCGGCAGCAAAACCCGCACGCAATAGGGCCTGCGGGCTGAAGGAAACGAAATGTTCGACGTCAAAACCGTATCCATGGAGTGGGGCGGAAAAACCCTCACGCTGGAAACCGGCCGCATTGCCCGTCAGGCTGACGGCGCGGTCCTCGCCACCTATGGCGAAACTGTTGTGCTCTGCGCGGTGACTGCCGCCAAGAGCGTCAAGGAAGGGCAGGATTTCTTCCCGCTCACCGTCCATTATCAGGAAAAGTTCTTCGCCGCCGGGCGCATTCCGGGTGGCTTCTTCAAGCGCGAACGCGGCGCGACGGAAAAGGAAACGCTGGTTTCCCGTCTGATCGACCGTCCGGTCCGTCCGCTGTTCCCCGAAGGTTTCTATAACGAGATCAACGTCATCGCCCAGGTTCTGAGCTATGATGGCGAAGTGGAGCCGGATATTCTGGCGATGATCGCCGCTTCGGCTGCCCTCACCATTTCCGGCGTGCCCTTCATGGGTCCGATCGGCGCTTGCCGCGTTGGCTATGAAGATGGCGAATATACCCTCAACCCGCGTCAGGACGCCGCCGCTGCCGGCGCGCTCGATCTGGTTGTTGCCGCCACCGGCAACGCGGTGATGATGGTGGAATCGCAGGCCCGCGAACTGTCTGAAGAGGTGATGCTGGGCGCGGTCATGTTCGCGCATGACGAATGCAAGAAGGTGGTCAATGCGATCATCGAACTGGCAGAAAAATCGGCCAAGGATCCGTGGGAAATCGATCTCACCGACAACACCGCCGACATCAAGAAGAAGCTCAAGGATCTGGTCGGCAAGGATGTTGCCGCTGCCTACAAGCTGACCGACAAGCAGGCCCGTTCCAACGCGCTGAATGCGGCGCGCGACAAGGCCAAGGCTGCATTTGCGGATGAAACCGCCCAGACCCAGATGGTCGCCATCAAGACCATGAAAAAGGTTGAGGCGGATATCGTGCGCGGTGCGATCCTCAAGGATGGTCAGCGCATCGACGGCCGCAAGACCACGCAGGTCCGCCCGATCGAATCGATCGTCGGTTTCCTGCCTCGTGCGCATGGTTCGGCGCTGTTCACGCGCGGTGAAACGCAGTCGATCTGCACCACCACGCTGGGCACCAAGGATGCCGAGCAGATGATCGACGGGCTGGAAGGGCTGAGCTATTCCAACTTCATGCTGCACTACAACTTCCCGCCCTATTCGGTCGGTGAAGTGGGCCGCTTCGGCGCGCCGAGCCGCCGCGACGTTGGCCATGGCAAGCTGGCCTGGCGTGCGCTGCAGGCGGTTCTGCCCAGCAAGGAAGACTTCCCCTATACGATCCGCGTCGTTTCCGACATCACGGAAAGCAATGGTTCGTCCTCGATGGCGACGGTTTGCGGCGGTGCCTTGTCCATGATGGACGCCGGTGTGCCGCTGAGGACTTCAAGGTGGCCGGCACCAGCGAAGGCATCACCACGATGCAGATGGACATCAAGGTGGCCGGCATCACCAAGGAAATCTTTGCTGCCGCGCTCAACCAGGCCAAGGAAGGCCGCGCGCATATCCTGGGTGAAATGACCAAGGCTCTGGGTTCGGCTCGTACCGAGCTTTCCGCCCATGCGCCGCGCATCGAAACCATCCAGATCGACAAGTCGAAGATCCGGGACGTGATCGGCACCGGCGGTAAGGTGATCCGTGAGATCGTTGCCGAAACCGGCGCCAAGGTCGATATCGACGATGAAGGTGTGATCAAGATCAGCTCGTCTGATCTGGCCCAGATCGAAGCCGCGAAGAACTGGATCCTCGGCATTGTCGAGGAACCGGAAGTGGGCAAGATCTATGATGGCAAGGTTGTCACCATCGTTGATTTCGGTGCTTTCGTGAACTTCTTGGGCGGCAAGGACGGGCTGGTCCATGTCTCTGTAATGAAGAACGAACGCGTTGAAAAGCCGACCGATGTGGTTTCCGAAGGCCAGGCCGTGAAGGTCAAGGTTCTGGAAATCGATCAGCGCGGCAAGGTTCGCCTGTCGATGCGCGTCGTCGATCAGGAAACCGGTGCCGAGCTGGAAGACACCCGTCCGCCCCGCGAACCGCGTGAACCGCGCGGTGACCGTGGTGATCGCGGCGACCGTCGTGGCCCGCGCCGTGACGGCGGTGGTGATCGCGGTGGCCGTGATCGTGGTCCTCGCGGTGATCGTGGCCGCGATGATCGTGGTCCGCGCCGTGATCGTGAAGAGAGCGGCAATCCTGATCATATGCCGGCTTTCCTCAAGTCTGAGGACTGATCCGGTCAGGATTGAAAAAGCGAAAGGGGGCTGCTGCGGCGGCCCCCTTTTTGCTTGCGCGAAAGGGGGATCACCGGGCATTCTCAGGGCGATCAACGCCTTGTATCTGCCAGGAGACCATCCATGAAAATCAAACCTCTATGGCTCGCTGCCGGTCTTGGCATGTTGACCGCTTCCGGAATTGCCTATGCCTGCGCGGACAGCAGCTGCGCGCCATCATGGAAGCTGGCCGCCGGGTCGGCAGACTGCGCCAACCGCGCGCTGCTGACACCGGGTAACGATACCCGCGTAAACCTGTTGTTCCTGATGCGCGGCAAGGCCGGGCTGGGCTTTACCGGTACGCGCTATCCCGACCCCGGTTACAATGGCACCGGTTATGGCCACACCTTTCTGGATTGGCATGTGCTCAACGATGCCCTGTTCCCGCGCCCTGAAGGTGAAGAGGATAGCGGCACGAATTACAGCGGCTCGCGCTGCATCAGCCTTGGCTCCGGCACATCCGCCTTTCTTGCCGCGATGCAGGCCAACACCGCGCTGCCCGCAGGCGAACGCAGCAAGCTGAGCGCGGCGCGTGAGCTGGTGGCGCAAGCCTGCGCGGCAAGCGAGGGCAGCCCGGCTAAGGCGGCGTGGCCGAGCGATATTGCCAGCCCGGCAGGCAAGGCGTTTCTATCCTATCTGCAAGGCTCGGAAGCCTTCTATGGCGAACGCTGGGACGATGCCCGGCAGAGCTTTGCGGGTTTGACCAAGGCCAGCGATCCGTGGCTTCGCGAAACGGCGGGCTATATGCTGGGGCGCGTCGAACTGAACGCGGCGCAGGCCAAGGCGTTTGATGATTCCGGCTGGTTTTCAGGCATCAAGGAGCTGGACAAGGCTGCGGCTGATCGCGCCACCGCTGCCTTTTCCGCATATCTGAAGGCCTGGCCGAACGGTCGCTACGCCGATTCCGCACGCGGATTGCAGCGCCGGGTGCTGTGGCTGAAGGGCGATACCCAGGCGCTGGCGGCGGATTATGCGCGGGCCCTTGGCAGCGTCAACGCCAATAGCGAAGGCGCATTGCGGCTGGTTGAGGAAATCGACAACAAGCTGCTGTTTGCTGGGGAGCGCAAGCCTGCCGCATCGGGACCGGTGCTGCTCGCCACGCTCGACCTGATGAAGATGCGCGACAACAGCTGGGCCAATTCCGATGGCACCCGCGGCGGCGACGGGCCATCGATCAGTGCTGCCGAGATCGAAGGTCAGGCCGCCGCATTTGCCGGTGAACCGGAACTCTATGGCTATGTGAAGGCCAGCCACGCCTTTTATGTCGCCAAGGATTATCGGCAGGTGCTGGCGCTGATTCCCGACGATTCCCATCGCAGCGATTATTCGCCGGTGGCGTTCAGCCGTCAGGTGCTGCGCGGCATGGCGCTGTCGGCATTGGGTGATCGCAACGAGGCCGGGTTCTGGCGCGATATGCTGGCCGGATCGAAAGGCATGTGGCAGCGCCCGACGGTGGAGCTGGGTCTGGCGCTCAATCTGGAGCGGCACGGCCAGGTGGCGCAGGTGTTTGCCAAGGATTCGCCCATTCAGGACAGCATGATCCGCAAGATCCTGCTGGTTCATTCGGCTGCCCCGGCGGTACTGCGGGCTGCGGCGCAGGATGGTGCCCGGCCCCGGATCGAGCGTGACATGGCGCTGTTCACGCTGCTCTACAAGCAATTGCTGCGCGGCGACTATGCGGGCTTTGTCACCAATCGCGCGCTGGTTCCGGCCGATGCCTCCACCGATGCCAGCTTCTGGTATTTCACCGAGCAGGACAGCGTGCCGCTTGGTCTGTTTGCCAAGGGGCGCTGGAGCAGCAATGATTATCCTTGCCCGGCGCTGGTCGATACCGCGCGCAAGCTGGCGGCGAATGCTGGCGATATTGGTGCGCGGCTGTGCGTTGGCGAATTCCTCCGTCTCAATAATTTCGATGGTTTCGATACGCCGGATCACGCGCCGCCCCGTGACGAGCTGGGCGGGTTCGCCGCCGATTTCCCCGGCAAGTCGATTACCCGCGATTCCATCTATACCGCGATCATCGCTAATCGTGCTGCCGCCCCGAATGATCGCGCCTATGCGCTCTATCGCGCCGTCAACTGCTATGCACCCAGCGGCTTCAATGGCTGCGGCGGTGCAGAGGTTCCGCAGGCGCAGCGCAAGGCATGGTTCGATCAACTGAAGCGCGAATATCCTGCCAGCCCCTGGGCGCGTAAGCTGCGCTTCTATTGGTAAGGCAGGGATTGATGCGCCGCCGTGCTGGCGGGCTATGGGTGCTGATCTGTGGTCTGCTGGCTGCCTGTCATCCGGGCGAAGCGGGCAAGCGCCGCGTTATCGCTGCTGACTATGATGCCTATTACCTGTGGGCAGGGGTGCGGCCACCGCCGGAAATCGTCAAGGCGCGGGAGCTTTACATTCTCAATGGCGAGGTGCGGCGGGATGATCCGGCTCGGCTGGTGGCGTTGCACCCGCAGGCTCCACGCCTGCCCGGCAAGCAGCTGTGGCTGGTAGTGCGCAGCGCCCGGCTTGATTGGGGGGAGGGCGTCTATCGCAGTCTGCTGCGCGATCTGACCCTGTGGGAGCGGGCTGGAAACAGTATCGCGGGTATCCAGGTGGATTTCGATGCGGCAACCGATGGCCTGTCAAACTATGCTGAATTTCTGAGCGGTCTGCGCCAGCGACTGCCACGGCAATATCGGTTGTCGGTGACCGGGCTGATGGATTGGGGTGCCAATGCCGATCCGGCGGCCCTGAGCGGGTTGGTCGGCGTGGTCGATGAAGTGGTGATGCAAACCTATCAGGGGCGCAGCACCATTCCCGGTTATGATGCCTATGTCACGCGGCTGGCGCGGTTGCCGCTGCCGCACAAGCTGGCGCTGGTGCAGGGCGGCGAATGGCAGGAACCGCAAGCGATCCGCAGCGACCCGCGCTTTACCGGTTATGTCGTGTTTCTGGTCAACCCGGATAGACGCGGGGCGCAGTAATCGAAGGCCGCACGGTTGCCCGCGCGGCCTTCTTGTTATCGAACGCTTCATCAGGACTAAAAGGTTGGCTTGCCGTCTTCCGGGCTCGCCAGTTCGATACGGTTCCGGCCGCCCTGCTTGGCGCGATAAAGCGCCATGTCAGCCGCCTTCAATGCTACCCGGCGATCCGGATATCCAAAGACATCCGCGATCCCGGCAGAAAATGTTACCTGGCCAAAGGGTTGATCATTGGCCCGATTGACCAGCTTGCGCGCCGCCATTCGCTCGCGCAGCGCATCGAGCTTTTCCAGTGCCTGCACCGGGGTGGTATCGCGGAACAGCATGACGAACTCTTCGCCGCCGTGGCGCGCGACGTGGCAGCGATCATCCGAAATCTGGGCAAGACTTTCGGCAATGATCTTCAGCACGCGGTCACCGGCATCATGGCCGTGGAGATCGTTGATCCGCTTGAAATGATCGATGTCGCAGAACGCCACGCTCATCGGCTCAAGCGCGGCATGGGCCTGGCGATACTCTTCTTCAAACCGGGCTTCGAATGCCCGGCGATTGGGCAGCCCGGTCAGGTGATCTTCCTCGGCGCTGCGACGGGTTTCGTCGAGCCTGCGCTTGAGCGCCTTGGTCTGCGCCTCGCTGCGATGCATCTGCTGTTCGATGTCATGCGTGCGTTTGACCATCGCCTTGGTGATCGTTGCCAGTTCGGAAATCACCGCTCCGGCGCGATTGACCTGTTCCAGCTCGTCAACATGTGCGGCCAGGGCCGAGTTATACTCGCTGGTGGCCTTGCGGGCGGCGCTGCTGGTTTTGCCGAATTCATCGATGCTGTTTTCAAGCCGGGCGAGCAGCTGGGTCAGCGCGGTAAGATCATCCTCGCTATTGGCAGACTGCGTAACCTCGTCCAGCCATTCGATCGTTACCAGCTGGCGCGATTGAATACGGCGATCAATCTGCCGGGCAAGATCAGGGTCACTGCCGCTCAGATAGGAATAGGCCACGCCCAGCGTCTGTGCGTTTACCTCCAGCCGGTGGTGCGAAAGGAAGGCGCCAATATCGTCCAGCTGGCGATGCCGATGGGCATCACGCCGATCACCCGGCGATGCGACGGTTTCGTCATTGCCGGCTTCATCGACGTGGCGGCTACCAAAGCCCAGCCAGCCAAGAAGGCCTCCATGCGAACGGGACAATGAAGGATCATGTGCAGTCATGGATTGGTTAACGTCAGCCTTCCGGGAAAGTTAAGGGCCCTTCCGCCTTTTTGGGCGCCGGACGGTTCAGGATCGGTGTGCGGACTGAATTACCTTCGCGTTAACCCTTTCGCGCTAACCAATATGCATGAGCGCGCACTCTTCCCCTGTCGGTATGCGGCCGACCAGCGATGTTTCGTCGGCGGTTGGCCTTTCCGGTCTGGCCGGGCTGGCGGTGTGGATTCTGATCTGCCATTTCTGGCCGCAGCTGGCGGAAACCTTCAATCTGCCCGGACCGCGTGAGCGGATGGTAGGGCCGTTTGCGGCGCTGCTGGGGCTGGTCGCCGCGGCCTTGCCGATGGTGCTGGTGTCGATCTTCAAGGAAAAGGTGCATCTGCGCCCATCAACCGGGATCGATTGGTCATTGCGCCGCCCGGTTTCGGCAATCATCGATATCTCGATCACCAAGCTGGCCGGACTGTGGGCAACATGGGCGCTGATCGGCGGGCTATACTGTATTGCACGCTGGTATTGGCAGGATCCCTATCTGATTTCGATGCAGGTGCTGGGCTATGCTTCGGTGCCGATGTTCCTGGCATCGGTGCCCTATGTGATCTGGCTGGACCGGGTGCTGGTGGAACCGCGCGATGCCAGCTGGCATTTTGGTGCGATGCTGATCGGGCGGGAAGCGTTCGATCCTGACAAGGTGTGGATTCACCTGCGCGCATGGGCGGTCAAAGGCTTCTTTACCGCCTTCATGATCTCGATCGTGCCGGGCGGCTTTCAGAATATGGTCGGTTCCGATTGGAGCGGCTTCTGGAGCAATCCGGTGATGCTGTGCAATCTGCTGGTGACGATGATGTTCGTGTTTGACGAACAGATCGGATCGGTGGGTTATATCCTGACGATGAAGCCGCTGGATGCGCAGATCCGTTCGGCCAATCCCTATCTCGCAGGGTGGCTGGCGGCGCTGATGTGCTACCCGCCGTTCCAGCTGATGGAGCCAGGGCGCCCCCTGTTTTACGAGGTCAACACTGCCGATTGGGCCTATTGGCTGGATGGCAAGATGGTGCTGCTTTGGATCTGGGCGGCGATGCTGGTAACGCTGACCGGTATCTATGCTTGGGCGACCGTGGCGTTTGGCATCCGCTTTTCCAATCTTACCTATCGCGGCGTGCTGACCAACGGCCCCTATGCCTATACCAGGCATCCCGCCTATCTTTCCAAGAACGCCTTCTGGTGGCTTTCGACGCTGCCGTTCCTCGTTACCAGCCATTCCTTCACCGACATGGTGCGCAACAGCTTCTTCCTTGGCTGCGTCAGTGCGATCTATTTCTGGCGGGCCAAGACCGAGGAAAAGCACCTGCTGGCCGAGGATGCGAAATACCGCGAATATTGGGAATGGATGGAGCGCAATGGCGCGATCACCAGCCTGTTCTCGCGCGCGGCTCGCGCCATCACCGGGCGCAGGCAAGTGCTGCAACCGCAACCGGCGGAATAGTTCAGACCCTCAAACCTGCTCTGATCCGCTGGTGTGATAGACCGTAACAACGCGGTCAGTGAGCCCCAGTGCCGCGCGTTCCTCTGCCCACATCGCCATATGCGTGGTCTGGAAATGGGCGGCCAGATGTTCGCGGCTTTCCCACACCTCGCTGACGCGGATCAGGCCGGGGTCGAGCACGTCTTCGCCATAGTTATATTCGATGCAGCCGTCCTCGGCGCGGGTGGCTTCCATCACCTTGCGCATCGCGCCGCGGGCGGCGTTCATCTGGGCGACCGGGAAGCGGAAGCGCCCGATCACGGTAACCGGCGTGCTCATCAAAAGGCTTCCTCGTAAACCCGGCTGATATCGCCGCCCCATTCGCCGTGGAACTTGTCGAGCAGACGCTGCGCCGGCACCTTGCCGCTGGCGACGATTTCTTCCAGCGGTGCGAGAAAACCGGCTTCGGTATCGCCTGCGGAATTGAGCTTGCCGCGCGATTGCAAGCCGCTGCGCGAAATTGCCAGCACTTCGCCCGCGATATCCTTCAGCGTGCCGCCACCGGGCAGCGGCGCATCCAGCCCCAGCTTCGGCACCGCGGCGCGCAGTGCTTCGCGCCCGGCCATGTCCCAGCCCTTGACCAGATCCCAGGCGGCATCCAGCGCGGTCTGATCATAGAGCAGCCCCACCCAGAAGGCAGGCAGTGCGCAGATCCGGTTCCACGGCCCGCCATCGGCTCCGCGCATTTCCAGAAAGCTTTTCAGCCGCACTTCGGGGAAGGCCGTGGACAGGTGATCCATCCAGTCGCTGGCGGTAGGAAGCTCACCCGGCAGCGCGGGCAGCTGGCCCTTCAGGAAATCGCGGAAACTCTGCCCGGCAGCGTCGATATATTTCCCGTCGCGGTAGACGAAGTACATTGGCACATCGAGCATGTATTCGACATAGCGATCATAGCCAAAGCCATCTTCGAACACGAAGGGCAGCATCCCGGTGCGTGCCGGATCGGTATCGGACCAGATATGGCTGCGATAGGACAGGAAGCCGTTGGGCTTGCCTTCCAGAAAGGGGGAATTGGCGAACAGCGCGGTGGCCAGCGGCTGCAGCGCCAGCGAGGTGCGGAATTTCTGCGCCATGTCAGCTTCGCTCGAATAATCGAGGTTCACCTGAATGGTGCAGGTGCGCAGCATCATGTCCAGCCCCATGCTGCCAACGCGCGGCATGTGGCGCAGCATGATCGCATAGCGGCCCTTGGGCATGATCGGCAGTTCGTCACGGCGCTTGTCCGGCCACATGCCCAGCCCGAGAAAACCAGTGCCGGTGCGGGCGCCGATGGCCTTTACCTGATCCAGATGGCGGCCGGTTTCGCCGCAGGTCTGATGCAGATTTTCGAGCGGCGCGCCGGAAAGCTCCAGCTGGCCTGCCGGTTCCAGGCTGATCGCGCCATCGCTGCCCGACATGGCAATGATGTTGCCGCCTTCCTCAACTGGCTGCCAGCCATATTCACCCAGCGATACCAGCATATCGCGGATGCCGCCCGGTTCGTCATAGGAGGGCGCGTGGAAATCGCTGGTGGCAAACACCAGCTTTTCATGCTCGGTGCCGATGCGCCAGCGTTCGCGCGGCTTTTCGCCCTTGATCATCGGGGCAACCAGCTGATCGCGGCTTTCGATCACCGGATCGTTGCGATCTGAAACCTGTCTCGTGCTCATGTTGCGCAATTAGGTGACAGGCGCGTGTTACACCAGCAAGAAATACTACCAGTCGCCACCGGTCGCCATCCACAGGGCGGTGCCCGAAATTGCTGCGGTTTCGCCGCGCAATATGCGCGGCCCCAGCGAGATCGGTTTGGCCGCAGAAAGCGAACGAATTTCAGCGCGTTCGGTATCGTCAAAGCCACCCTCTGGCCCGGTCAGCAATGCTGCGGGGCCATTGTGCGCAGCAAAAGATTTTGCTGCACTGTCACCGCCGTTTTCATCGGCAAAGAATAGCGCCCGTTCGGCTGGCCATTGGCGCAGCAATTGCTCCAGCCGGACTGGCTCGGAAAGCTGCGGCAGCGCGGTCCGCGCGCATTGTTCAGCGGCTTCGATCAATATGGCTCTGGCCCGGTCGAGGTTCAGCTTGTCGGCCACGCAGCGCCGGGTCAGCACCGGCTGGATATGGCGCACTCCCAGTTCACAGGCCTTTTCCAGCACCAGATCGAAGCGGTCTTTCTTCAGCAATGCGGCGCAGAGCGTGAAATCGGGCACCGGTTCGCGCGGGCGCAGCAGCACCTCCGCGATCAGCGTAATCTCCCGCTTTCCGGCCGCCGCGACGCGCGCCGCCCATTCGCCGGTAGCATCGTCACACAGCACCACCGCATCGCCTGCGCCCACCCGCATCACCCGGGCCAGATAATGCGCCTGCGCTCCATCGATCGTGATAGTCTCAGCTGCGGCGATGGGGGCCGGCACGAACAGTCGCGGCGCGCTTTTGGGCGGCCAGGCAGGGGTTCGGGGGTTGGGCGAATTGGCCATGGCTGCGCTCTAGCCGATTGCCGCGCAGGCCGCTATGCCCGGCGCATGGCCGATACCCAGCAAATCGTTCCCGACAGCCAGCACAAGGGGCTGGTGGCGATGCTGCCGCAGCCGTGGCGCGATTATGCCATGCTGGCGCGGTTTGATCGCCCGATTGGCTGGTGGCTGCTCTATTGGCCCTGCGCCTGGGGGCTGTTGCTGGCGGGCGGCGAGGCGCGCTGGGATTTGCTGGTGTGGTTGCTGATCGGTTCCATCGCCATGCGCGGTGCGGGCTGCGTCTATAATGATATCGTCGATGCTGATCTTGACCGGCAGGTTGCGCGCACCGCCAGCCGCCCGGTGGCGAGTGGCCGGGTGAGCAAGCGGGCGGCGTGGATCTGGCTGGGCGCTCTCTGCCTGATCGGACTGATAGTATTGCTGCAATTGCGCCCGATTGCGCAGCTGGTGGCGCTGGGCAGTCTGGCGCTGGTTGCGGCCTATCCCTTCATGAAGCGGATCACGGGCTTTCCGCAGGCGTGGCTGGGGCTGGTCTTTACCTGGGGCGCGCCGGTTGGCTGGATTGCGCTGCGGTCTGATCGGATCGATGTGCTGGCGGCGCTTTATGCCGGGGCGATCTGCTGGTGCATCGGCTATGATACGATCTATGCCTGTCAGGACCGCGAGGATGATGCGCTGGTCGGCATCGGCTCCAGCGCGCTGACGCTGGGGCGGCATGTCCGCGCCGGGGTGGCGGGTTTCTATGGCGCAGCGCTGGCGCTGTGGGCGCTGGCCTTCTGGCTGCTTCGGCCCGATCCTCTGGTGCTGCTGGCCCTGCTGCCGGTGGCGCTGCATCTGGGCTGGCAGGCCGCGTCGCTGCTGCCAGACGATGCCGATAATGCGCTGACCCGGTTCCGCGCCAATCGCTTTGCCGGGCTTTTGCTGGCGCTGGCCTGCTGGGTGGTTGGCAACGCCTGAGCTGCTATTCGGGAAACAGCTCCGCATGTCGCGCGCATATCGAGGGCCATAGCGCCGCGACGGCAGGCACATCCAGCGTGAAGCGATCGCGAAGCACTGCCACCAGCGCATCGGCTGAGTCCAGAACGCGCTGTTCCGATCCGCCAGCATGGGTGCGGGTCAGCACCTTGCCGCGCAGCATGTGATGCTCATCGTCCTGGCGGTGCTGCACCACCAGATTCTGCACGAATACTGATTCCGCCGCGTTGCCCTGCCAATCGCACAGCCGCTCCAGCTGGGTCTCGTCTGCGAGCTGATCGTGAAAATCATAAGACATCGGCGCAGAGCCAAGCTGGATGGCGAACCGCCAATATCCATCATCGGTGCGGGCAAGGCTGACGGGGATGGGCAGCTGATCGTCCCACCCGCCTTCGAGCAGTGGCACCGGGCGCAGCAGGCCGCCACCAAAGCCGACATCGACCAGCCAGTCCTGCCCATCCAATGCCAACTTAAGGCATAGATGCGATCCCATCACGAAATCGCCGCGCAATTGCCGCAGCACGCCGCCGCTGATCCGCGACACCGCAAAGCCCAGCGTGGCCAGTACCCTGCCAAACAATCCATTCTGTTCGTAGCACCAGCCGCCGCGGCGACGCGTTACCAGCTTGTCAAAGGCGGCGTCGGGATCAAGCCCCGGAGGATTGCCGAGCTGTACGTCGACATTTTCAAAGGGGAAGGTGGCCAGATGCCCCACATGCAGCGCATTCAGCGTGGCAAGATCCGCGCGGCACGGGCCGCTATGGCCGATGCGCGTGAGATAGGCATCAAGCTGAACGGCTGAAAGCGCGGCGGTTTCATGCATAGCTGACAATCTCGAACTCGATCCCGTCCCAGTCAAAGAAATAGAATCTGCGGCCCGGTTCGTAATCCATGTGATTGAATGGCTCCAGCCCGGCTGCGATTACAATCTGCTCTGCCGCATCGAGATCATCGACCACCAGCCCGATGTGATTGAGCGGGGTGCCTTTGCTGTAGCGGCCGATGGGGCTGCCATGGGTATAGATCGCCAGATAATCGCGATCATTGCCGACATGGATGGTCCAGCCATTGTCAATCGCTGCCCCGCGCCAGCGCTCGTGCCAGCCGCACAGGCGCTGCAGCAGGGCAGAGCTGCGATCGGGATTGCTGACGGTGATATTGGCATGTTCCAGAAAGCCGGTTGGCATGGCGTGATCCCTTGATTGCAAGTGGTTGCGAGCGGCCGAATCACCGCTCTTGCCGCTTGTGCAACCTCAAGTTAACTTGAGATCAAGGGCATTCGGAGGGCTGGGCATGAACCGTAACGACCTGCTGCCGATTGGCGAGCTGGCGCGGCGCACCGGGTTGTCGGTATCGGCGATCCGCTTCTATGAGGGAAAGGGCCTGCTGCAATCGCTGCGCAGCAGCGGCAACCAGCGGCGGTTTCTGCGCGGCGATATCCGGCGGCTCAGCTTCATTCTGATCGCGCAGAAGCTGGGGCTGGGGCTGACCGAAATCGAACAGGAACTGTCGCGCCTGCCGCAGGGGCGCACACCCACCCTGGCCGATTGGCAAAAGATCAGCCGCTCACTGCGTGGGCAGCTGGATGCGAAGATCGCCTTGCTCAACCGGACGCGGGAAAAGCTGGATGAATGCATCGGTTGCGGCTGCCTAAGCCTGCAGCGGTGTCAGCTGTACAACAAGAACGATCACGCAGCAGCGGGCGGCACCGGGCCAAGGTTTGTGCTGGGTTAGGCCTGATTTTAGCACCTTTGGCTGCGGAACCGCTCAATCCAGCACACTGCGGCGCAGCTTGCCACTGCCACCGCGATACCGCTGATCACATCTGCGGCAAAATGCGTGCCTTCCACCGGCACAGAAAGCAGCATCAGCAGATTGGCGATGGTCAGCGGCCAGCGCAGAACCGTGGTGCGCCAGGCGGCAAAGATATAGAGCACGGCGCTGGCGGCGTGGAAGCTGGGGGGGCCGACCAGCCCCTTGAGCTGCAACAGATCCACCGGCGCGGCGCGGCCTTCGCGCAGCTGGGTAATCAGCTCTTCCTGAAACAATCCGCTGGTCGGCAGATAGGTGATCGGCCCATGCCACATAAAGGCCAGCGGCCCCATGCTGGGCAGCCAGCGAAACAGGATCAGGCAGATGAATGCCGCGAGCCAGAATGCCGCCATGAAAGACCGCGCCGCGGCCTGCTGACCCTGCACGGCGAAATAGAACACCAGCAGCAGCGGCGAAGCGAAGATATTGGCATAGATGATCCGGCCGCAAATCTGCATCCAGTCATGCGCCTGTGTCTCAGCGAACAGGGCATTCCAGTCAAAGCCGATCGCCCGGTCAAACCGCGCCAGTGACGGATCGACCCAGCCATCCGTCAACGCCGCTATGCCATAGCTGGCAAGTGCGCCGCTCAGGCTGATGGTGACGAACAGCAGCGTGTTTTCGGCAGCATCGGCGATGATCTGGGCGGATCGATTGCCGACGCGTCGGCCCCAGGCGCGACAGACGAACAGCGCGGCACCGGCGCTGCCAAGCAGCAGCAGTCCGGCGTTCGGGGCAATGACGACGCCGGTCACCCTAAGCAGCAAGGCCAGCATAACCAGGCTGACGGCAATGGCCGAAAGCAGCCAGTTGAGCGGAATAGGCGTCGTTTCGGCAGAAGGCGGCGATACGGCAATGGCCGCAGCCTCTGGCAAATTTGTCAATGCAGGCACCCGATTATTGCCGAAGGCTGTGTGTCACGCCGCTGTAACACAATGTGAACCGGTTTCAATCTTGCGATGAACGCTGGCGGATTTGCCCCGTTTTATTCCGCCGCCAGCAGCTTTTCAGCGCCGCCCAGATCGACGCTGACGAGGCGGCTGACGCCCTGTTCGACCATGGTCACGCCAAACAGGCGGTGCATCCGGCTCATCGTCACCGCGTTGTGGGTGACGATCAGATAGCGTGTATCGGTTTCCTGGCTCATCGCGTCGAGCAGGTCGCAGAAGCGTTCGATATTGGCATCGTCGAGCGGGGCGTCGACTTCGTCGAGCACGCAGATCGGTGCCGGGTTGGTCAGGAACAGGGCAAAGATCAGCGCCACCGCGGTCAGCGTCTGCTCACCGCCCGAAAGCAGCGTGAGTGATTGCAGGCGCTTGCCGGGCGGCTGGGCATAGATTTCCAGCCCAGCCTCCAGCGGATCGTCCGAATCGACCAGCGCCAGATGGGCCTGCCCACCCTGGAACAGCCGGGTGAACAACCGGCGGAAGTGATCGTCCACTGCCTCAAAGGCGGCACGCAGCCGTTCGCGGCCTTCGCGGTTGAGATTGCCGATCGATCCGCGCAGCCGGTGAACCGCCTCGGTCAGCTCGGCCTGCTCCGCAAGGGTTGAACCATGCCTTGCTTCGGCCTCCACCAGTTCGTCGGCAGCGACCAGATTGACCGGGCCGATCCGCTCGCGCTCGGCCACCAGCCGGTCATGCGCCGCGCTTTCCTCGCTGGCGGCGGCGACTTCGCCAGAGGCAAAGGCGAAGCGTTCGGGCAGCAGCGGTGGCGGGCACTGGAATCGTTCACCCGAAATTCCGGCCATTTCCGCCCGGCGCGCTTCCTCATTTTCGGCGCGGGCGGCGGCTCCGGCGCGGGCTTCGCGGGCGCTGGCGAGGGCTTCGTTGGCGGCGGCAAAGGCGGTATCGGCCTGCCGGGCCTGCTCTGATACCGTGGCAACCCGCGCTTCGGCTTCGGTCAGTTCCTTGCCCAGCCGTTCGCGCACCGCGTCACCCGCCTCGATCTCGCGGATCAGGCTGGCAGGTTTGGCGGCGATCACCGCCCGTTCCTCTTCGATTTCCTCAAAGCGGCGGGTCATCGACGCCAGCCGGTTGGCAGCATCCCCGGCGCGGGCCTGCCAGCTCTTGATGTCGCTGCGCTGCGACTGGGTGCGTTCGCGCGCGACGGCCAGCGATTGATCATGCGCCGCCAGCGCGGCATTGGCGGCCTGCATTCCCTGACGCGCGGCATCGTGGCGGGCCTGTGCGGCGGCCAGCTGGGCGCGGCCGCTTTCCATGTCGGGCAGGGCGCTGCGTTTGGCCACGGCGGCATCATGCTCGGCCTGCGCCTGTTTGCGCTGCTCGTCCAGATCATCGGCGGCGGCGGCCAGTTCGGCCCGGCGCGCGGCCAGCCGTGCCTTTGCGGCTTCGGCCTGATCGATATCGCGCAGCGCTGATCGTTCACGCTCGGCAAGCGATGACAGAGCCTGATCCGTGGCGATCATGACGCTTCGCATCTCGACCAGCTCGATCTCGGCTTGCGCTGCGGTGCTTTCGGCGGCCTCCACCGCGGCGCGCAGCTTCGGAAGATCCCGTTCCAAAGCGGCAAAGCGGTTTTCCGCTTCCAGCCGGGCTGCTTCCGCCGCGCCTTCGCCGCGCGCGACGAACCCATCCCAGCGGCGCAAATGTCCGGCCCGCGTCACCAGCCATTCACCCGGGCCAAGTGCACGGCCATCGTCGCTATCCGCGACGTGGACCAGCGCCAGCCGGGCCGCCAACTGCGGCGGGCAGCCGGGAACATGATCCAGCAAGGAATCCTTGACCGCGCCGGGCGTTGCCGCGCCGGTCCAGTATCGCCCGTCCTCATCGGCGGGCGCAGCCCCCAGCGGCGATTTGGCATCGCGCCCCAGCACCGCCGCCAGCGCGCGTTCATAGCCCGGCGCTGCCCGCAGGCTGTCGATCGCCAGCGGCATGCCGTGACGAGCGCCGGCCTGTCTGGCGCGGGCTTCCCGATCGCGCAGCAGTGCAGTGTATTCCCGCTCCACACCGGCCAGTTCAGCCTTGGCGCAGGCCACGGTCGAGGCAGCCGAATCGCGCTCGCCCTGCAATTCGACGCGGCGCAGCTGCATTTCTTCCAGCACTTTGCGCTGTGCACCGATCTGGGTTTGATAGTCTTGAAGCAGCACTCGCGCTGCGATGAGTGTTTCCTCGGGGTCCGTTTCGCGGCTGAGGCTGTCGCGCAGTTCCTGCTGCCGCCTTATATCCGCATCGATCCGGGAGAGACGTTGCGCCGCGGCACCCAGCTCCGCCTCGGCGACGCGCCATTCGGCCTCAACCCCGGCCTGGGTCGCGGTGGCATTGGCCTGTGCCAGTTCGGCCTGGCGCAGATTGCGGTCCGCATCATCCAGCGCGGCGGCCAGCACCGGCCGGAGCTTTTCGTCCGCCGCCAGGGCGGCTTCGCCATCGGCCAGTTCGCGCTCCAGCCGGGCCAGCGCTTCGGCGGCGTCACGCGTCAGCCGGTCGGCATCGCCGCGATCCTCTTCCAGCCGCTGATGTTGCCGTTCCAGATCCTTGAGCCGCTGTTCCGCTGCTTCCAGCTGGCTGGTCAGCGCGGCCATGCGGTGGCCATGCGCGGTGGCATCGTCGCGGCGATCCGCCAACTCGTCGCGCGCAGTGTTCAGCGCCTGGGCAGAGCTGTGCTGCGCATCCTGCGCCAGCTTCATCGCCTGCTGGGCGGCATTGACGCGCTGTTCGGCGGATTGCGCTTCGCTGCGGGCCGCTTCGGCCGCGCTGGCGGCGTCGCGCCAGCGCGCAAAGACCAGCCGCGCTTCGGCAATGCGGATCTTGTCAGAGACGCTGCGATAGCGCTCGGCGGCGCGGGCCTGACGGCGCAGCGCTGCGATCTGCTGATCGAGACTGGCGGTGATATCATCCAGCCGGGCGAGATTGGCCTCGGTCGCGCGCAGCTTTTGCTCGGCATCCTTGCGGCGGACGTGAAGCCCGGCGATCCCGGCGGCTTCTTCCAGCATGGCGCGCCGTTCGGTCGGGCGGGCTGCAATCACCGCGGCGATCCGGCCCTGGCTGACCAGCGCGGGCGAATGCGCGCCGGTGGCGGCATCGGCAAAGACCAGCGCCACATCCTTGGCCCGCACGTCGCGCCCGTTCACGCGATAGGCGCTGCCTGCGCCGCGTTCGATCCGGCGGACTACTTCCAGTTCGGAATCATTGTCCCCGGTATCGGCCAGCAGCACCACTTCGGCAAAATCGCGCGGCGGGCGCTGCGCGGTTCCGGCAAAGATCACATCTTCCATCCCGCCGCCGCGCATCGACTTGGCCGAGCTTTCGCCCATCACCCAGCGGATTGCTTCCAACAGATTGGATTTGCCGCAGCCATTCGGCCCGACCACGCCGGTCAGCCCGGCTTCGATGCGCAGTTCAGCAGGCTCTACAAAGCTCTTGAATCCACTGAGCTTGAGCCGCCTGATGCGCATCGCGGTGCCGTTTGCCCCCTTGGCCCCGGCCTAGCGCGCGCCAAGCCGTTCAAGCTCGGGCTTGATCGCTTCCCAGGTGTTCATATCCAGCTTTTTGCCATTGACCAGAAAGGTCGGCGTGCCGGTGATGTCATACTTCTGGCCCTGTTCATTGGCAGTGGCGACCAGCCTTTCCGCCTTGGCAACATCGGCCAGGCAACCCTTGGCCTGATCGGCTGCAATCCCGCGCGCGGCGAAGAACTGATCCATCCCGGCCAGCTGAGCCAAAGCGCCAAAGCGCTGGGCCGGGGGAAGCTGCGATACGGCCTGCATCTTGTCCTGCCCGGCGGCCTGCAGGTTCTGGAACATGTTCTTTTGCCAGGCCCAGAACTGTTCGCTGAGCGGGATCACCGCTTCGGGCGAACCGCCGCAGGTGGCAAGCTGAACCGCGGGAACATCCAGCGCGTTGAGCATAAAGAAGCGCAGCTCATAGCTGACCCGCCCGCTGGCGACGAAATTGTCGCGCAGTTCGGCGCTGCCCTTTTCCGAGAATTCCGCGCAGTGCGAGCAGCTGAGCGCGCCATATTCGATCATCTTGATCGGGGCGTTGGGATTGCCCATCAGATAGCCGCCTTCGGGCGTGACGCTGACAACATCGGCCCAGCTCTTGCCCGCCGGTGCAGCAATCTTGGCAATCGGTTCGCCGGACAGGCCAGTGCTGTCTGCGGCCTCCTTCTTGCAGGCGGAAAGGCCCAGCGCGAACGGGGCAATGGCGAGTGCGAGGGCGAGTTTGCGGAACCCGGTCATGATCATCTGCTTTCGTGCGGGGTTGAATAGGGGGTTGAAGGCTAGCCTAGCGAAAATCGGGCGCAAAGATAGCTGTGGTGAAACGGATGGCTAGTCCACAGGATTCGCGGGACGAATGCTCAAAGCCGGGCCCGGATCTGCGGTTCCAGCAGCGCCCATTCATGCGTGCCCGACAGCAGCAGCCCGTTCAGCGAGAAGCTGGGCGTGGAATCGACGCCAAGCACGTCGGTTGCATTCTGGCTTTGCTGGCCGATCCTTGTTGCCATCGCATTATCGGTGAGGCAGCGATCAACCGCGACCCGATCATAGCCGCGCGTTGCCATGATCTCGTAAAGGTGAAAATCGCTGGCGATAGTCCGGTTGCGCTGGCCGATGTTTTCAGCGAACCAGCGCTGGCGCTGTGCCGGTGTCGATGTCACCAGCGGCCTGATCCAGGTGGACTGGCTGCGCATGAAGGCGGCGTGGTTCAGGAAAAACTTCTCTTTAGGCCCGCAATTGGTCAGCATTGCCACCGCCAGATCGATCGGGTCGCGAATGATATGGCGGACCTCCACCGAAACCTGCCCGGAACGGACATAGCCAATCCGCAGCGGCCCATCGGCGTGGGTTTCGAAATCGGAACAATGCGGACAGGTGTAGCTGACAAATTCGGTCAGCTTCACCTTGGCGGCGGGATTGCCGAGGATATGGCTGCCAGACGCGGTCTGGCTGATCGCGGTGTTCCAGTTGACCGGTCGCCCGGCTCCGGCAACCGCCAATGCGGCGATGGTCAGTGCGCCGAACCGGATAAGCTTGCGAATGGCGTTCACTCGGTAGAATCCTTTTCCTTGCCGCCGAGGCTGCGGGCGAGCGATTCGAGCACGGTCCGCAATTCGGGGTCGCCTATATCGCGCAGGCTGTCGCCCAATTCCAGTGGGATCGGCTTCAGCGATGGCGGCGCGGCGGTGGTCTGGGCCGGGGGCGGCTTGACCTCGCCCTGACGCAGCTTGACGCGGGCCACCGCCTTGTAACCGAAGAAGCGGTTCACGCGCTCGATAATCTCGGGCACCACATGCTGGATGATCGGCGCATGGGCCGGGGTGACAACCAGTTGCAGAATGCCGTCATTCTTCGCACCCGGCGGAAACCGGATCGATTCCGGCGCGCAGACGCGGGCATGCTTGCTGCCGACGATTTCCGGCCAGCGGGTGACGACGCTGGACTGGACAAAGCCAAAGCGGCGAAAGGCGGTGCGGCCGATTTCGGGCATCAGTTCGGATATGGACCGCGCGCCTGCGCCGCGTGGCCGCTCAAAACGGCGCGGTTTGGCGGTGGGGCTGTCTCGGTCCTTGTCCATTGCCCCGCGGCAATGCCATAGCGGCGCGATGGATGCCAGCACCCAGACTGATGCCGATCACGCCATCGCCGATCGCCTGCTGGTCTGGTATGATCAGCATGCCCGATCGCTGCCCTGGCGCAGTCCGCCGGGAATGCCGCCGCCGCCCGCCTATCAGGTCTGGCTTTCCGAGGTGATGCTGCAGCAGACCACGGTTGCGGCGGTGATTCCCTATTTCGCCAGATTCACCCAGCGCTGGCCAACGGTGCAGGCATTGGCCGCTGCCGATGATGCCGAGGTGATGGCGGCATGGGCGGGGCTGGGATATTATGCCAGGGCGCGCAATCTGCTGGCCTGCGCAAGAGCCGTCACGGCAAATGGCGGTTGCTTTCCTCCTACCGAGGCAGAACTCAGAAAGCTGCCGGGGCTGGGGGCCTATACGGCGGCGGCAGTGGCGGCGATTGCCTTTGGCGAAGCGGCGACGGTGGTGGATGCCAATGTTGAGCGCGTGATCGCCCGGCTGTTCGCCATCGCCCAGCCGCTGCCTGCCGCGCGCAAGGCAATCCGCACCCATGCCGAGCAGCTTACCCCGGCGGAGCGGCCCGGCGATTTCGCGCAGGCGATGATGGATCTGGGGGCAACGCTGTGTTCGCCGCGCGCGCCGCAATGTCTGCTCTGTCCGCTGTCCCAGTCGTGAAGGGCGCCGTCTGGGGGCGGAGGGCTTCCCGCTGCGCGCGCCCAAACCGGCCAAGCCGCAGCGGCGGGGCCGGGCGTTCTGGATCATGCGGGATGATCACATCTGGCTGGTGCAGCGTGCGCCAAAGGGTATGCTTGCCAGGATGCGGGCGCTGCCCGACGATGGCTGGAACGCGCGCGGTGACGGCAGCGGCGCACCGCCACTCGATGGACCATGGCGCAGCGGCGGGGTGGTGCGCCACAGCTTCACCCATTTCGATCTCGATTTGCAATTGATGCTTTATTCGGGAAGCGATTGGGATAGGCTGGATGGCAACAGCGGCGAATGGTGGTGGGTGGACCGGCTGGAAGATGCCGGACTGCCAACGCTGTTTGCCAAGGCAGCCCGGCTGGCAATGGCCACGGCTGGAACGGGAGAATGAGGGAATGATGCAGGAAGGGCTGTCACGCCGGGGCTTGCTG
The DNA here is from genome assembly GCA_044225335.1 of Novosphingobium sp. Lineage (GTDB taxonomy): Bacteria > Pseudomonadota > Alphaproteobacteria > Sphingomonadales > Sphingomonadaceae > Novosphingobium. Next base: position 14,118 of record JBGAIR010000009.1, on the reverse strand, counting down.
CGCACTGGGGCGCTGGCTGGCGCAGGGATGGCGCTGGGGGCAGTGCCTTTCGCGGCGCGGATTGTCAGCGCGGCACAGGCCGCCGGGGTTGAGGCACAATGGCCAGCAGTGACGGCGCTGGTCGGCAAATATGTGCAGCAGCGCAAGATTTCCGGAATGCTGGCGGCACTCGGCTGGGGCAGCAATTCGCCAAGCTATATTGCGCGCGGGGTTGAAGGATTTGGCGATCGCGATGCCAGCGGTGCCGACAGTCTTTATCGCGCCTATTCCATGACCAAGCCGGTCACTGGCATGGCGGCGATGATTCTGGTTGAGGAAGGCAAGCTGCGGCTGGATCAGCCGCTGGCCGATTTCGCGCCGGAATTCGCCAAAATGCAGGTGGCGATCGATCCCGCGAAAAGCCTGGATGCCCGGCCTGCCGAGCGGCTGATCACCATCCGCCATCTGCTTACCCACACCGCCGGGTTGGGCTATGCCGTGGTCGGGCGCAACAAGGTGGGGGATGAGCTGAAGCGGCTTGGCGTCAATCCCGGTGTGGTTTCCCGCTTGCCGATTCCGGGCGTGAATGACGGTGCGCCGACGCCCGGACCCGATGAGTTTCTGCGCCGCGCCGCCACCGTGCCGCTGGTTGCCGAACCGGGTAGCAAATGGCGCTATTCGATGGGCCTTGATGTGCTGGGCATCATCATTGCCCGGGTATCGGGCAAGCGCAGCCTGGCGGAGTTTCTGGACGAGCGGATTTTCGGCCCGGCGGGAATGCGCAGCAGCTATTTCGCCGTGCCAGCCAGTGCTGCCGGGCATCTCACCACCAATTACATGCTGGTCGGCGGGGTGCCGGTGCCGATCGATACGCCGCGCAATTCGATCTATCGCATCGCGCCGCCCTTTGCCTTTGGCGGGTCGGGGCTGGTCACCAGTCCGGCGGACTATGACCGGTTCCTGATGATGATCGTCAATGGCGGCATGGTGAATGGACGCCGCGTAATGAGCGAGGCGGCCGTGCGGATGGGCACGTCCAATCTGCTGCCCGAAGGCGCGGATACCAGCGGCACCTGGGTGGCGGGCTATCATTTCGGCGCGGGCGGCATTGTCGGCACCGGCAAGGATGAAGGGATGTTCGGCTGGTCCGGCGCGGCCGGCACGGTCGGCTTTGCGCAGACAAGGCTGGGGCTGCGCACCGGCCTGTTCACGCAATATATGCCGCAGGAACAGCTACCGGTATTGAGCGAATTCCCCAAGGCGGTGGCTGCCGATCTTGCGGCCAGAGGAAAGGGCAAGTGACCATGCCGATCGCATTCACCGGCGCGGCGCTGGATCGGGCCGATCATATCCGCAGCGATGCCGACAGGCTCGCCGGTTTGATGGACTGGCGGGCGCGGCTGTTGCGGCTGGATGGGCTTGATCCGGTGATCTCGCCCGAAGGCACGCTGGAATGGGGCACGCTGGGCGATGCCGGGCCCGATAGCGAGCTGGTGTTCCTTGGCCTGCTCGACGGCAAGGGCTGCTTTGCCGAGGTTCCGCCCGGCCTGATCGGCAGCACTGCTCCGGCCAATCCGCGGCTGTGGGCGGCGATGGCAGCGCTTTCGGGCGAAGAGCTGGCCGCCTATGGCGCAGCGCGCAGTCTGGTCGATTGGCATGCCCGCCACCGCTTTTGCGCGCGCTGCGGCAGCGGCACGGTGCTGGCCAAGGGCGGCTGGCAGCGCAATTGCAGCAATCCGGATTGCAAGGCCGAGCATTTCCCCCGCGTCGATCCGGTCACCATCATGACCGTGGAGCATCAAGGCCGTCTGTTGTTGGGCCGCCAGCCACGCTTTCCTCCGCGCCGCTTTTCCGCACTGGCCGGTTTTGTCGAACCGGGCGAAAGTCTGGAGGAAGCGGTGGCGCGCGAAGTGCTGGAAGAGGCCGGGGTGCGGGTTCGCGATGTCCGCTATGTCGCCAGCCAGCCCTGGCCGTTCCCCTCCAGCGTGATGATCGGCTGCCATGCCTTGGCCGAAAGCGATGCGCTGGAGATTGCCCGGACCGAGCTGGAAGAGGCAGCATGGTTCACCCGCGATCAGGTCGCCGCCGCGATGCGCGGGGATGAGGATGCCGCATTCATCGCCCCGCCGCCGTTCGCGGTGGCCCATCATCTGCTCAAGCACTGGCTCGATCAATGACCGCACCTGTCAAACTCACCATTGATATCTGGTCCGATGTCATGTGCCCGTGGTGCGTGATCGGCTATAATCAGCTGCAAAAGGGGCTGGTCCAGCTGGCGGGCGAGGTGGAGGCGGAAATCCGCTGGCTGCCGTTTGAGCTCAACCCCGATATGCCGCCGGAGGGTGAGGGGCAGAGCGATCACATCGCCCGCAAATATGGCCGCACCCCCGATCAGGTGGAGGTGAACCGCAGCCAGCTTCACGCCGTTGGTGAGCGCGCGGGCTACAGCTTTCGCTATGCCGGGGCGGGCGATCCGCCCCCGGCGATGATGTGGAATACATTCGCCGCGCACAAGCTGCTCAAATGGGCGCTGGTTGAACATGGCGCCGCCGCGCAGACCCGGCTCAAGCTGGCGCTGTTCGACGCCCATTTCCAGCAGCGCCGCAACATCGGCGATGAAGCCGTGCTTGCCGGGATTGCTGCGGAGCAGGGCCTGGATGCCGACGCGGCCCGCGCCGCCATCGCTGATGCGACGTTGGGCGAGATCGTCCGCCAGGAAGAGCGCGCGGCCTGGGATATGAACATCTCCGGCGTTCCGGCGATGGTGGTGGAGGGCAAGTTCCTGATCCCCGGCGCGCAGGAGCCAGAGGTTTACGCGAGCACGCTGCGCCGCATCGTCCACAAGCTGGGGCAGGCGGCGTGACAGCCGGTTTCGCCGGCAAGGTTGCAATCATCACCGGCGGTGCGGGCGGGATCGGGCGCGCGCTGGGCCGGGCGCTGCAATCTGCCGGGGCCAGCGTGCTGTTGGCTGACCGGCACGGTGATGCAGAAGTGTTTGCCTGTGACGTGACCGATCCCGATGCGGTTAAGGCGCTGGCCGATGAGGCATGGGGCCGGTTTGGCCGGGTCGATCTGTTGATCAACAATGCCGGGATCGGCGGCATCGGCAAGCGTCAGCCCGATACGCCGCTTGCCGATGCCCGGCGGGTGCTGGAAGTGAATTTCTGGGGGGTGTGGAATGGCTGCGCGCAGTTTGCGCCCAGACTGGCCGCGCAATCGCATCCCAGCGCCATCTACAATGTGGCGAGCGAAAACGCGCTGTTCTGCGCGGTAAAGCGCTCCGCCGCCTATATCGCCTCGAAACATGCGGTGCTGGGCATGACCGAAAGCCTGCGTGAGGATCTGCCTGCCCATGTCCATGCCGGCACCATCATCCCCGGCTGGGTCGGCACCGATATCAACCCGGCGGCGATCCGCGATTCCGCGATGGACCCGGATCGTTTCGCCGCGATCGTGCTGCCGCAGATCGCCGCGCGGGAACGGTTTGTGGTCAGCCATGCCTATAATCCGGTGCGCATGCATGAACGGGTGGAGGCACTGGATGCCGCCTTTGCCCGCTACGCCCCGCGTTATGAAGGCGATGACGAATATGACGTGCGCCGCTTTGTTGAGCGAGTGCGCGCCGGGGGATAGGTTACCCGCAGCCGGGTTCGCTCTGATGCCGTGAGCGCCCACGCTCATCCTGAGCCTGTCGAAGGATGCGCGCTGACCGCGTGCGGATGGGTTGGTAATGGGGTTCGCGCCGAGATCGCCGAGAACGTGGAGAAGCCAGCGCCGCACTTGCATGGAAAAAGCGGCTGCGCCGCAGGCACAACACCTCAGCGCACTCTGCGGCCTCGGCGCGAACCAAAACAGCAGATACGAAAAATCAGCCGCTGGCGAATGCGGCCTAACGCCGGGGAGAGGTGAGGCCGAGAACATCAGGTCGGCGTCATGGCGCCCGTGCGAGGGGCGCGGGAAGTTGCTGTACGGTACGTTGCGAACGACCGGGAAGCGTTCAGCACCAGCCCGGTTCGGCCCATCGGGAGCGGGGCGGGAGGCGCGGCGGGCTCGCGAGCGAGCGCCATCCCTGATCTGTGGCGGGGCTGCTCTAGGACGCATCGCTGATGCGTGGTTCAGACAGGCCGCCAGGCCCTGCACCCGCCGGACGCTGTTTGCGCAGCTGCGACAATCGCCGCACCCCGGCCACAACGCCGACCTGAAACACCAGCCCATCCCATGCGCATAGGTGGAGCTGGATGCGCGGGCATATAACCAATATGGTTCATTATGTCAAGATATACACACCAATAGGGCTCAAATCCACTCCAATCCCCGCTTCCGCTCATGCTGGGCCTGTCGAAGCACGCGGATACCAGGCACAGCCCTTCGGCAAACTCAGGGCGGCTGCGTATATGATTGCCTTGGTGGATTATAAGTAATTTTTGATATAAAGGAAAATTTTGCCTTATAATTTTAATCTAATAATCCTGCCTGCCCCTCGTATCTCCTTCAATGGACCCTTCGATTATCATCGAATTAGTTCGAAAATGCCCGCTACGACCATCTAGTACGGCCTTAATATAGCACTTGCTGCCAGAAATAACCTCTGGGGTGCAGGGTTTTAAATTGTATTTTGACGAGAACCGTGCGCATAAATTGGAATCGGCTGACTCTGCAAGAAGTTCTTGAGTTTCTGCATTGCGTGCCGCGAACACCAGGTTTATTCCTGGTATCTCTCCAGCCCAATATTTCAGATATTTCCAATCGTCACCACATACAGATACACTCTGATCAATTGTAGGAGTTCGCGATTTGTCGTATGTAAGCGGTCGCGTCGCCCGGCCCGGATCAAACGTCGTTCCCGGTGCGATTCTCGTCCGAGGTCCGGTGTGCTGATAAGCATCCTCGGTCGCGACCTCTTCGCGCGGCTTATATCGCGCCTGCGGCGCAATTGCAGACTGACCCTTGGGCGCCCGAACCCCAACCTGCATCAGTTTTCCGTCCTCCCAATCCTCGAACTGGGTTGAGCCGTCGGCGAAGATGCGTTCCACCATGCCGTCGCGCTTGCCATTGACGATGCTGCCTGCAGTCAGATAGGTTCGGCCACCGAGCTTTTTGACCTCGAATACCTGCCCGGTGTTGGTTCCCCGGTCATAGGTTCCCGCGCGCCAGGTTCCATTGGGGTCGATTTCTTCGCCCACGCCGTTTAGCCGTCCGTTCTGGAACGTACCGCGTTTCATCCCTTCGCTGCTGAGCAGTGTGCCGCGCCCTTGTATTTGCGCGACGTTGGTTGGTATCGGATCGGTTGAGTTGTTTGGCTGGTAAAGGATCGGAGTTTCGCTACCGGGTGCAGGCGGCAGCACGACAATGCTGGTTGTCGGAGTCCGGTTCCAGCCGGGGTTGCTGGTCGGCGATGGCATGCGGGACCGCTGCGTCTGATAGGTTCGATCTGTGCTTTCGCCAGCGTCAGGTTTGGACGCTTCCATCACGTCATCCAGCGTTGCCTTGTCCGGGTCTGGCTGCCGTTTGAAGAAATTGGCCAGGAAATCGTGAGCGCGGCAACTGGCCTTTGCCAAATCAATCCCGATCCGCATCGGCAGCCAGGTTCGACCGATCGTGATCTGGTCGTTTTGCTCAATCGCCGAAGGTGCCGGGCAGGTGCCTGAAGTTGCCTGTGCCGAAGCCGGCGCAGAAATCATGAGCATGGCGGCAGCAAGAGCCACCGCGCGCAAGTCCAAGCGGATCATTGATGGCCTCCTTTGCGCGAACGCGGTCGAGTTGCTGGCTGAGGAAGCCCAGTTGTCACGGGCATTGGCCGGACCGCAGCCGTATATCGGCGAACAATGGCGGCCAACTGCTCTCGTTGTGCGGCTTCGAGAGGGGCGACGCGGCGCACTCGATCAGATTCATACTCCGCCAACTCTTTTTCAGCCAGTTCTTTCGACCTGTCTTGCTTGGCAAGAAAGGGAGCGAGCAAGGGCTGCCAGATAACTTCACACCCCGCGAGCGATGTAATCTGCGGACATAGCGAGACGTTGGTGTAGGTCGGTTTCCTATAGGTTGCGGGATCGTAGTTGGCATAGCCGCCGTCAGGCGCAAGCGGCAGGATCGTTTGTTCAAGGTAGGCTACGAAGTAATAACCATAGTTGACGAATTTGAAGCCGTCTGCGGCTGAGATGCTATACGGATCCGGTGCACGGCCCTCACTTTTCAGGCGGTTGAGAGCGGCGCGACAGATCGGCACAACTTTGGCTCGCTGTTCCGGATCCAGCGATACAATCGGATCCGCCGCCAGTGACGCGTCGATAGTTTGAGGAACAAAAAACCGGACAGGGGCGCCTTGCGATCCAAAGCGTCTCCTTCAATTCCTGTCCGTCATATTTGCGGGCCGAACTCACTAAAATAAAAAGTGCAAATTCTCCGCGATTGCTTGTGACTTGGGGCGACGAGTCACCCGGGTCTGCAACGAATGGCGGCCTCGTCAAGACCGTCTCTGCGAAATCGCGGTCAGCTCCGCGGGGAAGCGAAACAATGCGGTAACTGGAACTGGTTGCGGGAGGGGAACCGGACGGCCGACCCAACTTCATTGATACCAGATGATACTTTCCGTCAGCATACTTCCCGAGTGCTACAACGAAACCCTGGCCATCCGCGACGCCAAATTTGCAGGATCCGTACCAGTTATACTCAACTGCCTTTGACTCGCCTGTTCTTACGATCTGGTTACAGCCGTTGCGGAATGGGACAAGTTGTTCGTCTGCAGCAAGAGGGAAAGATGCCACAGCTGGAGCAGTTTGCGCCCTCGCCGCATGTCCAGCCAGGAGAGCTGAAGCGAATATCGAAACAGCTAACAGTTTATGCACGAAGCCCCCTTTGCTTGTTAAAGGTTGAGCAAGCGATCTGAATTTGTCAATGTAATCGGTACTCGGATCAGTCTTCAAATTGCGCTGTCAGAACTACGAAATTGCGATGGAAAATACCGAAACGCATCCACATCTAACTATATATTAAAGGCTTGGCCGATTTGGGCGGGTGGCGATGAGCCAGAATAGTTCCTGCGCCAACATGTCTGGCAATACCGGAAAATCTGCCGTCGCCAACAGCACCACCGGAACGCAGGCCAGGCGATCAGCTATATCAGCAATGCCACCAGGCAGGTGATGGATCCCGGTAGCCAACACCCCGTTCACCGCACCCAAACCCACCCCGCCTAGACCAGCCCCAGCCTCGCCAGTTCGCTGGCCAGTTTGCCGGGCATGGCATCATCGGCGCTTTCGCCCGCGGCCAGATCGCGGGGGGCATCCTTGTCTTCCAGATAGCGCCAGCCCTGATGGGCGCGCTTGGGCTGGGGGTGGGTGTCGATCAGGCGGGTGGAGATGACGATGTGGGTCTTGCCGCCCTCCGCCGCCTCAAAGCCCAGAATGGGTGAGCGGGCGACCAGCTGGTGCTTGTAGATCCAGAACAGCGATCCGCCGGGGCTGCCATCCGCGGGTACGATTTCCGTGTGCCGCTTGGGCAGATAGCGCGTGGTCAGCCGCGCCTCATCGCCGCGCTCGGCAAACCAGCTGTGCATTTCCTCCAGCGACTGCGCGCCAAACGCCACCTTGGTGAGGTGCAGCACCATCAGCCGAGGAACAGCGAGGCAAGCCCGAGGAAGAAGAAGAAGCCCAGCGTATCGGTCATGGTGGTGACGAACACGGTGGAAACGACTGCCGGATCAATCTTGAGCTTGTCCAGCCCCAGCGGGATCAGCACCCCGGAAAGCCCGGCGTTGAGCAGGTTCAGCAGCATCGCCAGAACCACCACGAAGCTCAGCATCGGCTGATCATAGATCACCATGCAGCCCGCCGCCATCAGCAGGCCCAGCCCGATGCCATTGGCGCTGGCGATCCACCATTCGCGCATGATCATGCGCCAGGTGTTCGAACTGGTCAGCTGATTGGTGGCCAGCGCGCGCACGGTCACCGCCATGGTCTGGGTGGCGGCATTGCCGCCCATGCCGGTGATGATCGGCATGATCACCGCCAGCACCACCAGCCGTTCGATGGTATGCTGGAACGCCGCCACCACGCCGCTCGCCAGCAAGGCGGTGAGCAGGTTGATGAACAGCCACCACATGCGGCAGCGGATGGTGCGGGGCAGCGGCTCGTTGATGTCGCCATCGCCCGCGCCGGACAGCGCCAGCACGTCCTGCCCGGCTTCTTCCTGAATGATGTGAACCACGTCGTCGACGGTGATCTGGCCGACCAGACGCCCGGCATCATCGACCACTGCGGCGGAAATCAGCGCATATTTCTGGAACCGCAGCGCCACCTCTTCCTGATCCATGCCCACCGGGATCAGGGTCTGGTCGCGGATCATCACGTCGGCCAGCGAAACATAGCGCGGGGTGCGCAAGATCCACGAAAGCGCGCAGGTGCCCAGCGGGCGATGCGCCGGATCGACGATGAACACTTCCCAGAATTCGGTGGGCAGGTGGAAATCCTCGCGCAGGTAATCGATCAGATCGCCCACGGTCATATGTTCGGGCACCGCGATGAAATCGCGGCTCATCAAACGACCGGCCGATTCCTCGGGATAGGACAGCGCGGTTTCGATCGCGGCGCGGTCTTCCGGCTCCATCTCGGCAAGGACGGCGCGTTGGTCGTCCTCGTCCAGATCCTCGATCATCGCCACCGCGTCGTCGGTTTCGAGCTGTTCGGCGATATCGGCGACCGCGCCCGCAGGCAGCGATTCGATCAGCAGTTCGCGGACGTGATCGTTCAGCTCGGCGATCACCTCGCCGCCCATCAGATCGTTGATCGCCTTGGCAAAGGCCGGACGATCATCGCTGTCGATCAGTTCGAACAGGTCGGCGATGTCAGCGGGATGGAGCGGTTCGACCAGCGCATAGACGCTGTCGTTCTCACCCGCTTCCAGCGCGTCGCGCACGCGGCGAACGAATTCCGGCTTGAGGTTGTTGTCCTCGTCCAGCCGTTCGGACTCGCGCGGGGAATCCGGTGCGAGCGCAGTGCCGATGGTATCGGCATCCTCGGTCACGGTGCGGGCTTCTTCCTCGGGAGTCATGCCCGGGTGTCTATCCCCGCCGGGCACAAAAGCAACCGGCGATCATGTTGCACTGGTGACTTTATGCGCGGCTTGCCTATATCCCGCGTGCAAAGGGCGTGATAGCAAATTCGCCGAAATGCGAATTTGGTTCGGCACCGGCCCGCTCCCCCGCCCGGCCACCCAGAGCATACCATCTCGTTGGGTGGCCGGGCGGAAAACTGACCGGAACCATGGTTCCGGATCAGGCGTCAAAAGAGGAGAATTGCAATGGCCGACGAATATCTGACCCTTACCCTCGATACCGGGAATGGCACCGGCGATGTGAAGATCAAGCTGCGCCCCGATCTCGCCCCCGGCCATGTCGAGCGGATCAAGGAGCTGGTGGGCGAAGGCTTTTACGATGGCGTGAAGTTCCACCGCGTGATCCCCGGCTTCATGGCGCAGGGCGGCTGCCCCGATGGCACCGGCATGGGCGGATCGAGCAAGCCCGATCTCCAGGCCGAATTCAACAATGAACCGCATGTCCGCGGCGTCTGCTCGATGGCGCGGACCAGCTATCCGCATTCGGCCAACAGCCAGTTCTTCATCTGCTTTGACGATGCCACTTTCCTCGATCGGCAATACACCGTCTGGGGCGTGGTCGAGGAAGGCATGGAACATGTCGATGCCCTGCCCAAGGGCGAACCGCCAGCCAAACCGGGCGTGATCGTCAAGGCAAGCGTCGCCTGATCGGTACGATCCCCTGAAGGCCAGAAAGCCTGTGCCTAGCCCGTTTCAGCGCAACTGAAACGGGCTAGCCTGCCACTCGCCGCACTGTCAGCACTCTGACCGGCGGTTCCAGCATCTGCCCTTTCAGCGGGCCTTCTCCCTTGGTGGGGGAAAGCGGCGCATCCCAGATGCGGCGCACCACATCCATCCCGGCGGTGACATGGCCAAAGGCCGCAAAGCCGGCCTGCAGATCGGGATTGGCCGATGATGGATCGGCGTCCAGCCCTTGCAGATCCGACAGCAGAATGGAGAAATCCGCCGTCGCCGTGCCCGGCGCATAGCGCGCCATGGAAATCGTCCCGGCGGTGTGGCGGATGCCGGTGAGATTGGTCGGTTCATGCGCGATGGGTTTGAAGATCTTCGCCGGATTGGCCTGAAGTCCGGCCTGGATCAGCCCATTGGGCTGCTCACCCCAGCTCAGATGCATCGCCCGGTAAAATGTGATCCCGTCAAACCGCCGCGCATCGACATAGCGGATGAAGTTCTCCACCGTGATCGGCGCGTGCTTGTGATCCAGCTCCAGTTCGATGGTGCCCATGGTGGTGACCATCGCCACCCGCACCACATCGCCCAGCGGCGCGGCGACCGGTGGCGGCACCGGTCGGGCGCGCGGCGCAGGTTTGGCTGATACTGCGGAAACAGCAGCGGCACAGGCCAGCGGCAGGGCGAGCAGGGCGAATCGGCGGATCATGGTCGGCATGATGGCGCAGCCTGCGCTGCCGCGCCACTGGCCCTCACAGCCCCGCCTGTGAAATCCAGTCATGGAAAATCCGCACGCTGCGCACTTCCAGCGAGTGCGGGCGGCAGATGAACCAGTAGCTGTACGGGCTTTCCACTTCGACATCATAGACCTGCGCCAGCCGCTTGTCCTGCGCGCGGGTAAAGTGATCGTCATGCATGATGGCGATGCCCAGGCCGTTGGCGGCGGCTTCGAGGATCATCTGCCCGGAATCGAAATGGTCGATCGCCAGGGGTTGCAGCCCATGCATCCCGATGGCTCGTTTCCAGGCGACGAAGCTGTCGGGCAGTTCGGTGTGGACCAGAAAGGTCTGGCGCGAAAGCACCTCGCGATTGGGCACCGGGCCGATCTCTTCCGCCAGCGCCTTTGAGGTGATGGCATAGACGCGGTTGTGATCGAGCTGCACCGAATGAAAGGCGGGATCGGCCTCTTTCGCCAGCACGATCGCCGCATCCAGCGTATCGCCGACGCGCGAATCGAGGTGCGGGCTGGTATCGATATCGATGTGCAGGCGGGGATATTGCTTGCGCAGTTCAGGCAAGCGCGGGAACAGCCGCTGGCTGCCGAACAGTGGCATCACGCCAAGGTGCAGGCGCAGCACCCGGCTGTCTTCCATCTGGCCTTCGACCACGCTGGCCAGCTCATCGAACTTGGGGCTGACCGCATCATAGAAGGCCTGACCATCGTCGGTCAGCTTCATTGCCTGATGCTGGCGGGTGAACAGCCGCTTGCCGATGAATTCCTCCAGCGCCGCCACCCGGCGCGACAGCGCGGAGGGAGACAGCCCCAGTTCATCGGCGGCGGCGCGCGCCGAACCGAGCCGGACGATCCGGACAAAGGCTTCGATCGCACGGAGAGGGGGGAGGCGACGGATGGCCAAGGCTTATTCGTCCGGGTCTTCCTGGGGGGAGGGAGGATGCAGCCGCAGCCGCGTGACGTGCTTTTCGTTACCCGCGATCACTTCCAGTTTCCAGCCGCTTTCGTGATCGAGGATCGCGCCCACCGGCGGCACCTGTTCGGCCAGCAGAAAGGCCAGTCCGCCAATGGTATCGACATCTTCTTCGACATCGCCCAGCCGGGGGTCGATGGTTTCTCCCACTTCCTCAAGCTCGGCGCGGGCATCGACTTCCCATTTGCCGCCATCCAGCGGTACGATCAGCACTTCCGGCGCGTCGTCATGCTCGTCCTCGATCTCGCCGACGATTTCCTCGACCAGATCCTCGATGGTGATGATGCCATCGGTGCCGGAATATTCATCCACCACCACCGCCAGATGTACCCGGCTGGCGCGCATGTCGTTCAGCACATCCAGCGCATTGCGCGCCTGCGGCACGAACAGCGGCTGGCGCAGCAGGCTGGTCCAGTCCCTGGGCGGCTTGCCACTGGCCAGATAGGGGAAGATATCCTTGATCAGCACCATGCCGGTGATCTCGTCCAGCGTTTCGCCGTAGACCGGCAGGCGCGAATGGCCGTGTTCGGCAAAGGCAGAGACCACTTCATCCCAGCTGGCTGAGGCCGGGATCGCCACGATCTCGCCGCGCGGAATCGCCACGTCATCGGCGTCATGTTCGCTGAAGTGCAGCAGATTTCGCAGCATCTCGCGCTCAAGCGGGGTCAGATCGCCCTTGCTGCTGGCGGTGCTGCCTTCCTCATGCTCGTCGATGGCTTCTTCAAGCTGCGCGCGCAGCGATTGATCGGCATCGCTGCCGGTGATCAATCGGCGCAAGCTGCGCCACAGGCTGAGCCTACTGTCCGGCTCCGGAGATTCGCTGTCGGGCATCGCCCTGTTGTGGCCCCGGTTATGTTTCGTGATCGCCATATGGGTCGGCAATGCCCAAAAGCGCAAGCGCCTTTATCTCCAGACACTCCATAGCGGTGGCATCTGCCGGCGATATCTCGTGATCATGCCCGGCCAGATGGAGCAGGCCGTGAATGATCAGATGGGTGGCATGATGGTCCAGCGGAATGCCCTTTTCCGCCGCCTCTCGCCCGCAGGTTTCCAGCGCCAGTGCAATATCGCCCAGCAATTCTGGCGGGCCTTCGCCGGGCAGGGCGAGCAGATCATCGCGTTCCAGCATGGGAAAGGACAGCACATTGGTGGGCTTGTCCTTTCCCCGCCATTCGCGGTTGAGCGCGTGCACTTCTGTATCATCGGCAAACAGCAGGCTGGCCGAAAGCCGCTGGTTGGCCAGCTCCGGCGCCACCTGTGCCAATGCGGCAGCGGCCTGCTCAGCCAGAACCTCCCAATCGGGCGGGCTGGGCCATTCGGCTTCGATGGTGATGTCGAGTTCCACGGTAGCACCATGACGTTGCTGCGGCGCGAAGTCGAGGCATCTTGGTTGATGTATCCCGATCTTGCTTCAAGCGAACGGCAACTAGTCCTGTGTCTGAACGATATTTACAAGCGCCAGTTCGCGTCCGCATGAACCTCCGGCGCACCATACATTGGTGACTCCATTGATCGGCACAAGGGATCGAGCTGTAACATCTTCAAATGCTTTGGCGACGTCGCGGGAACCTTCAGCTGCCATTCCATCCAATTCGATTCTTGATATCCAGTGATCCAACGCGCGCTGGACGGTTTCAGCAGAGATCTGGGATATGAATGTTCCCCCGGCATACTCTAGTATGAAGGTGAACAACGGCACTCCGCTAACCGTCCTTCCCCTCATACGCCTCAACGATCCGGCCAACGATCGGATGGCGCACCACATCGGCGCTGGTAAATCGCGTGACGGCGATACCCTCGATCCCTTCCAGCCGGGTCACCGCGTCGTTCAGTCCGCTCATCTGCGGCCCGCCGGGAATATCGACCTGATTGGGATCGCCGCAGATCACCATGCGGCTGTTCTGGCCAAAGCGGGTCAGGAACATCTTCATCTGCGCGGGCGTGGTGTTCTGCGCTTCGTCCAAAATCACGAAGGCATCGGCCAGTGTGCGGCCGCGCATGAAGGCGATGGGAGCGATCTCGATCTCGCCGCTGGCGATGCGCCGCTCCACCTGTTCGGGCGGCATGCAATCATACAGCGCGTCATACAGCGGACGCAGATAGGGATCGACCTTGTCCTTCATGTCGCCGGGCAGAAAGCCCAGCCGCTCGCCCGCTTCCACCGCCGGGCGGGAAAGGATCAGGCGCTGCACGCTGCCGGTGATCAGTTGCGACACCGCCTGCGCCACCGCGACATAGGTTTTGCCGGTGCCGGCCGGCCCCAGCGCGAAGATCACATCGCGGCTGGCGAGTGCGCGCATATAGTCGATCTGGGTGGCGCTGCGCGGAACGATTGTTTTCTTGCGGGTGCGGATCATCACCGGCGGTGAATCCTGCCCACCGGAAATGATCCCTTCCAGTGTGGGCTCGGCAGACATGGCAATCAGCGAATCGATTGCTCCGGCATCCAATTCCTGCCCTTGCAGCAAGCGCTGATGCATGCCTTTCAAGACATCGCGGGTGCGTGCCACCGCTTCTTCCGGCCCTTCGATCTGCACCCGGTTGCCGCGTGCGGAAATGAATACACCCAGCCGGTTCTCGATCTGCACCAGATTGGAATCAAACTGGCCGAACAGCGCGCCAAGCACTGTCTGTTCGTCAAACTCCAGCGCGG
>JBGAIR010000075.1:0-7524 GCA_044225335.1 Novosphingobium sp. | reverse complement strand
GATCTGGGCCTTACCGAACAATGCCATGTACTGATGGGCGTCGGGGTGCTTGCCTCGGCCAAGACGGCGCGCTGGCTCAAGGGCGCGATCCCCGGGGTGCACATTCCCGATGAGGTGATCCGCCGGCTGGAGCAGGCAGAAAAACCCAAGGCCGAAGGCCGCGCGATAGCGATCGAACTGATGCAGCAATTGGCCGAAATCGACGGAATCAGCGGCGTGCATCTGATGGCCTACAAGCAGGAAGAATGGGTTGGCGAGATCGTCACCCGTTCAGGCGTGCTCGGCACGCGCCGCCCTTGGGCACCGACCCATCTCGAACATTTGAAGCAACCCGTTCAAACCCAGGGAACCAAGCAATGACCCGGACTGTCCTGAGCTCTGCCACCAAGGAATGTGTAATCGGCTTTGACGAGCCATTCGTGATGATCGGAGAGCGGATCAACCCCACCGGGCGCAAGCTGCTCGCCGCTGAAATGAAGGAAGGCAATTATGACCGCGTGGTTGCCGATGCCCTCGCCCAGGTCGAGGCCGGTGCGCAGATGCTGGACGTTAACGCCGGTATTCCGCTGGCCGATGAACCGCGCATTCTCGCGGAAGTGATCCAGCTGGTCCAGTCGGTCACCGATGTGCCGCTGTGCATCGACAGCTCGATCATCGAGGCGCTCGAAGCGGGCCTGAAGGTCTATCAGGGCCGTCCTCTGGTCAATTCGACCACGGCCGAGGACGAGGTGATGGAGCGCGTGCTGCCGCTGGTAAAAAAATATGGCGCCGCAGTGGTCGCGATCTCCAACGACGAAACCGGCATTTCCGAAGACCCGGACGTCCGCTTTACCATCGCCAAGCGGATTGTCGAACGCGCGCAGGATCACGGGATCAAGCCGCAGGACGTGGTAGTCGATCCGTTGGTCATGCCGATCGGCGCGATCAACCGGGCCGGGCGCGACGTGTTCCACCTGGTCCGCCGTCTGCGCGAAGAGCTGAAGGTCAACACCACTTGCGGCGCATCGAACATCGGTTTTGGCCTGCCCAATCGCCATGCGATCAACAATTCGTTCCTGCCGATGGTCGCCTGCGCAGGCATGACAAGTGCGATCCTCAACCCCTGCCACGAAGGGCTGGTCCCGGCGATCAAGGCGGCGGACACGCTCAATGGCGTCGATCCCAACTGCACCAACTGGATCCGCATGTTCCGCGAACCCGCGCCTGAAGGCGAAGGGCGCGGCGGTCGTGGTGGCCGTGAAGGACGCCGTCGGCGCGGATAAGTCAGCTCATGAGCCACAAGGTCATCTTCACCCCATCGGGCATCCGCGCCACCGCTCAGGATGGTGAAAGCGTCTATGACGTCGCACTCGCCAGCGGAGTCGACATTCTGTCGATTTGCGGCGGGCGCGGTTTGTGTCGGCGATGCCAGATCGAATTCGAACCGGGCGATTACCCCAAGTTCGGCGTGAAAGTTTCCGAAGACAATCTCTCCGGCTGGACCGACAGCGAAGAAAAGGCGCTGAAACGCGGCGATCTCAAGCCTGGTCGACGGCTGGCGTGCCGCGCTCAGGTGCTGGGCGACGTGGTGGTCGAAGTGCCCGGCGATGCGCGCCACCAGGTATCGAGCATCTCGAAGGACTCCACTGGCTTTACCACCGATCTCGATCCGGCGATCAAGCTGTTCATGGTCAAACTGCCGATGCCGCAGCTTGACGACAATCCCAGCGACACCGAAGCCCTGATCAGTGCGCTGCGCCAGTTCGGGGTTGAAACCCGGATTGAGCATCGCCCGCTGACCAAGCTGCAGCAGGTATTGGCGCAGAATGATCGTGAACTGATCGCGGTGGTGCGCGACGATTGCACCATCATCGATGTCTGGCCGCCATCGCCCTTCGATGCCTATGGCGCGGCGATCGACATCGGTTCAACCAGCCTTGCGCTTTATCTCTATGATCTGACCAACGGCGCGCTGGTCCATCAGGCTTCGGCGATGAACCCGCAGATCCGCTATGGCGAAGACCTGATGAGCCGGGTTTCCTACGTGATGATGAACAAGGGCGGAGAGGAAAAGCTCACCGCTGAAATCCGCACTCAGGTTGCCAGCATGCTGGAAGATGCGCGGGCCAAGCTCGATCTTGGGCCAAACCAGATCCTGGAACTGGTGATGGTCGGCAACCCGATCATGCATCACCTGTTCTTGGGCATCAATCCGGTCGAACTCGGGCAGGCCCCGTTCACGCTGGCGATCAAGGACTGGTTCGAGGCCCCTGCCCCGCGGTTCGATCTCGGCATTTCGGAAACCGCGCGCGTTGCCTTCCTGCCGCTGGTCGGCGGGCATGTCGGCGCGGATACGACCGGCGCTTACCTGACCCAGCTTGATCGGATGACGAATCGATCGGTGCTGCTGGTTGATATCGGCACCAACGCCGAAATCGTGCTGAGCCACGGCGGCAGGGTGGCGGCCTGTTCTTCCCCCACCGGGCCTGCCTTTGAAGGCGCCGAGATCAGCGCCGGGGTTCGCGCCACCCCCGGCGCGATCGAACGGGTCCGGATTGATCGCGAGACCTTCCAACCGCGGTTCAAGGTGATTGGCAGCGACGAATGGCTGAGCGACGCCGATCCGGACATCGCCGAAAAGCGCGTGGTCGGGATCTGCGGATCGGGCATCTTCGAAGTCATGGTTGAGCTGGCGAGTGCAGGCCTCGTCAACGAAGGCGGGCTGTTCCGGCCCGAAGCCGCGCCGCACCGCTTTGTGCAGGATGGGCAAAGCTGGAAATACCTGCTGCTCGACCGGCCGGAAAATCCGCTTTACGTCAAGCAGACCGACGTGCGCGCGGTGCAGCTGGCCAAGGCGGCGCTATCTGCCGGGGTGCAGCTGCTGGTCGATCATCTCGAATGCCCGGCTTTTGACGAAGTGCTGCTGGCCGGCGCGTTTGGCACCCATCTGGACAGCCAGTATGTTGCCGACATCGGCATCATCCCGATGGCCAGCGGAGATCAGATCCACTCGATCGGCAACGCCGCCGGCATGGGCGCGGCGATGGCGCTTTACAACCGCGCGGAAAAGGCCCGGATAATCGAGGCGGTAAAGCATATCATCAAAGTTGAGACTGCTACCGAGCCCAAGTTTCAGGACTATTTTGTCGCCGCTATGAAATTCCCCACCGCACCGAAACAGGAAGGCGATGCGGCCACAGGACGTGGTCGCCGCAGCCGCATGCGCGACCGGGGCCGCTGAGAAAGGAAATACGATGTCGAGAGATGGACGTTCCGGAGGCCGCCGTGGCCGTGCCGCAGCCAGTGCCGCCGATGCCTTGCCGCGCGAACCCTATATAAAGCGCAACATCCCTGCCTATTCGGTGCTGGGTGACGCCGATCTCGCAATCCTTGAACACAACGCCGATACGATCCTTGAAGACATCGGGATCGACATCAAGGACGATCCCGAAGCGATCGCCCTGTTTGTTGCCGCCGGGGCAAAGGCCGATGGCGTGCGCGTGCGCTTCCCGCGCGGCATGTGCCGCGAAATCATCCAGAACAACGCGCCCGCCATCTTCACGCAGCATGCCCGCAATCCGGCCAACAATGTTGAAATCGGCGGCAACAACACCGTGCTGGTTCCGGCCTATGGCAGCCCCTTCGTCTACAGCCGCGAAGGCGGGCGCCGCTACGCCACGATCGAGGACTTCCGCAATTTCGTGAAGCTGGCCTACATGGCGGATTCGATGCACCATTCGGGCGGCACGATCTGCGAACCTGTCGACCTGCCGGTGAACAAGCGGCACTACGATATGGTCTACAGCCACCTCAAATACAGCGACAAGGGCTTCATGGGTTCGGTCACGCACCCAAGCCGCGCCGAAGACTCGGTGGCGATGTCCAAGATCGTTTTCGGCGAGGATTTCGTCGAAGAGAACTGCGTCATGGTCAATCTGATCAACGCCAACTCGCCGATGACCTTCGACGAGACGATGCTGGGCGCGCTGAAGGTCTATGCCCGGCACAATCAGGCAACGATGGTCAGCCCGTTCATTGTCGCTGGCGCGATGAGCCCGGTCACCGTGGCTGCCGTTGCAGCGCAAAGTCTGGCCGAAGGCATGTGCGGCATGGCGCTGGCCCAGCTGTGCCGCCCCGGCGCGCCAGTGATCTATGGCAATTTCGTCTCGTCGATGTCGATGCAGTCCGGCGCGCCGACCTTTGGCACGCCTGAGGCTTCGCTGATCATCAATTGCGGTGCAGCTCTGGCACGCCGCCTTGGCGTCCCGTTCCGCAGCGCGGGCGGGTTCAACGCCTCGAAGGTGCCCGATGCCCAGGCTGCTTACGAAAGCGCCAACACGCTGCAGCAGGGGCTGCTGGCGGGCGTCAACTTCATGCTCCACACCGCTGGCTGGCTCGAAGGCGGGCTCGCCATGGGTTATGAGAAATTCGTGATGGATTGCGATCAGGCGGCGATGATGGCGATCTATGCCAAAGGCGTCGATATGAGTGAAAACGGTCAGGCGCTGGATGCGATGCGCGAAGTCGGCCCTGGCCAGCACTTCCTTGGCTGCAGCCATACCCAGGCCAATTTCAAGACGGCATTCTACCGTTCGACCATTTCCGACAACAACAGCTATGAACAGTGGGTTGAAGACGGCAGACAAGACGCCGAACAGCGCGCCGAAAAGCTCTATAAGGAAATGCTGGCAAGCTACGCCCCGCCCGAACTTGATCCGGATATCGACGCGAAGCTGGTCAAGTTCATGGATGACAAGAAGGCCAGCTTCCCGGATTCGAACATCAGCTAGCAAAGCACGTCCATGCACGCCGAAGTGATAGACGGGCGGCGCCTCGCCCGCGAGGTGACCGACGCAGTCGCTGCCGAAGTTTCCCGGTTGCCCCGTACCCCGGGGCTTGCGGTAATCATCGTCGGCGATGACCCGGCAAGCCATCTCTATGTGCGCAACAAGATCCGCACTGCGGAAAAGGTCGGGTTCAGATCCGAAACCATCCGGCTGCCATCTGACACCAGCGAAGCGGATGTGCTTGGCCGGATCAACTGGCTCAATACGCGCGAGGATGTTGACGGCATCCTCGTCCAGTTACCGCTGCCACCGCATATGAATACGCTGCGGGTGATGGCCGCAGTCGATCCGAGCAAGGATGTGGACGGGCTTCACGCACTCAACGCCGGGCGGCTCACGCAGGGCAGCCACTCGCTGATCCCTTGCACGCCGATGGGCTGCCTCAAGATCATCCGCTCGGTCATTCCTGATCTGACCGGTTGCCATGCCGTGGTGATCGGCGCTTCAAACATCGTCGGCAAGCCGATGGCCGCGCTGCTGCTCGAGGCCAACGCCACTGTCACCCAGACGCATATCCACACCCGTGATACCCAGTTTCTCTGCCGCGGTGCAGACATTCTGGTCAGCGCGGTGGGCAAGCCCGGTCTGGTTCGCGGATCATGGATCAAACCGCGTGCCGTGGTGATCGATGTCGGCACCACCAGAGTCGAGCAGGCCGACGGCACCGTGATAACCAAGGGCGATGTCGACTTCGACGAAGCGGTGAAAATCGCCGGTGCGATCACGCCCGTGCCCGGCGGCGTCGGGCCGATGACCATCGCCTGCCTGATGGAAAACACGCTGATCGCCGCCAAAGCCCGCATGGGGTGATATCTTGCATTAATCGCGGCGATGGTCTGGCCAGTGTGGCGGGGCGCCGCTAGCCTTCCTGAAAAGGGGGGACAAACCATGGCCGACTGGGCGGACAAGATCGATACCGGAAGCTATGGCCAATCAACGCGGTCGTTCCTGGGCATGCAGGTCGATCCTCTGGTGTTCTTTCCGACGGCGCTGATCTCGCTCGCGGTGATCGTCTATTCGCTTGTCGCGCCGGTGCAATCGGCGGCGCTGTTCAACGCGGTGCGGGTATGGGCCACCACCACGTTCGACTGGTTCCTGATGTCTGCAGGGAATGTCCTGCTTGCCTTCTGCGTCGCCGTCGCGATTTCGCCGCTCGGCCGGATTCGTCTGGGCGGCAAGGGCGCGACGCCCGATTATTCGCGGATATCGTGGTTTTCGATGCTGTTCGGCGCGGGCATGGGCATCGGCCTGGTGTTCTACGGCGTGTCGGAGCCGGTGTCCCATTTCACCGCATCGATGACCGGGGGCAGCGGCGCACCGCTGAGCGGCGGCGCAGGCAACGCGGCCCTGTCACGCGATCTCGCCATGGCCGCAACCATCTTTGACTGGGCGCTGCATCCCTGGGCGATTTTTGCTGTCGCGGGGTTGGCGATGGCCCTGTTCGCCTATGATTTCGGCATGCCGTTCTCGATGCGGTCAGCATTCTACCCCTTGTTCGGCAAGGCGGTGTGGGGCCGGCTGGGTGACCTGATCGACGTGCTGTCAGTCTTCGCGACGATCTTTGGCCTTGCGACCTCGCTGGGGCTTGGCGCGCAGCAGGCAATGGCCGGGGTCACGTTCCTTTATGGCATTCCCAGCTCGCCGCTGGCGATCCTCGGGCTGATCGCGGTCATGTCTTTCCTCACCTTCCTGTCGGTGCGTGGCGGGATCGATCGCGGGATCCGTATCCTGAGCGAGATCAACATGTGGATGGCAGTGCTGCTGCTGCTGTTCGTGATCATCACCGGCCCGGCGCTGGCCTTGCTGTCGGATCTGGTGCGCAACAGCTTTGATTACCTTTGGTACCTGCCTGCACTGTCAAACCCGGTCGCCCGCACCGACCAAGGGTTCTACCGCGATTGGTCGGTGTACTACTGGGCATGGTGGATCAGCTGGGCACCGTTTGTCGGCACCTTCATGGCGCGCATCTCGCTTGGCCGCACGGTGCGCGAATTCATCGCCGGTGCGCTGATCGCGCCAAGCGTGCTCGGAATTATCTGGCTGACCATCTTCGGTGACGCTTCGATCGCGGCAATCGTTTCGGGACAGGGCAAGGAGCTGGTCGGCGCGAGCCTTGAAACCCAGCTGTTCGTTCTGCTGAAAAGCCTGCCCTGGGCGCAGGTCACCTCATTTGCTTCTGTGGTTCTGATCCTGGTCTTCTTCGTCACCGGCTGGGATTCGGGCACGCTGGTGATTGATTGCATGACGTCAGGCGGGCGCACCGACACACCGCTGCGGCAAAAGGTGATCTGGCTGTTCGCGGTCGGCGGGATCGGTGTCGTGCTGCTGCTCAGCGGCGGGCTCAACTCACTGCAGGCGGGAGCTATCGCCACGGGGCTGCCGCTGGCGCTGGTGCTGCTGGTGATGTGCGCCGGCACCGTGCGCGGCCTCCTCACGGTGCACCGCCGGGGCTAAACCCGCTCGTAATGAAATTACCAAACTACCAAACAATGTTGCGGATATGCTTTCATATTAAATCCGCATGCTATTGATGCTTTGCCCCCTTCCTGCCAATCGTTCGCAACTGAATGGAGGCATGGCGCGATGCGACAGGCATTTTACCAGCGGGTCCGCGATACCCTTGGCGAGATCGACGCACAGGGTCTGACCAAGCACGAACGTCCGCTGGCTTCGGCTCAGGGGGTAGAGGTTGAGGTTG
>JBGAIR010000008.1:0-70434 GCA_044225335.1 Novosphingobium sp. | reverse complement strand
GCTGGGCCGCGAACTGGGGCTGCCGGAAATCTTCGTCGGCCGCCACCCCTTCCCCGGCCCCGGCCTGGCGATCCGCATTCCCGGCGAAGTCAGCAAGGATCGCTGCGACGTGCTGCGCAAGGCGGATGCGATCTATCTGGAAGAAATCCGCAATGCCGGGCTTTATGATGCAATCTGGCAGGCCTTTGCCGTGCTGCTGCCGGTCAAAACCGTGGGCGTGATGGGCGATGGCCGCACCTATGACAATGTCTGCGCGCTGCGCGCCGTGACCAGCACCGATGGCATGACCGCCGACATCTATCCCTTTGACGCCAGCTTCCTGAGCCGCGTCGCCACAAGGATCATCAACGAGGTGCAGGGCATCAATCGCGTGGTCTATGATTACACCAGCAAGCCGCCCGGCACGATCGAGTGGGAATAGGCTGGCCCAGGGGCAGAACCCATTAACCGCGCAGCCTAGCGCCGGGCGAGATTGGCCTCGGTATAGCATTCCACCAGCAGGGCCAGCGGACGGCCATCGGGCAGGCGCAGCATGGCATGGTGCGTCAGGATCACGCCCGATGGGCAATCCGCGCCCTGCCCGCGCTGGCTGGCCAGCCGTTCGCGCCGATAGTGCAGCGGGGCAGCCACCTTGCCAAAGGGCGTATCACTGCTTGCCAGCTGCTTGTTCATGTCCGCCGTCAGCCGCGCGGGCACATACCAGTTATGCGCTTCGGACAACACATGAGCACCGCAGGACAGCCGCACATGGCGGTAGGCCACTGGCTCATCCGGCCCGATTGCCAGCCGGGCGCGCAGATCAGCCGGCTCAGCCTCTGCGCCGCCGGGCACCTGGGTGGCAGTGATCACCGGATCAGCACTGATGCCCTGGCTGCGGCACCATTTGGACAAGGCCAGCGTGGCGCTGTCTTCCTGCGCGAGCAGTGCTTCAAAGCGATCCAACAATGGCGAGGGTTGCGGGGTCGCGCAGGCCGAAAGCAGCAAGCCCGCCATCGCAAATCCCCGCTTCACCGCCATGCTCAGCGCGTTGGTACCGGGGCTTCGCCCGAATAATCATAAAACCCGCGCCCGGTCTTGCGGCCCAGCCAGCCTGCTTCGACATATTTGACCAGCAGCGGCGCGGGGCGATATTTGGAATCGCCGGTGGTGTTGTACAGCACGCGAACGATATCGAGGCAGGTGTCCAGCCCGACGAAATCGGCCAGCTCCAGCGGACCCATCGGATGGTTCAGGCCCAGTCGGCAGCCCTTGTCGATATCGGCGATGCTGGCCGTGCCCTGCCCCAGCACGAACACCGCCTCATTGATCATCGGCAGCAGGATGCGATTGACAACGAAGCCGGGTTCATCCTCGGCCTGCACCACCTGCTTGTTCAGCACTTCGGCAAAGGCCCGCGTGCGCGCGACGGTTTCCGGGCTGGTGGCCAGGCCGGGGATCACCTCGATCAGCCCCATCACCGGAACCGGATTGAAGAAATGCAGCCCGATGAAACGCGCCGGATCGGGCGAGCTGGTGGCCATGCGGGTGATCGGAATGGAACTGGTGTTTGATGCCAGAATCGCATCGCTGCGCAGATGCGACCCCACGCTTTCAAAGATGCGGCGTTTGATCTCCTCGCGCTCGGTAGCCGCTTCGATGATCAGATCTGCATCCGCCATCGCCGCATAATCAGCCACCGGAGTAATCCGGGCCAGCGCCGCGTCCGCCTCATCCGGGGTCAGCTTTTCGCGCGAGACCAGCCGCGCCAGTGCCTTGTCGATGCCGGTCTTGGCCGCTTCAGCCCGCACGATATCGATATCGGAAAGCAGCACCTTGATGCCGCTTTGCGCCACGGTTTGCGAAATGCCGGAGCCCATCTGCCCCGCACCGATCACCGCCACTGTCCGCATTTCCGATTCCCTTCGCACTTGCAGCAAGGGCGGCTGGTTAGCGGGGTGCGCGCGTGCGGTCTAGCGGTTTTGGCGCTAACGATTCTGGCCCGGCACCCACAGCACATCGCCGGTGTCGGCGGCATTCACCGCACGGGCCAGCACAAACAGGTAATCGGACAGCCGGTTGATATAGGCCAACGCCGCCGGATTGACCGGCGCGCCCGCCGCCAAAGCCACCATGGCCCGCTCCGCCCGGCGCACGCTGGCCCGGGCGACATGCACCCGCGCCGCACCTTCGCTGCCACCGGGCAGGATGAAGCTGGTCAGGGGCGCCAGCCCCTCGTTGAGCGAGTCAATCGCCTGCTCCAGCCATTCCGTCTGAGCGGAGACGATCCGCAGCACCATTTGCGATGGCGTGAAATCGTCACCCGGCGTTGCCAGATCGGCCCCCAGATCGAACAAATCGTTCTGGATGCGGATCAGCGCGGCACGATGCTGATCGCTGTCCAGCCCGACCACCGCCAGGCCAATGGCACTGTTCGCCTCATCCACCGCGCCAATCGCTTCCATCCGCGCGGCATGCTTTGGACAGCGCGAGCCATCGACCAGCCCGGTGGTGCCATCATCGCCGGTGCGGGTGTAGATCTTGTTGAGCTTGACCACTTGTGCCCCGCCTTAGCGGCTGGCGAACAGCAGCAGCGCCACCACCGCCACGGCGATGCCCTGATACATGATGCGTGCGAACATATATTTGTTCTGCTTCAGCTGCATCTCGCTGGGGCCAGAGCCGGGCGCACGTTCGAGATCGTCGCGCGTGCTTTGCAGAAAGGCAGCAATACCGCGCACCAGGCTGACGATGACCATCGCCATCAACGCGATCAGGATAGGGATCAGGATGTAGTTCATGCCGATGATCCTACGCCCGGCGAGAGTGAAATGCCAGCAGGGAAACGCCCGGCGCGCAAAGCGTCGGCCAGTTCCTGCCCATCCTGCCCGGCCCGGCGCAGATCGGCCAGTGCGGGCGATCCTCGCCGTTTCGCCAGCTTGCGTCCGTCCGCTTCGATCAGCAGACCATGATGATGCCAGCGCGGCACCGGCAGATCGAGCAGCGCCTGCAACAGTCGGTGGATATGGCTGGCGGCAAACAGATCGGCCCCGCGCGTCACCAGCGTTACCCCGTCGGCGGCATCGTCCAGCGTCGCGGCAAGATGATAGCTGGCTGGCGCTTCCTTGCGCAGCAGCACCACATCGCCGAATTGTTCGGGTACGGCGCGCTGGATTCCCGCCAGCGCATCTTCCCATTGCAGCGGCCCGGCCAGCGCCACGGCTTTCGCCATATCCAGCCGCCAGGCTGCGCCCGTGGCATCAACCGCAAGCCCGCGACACGTGCCGCCATAGACCGGACCGTCCGGCCCCATGCCGGGCGACGCGGCCAGCACCTCGGCCCGCGTGCAGCGGCAGGGATAGAGCAGGCCCATCGCCATGAGCCGCTCCGCCGCCGCGCGGTAACTCTCCACCCGGTCCGACTGGAAAACCACCGCTTCATCCGCTTGCAACCCCAGCCATTCGAGATCGGCGAATATCGCATCGATCAACTCCGCCCGGCTGCGGGTGCCGTCGATGTCCTCGATCCGCAATAGAAACGATCCCGCTGGTGCCCCATGCGCCAGATCATGCGCCACCACGGCGGCATAGGCGTGGCCAAGATGCAGCAGGCCGTTGGGACTGGGGGCAAAGCGCGTGCGGATCATCACGCAGCGCTTCTAGCCCGATTGCGGCGCGGTGCCAGTGGCGAGTTTGCCAAACCCAGCTGTGGAAACCCCGCCCCTGCCCGCCTTGACGGCGCAACCGCCCGCGTGCTGCATAGCCGCATGGACTGTCGCAGAACCGTAATGCGGCCCGGTTATCGGAGGCCATGCTCAAGTCGGAGCTGATTGAGCGCGCGGCCCGTTTCCGCAGCGCAGAGGGGGATCCCTCCCGGCATTTGTCCGATTGCCCCGCGCTGGTTCTCAATGCCGATTACACCCCGCTTTCCTACTATCCGCTCAGCATCTGGCCCTGGCAGACCGCAATCAAGGCGGTATTTCTGGAACGCGTCGATATTGTCGCCAGCTATGGGCGCGAGGTGCATTCGCCCAGCTGGTCGATGCCGATCCCCAGCGTGATCGCGCTGCGGCAATATGTCCGCCCCAGTGAATTTCCCGCCTTCACCCGCTTTAACGTGTTTCTGCGTGATCGCTTTACCTGCCAATATTGCGGCAATCCCCACAATCTGACCTTTGATCACGTGGTGCCGCGGCGGCTGGGCGGCTGCACCAGCTGGGAAAACATCGTCACCGCCTGCGCGCCCTGCAACATGAAGAAGGGCGGCCGCACCCCAAAACAGGCGGGAATGCCCTTGCTGGTCAATCCGATCCGCCCGACCAGCTGGCAATTGCAGGAACGCGGGCGCGGCTTTCCGCCCGGCTATCTGCACGAAACCTGGCGTGACTGGCTCTATTGGGATATCGAGCTGGAAGCGTGACCCAACCCATCGAGATCCAAATCCGCGCCGTCAATCGCGGAACCGTTGCCCCGTTCCGTGGTGACGAGAACAGCGCCATCGCCAAGCAGCCCGCCAATGGTGCGGTGCGGATTGGGCCGCTGGGGCTGGAAGGCGATGAGCAGGCCGATCCCGTCCACCACGGCGGGGTGGACAAGGCGATCCACCATTATCCCCATGATCATTATCCGCATTGGCGCGGCATGCTGGGCGATCACCCGCTGCTGAGCGGCGAAGGCGCTTTTGGCGAGAATATTTCAACCGCCGGGCTGATCGAAAGCGCAGTCTGTCTGGGTGATCGCTTCCGCCTTGGTAGCGCGCTGGTGGAAGTGAGCCAGGGCCGGCAGCCCTGCTGGAAGCTGGACCACCGCTTTGCCGCGCGCAATGTGCTGGCCGAGGTGGTTCGCAGTGCCCGCTCGGGCTGGTATTACCGCGTGATCGAAAGTGGCAGCGTTGCCGCAGGGGACCGCCTGACCCTGATCAGCCGCCCCCTGCCGGAATGGAGCGTGGAACGCTGCTTCAAACTGCTGATCGGCGGCCAGCACAAAAGTGACCCCGCCGCGATCCGCTTTCTCGCCACACAGCCGCTGCTCGCCGAGCCATGGCGACGGCGGGCGAGCAGTCTTTGCGCGAAAGATTGAAACATCCTCTTGCGAAACCCTTGATCGTTCCCAGATCAACCATCGGGGCACCCATCTGGTCAAGACAAGACCATTGCCAAGAGGTCAGCCATGAACCGCACCATCGTTTTCGATCCTGCTCCACGCTTGTCCGGCAAGGCCGCCTTGGTCGCCGCGGCATTGCTTGCCAGTGCGGGCGAGGCAGCCCGAGCCGATGAGCTTACGGTGGGGCTGGGCGCTGCCACGGTCCCCGACACACCGGGCGCTGACAGCAACAAGGTAATCCCCTTCGGCAATTTCTTTTACGAATCCGATACTATCCGGGTCCGCACCAGCGGTCTTGGATTGCAGGCCGACGTGGTGCCATCAAAGGGGCTGGATGCGGGGCCGGTGATCCGCTTTGATCTGGGCCGCGATGATGATGTGCGCGATCCGGTGGTGCGGCTGCTGCCCAAAGTGGGCACGGCGGTGGAACTGGGCGGCTTCATGGGCACCGGCATCCCGATCACATCGGCAAGACGCGGTCCGCCAACGCTGATCACCTTCAACTTGACCGGCACCCATGATGTCGCAAGCGGGCATGGCGGCACCCGGATGCGCGCCGCCACCGGGATTTTCCATCCGCTGAAAAAGGGCGGTTCGGCCATTGTCCAACTGGGTGCCGGCTGGACCAGCGCGGCCTATAATCGCGCCTATTTCGGCGTCACTCCCGCCGGGGCGCTGGCGAGCGGATTGGCCGCCTATCAGCCAGGATCGGGCATCAGCGACGCGGGCGTGACCAGCATTCTGACCCTGCCGGTATCAGGCCGGTGGTCGCTTTCCGGGATCGCCAGCTATTCGCGGCTGCTCGGCCCGGCAGCGCGCAGCCCGATCGTGACGCAGCGCGGCAGCCGCAACCAGATCTTCGCCGGAACCACGCTGAACTACCGGATTTTTTAGGCTACTACCCCATCCCCAGCTGCAACAGCGCCGCCGCCAGTGCGAGGATCAGCGCCACGCTTGTCCGCGGGCCCATGTAGAGCGAAAGGCGGCGCTGGGTGGGAAAGCTGAAGGTAGTGGGGATGCCCAGCAGCTTGTAAGGATGGATTTCGGTAAAACGCGGATCGGCGGCCAGCCGGATCAGATCGCGGCGGCTGCGGTATCGCATCAGCCCGAACAGCGTCCAGCCCGGATCGGCTTCCACGTTCCACGCGTCGATATAGGGCCCTACCTTGTGCCCGACCATGCCGGGATGCCCGCCGCGTGCGATCAGCGCCCGCACGAAGGGATCGGAATAGCGCCGCATCAGCGTGGCGCCCGGGGTTGACACCCCGGTCTGCGGATCGGGCAGTTCGCGCTGTTCAACCTGTACCAGATTGAGCATCACGAATTCGCGCCCGTCATCGGCTTCCAGAAAGCTGCGCAGCACGGCGGGATCGTTGCCACCGCCATATTTGCCCTGAACCTGATCGAAAAACGCGTCGATCTCTGCCTTGGTCAATGGCCCGCGCCAATTGTCATACCACAAGCGGAACAACAGATAGAGCGCCAGCGCCCCGCCCCAGATCATCCATCCGCTCATCCCATCACCCTCCCCAGTGAAAATGCTGTTATCTGACCCCCGCCAGCGCCTTTTGCCGCCGCCGCTGCACCGAGCTGCCCAGCCCGATCGCTTCACGATATTTGGCGACCGTGCGGCGGGCAAGGTCATAGCCGCGTGATTTCAGCAGATCGACCAGCGCATCGTCAGAAAGGATCGCCTTGGGATCTTCGGCATCGATCAGCTGCTTGATCGCCGCCTTCACCGCTTCGGCGGAAGCGCCGCCCTCACCATCGACCGCGCCGACGCCCGAGGTGAAGAAATATTTCAGTTCAAACGTGCCGCGTTCGCAGTGCAGATATTTGTTCGAGGTGACGCGGCTGACGGTGGATTCATGCATGCCGATTTCCTCGGCCACCGCGCGCAGGGTCAACGGTCGCAGCTGCGAAACGCCGTGGCGGAAAAAACCGTCCTGCTGCTTCACCAGTTCGCTGGCGACCTTGAGGATGGTTTTCTGCCGCTGGTCCAGCGCCTTTACCAGCCAGTTGGCATCAGCCAGCTTTTCCGAAAGCCAGCCTCGCGCCGCCTTGTCATCCACCGCGCCGCGCATTTCGACGTAATAGCTGCGGTTGACGATCAGGCGCGGCAGCGTCGCCTGATTGAGCGCGATGTCCCAGCCGCCATCGGCGCGCGGCGTGACAAGGATATCCGGCACCACCGGTTCGCCGCCCGAGCTGCCAAAGCGCAAACCCGGCTTGGGATCATATCCGCGCAGTTCCGCCAGCATATCGGCGAAATCCTCATCATCGACTCCGCACATCCGCTTCAACCGAGGGATTTCGCCGCGCGCCAGCAGATCGAGATTGTCGATCAGCCGGGCCATGCAGGGATCATAACGGTCCGCCTCGCGCGCTTGCAGTGCCAGGCATTCGGACAGGCTGCGTGCGCCGACGCCGGTGGGATCGAGCGACTGCACCAGTTCCAGCGCGGCTTCCGCCTCGGCCAGTGGCACGCCCAGTTCGTTGCACACTTCGCGCAGCGGCACCGGCAGATAGCCGGCATCATCAAGCTGATCGATCAGATAGCGGGCGATGAAACCCTGCCGCGCATCGCGTGCCGCCGGGCCAAGCTGGGCATGGAGATGCTCGGCCAGCGAAGGATCGCCTTCGCCCCGTTCATCGATGCCGGGGCCATCCTCACCACCGGCACCACCACTCAGCTGAAACTCGCGCCCCCAATCGGCATCGCCGGGATCGCGATCACGATCAAGCGCGCTGGCATCGATATCCAGCGGGCGATCATCCGCCGCGCGCCCTTCGCCAATCAGCTGATCGACCGGCGAGCTTTCCAGCGTGGTGCGGCGGATATCGGGATCATCGGCGGGCAGCTCGATCGCCGCCGGGGCGGCATCGCCCACTTCGAGCAACGGGTTGGCTTCCAGCGCATCGCCGATGAAGGCTTCGATTTCCAGATTGGACAGCGCCAGCAGCTTGATCGCCTGCTGTAGCTGCGGAGTCATCACCAGAGACTGGCTCTGGCGGAGATCGAGGCGTGGGCCTAGTGCCATGGATCAACCGCTGGCCACCGCCGCCTAAAGCGTGAAGCCTTCGCCCAGATAGAGCCGCCGCACATTTTCATCCGCCACCAGCGCTTCGGGGCTGCCCGCGAACAGCACCTGCCCGCCATAGATGATGCAGGCCCGGTCCACGATATCCAGCGTTTCGCGCACATTGTGATCGGTAATCAGCACGCCGATGCCGCGCTGTTTCAGATCCTTCACCAGATCGCGAATATCGCTGATCGACAGCGGATCGATCCCGGCGAAGGGTTCATCCAGCAGCATGATCGACGGTTTGGCCGCCAGCGCACGGGCAATCTCGCAGCGGCGGCGTTCACCGCCAGACAGCGCCATTGCCGGGCTGGCGCGCAGCCGGGTCAGGCCGAATTCGCCCAGCAAGCGTTCCAGTTCCTCGGCCCGGAAAGCGGGATCGGGTTCAACCAGTTCCAGCACGCAGCCGATGTTTTGTTCCACCGTCATCCCGCGAAAGATCGAGGTTTCCTGCGGCAAATAACCCAGCCCGAGAATCGCACGGCGATACATCGGCAGTTTGGTGACATCGACGCCATCCATCAGGATGCGCCCGGAATCGGGCCGGACCAGCCCCATGATCGAATAGAAGCAGGTGGTCTTGCCGGCACCATTCGGGCCAAGCAGACCCAGCACCTCACCCTTTGCCACCGACAGCGAAATATCGGTCAGCACCGCGCGCTTGTCATAGCTCTTGGCAATGGAAATGACTTCCAGACCGCCCTGTTCGCGGACGGAGGCAGCGGCATCGGCGCGGGGCGCGTCTGGTGTGGCAATCTCACTCATCTCAAGCGCCGTTTACGGTTCCCTGCGAATCTCGGCAAGCACCCAAATCGGCATTTGGCAGGTTTTGTGCATGGCCTTGGCAAAGGTGATGCCAGAGAATGCTTAACAAGGCTTGATCACAGGCCGCATCGGTGATTTACTCCGTCCCGGAGAGTGATGAAATAAAGGGGACGGGCAATGGTCAAGGCGTTGCGGGAAACAGGCACTATGCCGCGCACTTCCGACAAGCCGCTCGACTGGCGCAAACGCATGAGCGACAATATCGCCTATGCGTTGCTGGTTTACACCGGGCTTCAGATTTTCGTCACGCTGGGCGCGCTGCATGCACAGGGCGGATCGATGCTGCCCTATTTCGCGCTGATCGTGCTGGTCGCCGCGATCATCCCCGCCTGCCGCCGGTTTGAAAAACGCTGGGAACGGCTGAGTGATGCCGAAGCAGCGGACCCCGCCTATGCTGCCCTGTTCCGGCGGGACCGGATCGTGCTGTGGGCGCTGGCCATTGGCCTGCCGCTGGGCGTGACCGGCATGTTCAAGCTGCTGGCACTGGCCTTCGGCTGATTGCCCTGACGGCAAACAATCCCTAGATCGCCGGCTCCCCTGATCGGAGTCGAAGATCCGCCATGCTTTCCCAGACCCAAGCCCAGGAACGCGCCGCCGCGCTGATTGACCGCGCGCGCCAGGCCGGTGCGGATGCCGCCGATGCGATCTATTCGGGCGGCATGTCGGAAGGCGTGCAGGTGCGGCTGGGCAAGCTGGAGGACATTGAACGATCGGAAGCGGAGCATCTGACGTTGCGCGCCTTCATCGGCAAACGATCGGCCAGCATTGGTTCGAGTGACCTGTCTGATGCCGCGCTGGATGAGCTGGCGCAGCGCGCGGTGGCAATGGCGCGCTCCGCACCGGAAGACGCCTATGCCGGGCTGGCGCCCGAAGAACTGCTGCTGCGCGCCGCTCCGCCGCCGCTTGATCTGGAAGATCCGGCCGATCCCGGCCCGGCAGCGCTGCGCGAACTGGCTGAGGCGGCTGAAGACGCGGCTCGCGCGATTTCCGGCGTGACCAACAGCGAAGGCGGCGGCGCCAGCAGCGGCCGCCGCGTTTTTGCACTGGTGACCAGCCACGGCTTTTCGGGCAGTTTTTCCGGAACCAGCCGCTCGATCAGCGCAACGGTTGTGGCAGGCACCGGTGCGGCGGCACAGCGCGATTATGCCTGGCGCAGCGCCCGTTATGCCAGCGACCTGCCCGGCCCGGAAGAAATCGGCCAGCAAGCGGGCGAACGCGCGGTGGCGCGGCTCAATCCCGGACGGCTGAAAAGCGGGGCAATGCCGGTGGTATTCGATCCGCGCGTTGGCGGCACATTACTGGGCCATCTGGCCGGGGCCATGGCCGGCAGCGGCATTGCCCGCCGCGCCAGCTTTCTGCTCGATCACGATCGGGCGCAGATTTTTGCCCCCGGCATCAGCATCATCGACGATCCGCTGCGCCTTCGCGGCCTTGCCTCGCATCCTTTCGATGGCGAAGGCCTGCCCACCTCGCGCCACGCATTGGTGGAAGACGGGCGGCTGACCGGCTGGCTGATGGACAGCGCCACTGCACGCCAGCTGGGCGGCAGCCCCACCGGCCATGCGGTGCGCGGCGGCGGTGGTGCGCCCGGCGTATCGACCAGCAATCTGCATATGGAAGCGGGCGCGCTCTCGGTGGCGAAACTGATCGCCGATATTGCCGAAGGCGTCTTCGTGACCGAGCTGATCGGTCAGGGCGTCAATGGCGTGACCGGCGATTACAGCCGTGGTGCCTCTGGCTATCGCATCGTCAATGGCGAGATCGCCGGACCAGTGGCCGAATTCACCATTGCCGGAAACCTGCTGGGCATGTTTGCACAGCTAACCCCGGCGAATGATCTGGAATGGCACCGCAGCGTCAATGTGCCGACGCTGCGGATCGACGGGATGATGATCGCCGGGGATTGACGAAACACGCCTGCTCTTGCCCCGCCACGCCAAATTGCGCACCATGCGCGCTCCATGTCATCGCAGAGTCATCTTTCTGTAACCGATCCGCGCGAAAGCTTCGCGCATGGGCAACAGGCGGCAGGGCAAGCAATGGAAGCGGTGACGGTACGGGCAGGCCCCGCGCCGGAGGGGCGCTATTTCAATCGTGAGCTGAGCTGGCTGACCTTCAATCGCCGGGTGCTTGCAGAGGCAGGCAACACCAATTACCCGCTGCTTGAGCGGCTGCGCTTCCTGTCGATTTCAGGCAGCAATCTCGATGAATTCGTGATGGTCCGCGTCGCCGGATTGGCCGGGCAGGTGCGCCAGCGGATCGAGGAAACCTCTATCGACGGGCTGACCCCGTCACAGCAGCTTGCCGCCATTCGCGAAGCGGTGGTGGCGCTGGAGCTGGAACAGCAGGAATTGTGGCGCGAATTGCGCGGGCTGCTGGTCAGCGAGGGGATCACCGTAGCTGGCGATGAACCGCTGCAGGATCAGCAGGCCGCATGGCTGCGCGAATATGTGCTGGAACATGTTCTGCCGATCATCACCCCGCAAGCCATCGATCCAGCTCATCCCTTTCCCTTCATCGCCAATCAGGGAATGGGTATCCTGTTTTCGCTGACCCGCGAAAGCGATGGCACGCCGATGATGGAAATGGTGCTGATCCCGCCAGCATTGCCTCGCTTTCTGCGGCTGCCGGGTCGCGAGGCGCTGTTCATCAGCATCGAAGATCTGATCTGCCGCCATGCCGACCTGCTGTTTCCAGGCTTTGCGCCACAGGGTCACGGCGTGTTCCGCGTGCTGCGCGACAGCGATATCGAGGTGGAGGAAGACGCCGAGGATCTGGTCCGCTATTTCCGCAGCGCGATCCAGCGGCGACGGCGCGGCATGGTGATCGCGCTGCAATTGCAGGGTGAGTTCGATCCCGAAGCGGAACAGCTGCTGCGCACCCAGCTGCGGCTGGACAAGGCAATCGTTATCAAGACCGACGGGCTGATCGGGATGAGCGGCCTGTCCGCCATCGTCGATCAGGATCGGCCAGAGCTGAAATTTGAACCCTATAGCCCGCGCTATCCCGAACGCATCCGCGAACATGATGGCGATTGTTTTGCCGCGATCCGCGAAAAGGACATCGTCATCCATCACCCCTACGAAAGTTTCGAGGTGGTGGTGGATTTCCTGCGGCAGGCGGCGGATGATCCCGATGTGGTCGCAATCAAGCAGACGCTGTACCGCGCGGGCAAGCAATCGGCGGTGATCGCTGCGCTGATTGCCGCAGCCGAAGCGGGCAAGAGCGTGACCGCGGTGGTCGAACTGAAAGCCCGGTTTGACGAAGAACAGAACCTGCTGTGGGCCAGCCAGCTGGAACGCGCCGGGGTGCAGGTGATCTATGGCTTCGTCGATTGGAAAACCCACGCCAAGGTTTCCATGGTGGTGCGCCGCGAAAGTGGCAGCTATCGCACCTATTGCCACTTTGGCACCGGCAATTATCACCCGGTCACCGCGCGGATTTATACCGATCTTTCCTTTTTCACCGCCGATCCGCGCTATGGCCGCGATGCGGCGCGGCTGTTCAACTTCATCACCGGCTATGTCGAACCGAACACCACCGAACTGCTGGGCATCGCCCCGCTGGCGCTGCGTAGCCGCCTGTATGAATGCATCGACGCCGAAGCTGCCAATGCCCGCGCCGGCAAGCCCGCCGCGATCTGGGCCAAGCTCAATTCGCTGACCGATCCCGACCTGATCGACCGGCTCTACGCCGCCAGCGACGCAGGGGTGGAAGTCAATCTGGTGGTGCGCGGCATCTGCTGCCTGCGCCCCGGCGTGCCAGGCCTGTCAGACAACATCGCGGTAAAATCGATCATTGGCCGGTTTCTGGAGCATAGCCGCATCTGGGCCTTCGCCTGCGGCAAACCCCTGCCCAACGCAGGCGCGCGGCTGTTCATTTCCTCTGCCGACGGGATGAGCCGCAATCTTGATCGCCGGGTGGAGGTGCTGGTGCCGATCACCAATCCCACCGTGCACGATCAGGTGCTGGATCAGGTGATGCTGGCCAATCTGCTGGATAACGAACAAAGCTGGGAACTGGATGGCGATGGCAATTGCCGCCGTATCGGCGTGGGCGACAAGCCATTCAACCTGCATCGCTATTTCATGACCAACCCATCGCTTTCCGGCCGTGGTGCGGCGCTTTCCAGCGGCCGCAAGGTACCCAAGCTGGCGCTGCGGCGCGGCGGATAAGGTTTCACCGGGAAACTTGGCAACAGCGCTTGCCGTTCCCCGTCGCACCGCATAGCCACCCGCCCATGAGCCAGCGCCGCGCGATCATCGATATTGGATCAAACACTGTCCGGCTGGTGATCTATGGCGGCCCGGCCCGCGCCCCGGTGGTGCTGTTCAATGAAAAGGTTACCGCCCGGCTGGGCCGCGCCGTGGCGGAAAGTGGTGCCTTGTCTGACCGGGCAATGGCACAGGCCGAGGCGGCACTGGCCCGCTATGCCCGGCTGCTGCGGCTGAACGGGATCGATCAGGTACAGACCGTTGCCACCGCCGCTGCCCGCGATGCCGCCAATGGTCAGGAATTTCTCGCCCGCGTTGCCGCGCTGGGGCTGGAGCCGCGCCTGCTTTCCGGCGAGGAGGAAGCACTGGCCAGCGCGCATGGGGTGATCGGTGCCTTCCCCGGTGCCAAAGGCGTGGTTGCCGATCTGGGCGGGGGCAGCCTGGAACTAATCGACATTGATGGCGCTCACTGCGAACATGGGGCCAGCATGCCGCTGGGCACCTTGCGGCTGGCGCAGCTGCGCGCGGCAGGGCCGGAAAAATTCGCCCGGCGCGTGCAAAAAATGCTTGCTGCGGCAGACTGGTCGGGCGGGCATTCGCAGCCGCTCTATCTGGTGGGCGGATCGTGGCGGGCGCTGGCACGGCTGGCGATGCGGCAGGATGACTGGCCGGTGGACGACACCCACGGCTACACCCTCACCCCGCAGGCCGCGCAGGATCTGGCCCGCACCATCGGCATGGGCAAAATCAAACCCGATGCTCCAGGGGTTTCCGCCGGGCGATTGGCCACACTGCCCGATGCGGCCGCGCTGCTGGGGGTGCTGGTGCGCGAATTTGGCCCATCGCAGGTGGTCTTTTCCGGTTGGGGGCTGCGCGAAGGCCTGCTCTATCGCCAGCTTGATGAGGCTGGGCGCAGCGAAGACCCGTTGATAGCGGGAACCATCGCCTTTGCCCGCGCCAGCCACGTCGATGCAGCGGCGGCGCATGGTGTAGCACAGTGGATTACCCCGATCGCTGGCGAACCGGATGGCCTGCGCACTGCTGCTGCGGCGCTGGCGCTTGCCGGAATGCGGCTGGAGCCGAACCTGCGCGCACGCCAATTGCAGGAATGGGCGCTGGCCAAGCGCTGGCTGGGTATCGATGCGGCCGAACGGGGAATGCTGGCTGCAGCGCTGCGCGCCAATTGCGGTGCGACAGGTGAATTGCCGCGTCTGGCGCGGATCGCCTCTGCCCAGCAGTTGCGCGATGCCATCGGCTGGGGCCTGGCAATCCGGCTGGCGCGCAAATTCAGCGGCGGCGCAGTTGCTCCGCTTGCCGCCAGCCGATTGCTGCCCGGCAAATCCGCGCTGGTGCTGGAAATCGATGCCGGTTTTGCCCCGCTCTGCAATGACGTGGTGGAGAAGGATTTGCGGCTGCTGGCCGGTTGGCTGGGGCTGGAGCCGCAGCTGCGCATTGCTGACTGAACGGCGCAGCACAACCAGCGCCGCCTGTAACCAAACTGTAGCGCCGCCGTCACATCGGCGAAACCTGCCCATCCTAAGCTCTGGTGAACACAGCGCATGGGGATGGCGCAATGCTGCTTCGCGATGCATCTTTGCTTGATACGCTGGCCGAGGCCGGCACCACCACTGGCATTCCGGACTGGCTGAACCTGCCAGAGCCGCGCGGTTTCCGCACGAAGCGGCGGTTTCGCACGATATGGATATCCGATGTTCACCTTGGCACGCGCGGCTGTAACGCGGCGATGCTGGTGGATTTCCTGCGCTCGGTCGAATGCGAAACGCTCTATCTGGTGGGCGATATCGTCGATGGCTGGCGGCTTAGCAAGGGCTGGTACTGGCCCGACGCACACAATGAAGTAATCCGCCGGGTGTTGAAAATGGCGCATCGCGGAACGCGCGTGGTGTTTGTCTGCGGCAATCACGACGAGATGCTGCGTCCCTATGCCGGGCTGACCTTTGGCGGCGTGGAGCTGGTGCTTGATGCCGTCCACGAAACCGCCGATGGCCGCCGTCTGCTGGTGACGCATGGTGACAGCTTTGACGGGGTGGTGCTCTATGCGCGCTGGCTCGCCTTTCTGGGTGACAAGGCCTATTCGCTGCTGCTGCGCTCCAACATCCTGCTCAACGCAGTGCGGCGGCGGCTGCATCTGCCCTATTGGTCGCTCTCGGCCCATCTGAAGAAGCGGGTGAAGAACGCCATCGCCTTCATCAGCAGCTTTGAAGAAGCCGTGGCCCGCGAAACCGGCGGACGCGGGCTGGATGGCGTGGTCTGCGGCCATATCCACAGCGCCGAAATCCGCCAGATCGGCGACATCACCTATTACAATGATGGCGACTGGGTGGAAAGCTGCACCGCGCTGGCCGAGGACGCTCAGGGCCATATCCGCATTATCGACTGGGCGGCAGAATGCGCTGTCTCTGCCGCCGTATCGGCCCAGCCACAATCAACGGAGCTTGCTGCATGAGAATCGCGATCGCAACCGATGCATGGTTCCCGCAGGTCAACGGCGTGGTACGCACGCTGGCCGCCACAGTCAGCGAACTGACCCGGCGCGGGCATGAGGTAGAGCTGATCACCCCGCAGCAATTCCTGACCATGCCGATGCCGGGCTATGCCTCGATCCGGCTGGCGATGGTGCCGCGCTTCAACACCCGGCGAACGCTGGACGCGTTTCACCCCGAAATCGTTCACATCGCCACCGAAGGACCGATTGGCTGGAGCGCGCGGCGTTGGTGCCAAAAGCGCGGTGTGCCCTTTACCAGCGCGTTTCACACCCGCTTTCCCGATTATGCCGCCGTCCGCACCGGCATCAGCGCCGAACGCTTCTGGCCGGTGATGCGCCGTTTTCACAGCGCCAGCGAATGCGTGCTGGTGGCAACGCCGACGCTTCAGGCAGAGCTGGAACAGCGTGGCATCACCCACACCCGCGGCTGGAGCCGGGGGATTGATCAGGCGCAGTTTCATCCCGATGGTCCCGCCCACCCCGCGCTGGCCGATCTGCCGCGCCCGATACTGCTGAACGTGGGGCGCGTGGCGGCCGAGAAAAATCTGGAAGCCTTTCTCGATCTCGACGTTCCGGGCAGCAAGGTGGTGGTGGGCGATGGCCCGGCACTGGACGAGCTGCGCCGCCGCTATCCGCATGTGCTGTTCATGGGATCGCTGGCCGGCGAAGCGCTGGCCAGCGCCTATCGCGCGGCGGATTGCTTCGTCTTTCCCAGCCGCACCGATACCTTCGGACTGGTGCTGATCGAGGCCTTGGCCTGCGGTGTGCCGGTAGCGGCGCTGCCTGTCGCTGGACCGCTCGATATCATCGGCTGCGACGGACGCGGACCGGATAGCACCATGCCCTTTACCATCGGTGCGTTGGACGATGATCTGGCGCTTGCGGTAAGCAAGGCGCTGCGGCTGGATCGTCAGGCCGCCGCGGTGTTCGGTGCCAGTTTCAGCTGGAGCCGGGCCACCGATCAGTTCGTTGGTGCCGTGGAAAGCGCCGCCCGCCGCAACACCGGCAAGCGCACATTGCAACCGGCCTGACCGCAGCCGCTTCCAAGCGCGGCAATCCGGCGCTAAGGCGTTCCCGTCAACAAAGATGGGAGAGCAGGATGGCAACGCAGCTGAAACGCCAGTTTGATTGCAGCGAAGTGGAATGGAAACTCCGCCAGCAGCTGGCCGCCTGTTACCGGGTGTTCGATGCGCTGGGCTGGAGCGAATCGATCTATAACCATATTTCGGTAAAGGTGCCGGATGAGGAAGGCGCGTTCCTGATCAATCCGTTTGGCCTGCTCTATTCAGAAGTCTGCGCATCCAATCTGGTCAAGATCGACATTGATGGCAACACGCTGGATGGCAGCCCCTATCCGGTGAACAAGGCCGGTTTCGTGCAGCACAACTATTTCCACCGCCACGTGCCCTGGGCGCATGCGATCTGCCACACCCACACCACCGCAACCATGGCGGTGAGCAGCCTGGAAGGCGGGTTGCAGCCGGTCAATTTCTATGCCTGCAACTTCGCCGGGCGGATCGGCTGGCATGATTTCGAAGGCGTGACCGTGCGCGAGGAAGAAGGTGCCCGGCTGCTGCAAAACCTGGGTGACAAACGCATTCTGATGCTGCGCAATCATGGCCCGGTCATTCTGGGCAAATCGATCCCGGAAATCTTCGTTTCACACTGGTCGCTGCAGCGCGCCTGCGAAGTGCAGCTGGCAACCATGGCGGCGGGCAAGCCGGTGGTCGTTCCGGATGAGGTGATCGCCGTGCATCAGCGCGATCTGCACCAGTCACAGGTGCCGGGCACTGCGCCCGGACAGGCCGATTTTGACGCCTGGGTGCGCAAGATTGACCGGATCGACCCCAGCTGGCGCGATTGAGCAGCCCCGCGTTGTGACCCGTCTCACCGTCAATGGCCGCCCGGTTGAATTCCAGATGGACCCGCAGACCCCGCTGCTGTGGGCACTGCGCGATGCGGCCAATCTGACCGGCACCAAATATGGCTGCGGCGTGGGCGATTGCGGTGCCTGCATGGTGCTGGTCGATGGCGAGGCGCTGCGATCCTGCCTGATCTCTCTGGCTGAGGCCGAGGGGCGCAGCGTGACCACCATCGAAGGGCTTTCCCCTGATCGTTCACATCCGGTCCAGCAGGCTCTGGTGGCGGAACAGGCGATCCAGTGCGGTTTTTGCACACCCGGCATCGCCATCGCCGCCGCCGCGCTGCTGGCAAAGAACGCCGATCCCACGCCCGAAGATATCAAGGCCGCGATCCCCAATCTGTGCCGCTGCGGTGTCTATCCCCGGCTGGTCACGGCGGTGCAGCGCGCCGGACGGGTGATGCGCCGCGTCGAAACCATCAGCGCGGCCCCCGCGCCGGGCATTGCTCCGCAGGATGCCGCCCGCGCGGTGCCCGCCATCAAACCCTGACAATCAAGGACACATCCATGAAAGCTACCATCTGGCATAACCCTGCTTGCGGCACTTCGCGCAAGACGCTGGCGATCCTGCAGGAAACGCCGGGGGTGGAGCTGACCGTGGTGGAATATCTGACAAGCCCGCCCAGCGCAGGCAAGCTGGCGCAGCTCTATCGCGATGCCGGAATCACCCCGCAGCAAGGCCTGCGACTGCGCGGCACCGATGCCGAGGAACGCGGTCTGCCGCAGGCGGAAGATGCCGCAGTGCTGGCGGCTATGGCGGCTGAGCCAAAGCTGATCGAACGGCCGCTGGTGGAAACCGAAAAGGGCGTGCGGCTATGCCGTCCGCAGGATAAGGTTCACGAAATCCTGTGAACCCTACTTCACCCCGGTCAGTGCGGAATCATTGGTCATGCCGCGCAGGCCCAGCAGCAGTACCAGCAGGCAAAGCAATTCAATCGCGGTGAAGCCCACCCACGGCGAATGGCCATAGGCCCAGACCCCCAGTGCCGGAGCGACGATATAGGCTGCACCGTTGACCGAGGCGACAATTCCGGCCGATTGCCCCTGTTCCGCCCGCGTAACCGAAAGTGATGCCCCGGCCGTGAAGCCGGGGCGGAACAGGCCGAACCCCAGCGAGGCAATCGCCATGCCGATGGTGATGCCATGCAGATCACCCGCCACAGCCAGCAGCGCGGTTCCGACAGAGGCCAGTGCGATACCGATCAGGCACGAGGCGCGCGGCCCCAGTCGCCACAGCGGAATGATGCCCCATTGCGCCAGCAGCGTCGCCATCGCCCCCGCCATCAGCACCAGCCCGGTCGGCCCGGCACCCGCCTGCGGCGTGGCGCGCAAGCCCAGCCGATCTAGCACCAGAAAGCCGACGATCCCCATCACCGCTGCCTGCGCGTGGCCGCCCAGCAGCCCGGCGATCAGCCAGGGCCGCATGCGCGCATCGGTCCAGCCGAGCTTGGGGACGATACCCGGATCTGGCTGTTCATCCTCATCATCGGCGTGATCGCGATTGGTGCGCGAATCGGAATTGGCGCTGAAAGGGGCGGCCACCACATCGCCGCGCCCGGCATAGGCCGGCGCATCATTGGGCAATTGCAGCCGCAGCAGCACCAGCACCACAACCGCGATCAGCGTGAAGGCAACGAACGGGCTGGCCAGCCCCAGTCCCGGCACCATCAGCAGCGGGGCCAGTGCTGGCCCCAGCACCGTGCCAAGGCCGAAGCTCGATGAAATCAGCGACAGCCGCTGCGTCCGTTCCGCGCGTGTGGTGCGGCTGGCAACATAGGCCTGCACCGCAGGCGGCGCAGCCGAACCGAACCCGCCATAGAGCGAACGGAACAGCGCAAACAGCAACAGCGTTGCCAGCCCGGAAAGCCAGCCGTTCAGCCCCAGCCAAATCGCCAGCCCACACAGACCGAAGCTGGAAATG
This sequence comes from Novosphingobium sp., assembly GCA_044225335.1. Lineage (GTDB taxonomy): Bacteria > Pseudomonadota > Alphaproteobacteria > Sphingomonadales > Sphingomonadaceae > Novosphingobium. The sequence goes on along the minus strand of JBGAIR010000008.1, from coordinate 50,886 downwards.
AACCCGACCAGACCCAGCGCCATCATGGCCTTGCGGCCGCGCCGGTCAGACCGCCGCGCCCACATCGGGGCGCAGGTCATCCACAACAACGCCGACCATGTATAGGCCAGGCTGATCCAGAAATCCTGCACATGCAGCGCGGTGCCAATCGATGGCATCACCGATTGCATCGCGGTGTTGCCCGCCGCGGTCACCAGCGAAACCAGAAACAGCAAGGCAAGTCGCCCCGATGGCAGCGACGACGTTCCCGTGCTCTCCACCGGCGGATCATCGGGCGTCGTATCGGCAATCATGGCAGGCGGGTCGTCACGCATCATCGCAAATGCCGGTAGGACGGCTGGACGCGCCTTGCAATGCCCTGTCAAATTTGCAAACGCAGCAATCAGATACCCGCAAACAGGATTTGCCGACCCCCATGACCAGCTCAGAGCTTGCTCAGGAAACAGTGCCGCAACGCGTAAAACGCCGGATCAAGCGAACACTGGGGCCGTGGGGGGTCTTCATTGAAGGCTTCATCCGTAATCCGGTAATGGTCGGTTCGATCGTGCCATCGTCAAGCTATACCATCAACAAGATGCTGGGCCGGGTCGACTGGCCCAATTGCAAACTGTTCGTGGAATATGGCCCCGGCGTCGGCACCTTCTGCCAGCCGGTGCTCGACCGGCTGCCACGCGATGGCAAGCTGATCGTGATCGACACCAACCCGATGTTCATCGATTACCTGAAGCGCACCATTGCCGACAGCCGCTTTGTGGCGGTGCTGGGCTCTGCCGCCGATGTCGAAACCATCATCCGCGCGCATGGTCATGATCATGCTGATTATGTGCTGTCCGGCCTGCCCTTTTCCACCCTGCCCGATGGCATTGGCCCGGCGATTGCCTCTGCCACCCACCGCGCCATTCGCGCGGGCGGGGCTTTTCTGGTCTATCAGTTCACCCCCCGCGCGCGCGATTTCATGGCGGCCCATTTCAAGCGGATCGACAATGGCATGGAATTCCGCAATGTGCCGCCGTGCTTCCTCTATTGGGGCTGGAAAGACTGATCCCTATTCAAATGGAGCAGCGGCTGCTTCCGGCGAACCACCGCTGAGTTGACGATGAACCGTGGCGGATACCGCCACCATATACATCTGCATCACGCCCGACGCTGCGCTGGATATCAGCGCCGATCCGATGCGGGCACCATCCGCCCCGGCGACCAGCCCGAACACCAGACCCAGCACACCGGTGACGACAAGCAGGGCAATCACGAAAACCACCACCAGCAGCAGATAAAAGCCAAGCAGGCGCCAGCCATTGCCTGCGGTCAGGTTCCATGAGCGAACCAGCGCCTCAATCGGATTGCGCAGCCCGTCAACCATCACAGCCGGGGCGACCAGCGACGTCCGCACCCAGACGAAACCGATCAGACCGATCACCGCCAGCCCGGCGAGCAGGCCGAGTCCGACCGATTTGGTAAGCCCAACCGGCACAATCAGCAGCACCGCGACGAAGCCAACGCCAAGGCCCATCAGCAGTTGCGCCAAAATCACCGGCAATGCACCGCCCAATGCCTGACGCAGCGCCTCTCCCACGGTCGGCCTGCTGCGATCTGTAAACAACGCCAACATCGCCAGCACCCCGATGATCTGGAAAATCCCGGCAAGCAGCATCGGCAGCATGGCCTGTTTATAATATTCGCCCATCAGACCCATCAATGCCTCGGGACCGGCCCCGGCGGGCGGTTCGGGCTGGGGATAGAGCAATGCAAAGGCAAAGGCCGGAAGCACGGTGAACACCCCGGCCAGGGCCAACAGCAGTTCCCGATTGGCGGCCACTGCCGCAGTGGCATCCTGCCAGGCCCGGTTGCTGTCAAAACGCATTTCGCTTCCCCTTTCAAAGCACTTGATAACCACAGCGAATGCCGCCACGCAACGCGCGATGCATAGCACGCTTCCCGAAACAATCGAATGGCGACGCAGCGCGGCGCAGGTGCCCTATCGCACCGCGCTGGACGAGATGACCATCCGCAACGCCGCAATTGCCGATGGCAGCGAGCGTGAACTGGTCTGGTTGCTTGAGCATCCCCCGGTTTACACAGCCGGAACCAGCGCGGCCGCCGCCGAATTGCTCGATCCCCGATTTGAGGTGGTCGAGGCCGGGCGCGGCGGGCGCTACACCTATCACGGGCCAGGCCAGCGGATCGGTTATGTGCTGCTCGATCTGAAACGCCGCGCGCGCGATGTGCGCGGATTCGTTCATGCCATCGAAGGCTGGGTAATCGCCACGCTGGCCGATTTCGGTGTGGAGAGCTGGCGGGCGGATGGCCGGATCGGGATCTGGTGCCGCGATATTGACGGGCGCGAGGCCAAGATCGGTGCCATCGGCGTGCGCATCCGGCGCTGGGTGACGATGCATGGCTTTTCCGTGAACCTGTCACCCGATCTCAGCCATTTTACCGGCATCGTTCCCTGCGGCATCGATGAATTTGGCGTCACCAGCCTCGCCAGACTGGGTTTGACAGTTGATTCCGATGCCTGGGATCGGGCAATGCTGGCGCGCGCCGGTGAATTTCTCGCCGCGCTGGAGGTGCCATGCGGCGCAAGGGAGACAGGCAGATGATCCGCGCAAGATTGGGATTGGGATTGTCGCTGACTCTCATCATGCCGCTGGCCGGATGCGGATCAGAGCAAAAGGCTGCCGATGACAAGGCGCAGGCCTCAGGCCAGATCCTGCCCGGATCGGCCAGCGATGCGATGCTGCCGCTCGACACGGTGAAATCGCAGCCCCCGCTGGCCCCGCACGTCAAATCGACTGAAAAGGCCAAGGACAAGGCAGCATCCGGCAGCGAGACCAGCAACGACACCGCCGAACCGGCAGCGACACCGGCCGAGGCCGCCGAACCCGCACCAACCGGCGAATAGGTTCAGAAGCCGCCCTGCGCCAGAAAGCGCTCGGCCAGTCCGGCCAGCAGGGCCGCACCGCGCGGCAATACGGTTTCATCGACCATCATCCGGGTCGAATGGATGCCGCAGCACTTGCTCCAGTCAGCGCCTTCTTCGGCAACGCCAAGGAAGAACATCGCCCCCGGCAGCTTTTCCAGCACATAGGAAAAATCTTCCGCGCCCATGATCGGCCGATCAAGCTGCTTCCACGCCTGCTCGCCAAACAGCGCCTTGACCGTATCCGCGCCAAAGGCGACCGCCGCAGAATCGCACACCGTTACCGGAAAACCAGGCTTGATGGTAACAGTCGCTTCCAGCCCATGCGCTTCGGCAATGCCGCGCGCGATGCGTTCGACCATTTCATGCAGCTTTGCCCGGTGGCGCGGCGACAGCGAACGCAGCGTTCCCATCAGCACCGCATCATCGGCAATCACATTATAGGCACTGCCAGCCTGCAACCGCGTGACCGTGATCACCACCGGATCATGCGCATCGAACTGCCGCGTCACCACGGTCTGGAAGGCCGTGACGATCTCGCAGGCGACCGGCACCGGATCGAGCGTCTGATGCGGCATAGAGGCATGGCCGCCGCGCCCTTGCACCACGATCTCGAACTGATCGGCCGCAGCCATCAACGGCCCGGCCCGCCCGGCCACCAGCCCATGCTTGGCATTGGGCATGACATGCAGCGCATAGGCGGCATCGGGCAGCGGATAGGCCTCGCTGCCGCCCAGCAACCCGTCCTCCAGCATGAAACGCGCGCCGTGGTGGCCTTCCTCACCCGGCTGGAACATGAAACGCACCTCGCCCCTCACCGCATCGGCGCGGGCCGCAAGCAGACGCGCCGCTCCGGCCAGCATGGCGGTATGCGCATCATGGCCGCAGGCATGCATGGTATCGGCGATGGTTGAGGCAAAGGGCAGCCCGGTCTCTTCGGGCATCGGCAGGGCGTCCATATCGCCGCGCAGCAGGATGACCGGCCCTGGCCCGGCCCCGCCCTTGAGAATCGCGACCGCACCGGTGGTCGATGGCCCCTCGCGCCATTCCAGCGGCAGATCCGCCAGCGCGGCGCGCACCTTGTCGCGGGTTTTCGGAGTATGGAGCCCAAGCTCCGGCTCGGCATGGATGGCGCGGCGCAGCGAGACAATCTCGCCAGCGATGGCGCGCGCATCTTCGATCAGCGATTCATGCAGCATGGCGACGATGATAGCCGCGTTGTACTGCTTGTCGAGGCGCGAAGCGCCGGGCTGGAGACTCTCTCCGCTCAGGCTCCGATCTTCGCGGCGATTCGCCGTGCTGCGGCGTTGTGCATCAGCACCGAGATCACCAGCAGCAGGTTGAGCACCACCGCCTGATAGATGAAATAGTAAAGCGGGCTGCCAGCCAGCATCGACAGACCCAGCACAATCGCGCGCGGATTCGGACCCAGCACCTTGCAGATCAGCAACAACGGCGGCGATTCGGCCTTCACCGCATCGACTATGACGGCCAGCTTGGCCTTGCCGCGCTCTCCCTCGCTGCGCGCCGCATCGACCGCGGCATCCACCCGCAACGCATAGGGCGTCATCCCGCTGGCCAGCCCCAGATAGGCCGAAACCAGCGCGCCAAATCCGCTCGCGGCGGTCTGCGAACCATCCTTGCCATGCGAATGGCGCAGCCAGGGCGTGCCATAGACCCACCATTGATACTGCCGCCGCTGCACTTCGACATGGTTGGACTGGATCGCATGGCTGATCCCGGCAAACAGCATCAGCCCCCAGCCAGCAGCACCGGCAAACATGCCGCCAAAATCATCATCCGCGCCAACGAGCAGCCAGCCCAGCACGATATAAAGCACGATATGGCTGGAGTAATCGCACAGCCCGTCAACCATTTCGCCGATCGGGCTGCTCTTGCCTGTCATCCGCGCCAGATCGCCATCGGCACCGTCAACGATATGCCAGCTCATATGCAGCGCCAGCCCCATCACCGCGCTCCACGGATACCACGGCTGGGCATAGGCGACGGCGGCCATGATGACGGTAATCGCGCCAATAACCGAAACCATATTGGGCGTGATCGGGGTTGCCGCCAGGCGGCGCGCCAGCTGCCAGGCCAGCGGGTGATACAGATAATAATTCAGCGGATCCTGCAATTCCCGCGGCCTTAGCGGACGTTGAGCAACCGCGCCCGCCGTCCCCGGCGACCTCTGCACCATGGTATTTTTCCCCATTCCTGACCGAACGCCTTGGCGTGATCCCCTGTACACCTTATAGACGCTGCCACCGGAAGCGATAGGGGCATCGCGAAAGGTATCTGCCGGTTGTTTGCAACCTTTCAAGACCACTGACGCGCATCAGGAGACTCCGCATTTCCGCACAAGCAGTTCTTGTGTTTCCAAATGCGGCCTCGGCGCATGAACTTGTTGGCGGTGTCCCGCTGGCAGCGCGTGCCGTGCGGCTGGCCGCAGGCGCCGGATATCAGCAACTTACGCTGGCCTGCCCGGCCCCATGGCAATCGGACGGCATTTTGCAGGCCGAAGTGGCACGGCTGGGTAATGGCGCAAAGGTTACCGTTGCAGCGCTGCCTCAGGCGCTGGCCGATGGCGGTGCAGATGCTGCGGTATTTGCCGGGCAGGCGATGATCCTGGCCGAGGCGGAAGGGCGGCCAATCGCTCCCGTGGATTCGGCCGATGCCGAATCGGCAGCACATGATCTGGGGCAGCAGGCGATGGACCGCGCGCGCAGGCTGCTGGTCAATGCCACCGCCAAGCCGGGTGATGGCATTGTTTCACGCCATCTCAACCGCCCGATTTCGCAAGCGATCTCGCTGCGCTTGCTCCGCCTTGCATGGATACGCCCGGTGCATGGCACCTGGGGCACGGCGCTGATCGCGGTGGCGATGATCATCGCTCTGTTGCAGGGCACCCCCACCGGGCTGGTGATCGGGGCGCTACTGTTTCAGGCCGCATCGATCTTTGATGGCGTGGACGGGGAAATTGCCCGTGCCAGCTTTCGCACCTCGGCCAGCGGCGCGGCGCTTGACAGCCTGATCGATGCAGCCACCAATCTTGCCTGCGTTGGCGGCGTGGCGATCAATCTTTACATACAGGGCCAGCATCAGGCGGCGATGGCCGGGGGAATCGGATTGCTGCTGCTGGCGTTCGGACTTTCGGTGATCGGCCTGCGGAGTCGCGGGCGACGCGAAGGCCTGACCTTCAATGCCGTGAAAGAACATTTCGACGGTAAACGCTCGCACTTGATGCAATGGCTCACCTGGATTACCATGCGCGACTTCTACGCGCTGGCAGGCGCGATACTGATTTCCTGCGGCTTTTCCGCTTTCGCACTCTATGCGTTTGCGGTGATTGCGGCGGGCTGGTTGATGGTCGTTTTGTTCGTGATGATGCGTCAATCGACTTGACGAGCGTCAAAGGTCTTGCTTTTGGCGCTCGGTTTCACAATGACGCGTGGTTTACGAGCCGCGTATCGTCGCTCATGATAGGGATTGAATCGGAATGAAGCCAATCAAGGTCGCCATTATCGGCGTCGGAAACTGCGCGAGTTCGCTGGTGCAGGGCGTTGCCTACTATCGCCAGAACAACTCTAGCGAGGGACTGATCCACGACAAGATCGGTGGCTATGGCGCTGGTGACGTCGAATTCGTGCTCGGCGTTGATGTCGATGCCCGCAAGGTGGGCAAGGATATCTCCGAAGCAATCTTCTCCGCCCCGAACAACACCGCCGTGTTCATGCCCAACGTGCCAGCCACCGGCGCCAAGGTGATGATGGGCCATGTGCTTGATGGCGTTGCCGCGCATATGACCACCGTTGGTGACAAGGGCTTCATCGTTGCCGATCAGGCCGAAGCCAGCAAGGACGCCATCGTTGCCGCGCTGAAGGAAACCGGCGCCGAAGTGATGCTGAACTTCCTGCCGGTCGGTTCGCAGACGGCGACCGAATTCTATATGGAATGCGCGCTGGAAGCAGGCGTGGCCGTGGTCAACTGCATGCCGGTGTTCATCGCCAGCCGCCCCGAATGGGAAGCCAAGTTCCGCGCCAAGAACATCCCGATCGTGGGTGACGATATCAAGGCGCAGGTCGGTGCAACCATCGTTCACCGCGTGCTGTCCAGCCTGTTCGCCGCCCGCGGCGTTACCGTTGAGCGCACCTATCAGCTCAACACCGGCGGCAACACCGATTTCATGAACATGCTCGACCGGCAGCGTCTGGGCAGTAAGAAGGAATCGAAGACCGAAGCCGTGCAGGCCATGCTGGCCCAGCGGCTTGAGGATGAAAACATCCACGTCGGTCCTTCGGACTATGTTCCTTGGCAGAAGGACAACAAGCTGTGCTTCCTGCGCCTGGAAGGCAACCAGTGGGGCAATGTTCCGATGAATCTGGAACTGCGCCTTTCGGTGGAAGACAGCCCGAACTCGGCCGCTTGCGTGATGGATGCTATCCGTTGCTGCAAGGTTGCGCTGGAACGCGGCGAAGGCGGTGCGCTGATCGGCCCGTCGGCCTATTTCTGCAAGCACCCCCCGCAGCAGTTCAACGACGATCTGGCCGCCCAGATGGTTGACGAATATGTTTCGGAAGCGCCGCTGGCCGCTGAATAAGCGCAAGCGCAATTCCCTTTTCGCGGCGCCGGTCGGTTTGGCTGACCGGCGCCGCGTTGCGTTGGAGACCCCCTGATGGACGCCCTGATCATCGCCGCCGGCTTTGGCAGCCGCCTGCGCGAGCTTTCCGATTCGAAGCCGCTGACTCCGGTGTGCGGGGTGCCGCTGATCGAACTTGGTGTCCGTCAGGCCGCTGCCGCTGGCGTGCGGCGTGTGGTGGTGGTGACGGGTCATCAGGCAGACAAGGTTGAGGCATTCCTGCCCGATCTGGCGAACCGCACCGGCATCGAAATCGTCGCCCAGCGTATCGATGACTGGTCAAAGCCCAATGGCTATTCGGTGATGGCGGGCGCGGCGCGGATCAGCGGCAATTATCTGCTGATGATGTCCGACCACATCTTCGCCGCCGAAATTCTGCAGCAGCTGGCACGGCAGCATGGCGATGATCGCGGAGTGACGCTGGCAATCGATCACCGCACCGACAGCCCGCTGGTCGATCCCGATGATGCCACCTGGGTCAAGCTGGATGATCGCGGCTTCATCACCGCGATCGGCAAGACCATTCCCAGCTATGATGCGGTCGATTGCGGCGCATTTCTGGCAACGCCGGAACTGGCCGCCGCGATTGCCGCTGCCATCGACGAAGGCAAATCGGGCAGCCTTTCAGACGGAATGCAGCGGCTGGCAAACGCCGGACGCGCGGCGACCATGGACATCGGCACCGATCCCCGCGCCGCCTGGTGGCTCGACGTGGACGATCCCCGCGCCCATGCCATTGCCGAGGCCGAAGCCCCGGCAATGCTCAAGTCAATCTACGGGTAAGTCCCCGGATCAGGGATATTTCATTTGCACCCGGGTAGTCAGCCCGGTGCGCGAAACATTCAGCCTGACCGAACGAAACGAGGGCAATCCTGCCAGCGTCGGCGGATTGTTGGAAAAACCATAGCCTTCCGCCGGAAGGCCTATGCTGTTGCGGTCAAAACCACGGCTGGCATTTTCGTCATGATAGAGCGCCAGTGCATAAACGCCGGGGCGCGGCACGAAAATGCAGGTCCGCATGGTTCCGGCCCGGGCATTGCTGCGCCCGACATAGAGCGAGCCATGATGCGCCAGGAACTTGCTGGAGTTATCGGCGTATAGCGTAACCGCCATCAGCCCGTTGCTGTTGCGCACCCCTTCAACCACCACATTGAGCCAGGTGTTGCTGGCTGGCCCGGTGCAGCCAGCAGGCGGAGTTGGCTGAGCCTGCGCCTCTGCCACGCTGGGAACTGAAATTGCGGCGGTGCCGCTCATGGCAAGCGAAGCGCACAACACCTCACCGGCGCGAAACGGTTTCGGCAAAATCATGTCGACACATCCTGAATTGTTGGAGCCGAGGCGAGTTGACTGCGTTTAGCGGCACCCTTTGCGCCAGCGCAACTCAATATCATTCCCTATCTTCAAAGCGCGATATGCGATTCGCGCCGTGAATAGGGGGTGAATTGGGCAAAATTGCGAAACGTGATTCGATCAGACCATCCGCTGTTCGCAAGTGCTGGCTACCATGTGGAAAACAGGCGCAGGCGCGCTTGTGGCCGCCCTGCCCGCTGGGTAAGCGCCGGTAAAGGGAGCCCGGTTTTCGCCCAATGCCCGTGCCGCTTATCTCGCCCTCGATCCTTTCTGCCGACTTTGCCCGGCTGGGTGAAGAAGTGCGCGCGATCGATGCCGCCGGGGCAGACTGGATCCATGTCGATGTGATGGATGGCCATTTCGTGCCCAATATCACGATTGGCCCGATGGTGGTGAAGGCGCTGCGTCCGCACACGCAAAAACCGCTGGACGTGCATCTGATGATCTCGCCGGTGGACAGCTATCTGGAAGCCTTCGCGGCGGCTGGCGCTGATATCATCACGTTCCACCCCGAAGCCGGACCGCATGCCCACCGCACAGTGCAGGCAATCAAGGCTCTGGGCAAGAAAGCGGGCATATCGCTCAATCCCGCCACCCCGGCCAAGATGCTGGATTATCTGATCGACGAGATCGATCTGGTGCTGGTGATGAGCGTCAACCCCGGCTTTGGCGGCCAGAGCTTCATCGCCAGCCAGCTTCGCAAGATCGAAGCCGTACGCAAGATGATCGACAAGAACGGCCGCGACATTCATCTGGAGGTGGATGGCGGGGTCGATGTTGAAACCGCCCGCAGCTGCGTTTCCGCCGGTGCCGATGTGCTGGTGGCGGGAACCGCAAGTTTCAGGGGCGGTCCCGATTGCTACGCGGCCAATATCGCTGCTCTGAAGGGGGTGGGGTAAGCCATGGCTGATGCCGCCACCTCTGCCCGCACCGTCACCGATGGTTCGATGCATGGCGGCGATCCGGCGGCGGCCCCGGCAATCCCTCTGGCCGGCGGAAATGAGGCAGGCGTAATGGATCAGACCGCTTTACCCGCAGCTGCCACCGCCACGCCTGCCGACGAGGTGATCGAACCGGGCCGGGCGCTGGCCCTGGCCGATTTCAGCCCGCCCGCAATCAGCGCCGGGGAACGGCTGCTGCGTCTGGCTTATCGGCTGGGCATTCCGGGCTCTACGCTGGCCGCTCCGTTCCGCAAGGCGCCAAAGCCGCGCTTGCTGGCCACCGTTGCCAATCCGCTGCCGGGCAGCCGTGTGGCGGGCACCGCGCTGCGCGCCGGGCATTTTCTGGTGCATGGCATCAAACTGCCGATTGCCCAGATTGATTTCGCCGGGGCCGCACGAATGCCGCCGCCGCTGGAACGCAGTGTGCATAGCTTTGCCTGGCTGGCCGATCTGGAAGCCAGCGCCGCGCGCGAACAGGTCGCTCCGGTAGCGGAACGCGTAATGGCGGCCTGGCTGAATGCCAACTCGGCCATGCCATCGAAGCCCGGCAAGGGTCCGGCGTGGTTGATCGGCAATGCTGGCTGCCGGTTGCTCAACTGGCTGGTGCATGCACCGATCATTCTGTCCGGCAATGACAAGGCCCTGCGCAGCCGGGTGCTGACAGCAATGGGCGATACCGCGCGCTGGCTTGATCGCAATGTCGGCCGTGCTGAGGATCTGCTGGCTGAAGTCGCCGGGTGGTGCGCAATCACTGCCGCGGGGCTGCTGCTGCCAGACGGCAAGCCCCGCCGCCTCTATGGCGAAGCCGGGCTGCTGCGCGCACTGGGCGAACTGGTGGGCGACGATGGCGGCGTGCTGTCGCGCAGCCCGCTGGCGCAGGCCGAAGCCATCGCGCTGCTGGTAAAGCTGCGCGCCTGCTATCAGGCGGTTCGCCGCGATCCGCCCGAAGCGCTGGAATCCATTCTGGCGCTGCTGGTGCCACCGCTGCTGGCGCTTACCCATGGCGATGGCTCGCTGGGCAGCTGGCAGGGCGCATGGGCGATGGACGCCGCCGATGTTTCCGCGCTGGTCACCGCCAGCGGCGTGCGCACCCGTCCGCTGCGCGATGTTCGGCAATGGGGCTATCAACGGGTGGTGGCGCAAAAGAGCATCCTGCAATTCGATGCCGCCCCGCCGCCGCTGGCGCGCCATGCCCGCGCGGGCTGCGCCTCTACCCTGGCTTTTGAGCTGAGCCATGCCGGGCAGCGCCTGATCGTCAATTGCGGCGGTGCCGCCTGCGCCGGCGGGCTGATCCCGGTACGACTGGAACAGGGACTGCGCGCAACCGCAGCGCATTCCACGCTGGTGCTGGATGATTTCAATTCCACGGCTGTGCTGATCAATGGCCGTATCGGCAGCGGCGTTTCAGAAGTGGAGATCGATCGTCGCACGCTGGAAGGCAGCAAGGGCGCGGGCGCGACCCGGTTGGAGGCCAGCCACAATGGCTATGTCAGCCGTTATGGGCTGACCCATCGCCGCATCCTGATCATGCGGGACGATGGCACTGAACTGCGCGGCGAGGATCTGCTGGTGCCCGCGCGCGGCAAGGGCAAGAACGGCAAGATCGGCTTTGCCATCCGCTTTCACCTTGGCCCCGGCATCGAAGTCGGCCTGTCCGAAGACGGACAGGGCGCGGGGCTGGCGCTGCCGGACGGCAGCTATTGGCAGTTCCGCTCTGGCGGCGGGCAGGTGGTGATCGAGGAAAGCATCTGGGCCGATGGCCAGGGGCGGCCTCAACCCACCCAGCAGCTCGTGCTGCAAGGCATGGTTTCACGCGGCGGCGGCAATTTCGCCTGGCTGCTCAAGAAGATGAATTAACGAAGGTTCCACAGCATGAACAATGTGAAGATCCGCCGGGCGCTGCTTTCGGTGTCCGACAAGGCCGGGCTGGTTGAGCTGGGGCAGGCGCTGGCCGGGCGCGGCGTGGAACTGGTTTCAACCGGCGGCACCGCCAAGGCGCTGCGCGATGCCGGGCTGACGGTGATGGATATTTCGGAACTGACCGGCTTTCCCGAGATGATGGATGGCCGCGTCAAGACGCTGCACCCCAAGGTGCATGGCGGCCTGCTGGCGGTGCGCGACAATGCCGAACATGCGGCGGCCATGGCCGAGCATGCGATTGGCGCTATCGATCTGGTGGTGGTCAACCTCTATCCCTTCGAAGCCACCGTGGCCCGCGGCGCGGATCGTGACGAGGTGATCGAGAATATCGACATCGGCGGCCCTTCGATGGTCCGTTCGGCGGCGAAGAACCACGCCTATGTCACCATCCTGACCGATCCCGCCGACTATGCCGGGCTACTGGCCGAGCTGGAAAGCCATGATGGCTCCACCTCGCCCGAATTCCGCAAGCTGATGGCCGCCCGCGCCTTTGCCGCGACCGCCGCCTATGACAGCATGATCAGCCAGTGGTTCGCCTTTGCCGATCAACGACAGCTGTTTCCGGAAATGCTGGCGATCACCGCCACCCGCGCCGAAGAGCTGCGCTATGGCGAAAACCCGCATCAGCGCGCCGCGCTCTATGTGCCGAAAGGCCCGCATGGCAAGGGCATTGCCCAGGCCCGGCAGCTTCAGGGCAAGGAACTGTCCTACAACAACTACAACGACGCCGATGCCGCGTTGGAACTGGTCGCCGAATTCAAGGGGCAGCAACCGGCAGTGGTGATCGTCAAGCACGCCAATCCCTGCGGCGTTGCGCAAGGCGGCAGTCTGCTTGATGCCTGGCACGGCGCGCTGCAGTGCGATGATGTGTCTGCCTTTGGCGGGATCGTGGCAGTCAATACCACACTGGATGGCCCCACTGCTGAGGCGATCTGCGAGATCTTTACCGAGGTCGTGGTCGCGCCCGATGCCGACGAGGCGGCGATTGCAGCCTTTGCCAGAAAGAAGAACCTGCGGCTGCTGCTGACCGGCGATCTGCCCGATCCGCGCCGTGGCGGCCTGCTGGTCAAGCCGATCACCGGCGGATTGCTGGTGCAGAGCCGCGACAATGGCGCGATAGTTCCTGCTGATCTGAAGGTTGTGACCAAACGCCAGCCCAGCGAGCAGGAGCTGAAGGACTGCCTGTTTGCCTGGACAGTGGCCCGCCATGTCAAATCCAATGCCATTGTCTATGCCAAGGACGGCATCACCGCTGGGATCGGCGCGGGGCAAATGAACCGTCGCGATTCGTCGCGCATTGCGGCGATGAAGGCCGCCGAAGCCGCCGGGAAATTCGGCTGGGCGCAAAGCCGCACCGTCGGCAGTGCGGTCGCTTCCGACGCGTTCTTCCCCTTTGCCGATGGCTTGCTCGCTGCCGCCGAAGCCGGGGCCACGGCGATCATCCAGCCGGGCGGTTCGATCCGCGATGAGGACGTGATCGCTGCCGCCGACGAAGCCGGACTGGCGATGGTATTCACCGGAATGCGGCACTTTCGGCACTGATTTGCCGCATCCGGCAACGGCTTGCCGCAAACGGCCAACGCTTCGCCGCCACATTGCGGGCGGGGTGTAACCGTTCACTGGATTGCAATCGAATGCCCGGCATGAGCCACAGCATCACATCATTCGATTCGCCGAAAGCTTCTCATGGGCCTGTTCAAACCCGACTTCTATCGTTCTTTCGTGATTGGCTTTGCTGTGGGCGCTGCCTTGCTGGTGGCGGCTGTGGCTGCGCATGGGGACCGCGGAATTTCGGGGCAAGTGGTGCCCGCAGCGATCGCGAAAACCACGGAACGCCAGCCCGCGCCGCAGCATCCGGCACTGGCCGATCAAACACTGGCCCGCGCCGCGCGGTGAAGCGGGGCCTCGCCCTTTCCCTCCTTTTTGGCCTGCTGGCGGCCTGCCAGCAACCTGCCGAAGCTGGCGAGCGCGCCGTGCTTGCTCCGGCTGCAACCCAGCAAAGCAACGAGCCGCGCGGGCTGAAGGTTGCAGTATTCGCAGGCGGCTGCTTCTGGGGCGTCGAAGGCGTGTTCAGCCATGTTCGCGGGGTAACCAGCGCCGTGTCCGGCTTTCACGGCGGCACGGCCCGCACCGCGCAATATGAACGCGTGTCCGACGGCGACACCGGCCATGCAGAAGCCGTGCGGGTAACCTATGATCCGCAGGTAGTTCGCTATGACCAGCTGCTGCGGATATTCTTTTCGGTGATAGCCGATCCGACCACGCTCAATCGGCAGGGTCCGGATGAAGGAACGCAATATCGCTCGGCTCTGGTGCCGATGAATGCCGCGCAGCAACAGGCGGCGCAGGCCTATCTGGCGCAGCTGCGCGCATCGCGCATCTGGCGCAGCCCGATTGTGACCCGGATCGAGCCCTATCAGCGTTTCTACCCCGCCGAAGCCTATCATCAGGATTTCATGGCCCGCAATCCGCGCTATCCCTATATTCTTGCCTGGGACGTGCAGAAGGTAGAGGCGCTGCGGCGATTGTTTCCGGGGTTCTATCAGGCACGCGCCATCACTGGCTGAAAACACCCGCTGATTGCCGCGCGCCCTGATCGCGCCTATATTGGTGCGATGGCAGGGCACCATCACCATCACGAACATTCCGGCGAAGGCCTGATAACCGCCGCGCGCGACGCGCTGATGGCATCGGGCGAACAATGGACCGATATGCGCGCCGAGGTGTTCAACGCGCTGGTCGGGCAGGCACGCCCCGCCTCTGCCTATGACATTGCGGAAAGCGTATCGGGCGCTCGCGGCAAGCGGGTGGCGGCCAACAGTGTGTATCGCATCCTCGATCTGTTCGTGAAGACCAATCTGGCCCGGCGCGTGGAAAGCGCCAATGCCTATATCGTCAACACCCATCCCGGTTGCCGCCACGATTGCATTTTCCTGATCTGTGACGCCTGCGGCCGCGCCGAACATATCGATGATGATCGGCTGACCGGAGCCTTGATCAAGGCCGCGCGGGATGCCGGCTTCGCCGATATCCGCCCGGTGGTGGAACTACGCGGCGTCTGCGCGCAATGCTCTGAATAGAGCAAGCCAATCGACACCACTGTATCAAGGGTGTAAGGCGCTGAAGATGAACGCCACAACGGGCAATAATCCGCATACACCGTTGCTTGATACGGTCGATACACCGCAGGATCTGCGTCGGCTCCAGCCTGAGCAACTGCCGCAACTCGCCGATGAATTGCGCAGCGAAATGATCGCCGCCGTCGGCCAGACTGGCGGGCATCTGGGTTCCGGGCTGGGGGTGGTGGAACTGACCACCGCGATCCACTACGTGTTCGACACGCCCAATGATCGCCTGATCTGGGATGTCGGCCATCAGGCCTATCCGCACAAGATCCTGACCGGGCGGCGCAGCCGCATCCGCACGCTGCGGCAGGGTGGCGGGCTGTCCGGCTTTACCAAGCGCAGCGAAAGCGAATACGATCCCTTTGGCACTGCGCACAGTTCCACCTCGATCTCCGCCGCGGTGGGTTTCGCCATCGCCAACCAGCTGACTGGTCGTCCCGGCAAGGCCATTGCCGTGATCGGCGATGGCGCGATGAGCGCGGGCTTGGCCTATGAGGCGATGAACAACGCCAAGCAGGCGGGCAACCGGCTGGTGGTGATCCTCAACGACAACGACATGTCGATCGCGCCGCCAGTGGGCGGGCTTTCCGCCTATCTGGCGCGGCTGGTATCCTCACGCCCGTTCCTGCGGGTGCGCGACATTGCGCGTCGCCTCTCTCGCCGTCTGCCCGAACCGCTGCACAAGGCTGCGAAAAAGACCGATGAATTCGCCCGCGGCATGTGGATGGGCGGCACGCTGTTTGAAGAGCTGGGGCTGTATTACGTCGGCCCGATCGACGGCCACAATCTGGATCAGCTGATCCCGATTCTGGAAAATGTCCGCGATGCCGCCGAAGGGCCGTGCCTGGTTCATGTGGTAACCCAAAAGGGCAAGGGCTATGCCCCGGCCGAGGCGGCTGCCGACAAATATCACGGCGTGCAGAAATTCGACGTGATCACCGGGCAGCAGGTAAAAAGCGCGGGCGGACCGCCCAGCTATACCGGCGTTTTTGCCAATGCCCTGCTGGCCGAGGGGGAGCGCGATCCGACGATTTGCGCCATCACCGCGGCGATGCCGTCTGGCACCGGGCTCGACAAGTTCGAAGCTGCCTATCCGGCTCGCTATTTCGATGTCGGCATTGCCGAACAGCACGCGGTCACCTTTGCCGCTGGTCTTGCCGCGCAGGGGATGCGCCCGTTCTGCGCGATCTATTCCACCTTCCTGCAGCGCGCCTATGATCAGGTGGTGCATGATGTGGCGATCCAGAACCTGCCGGTACGCTTTGCCATTGATCGCGCCGGGCTGGTCGGGGCCGATGGCGCCACCCATGCCGGCAGTTTCGACATCACCTATCTGGCCACCCTGCCCAATTTTGTGGTGATGGCCGCCGCCGATGAGGCAGAGCTGGTGCATATGACCCACACCGCTGCCTGTCATGACAGTGGCCCCATCGCCTTCCGCTATCCGCGCGGCAATGGCACCGGGGTGGCATTGCCGGAGGTTCCGCAGCGGCTCGAAATCGGCAAGGGCCGGATCGTGCGCGAAGGCAGCAAGGTGGCGCTGCTGTCACTCGGCACCCGGCTGACCGAGGCGCTCAAGGCAGCCGATCAGCTGGAGGCCAAGGGACTATCAACCACCGTGGCCGATCTGCGCTTTGCCAAACCACTCGACGAGGAAATGATCCGCCGGCTGATGACCACGCATGAGGTGATCGTGACGGTGGAGGAAGGCGCTGTCGGCGGGCTTGGCGCGCATGTGCTGACCATGGCCAGCGACGAAGGGCTGACCGATTCCGGCCTGAAAATCCGTACCCTGCGCCTGCCGGATATCTTTCAGGATCATGATTCGCCGGACAAGCAATATGAGGAAGCCGGGCTGAATGCCGCCGGCATCGTCGATTGCGTGCTGAAGGCCCTGCGCCACAACAGCGCCGGGGTGGAGGAAGCGCGAGCTTGAAGCGCCTGTATATCGCTGCGGCTTTGCTGGTCGGCCTTTACCTGATCGGCCTTGGCGCGCTGTTTCTGGTGCAACGCAACCTGATCTACCCGGCTCCGAATCGGCCCTGGCCCGAAGCACCGGGCTTTGAGACCGTTGGCTACAAGACTGCTGACGGCTTGCATTTGCGTGCGCTTTACCAGCCAGCGCAGCCCGGCAAGCCCACCATCATGTTCCTGCATGGCAACGGCGACAGCCTTTCGGGCTCGCTGGTTTCCACCGAAGCCTATGCTCAGGCAGGCTATGGTTTGCTGCTGGTTGAATATCGCGGCTACGCAGGCAATCCCGGATCACCGGATGAGGCGGGCCTTTATGCCGATGCACGCGGCGCGCGCGATTTTCTGGAAAGTCACGGTGTGACTTCGGACCGCATGATACTGATGGCATATTCGCTGGGCAGCGGCGTTGCCACACAGCTCGCGATGGAACGGCAACCTGCTGCACTGGTACTGATTGCCCCCTATACCAGCATTCCCGATGTGGTCGCGTTTCGCTTTCGCGGCCTGCTACCCGCACAGACGATGGTGCTTGATCGCTTCGCCAGTATCGACAAGATCGGCAAGGTCCATGCGCCGATCCTGATCATGCATGATGTGGATGACGTCTCCATCCCCGTTTCACAGGGACAGCGCCTTGCCGCCGCTTCCCATGCCACGCTGCGCCTGTTTTCGGGGCATGGGCATGAGTTGGGCTTTTCGCCAGACGCGCAGGCAGCGGGGCTGCCCTGGCTTGATAGCCTGAGCTATCCCACCCAGCGCCAGATACCGGCCGGGATATAGGCCAGCCAGACATGGCCCCATGTGGCAACCAGCCACAGCGCCAGCCCGCCCAGCCACGGCACCAGCCCTGCCTTGGCCAATGCACCGAACCGGGGCCAATAGCTGGTCCTGCTGGCCCAGCCTTGCCACGCGTCCCCCATCTGCGCCGCCTTTTTGCCATCCTGGAAATGCGCGCCCAGCAAGGCCAGCAGACCCAGCATCCCCGCCAGCACCAGCACGCGCGGGGTCGGGCTGACAAGAATATGCGCCGCCGCCCACAGGGCAAAGCTCCACATCATGGGGTGGCGCGTCACATGGAACACCCCGTGCGGGCCCTTGGCCGCGAGATCGGCCGCGCGCGGATCGGGCAGCGCCGGATTGCCGGCGAACGAACCAGCCAGCAACACCGAAGCAACCAGCATCAGCGCGCTGGCGATGGCCCAGATCGCGCTGCCACTGCCATCCCACAGCGGCGTGCCATCGGTAACGGCGCGGAATGCCACCACCATCCAGCCAAAGCTCAGCAGCGCCACCAGCGAATAGACACCCTGAAAGCCTTTGGCTCCGACCGCGCGTTCAACCGGCCCGCGCAGCGGGTGGGACAGGGCGAAATGGGTTCCGACGAAACTGACCGAGGCAGCAATCAGGCCTGCAAGCGGCGTATCCATATTGAAACCCTCCCCTTCATGTGATGCTGTTGATCGTCCTTACCAATCATAACCCTTGGGCAATGCACCCGGCGCAGGCGTGGCATAACGATCGCGCAGCCTGCTCTGGTGACTGGCGAGCGGCTGTTCCACCCCATCGATGAACACGCGCACGGCACCACTGGTCAGCTCCAACGGATCGCCATCCCAGATCACCACATCGCCCGCGCGACCGACGCGCAGCGAACCAAAGCGATCTCCCATGCCCAGCGCCTCTGCCGGGCCGGAACTGATCGCGGCAAAGGCCTTGTCCCAGCTCAACCCGGCGGCACCCGGCAGCTTGTTCAAGGCCACCAGATTTCCGGCATATTGCGTGGCATAGGCGGGCTGATCGAAGAAGGCACCCAGCGACACCTTGACGCCCGCCGCCGCCATCCGGCCAACATTGGATTGCGTCGAACCCAGCCGTTCAAAGCTGGCAGGCAGATCGTTGAGCGGGGTCGCGAGCACAGGCACGCCAGCCGCGGCCAGTTCCTTTGCTGCCAGCCAGCCCTCGCTCGCACCGACGATCACCAGGCGCAGTGCGGGATATTCCTGCCTCAGCGCCAATGCCATGCGGATATCGGCTGCCCGCTCGGCATGAACATAGAGCGGCCGCCCGTTTACCACCGGCACCAATGCTGCGGCATCGGATCGCAACAGCAGCACGTCATCACGCCGTGCACCTGCCGGGCTGGCGGCCAGTTCGCGCGCTTCGCCCAATGCGTTGCGCAGTTCCGCCAGCATCGCCACGCGGCTGCCACCGGCCAGCCCGTGCCCTTTCGCCCATTTCGACATATTGGAATGCCCGTGCCTGGGTGACCGGCTGCGGATCATGGCCAAGGTCGATGATCGCGCCCTGACCTTCAAAGATCGCATCGGTATCAAGCGGAGCGACCGCGGCGCGCGTAACCCCGCCCGCGCGGGCATTGGCAATCGGCTGTGCGGCAGGATTGATCGCGGCGGCAATATCCAGCGCCGCGTTGAAGGGGGCCTTGCCCGCTTCGGTATCGTTGCTTTGCTCCACCGCGCCGACATCGACCAATCCAAGATCGGTAACGGCAACCACCAGCCCCGGCGTGACCCACTGCCCCTTGGCATCGATCACCTTGATCCCGGCAGGTACGGCCACCCCGGCCCCGGCGGCGGTCACCTTGCCGCCCTGCACCACCACGGTGCCATTGCTGATCGGCGCACTGCCATCACCGATAACCAGCCGGGCATTGGTGATCGCCATGTCCTGCGCCAGCACCGCCGGTGCGATGGCAAGCGTGCTGCCCAGCAAGGCAGCGGCCATGATGCCGCGACGCGCGCTCATTTCACGTCTCCTTCACCGGGTTGGCCCAGTTCGAAATCGCTCACCGGCCGCCGCTTGCGGTCCATCGCGTCATACAGCATCGCTCCATCGACCCAGACCTTTTCCGGCCGCGAATAGACCGACAGCGGATTGCCGTTCCACAGCACGACATCGGCCATCTTGCCCGATTCCAGGCTGCCGGTCTGCTTGTCGATACCCATCGCCCGGGCAGGGTTGAGCGTGACCCAGGAAATCACTGCTTCATCGGGGATGTCGATGCCGGCGCGGCGGCCATCGCCCTGCGCCTTGGCCGCTTCCTGATTGAGCCGCTGGATGCCGTTTTCATCATCCGAGTGAATGATCACGCAGGCCCCGGATTTCTGCAACAGCGCCGCATTTTCAGGGATGGCGTCATAGGCTTCCATCTTGAAGCCCCACCAATCCGCCCACACCGCGCTGCAGGTGCCGCTGGCTTTCAGCAGATCGGCGATCTTGTAGCTTTCAACGGCATGATGAAAGGCGGTGACCTTATAGCCGAATTCCTTCGCCATATCGAGCACCAGCGCCATTTCATCGGCACGATAGCAGTGGTTCTGGACAAGGATATCGCCGTCCAACACCCCGGCCAGCGTTTCCATCGCCAGATTGCGGCTCTCCAGCTTGCCCTCATCGCGCTTGCGGCGATATTCCTGCGCTTCGATCCAGGTGGCGCGATTGACGGCGAAATTGCCCATCCGGGTGGATGGCATTCGCCCCTTTTCGCCATAGACCCGTTTGGGATTTTCACCGCAGGCCATCTTCAGCGTGTAAGGTGCCCCGGGGAATTTCATCCCCTGCACGGTGCGGCTGGAAACATTTTTCAGGATCACCCCGCGCCCGCCCATCAGATTGCCCGAACCGGGCAGCACCTGCAGCGCGGTGACGCCGCCATTGGCCATTGCCCGCGTAAAGCCGGGATCCTGCGGCCAGACCGAATGTTCCGCCCAGACATTGGGCGTGGTCGGATCGGTCATCTCATTGCCATCGGAATGGGCATCCACGCCGGGACTGGCATAGACACCCAGATGGCTGTGAATATCGATGATCCCCGGTGTCACGAATTTGCCAGTGCCATCAATGCGGCGATAATTGGCCGGAACATCCATCTCCGGCCCGCCTACTGCCACCAGCCGGCCATCGGCGAACAGCACCGTGCCGCGATCGATCCGGTGCCCTGCGCCATCAAACACCGTCGCCCCGATCAGCGCGGTGGCCTCATCCGGATAGGGGCGATAGGTGGATGGATAGGGATCCTTGTTGAACTGCACCGCCGGATTGGCGGCGCTGTCCTTGCCCCGGTCCTTGTCGCGGGCAAGGCCAGGGGTTCCGGCGGGCAAGGTCAGAGCGAGTACCGCAGCAGCGGCAAGCAGTCGGCTACGCATATTACTTCACCCCATGCATCAGTTTGCGCAGCGGCACCGCCAGCAGCAGCAGCGCCACGCCGATACCCACCGCGATCCAGCCGATCAGCGTGAACACGCCAACATAGGTATCGAGGCTGACCTTCAGGTTCGTCACCTGCCCGCCAACCGTTTCCACACTGGCAACCTGCGCCACCAGCCCGGCAACATATTGCGCCACCGCGATCGACAGGAACCACACGCCCATCATCATCCCAACGATGCGCGCGATCGACAGCTTGGTGATCATGCTCAGCCCGACCGGCGAAATGCAGAGTTCGGCGGCGGAATGGATGAAATAGAGCCCAGCCAGCCACCATACCGTAACCTTGAAATCGGGCCCGGCGAACTGCGCACCCCACACCAGCAGCAGAAAGCCCGCGCCCGCGCCCATCAGCGCCATACCGAACTTCACCGGAATGCTCGGCTCCAGCCCGCGCTTGGCCATCGCATTCCACAGGATGCTGAACACCGGAGCCAGCAGCACGATGAACAGCGCATTGAAGAACTGCGTCTGCCCGGCAGAGATCGAGAACCAACCGAAGATCGAGAGATCGGTGTTGCGATCCGCGAACAAGGTCAGCGAAGAACCGGCCTGTTCGAACAAGGTCCAGAACACGGTGTTGAAAGTGATCAGCACCATTGCCGCCACCATCATCTGGAATTCCTTGGTGCTGCCGTTTTTCCACGACCAGATCAGAATGCCGGGCACCGCGATCAGGAAGGTGCCGAACATCATCTTGCCCATGATCGGAAGCCCGGCGAGATAGCCCAGCAGGCCGCTGCCTTCCTCTGGACGGACATAACCCATCAGATTCCAGAACAACAGGAAGGCGACCGGCACTGCGAAAATCGCACCGAGATAGATCATCCAATCCTTGCTGGGATCAGCGCCTGCGGGCCGCTCGCCATAGCCGTTCAGCTTGCCGCCATCGAACTGGAACAGGCTCCAGGAAAACAGCATCCCGATCGCCGCCAGACCAAAGCCGGCCCACCAGCCGACCGTATCGGCCAGCAGCGGGCAAAGCAGCTGCGAAAAGAACGAACCAAGGTTGATCCCCATGTAGAAGATTGTGAACCCGGCATCGCGGCGGCGATCCCCTTCGGCATAAAGCGTGCCGACGATGGTGGAGATATTGGGTTTGAAGAAGCCATTGCCGACCGTCACCAGCGACAGGCCAACCAGCATCAGGAAGGTAAACAGGCCGGAACGCTCACCATCCGATTTGAAACTGCCTTTGGCGATCTTCTTTGCTTCGCTGCCATCCGGCTTGAGCAAGGAAACCGTGCCATCTTCATTGCCCTGAACCTTCAGCCGTCCTTCGGGCATCACCAGATAGCGCATTTCCTCGCCGGTGCTGGTGGGCCGATCGACCGAGTTTTCAACCTGCACTTCATAGCGCTGGCCATCGATCTTGGCATAGGGCTTAGCGGTATCGCCGCCGAAGCAGAGGATGAAATAGCCCAGCGCCATCATCACCGCGCCGAACTTCACCGACCGCTTCGAGCCAAGATAGCGGTCCGCGATCAGCCCGCCGATCAGCGGCGTGAGATAAACCAGCGCGGTAAAGCCGCCATAGAGGCCATTGGTGGTGGTATCATCGAACAGGAAATGCTTGGTCAGATAGAGCGTCAGCAGCGCGCGCATGCCGTAATAGCCAAAGCGTTCCCACATTTCGGTGGTGAACAGCCGGGCAAGCTGGCGCGGATGACCAAACCATTGCTCACCGCTGCTGGGTGCGTGCAGATCAATGGTCGTTACATCGGCGGGTACGGCACCCGGTTCGGCGGCTGCATCGTCGATTGGTTGGCTCATGCTGGCCCTCATTCCCCTGAATTCCGCGGCTGCAACAGCTGGCAGCCGGATATTGAATCGGCAGAGATTACCCGGCTTTTCCGCGCTGCAAAGCAGAATATTGCGCGCGGTTGAAATGGCCTTTCCGAATTGCGCGACAGCCAGCCGCTACGCATTTTTCTTGCCTGCCGCGCTGTATTATGGCAGTGACGCACCATGCCCGCACACAGCAAACCCGTTTATCTCAAGCTGCGCGACCAGATCGCCGCCGCCATCATCGACGGCAGCTTCCGCGATGGTGAAATGCTCCCCTCGGTGCGCGCTTTCGCCGCTCAGCAAGGTGCCAATCCACTGACAGTCGCCAAGGCCTATCAGCAATTTCAACTGGATGGCCTGGTCGAAGTGCAGCGCGGTGTCGGCATGTTCGTGGCGCGCGGCGCGGCAGAAC
This sequence comes from Novosphingobium sp., assembly GCA_044225335.1. GTDB lineage: Bacteria > Pseudomonadota > Alphaproteobacteria > Sphingomonadales > Sphingomonadaceae > Novosphingobium. The sequence continues at coordinate 27,593 of JBGAIR010000008.1, read as the reverse complement.
GGCTGCGCAATGCAGAGCGCGAAGCCTTTTTGCGCAAGGAATGGCCAGCCGTGCGCAAGCGCATGGAGCGTCTGGGAATCACACCGGAAGACCTGCTGACAGCCAGTTGATGGGGTTGCGATAAAGCGCTGCGGCGGCTGATTTCAGACCGATCCGAAGCCTTGCGGACAGCCTATCCGGATATTCCCTGAGAAGCCGCCGAAAAGCGCAATATTATTATTGCGCTGAACAATCCGTTCTGGCAGTCAACGCGCGCTGTGTCGCTTGCATCGGGTCGAGAGCTACGCTGCGCTTTTATTTCCAATCGGGGGCCGGGTCGCATCGCTGCGATCCGCAGAAAGGCGTGCAATGATTCGATCAGAGCTTCTTCAGGCACTTGCCCAGGACAATCCGGGCCTGCGCATGGAAGAAATTGAAAAGGCAGTCAGCATCTTCTTCGAAGAAATTTCGGAGCGACTGGCCAAGGGCGGCCGGGTTGAGCTGCGCGGCTTTGGCGCCTTTTCCACCCGCGAACGCGGCGCACGCAAGGGCCGCAACCCCCGCACTGGCGAAGCCGTGGATGTTCCAGGCAAACGCGTTCCCTATTTCAAGCCGGGCAAGGAAATGCGCGCAAGGCTGAACGCCGATTGATGCGTTGATCCCGGCGCACCGATCTGCCACACCGCCAGCGCTGACAATCTGATCTGTTTACCCCTTGGGGCGAAGCGACGGCTGCCAAGGCAGCCGCGCCTGAAACAATGCCGGTCAGAAGCAAAGCTGCGAGCGGACGTGGCGGAATGGTAGACGCAGGGGACTTAAAATCCCTTGATCCTTGATCGTGCGGGTTCAAGTCCCGCCGTCCGCACCATGCATCCCGGCGAAAGCGGCCCCAGGGAAAACCCCTAGACGCAATTAATGACCGTTTACCCCTGTTTGTTTAGCATGACTTGGCTGGATTTTGACTATATCGTCAGGAAACGGCGCAACTTTGCCCACAGGGGAGTCGGGGGTTGGTCGAAAACAGTAACGAGCCTGGCGGAAACGCGCCGCGCGTAGAAGATCTACGTGCCGCGCCGCGTTTCACGCTCTTGCTGCGTGCGGCCAAGCTGGTTTGCGCAGCGGGCGAGTTTCTGTGCGTATTGCGCGATGCTTCGGCAACCGGTCTCAAGGCCAAGGTTTTTCATAAACTTCCCGAATGCGACGGTTTCGAACTGGAGCTGGGCAATGGTGACCGGCACCCGGTCGAACTGGTGTGGGAACGCGACGATCACGCCGGATTCCGCTTTGCCGCGGGCGAGATCGATGTCCATTCACTGATGGAAGAACGCAGCGCCTACCCCAAGCGCCAGTTGCGCCTGCAGATTGAACACCCTGCGCAAATCGTGGTGGATGGCGTCGCGCGCGTGGCGACCATGCACAACATTTCGCAAAACGGCGCGATGGTTGAAATTTCGCCACCACTGGCGATCGGCCAGCAAGTGCGGTTGGAAGTGGATACGCTGCCGCTGCTCCACGCGCGGGTCCGCTGGCGGCGCGGCAACAATCACGGGCTGGTGATTCAGGAAGGATTCCGGCTGGATGAGCTGGCGCAAGCCATCGCGCGCCTGCAACTGGGCAATGGCGCGCTGGCGCGGCGCAGCGACGGCGTCAGCCATGACGCCCCCAAGGCTGCTCTTACGGGTTCCGTTAACCACTGATTAGGCATTTTCGTTCACTTAAACCCGTGTTCCAGATGGCGAGCCAAGGTTCGTCCAGACAGCGGGGAAGTGATGACAGTTACCGGCTTTTCCGGCGCCAAGGCAGCGCCTCAGCAGACACAGGTTGATGTGGCGATCATCGGCGCGGGTCCTGCCGGGCTGACTGCCGGATATCTGCTGACCAAGGCCGGGCTTTCGGTGGCGATCATAGAAAAGGACGCGCATTACGTGGGCGGCATCAGCCGCACTGTGGAGCACGAAGGCTATCGTTTCGATATCGGCGGGCACCGCTTCTTTTCCAAGAGCAAGCAGGTGGTCGATCTGTGGAACGAGATCTTGCCCGACGATTTCATCCAGCGCCCGCGCATGAGCAGGATCTATTACGAGGGCAAATTCTACAGCTATCCGCTGCGCGCCTTTGAAGCGCTGTGGAATCTGGGCATTGTCCGCAGCACATTGTGCATGGTCAGCTTTGCCCATGCGAAGCTGCTGCCCAACCGCAATGTCAAAAGCTTTGAAGACTGGACCATCAACCAGTTCGGGCGGAAACTCTATTCGATCTTCTTCAAGACCTACACCGAAAAGGTCTGGGGCATGGCCTGTGACGAGATGAGCGCCGATTGGGCAGCGCAGCGGATCAAGGGATTGTCGCTATGGGGCGCAGTGGTCGATGGGCTGAAGCGCAGCCTGGGGCTGAACAAGGCCCCCAATGACGGGATGCAGACCAAGACGCTGCTGGAAACCTTCCGCTATCCCCGCCTTGGCCCCGGCATGATGTGGGATGCCGCGCGCGACAAGATCATCGCCACTGGCAAAGGCCAAGTATTGATGGGCCATGCGCTGAAGCAACTGGCCAGCGATGGCCAGGGCGGCTGGCGCCTGACCGCCAGCCACGAAGGCGGCGAAAGCGTGATCAGCGCCCGCCACGCGATCAGCTCTGCGCCGATGCGCGAACTGGCGGCGCGGCTGCACCCGCTGCCGGCCACCAGCCTTGATGCCAAGCAGCTGCGCTATCGCGATTTCCTGACCGTGGCGCTGAAGATCCGTTCCGACGATCTGTTCCCCGATAACTGGATCTATATCCACGACAGCAAGGTGAAGGTTGGTCGCATCCAGAACTTCCGCTCATGGTCACCGGAAATGGTGCCCGATGAAAGCGTGGCCTGTGTTGGCCTCGAATATTTCTGCTTCGAAGGCGACGGGCTGTGGAGCATGGCTGACGATGATCTGGTCGAACTGGCCACGCGTGAGCTTGCCACCCTGGGGCTGGTTTCAGCCGAACAGGTGATCGGCGGTGCGGTGGTGCGTCAGGAAAAGGCCTATCCGGTCTATGATGAGGATTACGCCGCCCATGTCGCCGCGATGCGCGCCGAGCTGGAAAGTGCCTATCCCACTCTGCACCTGGTCGGCCGCAACGGCATGCATCGCTACAACAACCAGGATCACGCGATGATGACCGCGATGCTGACGGTTGAGAACATCATCGCCGGTGCCCGCGTCTATGACGTATGGTGCGTCAACGAAGATGCCGAATATCACGAAGCGGGTGACGAAGGCGCGCAGGTGGTGCTGGCTCCCACGGCCGATCAGGCCGCCGCGCTGGCCTCTGTTCGCGACGTACCCACCCGGATCGAAGCAAACCGCGACGCTGCCTGAGGAAAATCGGAACCCGCTGATGAAGCGCCTGATCGCCCTGACCGATATCGTGTTGCTGCGTTATCTGGCGGCCAGCGCCATCGCGCTGGGCGCGGATATGGCTGCATTCCTGCTGCTGTTGCACAGCGGCATTGCCGCCACCGCCGCTGCCGCAATGGGCTATGCGCTGGGCATTGTCATCCACTGGCTGCTTTCCAGCCGCGCCGTCTTCACCGACGGCGTCGCGCAACGCGGGCCGGAACGGACCCGGCAAAAGGCAATGTTCGTTGCCTCCGCCCTGTTCGGGCTGGCGCTGACCACGCTGGTGGTAGGCACCGGGACCGGACTGGGGCTTGACCCCCGCCTTGCCAAGATCGGGGCCATCGCCATCAGCTTTACCGCCACCTGGCTGCTGCGGGAAAAGCTGATCTTCCGCGTGCTTCCCGCTGCCAGCGGAACCGCGTCATGAATTCTGCCGCAAGGCCGAATGCCATATTTCCGCGCGCGTTGCTGCTGCGCGCCGGGCTGATCTGGCTGGGGATCGCCACGATCTTTCTGATCAGCAAATGGCATGCGATTCAGGCCTTCGACCTGCCCGATCCCGATGACACGCTGCGCATGGTGCAACTGCGCGATCTGATCGCGGGACAAGGCTGGTTCGATCTGCATCAATATCGGATCGATCCACCGCAAGGCGTGCTGATGCACTGGTCACGGCTGGTCGATATTCCGCTGCTTCTGGTGCAACTGGCGCTGCGCCCGCTGCTGGGCGCGGCGCTGGCGGAACAGGCGGCGATGGTGATCGTGCCGATGTTGACGCTGGGCGCGGCATTGCTGCTGGTGGCCCGGCTGGCCTGGCGTCTGTTCGATCTCGATCTGGTGCCATACGCCTGCGTGGTGCTGGTGCTGGCGACGCCGGTGACCGCACAGCTCGATCCGCTGCGCATCGATCACCATGGCTGGCAGATCGTTTGCGCATTGGCGGCGCTGAACGCGATTTTCGCGCGTGATGCGCGCAAGGGTGGCTGGGCCGCAGGATTGGCGACCGCAGCCGGGATGACCATCAGCCTTGAGATTTTGCCGCTGGCCGCGCTGCTGGGCGGCGCGTTGGCGCTGCGCTGGCTGATCGATCCGCGCCAGCGCTGGTGGCTGGTGCATTTCATGGCGGCGCTGGTCGGCAGCGGTGCGGTGCTGTTCCTTGCCACCCGCGGGCTGAGCGATCTTGCCAATCATTGCGACAGTTTCTCGCCCGCCTACTTGGCGGCGCTGGCGGTTGCCACCGCCGGCCTTGCCGGGCTGGCGATGCTGCCCGCCCTGCCTCGTCCGGCACTGTTGATCGGCATGGCGCTGTGCGGCGCGGCGGCCCTGGCAACAGTGCTGACGATTGCCCCGGAATGCCGCGCCGGGCCCTTTGCCGCGCTTGATCCGCTGGTGCGGCAATATTGGTATGCCAATGTTCCCGAAGGCATGCCGGTGTGGAACCAGAAGCTGCCGGTACTGGCGCAGATGGTGGTGCCGCCGCTGATCGGCCTGATCGTGGCGCTGCGCCTGTGGCTGCGCGGCAAGGCGGGATCGCAGTGGCGTGACTATGCCGTGGTCATGGCCGGGGCGCTGCTGCTTGGCGTGATGGTTGCGCGCTCATCCTCTTTCTCCTGCGCATTTGCGGCAGTGCCGCTGGGCTGGCAGCTGCGCGAATGGCGCGGCCGCGCGGAACGGCTGAGCACTGCGCCAAAGCGCATCGGGGCGATGCTGGCGATGGCGATGATCGTCATGCCCGGCCTGCCGTTGATTGCGCTGGTGCAGCTGATCCCGGCCCAGAAAGCGGTGCTGGCCAGCAATGAACAATCACCGCAGCGCGCCTGCACCATGGCTGCCGCCGCGCCGACGCTGAACCGCCTGCCACCGCAGACCATCCTTGCGCCAATCGATATCGGCCCCTTGCTGCTGGCGCAGACCCATCATTCCGTGGTGGCTACCGGTCATCACCGCGCGCAAAATGCCATTCATGATCTGATCGCCGCCTTCATCGCCGCGCCAGACAAGGCCCGCCCGATCCTGGCGCGGCACGGTGTGCGTTATGTGATGATCTGCCCCGGCGTGCCCGAGGTTTCAAACTATAGCGAGGCCGGTCCCAAGGGGCTGATGGCCGCGCTGGCCGCCAACCGCCCGCCTGCCTGGCTGCAGCCCGTCACCCTGCCCGAACAGAGCGGGCTGAAGATGTGGCAGGTGGTACAATAGGCACTGTTGCAAGCGGCTGGACAAGCCGGCAATGCTGCGCCATCCTGCCCGCATAACAAAACACCCCGGGGAGAAACCTTCAGGTTCTGGGGATTGGGATATGGATCAGACTATTGACGCAACCGCCTGGTCGGGGCTGTTGCTGGGCCTTGCCGCGCTGGCCGCAGGCGTGGGCGCGCTGCGTAAACCGGGCATCTGGCGTACCATGATTGCCGAGGTGGAAAGATCACCCTCGCTGCAATTCGTCTGCGGCATGCTGGAACTGCTGGTGGGCGCGATCGTCTATTTGGCGAACCCCTGGATTCCAGCCAATCTGATGTCCTGCATCTTGAAGAGCATGGGCGGGCTGATGATGTTCGAAGCGCTGGCGATCCTAGCCTTCTGCGATATCTACACCCAGTTCTGGCTACGCAGCCTGGGCAATATGCATCGCGGCTGGGCAATGTTCACGATCGCCATGGGTCTGGCGCTGGCGGTGCCATCGCTGTTCCGGTTTCACTAGGGTCGGGGCCCATCAGGCTGGATGGGTAGGGCTGCAGCAGCGCCTCTGCGCGCTTCCAATCGGCATGCAGCCAGATCCGCCGCGCTTCGGGATCATCCGGCAGGATCACCGGCATGGCGGTACAGCCAGCGTCACGCAGCGCGGCATTGGCTTCGCAGGTCAGCAGGGCAAAGCCCGGCACCTCGCTGTCTTTCCACACTCCGGCAAAGGCGAACAAGGGCTGATCGGCGCAGGCGAACCAGTGCTGGCGGCGCTTGTTCGTGGCCGGATCAACCCGGCCCCATTCCATGAAGGCGCTGGCCGGGATCAGGCAGCGAAACTCGCTGTTGCGCAGATTGCCGATCCAGAACGGGCTTTGCGCATTGCGAACGCTGGCCACCAGCCGTGCCGGATCATGCGTGGCGGGCGGCGGCGGCACCCCCCAGAGACGCGGGGTCAGCCGACGCGGCGCACCCGGCTGACGCGGCCCGGCCACCGCCTCTCGCCCGGCAGTGACCACCGGCGCGAACCTGCCCGGCGCAATGGTGCCGCCCGCCCAGGGATCATCCCCCGCCAGCGCCCCGAACCGCGCCGCAATCACGGCGGCCGCGGCATCAAGACGATAGAGCATGGTCATGGCTGGACTGTGCGGCGACGCTGCCCTATTGTCCACCCATCCCCGGGGAGCCTGTGCTGGCTGAGAGGTGGGTGTCACGCCCCACGACCCGTTGAACCTGAACCCGTTAGCACGGGCGGAGGGAAGGGTTGTCGCCATAGCAGCGCCTCCCTGCCCATCCTCGCCCGCAAGAGGAGCGCATATGGCCGACATCAACAGCAAGCTCGAAATCGGCGTGACCACCGGGCCGATCCGTGGTTCGGCCAAGGTCCATGTCGGACCGCTGCAGGTGGCGATGCGCGAAATCGCGCTGGAGCCGGGCAGCGGGGAGCCGCCGGTGCGCGTCTATGACACCTCTGGCCCCTATACCGATCCCGCCGCTGCCATCGACATCGCCGCCGGTCTGCCCGAACTGCGCCGCGAATGGATCCGCGCGCGCGGCGATGTGGAGGAAGTTACCCAGCGTGAGGTCAAGCCGGAGGACAACGGCCAGCTTGGCCCCGATCGTTCGGGCGGCGTTCCGCCCTTCCCCAATGTCCGCCGCAAGGTGCTGCGCGCCAGGGCCGGCGCGAATGTCAGCCAGATGCATTATGCCCGCCGCGGGATCATCACCCCGGAAATGGAATATGTCGCCACCCGCGAAAACCTGGGCCGGGAAATGCTGCGCGAGGCAATCCGCGACGGGCAGGACTGGGGGGCGGCGATCCCCGATTACGTCACCCCTGAATTCGTGCGGGAAGAGGTAGCGCGCGGCCGCGCGATCATCCCCAGCAACATCAACCACCCGGAAAGCGAACCGATGGCGATCGGGCGCAATTTCCTGGTCAAGATCAACGCCAATATCGGCAATTCCGCCGTCGCCAGCGATGTCGCCAGCGAAGTGGACAAGATGGTCTGGTCAATCCGCTGGGGCGCGGACACGGTGATGGACCTGTCCACCGGCCGCAACATCCACGACACGCGCGAATGGATCATCCGCAACAGCCCGGTGCCGATCGGCACCGTGCCGATCTATCAGGCGCTGGAAAAGGTGGGCGGCATTGCGGAGGACCTGACCTGGGAAGTGTTCCGCGATACGCTGATCGAACAGGCCGAACAGGGCGTCGATTATTTCACCATCCACGCCGGGGTGCGGCTGCCCTATATTCCGCTGACTGCCAAGCGCGTCACCGGCATCGTCAGCCGCGGCGGCAGCATCATGGCCAAATGGTGCCTCGCCCATCACAAGGAATCGTTCCTCTATGAACGGTTCGACGAGATCACCGAGATCATGAAGGCCTATGATATCGCCTATTCGCTGGGCGATGGCCTGCGCCCCGGCTCTATCGCCGATGCGAATGACGAGGCCCAGTTTGCCGAGCTTTACACGCTGGGTGAGCTGACCAAGCGTGCCTGGGAACAGGATGTGCAGGTGATGATCGAAGGCCCCGGCCATGTGCCGATGCACAAGATCAAGGAGAATATGGACAAGCAGCTGGAGGCCTGCGGCGAGGCGCCGTTCTACACGCTCGGGCCGCTCGTTACCGACATCGCGCCGGGTTATGACCACATCACCAGTGGCATCGGCGCGGCGATGATCGGCTGGTATGGCACGGCGATGCTTTGCTATGTCACGCCCAAGGAACATCTTGGCCTGCCCGACCGTGATGATGTGAAGGTGGGCGTTGTCACCTACAAGCTCGCGGCCCATGCCGCCGATCTGGCCAAGGGGCACCCGGCGGCCAAGGTGCGCGACGATGCGCTGAGCCGGGCGCGGTTTGAATTCCGCTGGCGCGATCAGTTCAACCTCAGCCTCGATCCCGATACGGCGGAGCAGTATCACGACCAGACCCTTCCGGCGGAAGGAGCCAAGTCCGCGCATTTCTGTTCAATGTGCGGGCCGAAGTTCTGCAGCATGAAGATCACGCAGGAAGTGCGCGATTTCGCCGCGAAACAGAATCAGGAAAGCACCGCGTTTATCGCTGCCGATGAAGCCGAAAAAGGCATGGCCGAAATGAGCCGCGTCTATAACGAAACCGGGCGCGAGCTGTATATTGGCGCGGGCGGAAGGGAACATGACTAGGCATCGAATATGCCGTCGTCACAATGCTCAATTGCGTTTAGAGACGACTATGTGAATCACAGCTTGTGGGGGCGAAATGATGCGGACCATGCTCTGGGCTTTGGCCCTTGCCACCAGCGTGCTGGGCAGTGTCATGCCCGCCGCTGCGCAGGGCTGGAGCTTCTACAATCAGCAGTAGAATTCCACCGTTACCGATCTGAACAGGGTGGTTGACCGGATCAACGATCTGAAAACCGGCATGAAGACCGAGCATGATTTCGCCCGTGGTTGCTCGATGCTGTCCAGCCTGATCTACAACCTTGAACAGGCCCAGCTTCTGACCGAGAGGCTGGCCGACTATGCCTACAAGATGGATGAAATGGACAACCACCGCCATGCGGTGGATCAGCACAACGCCTATCTTGAGGAACGCCATTTCTGGGAAGGCGAGCGCAGCCGGATGTGCAAATGATCCCTGACCCGTTCGAGAGGAGACCCGCCATGGCAGAAGAAAAGGTCAAAGGCCCCGCATCCTATTTCCCCTCGATCGAGAAGAAATACGGCAAGCCCATCGCCGAATGGAAAAGCCTGATCCGCACCCGGATGCCGGCAAAGCATATGGAACTGGTCGCCTTCCTGAAGGACGAACACGGCATGGGCCACGGCCATGCCAACGCCCTGGTGGCGCATACGCTGGCTGAGTGAGGGCAGCTACACGCTGACGAATTTTCCGGCGGCGCGGTCCTTGATCACTTTCAGCCCGTCGAAAACCTCGCCGCTCATGGTGATCCACACGCCGGGTGCCGCGGTCTGGGCCGCGGCGAAGGCCATGCCGAGGTTGAAATGGGCATCGGTCTCAGCAAAACGCGCGGGGGATAGCGCACCGGTAAGGACCATGGTCTTGCCCGGCACCGCTGCTGCCAGCACCTTGGCGGTATCTGTCATGGTGTCGGTGCCGTGGGTGATGACGATGCGGCTTTCGGGCGCTTCACGCGCGGCGCTGGCGATCAGGGCGCGGTCGGCATCGGTCAGCTCAAGACTGTCCTTGCGCATCAGCTCCACCACGCGAAACGGCAGCGCAACCCGCGCCTCCCTGAGCAGCGCTGGGATGCCGCTGTCGGTGATCTGATATTCGCTCAGCGCATCGAAATAGTTCTTGTCGATGGTGCCGCCGGTGGTGAGAACAAGGATTGCCTGCTGGGTCATGCCGCCCGGATAGCCGGGATGCGATCAGGCCGCCAGCGCTTCGCGCTCGATCGCCCCCAGCGCCGCATGCAGCCGTGCCGCCGCACCGGGATCAAGCCGGTGCTCGAACAGGGTCAGATGCCGCTCCAGCGTGCGCCGCACCGCGCCAGTGCCTTCACCTGTCGGCTCGCCCAGTTCGCGGAAATGTTCCAGCCCGTAGCGCAGGATGATGGTGGCATTGACCGAAAGATCGTGCAGCGCATCGCGCGGCCAATCGAGCAGCCCGGCATCGACCAGCGCGGCATAATGCGCCGTCAGCTGGGCATAGGTGCGGCCGATCCAGTCCGGCGCGGCCTTGCTGATCACCTCGGCATGTTCGCCGTAGCTGGGCTGATCGCGATAGAGAAAGCGGAAGGCGCGGAACTCTGCCATGACCGCGCCCAGCAGCCGGGCATAGTCAGCCACCGGATCGCCGCCCGCACCGGGTCGCATTTCCAGCCGCGCCTCGATCGATTCGGCGAACTGCCTGGCAATCGCTTCCAGCAAAGCCCGGCGCGTCTTGAAGTGATACCAAAGGTTGCCCTCGGCAATCCCGCAATGTGCCGAAAGCGCTGCCGTGGTGATCTGGCCATAGCCATAGGCATTGTAAAGCTGCCGCGCCTCTTCAACGATCCGATCACGCGTGCTGATCCGTCCAGCCATCGGTCCTGCCTTCAATAATGCGACAATTCGACAGTAAGCGATTTATAGCCATGAACGAAGCAGGCCGGAACCCGCTCCGGATCGCCGATCACATTGGCGCGCAACCGGCGCTTGGCCATTTCCTCAAGCAGCACACACAGCTGCAATTCGGCCACCCGCGCACCACCGCAGCGGTGAATGCCATAGCCAAACGACAGGTGGCGGCGAGCGTTGGCGCGGTCCACCCGGATCGCATCGGCATCGTCAAACACGCTCTCGTCGCGATTGGCGGAGATATACCACATCACCACCTTGTCGCCCTTCTTCATGGCGACGCCTTCCACCTCGGTATCCTCTTCCACGGTGCGACGCATATGCGCCAGCGGGGTCTGCCAGCGGATCAGTTCCTGCACCGCATTCGGGATCAGATCGGGATTGGCCTCCAGCTTCGCGCGCTCTTCGGGAAACTGGCTGAGGCCATAGGCATAGGCCGACATGGAATTGCGCGTGGTGTCGTTCCCGCCAACGATCAGCAGGATGAGATTGCCGAGAAATTCCTCCTGGCTCATATGGCTCATCGCGTCAGACCGCAGCATGACGGAGATCAGATCCTTGCCGGGATTGGCGATCTTTTGCTGCCACAGTTCGGCAAAAGCACCGCCCATCTCAAACAAGGCCGCATTGCGCTTGGCCATGCTGGCCTCGTCCTTCATCAGCTCGGTATCGCCGCCTATGTCAGACCATTCGGTCAGCTTGTGGCGCTGTTCCCAAGGGAAATCGAACAGCTTGGCCAGCATGCCGGTGGTGAGCTCGATCGAAACCCGCTGCACCCAGTCAAACGGTTCGCCAACCGGCAGGCTATCCAGCACTTCGGCGGTGCGCCGCTGCACTTCCGCCTTCATTTCCGCCACTTCGCTGGGGCCAAAGGACGGCGCGATGGTGCGGCGCTGGGCGGTGTGATCGGGCGGGTCCATGGCGATGAACATTGGCATCCGGATCTCGCCGGGAATCGGCTGCTCCACGCCGCCGGGAATGGCGATCCCGCCATAACGCCAGCTGGAGGAGAATATCCTGGGCAGCGCCTCGATATGTACGATCGGCTTGTAGGTGCTAACCGACCAATAGGGGCCAAAATCGGATTCGGGCACGAAGTGGATCGGTGCTTCGGCGCGCAGCTTGCGGAACACCTCCTGCCAGCGGTCCTCTGCATAAAGTTCCGCCCGCGAAACATCGAAAGGATCAATGGCGGTTTTGGCGGCGACAGGCGCGTCCAGCGTATCGGCGTGTGACATCTGCATTCTCCCACGGCATCGATTCTTTTTTAGGGTATGCACCCTAAATCCATCAATTGCGCTGCCCTGTCAAGCGGGCAGTGAAGCAGACCGGCAGCGAAAAGCTGTGAACTTGCCGCGATCCGCCACGATCCACGCTTGCCCCGGCCCGCTTCCGACGGCATAGGCGCGCTGGAATCCCGCTCCACCCAAGCGAAAGGCCGCTGCGATGAAGGTCCGCGTTTCCGTCAGCCTCAAACCCGGTGTGCTCGATCCGCAAGGCCGCGCCATTCATCACGCGATCGAGGGGCTGGGCTTTGCCGGGGTCAGCGATGTCCGCGCCGGGCGGTTGATCGAACTGGAAGTGGACGACAGCGTCACCGATGAGGCGCTGGACGAGATGGCGAAGAAGCTGCTCGCCAATATGGTGATCGAAAACTACCGTATCGAAAGGATCGCGGCATGAGCTTCCGCTCCGCCGTGATCACCTTTCCCGGTTCCAATTGTGACCGGGACATGGCCGATGCGCTGGAAAAGATCTCTGGTTCCGCGCCGATCCGGGTCTGGCATGGCGATGCCGCGCTGCCCGACAGACTGGATTTCATCGCCCTCCCCGGCGGCTTTTCCTATGGTGACTACCTCCGCTCCGGCGCGATGGCGGCGCGATCGCCGGTGATGCAGGCCGTGGTCGATGCCGCCAATCGCGGCGTCCCGGTGCTGGGTGTGTGCAACGGCTTTCAGGTGCTGACCGAGGCCGGGCTGCTGCCGGGGGCATTGATGCGCAACGCCGGCATCCGTTTCGTTTGCCGCGATGTCGCGCTGACCGTCGCCAACAGCCAGAGCCTGTTCACCGCCGGCTATCAGCAGGATCAGCGCATCATTATTCCGGTGGCGCATCATGATGGCAATTATTTTGCCGATGACACCACGCTGGATCGGCTGGAAGGCGAAGGGCGCGTGGCGTTTCGCTATGCAGAGCCAGTCAACGGTTCGGCGCGCAATATCGCTGGTGTGCTCAATTCGGCAGGCAATGTGCTGGGCATGATGCCCCACCCGGAACGGATGATCGAAGCAGAACAGGGCGGTGATGATGGCCGCGCCCTGTTTGAAAGCGCGGTTCGCGGGCTGGTCAACGCCTGATCAGGCAGCAGCACCGCCGAAACGAGCGGATCTGGCGAAGAGTTCACGCGCATCGGCCGCGGGCAGCGGACGACCATAGTAAAAGCCCTGGATTTTCTTGCAGCCGAGCGACCGGACCATATCCAGTTCGTCCTGGCTCTCGACGCCTTCGGCCGTCGTGGACATTTCCAGGCTGTCCGCCATCGCCACCACGGCGCGAATGATCGCCAGACTTTCCCGGCTGCCGGTAGCTGCACCCTGCACGAAGCTGCGATCCACCTTGATCGTCGAAAAGCGCAGATTGCGGATATAGGCGAGCGAAGAATAGCCGGTGCCGAAATCGTCCAGCGCAATGCCGCAGCCCAGCGCCATGATCTGTTCCAGCGCCTGACGCGCCGTGGTCGCATCGCGCAGGAAAATGCTTTCGGTCACTTCCAGTTCCAGACGATTGGCTGGCAGCCCGCTGCTGGCAAGCGCGCCGACCACGCTGGGAATGAACCCGGGATCGAGCAGCTGTTCGCCCGAGACATTGACCGCCACCTTTACGCCACCCGGCCAGTTGGCCGCTTCGCGGCAGGCTTCGCGCAATACCCATTCACCGATCGGCACGATCAGGCGGGTATCTTCGGCCAGCGGAATGAACTTTGCCGGGCTGACAAAGCCGTGGTCGGCGCTGTTCCAGCGCAGCAGCGCTTCAAAGCTGACAATGCCTTCGTCCTTGGCATCAACCACCGGCTGATAATTGAGCACGAATTCTTCGCGTTCCAGCGCACGCCGCAGCGAAAATTCAAGCTTGCGGCGCTCTTCGGCATGGGCATGCAACGAAGGCTCGTAGTTGAAGTGCTGGCCGCCACCCTCTTCCTTAGCGCGATAGAGCGCCAGGTCGGCATTGCGCATCAGCGTTTCGACGTTCGATCCATCGCGCGGACCCAGCGCCGAACCGATGCTGGCACCGATGAACAGCGTGTGGTGGTCCACTTCATAGGGCCGGGAAAGCAGCTCGATCACCGTTTCGGCCACGCGCTTCACCCGCGCCTGATCAGAGGCATCGCGGATGACGATGGCGAACTCGTCACCGCCCAGACGGCCGCAGAGCTCATTTTCGGTCACTACACTCTTCAGGCGTTCCGAAACCCGGGCCAGCAGCCTGTCGCCGACAAGATGGCCCAGCGTATCGTTGACGTATTTGAAGCGATCGAGGTCGATCATCAGGAAGGCGCAGCGCGTGCGCCACTGATCCGCATAGCGCAGCGCCTCGCCCAGCGCCTCGGTCAGCATCATGCGGTTGGGCAGGCCGGTCAGCGTGTCATACCGCGCCATATAGGCGATCTTGTCGGTGCTTTCGCGCTGCTCGGTCACATCCGAGCCGACGCCGCGGAAGCCATCGAAATTGCCCTTGTCGTCCAGCTTGGGGGTGCCGGAAAGCTCCCACCAGCGCTGCTGGCCATTGATCGTCACCCGCACCAGCAGGTTGGAGAAGTTCTCGCGCCGCTTCAGCCGCTCGGCCAGATCGTGCAGGCTCATCGGGAACTGGCCCGATTCCCAGGAAGCGCCGGCAATCAGCTCGATAAAGGGCTTGCCCTCGATTTCGTCAGGCGCCTTGCCCAGCGCAAAGGCAAAGCGCGGACTGACAGCGCGGACCCGACGTGCGGTGTCGATCTGCCAGAGCCAGTCAGCCTCGCCTTCTTCAAATTCACGCAGCAGCAGCGAAACCACTTCGCTCTTTTCGGCCATCCCGGCTTCGGCAATCCGTGCAGTCAGAAAATTGCGCGCATTGGCAATGCTGCCCAGCGTGACCACCACCGCGAATACTGCTGCAACCGGGGCCATTTCCCAATAACCAGAGGCCACAAAGCTGGCGACGGCAGACAGGCCCACGATCCCCGCAAACAGCAGATTGGCAAGCGGCACCGCCGGCAGCAAGACTGCCGAAGCCGTCATCAGCATGGCAACGATCGCCCACAGCTCAAGCCGGGTGGCCTGATCGCCAAAGGGCGCGAAACCCGCAATCGGTGCGACCCAGGCAAGCGCATTCATGATCGCACTGATGGTCTGGCGGTTCACTTCGGCACCGGCGATCCGGCGGCGATCCGCGTCTGCCAATGCCTTGTCTATGCGTGCACCGTAAAACAGGCTGGCCCCCAGAGCCAGCAACCAGCCAATCATCGCAACCGGATGAACGATGCTGTAATAGAGACGCACAACCCCCAATGCACCGATGCAATGGGCGAAAATCCTGATCATGGTGACCTTGTTCAGGCTGGCATATTGCAAGCCGCGCAGACGCGCCCAATCGCCGTCGCCAGTGTCATTCAGGCCAAGCACAGCCATTACCGGCAATTCGCGGGGGAGCGAAAGCGTATGTTGAGCGTTCTCAGTCACGATCCCGCCATAGGCAGGAAATTCTTAGCTTTGCGTAAAGTCCATGGCGCTACCGGGCGATTACTCGCCTAGCTGCTGGTGGGCCTGCTCCCAGTTCCGGCCGTCAAAATATTGAATTGTGTGGGATATTTCCGCCCATCCATCGATGCAGCGAAAATTTACGCTCCAGCATTGGGGGTGGGATCTGGGCTGGTAAAACGCCTTGATTCCGCAGCTCAAGCAAAACAGATGCTCGGCGGCACAGGTGCCAAAACGATAGCTTGATAGCGATTCCCTGCCGCGAAGCAGGGTGAAGTCGCCATGCGGCACGATAAGGTGCTGAAAACCTGTCATGCTGCATATGGAGCAGTTGCAATCCAGCACGGCCGGATATGCGGGCAGCGCCAGCGCAAAACGCACTGCCCCGCAATGGCAACCGCCCTGAGCGTGATCAACGCCGGTCAAATCACTCCACCGTCACCGATTTGGCGAGATTGCGGGGCTGGTCCACATCGGTGCCCTTGGCGCAGGCGGTGTGATAGGCCAGCAGCTGCACCGGCACGGCATAGACCAAAGGCGAGATCAGCGGATGCACCTTGGGCATCTCGATGGTCGCCAGGCAGCCCTCGCCTGCTTCTTCCAGACCCTCCGCGTCCGAAATCAGCACAATCTTGCCGCCGCGCGCGCGCACTTCCTGCATGTTCGAAACGGTCTTTTCAAACAGCGGACCGGATGGCGCGATCACGATCACCGGCACGGCTTCGTCAATCAGCGCGATGGGGCCATGCTTCATTTCCCCCGACGCATAGCCCTCGGCATGGATATAGCTGATTTCCTTGAGCTTCAGCGCGCCTTCCAGCGCCAGCGGATAATCCTGCCCGCGCCCCAGATAGAGCACATCGCGCGCCGGGGCGATCAGATGCGCCATTGCGGCGATCTCATCATCATGGCTGAGCGCCTCGTTCAGCGTTGCCGGCACTTCCAGCAGCTGCGATACCAGATCGCATTCCTCGGCCCGGCTCATCTTGCCGCGCTTGACTGCGAGATGCGCGGCCAGTGCCGCCAGCACCGCCAGCTGGCACGTAAATGCCTTGGTCGAAGCGACCCCGATTTCGGGCCCGGCGTGGGTCGGCAACAGCAGATCCGCCTCGCGCGCCATTGAACTGGTGGGCACATTGACGACAACGGCGATGGTCTGCCCCGCCGCCTTGCAATGGCGCAGCGCGGCAAGCGTATCGGCGGTTTCGCCCGATTGTGAAATGAACAGCGCCAGCCCGCCCGGCTCCAGCACCGGATCGCGATAGCGGAACTCGCTGGCGACATCGATGTCCACCGGCAGCCGGGCAAATTGTTCGAACCAGTATTTGGCAACCATCCCCGCATAAAAGCTGGTGCCGCAAGCGACGATGGTAACCCGGCTGATCGCCGACAGATCGAAATCGAACTGCGGCAGGGCAACGGATTGATCGACCTGCCGGATATAGCTGCGCAGGGTCTGCGCAACCACGGTTGGCTGTTCGAAAATTTCCTTCTGCATGAAGTGGCGGAAATTGCCTTTTTCGATCGCCGCGGCAGACGCGCCGGAAGTGGTAACTTCGCGCGTGACCGGCTGATTGTCCTTGTCGAAGATCTTCGCGCCATCGCGGGTGACAACCACCCAATCGCCCTCATCAAGATAGGCGATCTTCTGGGTCAGCGGGGCAAGCGCCAACGCGTCCGAGCCAAGATAGGTCTCACCCTCGCCATAGCCGACCACCAGCGGCGAACCCAGCCGCGCGCCAATCAGCATATCGGGATGACTGCGAAAGGCGATGGCCAGCGCAAAGGCACCGCGCAATTGCGGCAGCACCGCCTTCACCGCGTCTTCCGGGCTATCCCCCGCTTCCACCCGTTCCGACACCAGATGCGCGACCACTTCGGTATCGGTTTCGCTCTCGAAAGTGCGCCCGCGCGCGGCCAGAGCCTCACGCAGCTGGCGGAAGTTCTCGATGATGCCGTTGTGGACCAGCGCCAGTTCGGCAGTGGCGTGCGGGTGGGCGTTGGCCGCAGTCGGCGCGCCATGCGTCGCCCAGCGGGTATGGGCGATGCCGGTGGTGCCGGGCGCTGGATCACGCGCCAGTTCATGCACCAGATTGATCAGCTTGCCCGGCGCGCGGCGGCGCACCAGCGCGCCTTGATGCACGGTACACACACCCGCACTGTCATAGCCGCGATATTCCATGCGGCGCAGCCCATCGACCAGCCGCTCTGCCACATCCGTTTTGCCGACGATGCCAATGATGCCACACATGGGAATTGCTTTCGCTAGAGGGTATAGGGGATGCGGATGCCCGGCATGTTTGCCGGAAAATCCTTGGTATTTCTTGTAACCAGCACCCGGCCCCGGACCAGTGCCGTGGCAAGGATGATCGATTGGGTCAGCTGGATGCTCGGCCGCTCATGACAGAGATCGGCGGCGCGGGCAGAGATTTCCTCGTCCAGCTCATCAATGGCAAAGCCGCTAAGAAAACGCTCGGTCCCGCGCCGGGCGGATTGCGGAGCACGCGCCGTCACCTCGATCCAGACCATGCGGCTGATCCAGGCGCGATTGCCGCGCGATACCGCGCGATGCAGCTCGTCCCGCGCAGGCACGACCCCCTGCAGGGCATCGATCACCACATCCGTATCAAAGGCGATGCCGCTCATGATTTGCGATCCGCCTGGCTATCGCGTCGCCACAGGCCGAACCCGGCCTCCACCCAATCACCGGGCGATTCGGCGCGATAGGCGCTGACCGCCGCACGCAATACCGCAGCACGCGAGCGCCCTTGCTCACCCGCGCGGGCATCCAGCCAGCGGATATCATCATCGGAAAGATCGACAAGAATGCGTGCCACAGTGATATATTGATATCATATCATGATATCATGTCAAGCAGATATTGGCGGCGCTGCGTTTGCGAAGCGGTAATAGCTGCCTGTTAAGACAGGATGAATGTACAGGCTGCTTATCACCGCATTCGCCGCGATCGGCGTCATGGCACTGCTGGCGTTGGCAGTCGGGCAACGCCGGACAAGCCCCGCTGCCATTCCCACCGCCGCTGGATCACATTCGGGAAGCTCTGCCGGACGCGCCGCCAGCAATCAGCTGATGGTGATCCAGCGCGATTCCAGCGGCCAGTTCCACCTGACCGCGCAGGCCAATGGGCAGGATACCGTCTTTCTGGTCGATACCGGGGCCGACACGGTTGCGCTTACCGTTGAAACGGCGGAATCGCTGGGAATCGAGCTGTCACCCGAAGATTTCGAGCCGATGATGCGCACCGCATCCGGCGTTGGACGCGGGGCCGTGGTAACGCTTGATACACTCGTGATCGGCGACAGCGAATTTCACAATGTCGATGCGATCGTCGCCGAAGGGCTCAGCGTCAATCTGCTCGGCCAGTCGGTGCTGGGCCGGATGGGCAAGGTGGAATTACGCGGCGATCAGATGGTGATCGAAGGCCGCTGACAGCACGCGCCGCTGCCGCTATGGCGCGAGCATGAGCACATCCATCCGCCCCGCCACTGCCGCCGATCTGCCGCTGATCGCCGCGCTGATCCGCGATCTCGCTGCCTACGAGAAGCTTTTGCATGAGGTCCGTTTCGACGAAGCAGTGCTGGCCGAGAACCTGTTTGGCCCACGCCCGCATGCCGAGGTGGTAATCGGCGAGCTTGACGCAGTGCCGCAGGGCTTTGCCTTGTTCTTTCACAACTTTTCGACCTTCGAAGGCAAACCCGGCATCTATCTGGAAGACCTGTTCGTCCGCCCCGAGGCGCGCGGCAGCGGATTGGGCAAGGCAATGCTGCAACACCTTGCCGCACTGGCGGTGACAAGGGGCTGCGCGCGGCTGGAATGGTCGGTGCTCGATTGGAATGAGCCGGCGATCGGATTCTACAAATCGCTGGGGGCAAAGCTGATGGACGAATGGACAGTGATGCGGGTGGATGGTCCCGCGCTGGCACAGCTTGGCGCAGCTGCGCGCTTTTCCGCCGATTCGGCCTAGCGACTCGGAAACGGAAGCGGTATTCTGACCAACCTATGACGCCGGTAACAAATCGACGTGCCATTTTGCGGGGTGGACTGGCCGCCGGGATTGCCCTGGCGCTGCCGGGCCGTGCGCTTGCGCAATCGCTGGAAGGCGAATTTGACAAGACGCTTGGCAAGCCGCCTGTTGCCCCCGCAACCACCACAGCACCTGCTCCCGCCGCAGCCCCTGTAGCTCCGCCCCAGGTGGTTCCCAACCCGGCCTATGATCGCCGTGTTCTGGAAATCGCCGCGCGCGAAGTGGAGCGCGCAGGCAAGGCTGTATGGCGGCGCGATCTGGTGGGCATCGCCGATTTCGCCCGCCCGTCAACGCTACCACGGCTGCATTTCGCCAATCTGGAAAACGGCACCGTCCGGTCATTCTATGTCGCGCATGGCCGCGGTTCGGATCCTGAACACAGCGGCTGGCTGCAGCAGTTTTCCAACGAGCCGGGATCGGAAGCCACCTCACGCGGAGCCTATCTCACCTGTGAGTGGTACAACGGCAAATATGGCACCTCGATCCGGCTGGTCGGACTGGATCAGGACAATTCCCACGCGCTCGACCGGGCCATTGTCATGCACCCGGCTTGGTATGCCGCCCCGGACATGATCCCCAAATGGGGTAAGCTCGGCCGCAGCGAAGGCTGCTTTGCCATGGCCCCCGATCAATTCAACGAAGCGCTGTGGCACCTTTCCGGCGGCCGTTTGCTATTCGCGGACCGGATTGGCGACGTCTGAGCCGCCGCTCCGGGGTCCGTTTCACCGCAAGCCCCTGACAATCCGTTAGAGCGGATTATCCAGCTTGATGATCGCTTCGCTGCTCTTGCGCTTTCCATCCCAGGGAGCACGCGGCGCGGCTAGGCTGGCAAGCACCGGTGCATCGCGGCCATAGAGATCGGCAAAGCGGCCCATGCGCCCGCTGATGTCGGTCGCCATGGTGAAATAGGTGAGATAGACCGGGAAGGTCTTGGTCATCGGCACCCGCGTATATTTGCCTGAAGTGACAATCGCCACGCCATCCTGTGGAGTCATGCCCGCACCCAGAATAGCCATGGTCATGCCCAGTTCGGTGGCGCGTTCGGTGCGGACGCAGCCGTGGCTCAGCGCCCGCTGGCTGGCAGCGAACAATCCGCGCGAAGGGGTATCGTGGATGAAGATCGCGTGCTCATTCGGCATGTCCAGCTTCATCAGGCCCAGCGCGTTGCGCGGTCCGGGCTGTTGCACCACGGTGATGGTGCCGTCCTTGGAACGAGTCGCCTTATAGCCTTCGCGGGCAGCTTGCGCCGGATTGCCGATCAGCCGCGCCCCCAGCCCCTCACCGCGCACGATCGATTGCGGCACGGTCCAGGTCGGGTTGAACACCACGCCTTCCACCACTTCCGCCAGCTGCGGCGTGGCGGTGCGCCCCGGCTTTCCGACAATGGTGCGGTAGCTGCGGATGATGCTGTTATCGACGGTAAGCCGCAGCTGGAATTCCGGCACATTGGTCAGCAGATAGAACTTGCCGAGATCGCGCGGCAGCCAGCGCCAGCGATCCATGTTGACGCGGATCAGATTGCGCGTCGCCCGGTCAGTCTTCGGGGTGGCGGCAAGCAGTGCCTTGAGCGCGGCATAATCGGGGTGAGTCGGTGCCAGGCTGGCAATCGCGCCCGCAACGTCATGCGTGGTCAGCGCCCGCGTCATCGCCACCGAAGTGGGATTGGAATCGACATCGGGATCAACCACAAACCACTGTTCGCGCGCGGCCATGCGCGTGCGGCCATCACGCATATCTTCCACCACCCAGGCGAAAGCGCGGCTGGCCTGCGCATCCAGCGCCGGTCCCTCGCCCGCAGCAATCGCCGCGCGCAACACATCGGGACGGTAATCGGCAGGATCCAGCCCCTCGGCCCCGATCCCCTCGATCACCGAAAGCAACGCGGCTGCGTCCGAACGCTTCCAGCTCATCACCGGCTCATCCAGCGGGACATCAGGAACGATGGCGGGCGCGCTGGGCGTTGCAGTTGGCGATGGCACAGCTTTCGGTGTCGCCACCGGTGCGGGGGCCGCGCTTGCAGTGGGCGTTGGCAGGATATTTTCAGGCCGGTTCTGCGCCCCGGCCGCGACCGAACCCAATGCAGCCGTCAGCGCCAGCGCGCTCACCACCCGAAACCGCTTGCCCCGATCGATCATTTTCACGCTCCGCCAGATAGTTGCCAAACCGGCCAGCGCCGGTTGCATGGCCCTTTTGCCCGTTTCCCCGCGCCGCTTCAAGCATCACCGCTTTCGCCAGGCTGAACCGAAGCGACGCGGCGCTGCAAATCCCTTTGCACGCCATCCACAAGCTGTGGAATAATTGCCTTGCCTGCTCCGTTGCCGATGCGCGCCGGTGAGCGCAAGAGAACCCGCTTATGATCGATTCACCTGTCCTGCTTCATCCCGCAGCCCGCGCCGACGAGATCGCCGCGCGCGCCCTACCCAGCAATGTCGAGGCCGAGGCCGCGTTTCTGGGCGCAGTGCTGATTGATAACCGGGTGATCGAGGAACTCAACGCGCCGCTGCGGCCGGAGCATTTCTTTGAGCCGATCCACGCCCGCATCTATGAGCGGGTGCTGCAGCTGCTGGATCGCAAGGCGGTGGTCACGCCGGTCACGCTGAAGCCCTATTTCGAAGCCGATGAGGCGCTGAAAGATCTGGGCGGCGCGGCCTATCTGGCCCGGCTGACCGCCGACGGGCAGGGCCTGCTCGCCCCGCGCGAGCTGGCGGCACAGATCTATGATCTGGCCTTGCTGCGCGAACTCATCGGGGTGGGCCGCAATCTGGTCAATTCAGCGCTCGACACGTCCGAAAGCGTCGAGCCGATGGAGCAGATTTCCGAGGCCGAGGCCGCGCTCTATCGCGTGGCCGAGGGCGCATCGGTGGGTAGTGAGGCGCAAAGTTTCCGGCAATCGAGCCTGACGGCGATCACCCAGATCGAAAAGGCCCTGAATTCCGGCGGGCACATCTCCGGTCTGACCACCGGGCTTGCTGACCTGAATTCCAAGATCGGCGGGTTGCACGATTCCGATCTGATCATTCTGGCGGGCCGCCCGGCGATGGGCAAAACCTCTTTGGCTACCAATATCGCCTTCAACTGCGCCGAACGCCTGCTGGAAGACATGAAGCTGCACGGCATCGATCCGGCGAAATCGGTGGGCGCACCGGTTGCCTTTTTCAGCCTGGAAATGAGCGCCGACCAGCTGGCCACGCGTATTTTGGCCGAACAGGCCGAGGTGAGCAGCGAAAGGCTGCGCATGGGCAAGATCAGCCATGAGGATTTCCAGCGGATTTCCTATGCCAGCCAGAAGCTGGCCGAGCTGCCGCTGTATATCGATGACACGCCCGCGCTTTCCATCGCGGCGCTGCGCACGCGCGCGCGGCGGCTGAAGCGGCGGCACGATATCGGCCTGATCGTGGTCGACTATCTGCAACTGCTGCAAGGCACCGGCCGCGCCAGCGACAATCGCGTCAACGAAATCTCGGAAATCAGCCGCGGCCTGAAAACGCTGGCCAAGGAACTGGCAGTTCCGGTGATTGCCCTCTCGCAGCTGAGCCGCGCGGTGGAAAGCCGCGAGGACAAGCGCCCGCAACTGTCCGATCTGCGCGAATCCGGCTCTATTGAGCAGGACGCCGATATGGTGTGGTTCATCTATCGCGATGAATATTACCACAACGCCATCAAGCCGGATGAACCCAGCGAAACCAGTTCGCCCGATGCCATCGCCAAATATGATGCCTGGATGCAGCGCCATCTTGAGGTGGTGAACAAGGCAACCGTGATCATCGCCAAGCAGCGCCACGGTTCAACCGGCAATGTCCAGTTGCTGTTCCAGAGCGAGTTCACCAAATTCGGCGATCTGGCACCCGATTCCCGCGGTTTTGATTCTTACGATTAATTGTTATATTTCAATTATTTGTGCGTTTTTTTCTTGACTACTGAAAGCGCGGACGTGTAGCAGCCGCGCTTTCCCGTCCTCTTGCATACGGAGTGCCCCATGGCGCGCGTTACTGTCGAAGATTGCGTCGACAAGGTTCCCAATCGTTTCGATCTTGTCCTGATGGCCGCACAGCGTGCGCGCGAGATTTCGGGCGGCGCAGAGCTGACCATTGATCGCGACCGCGACAAGAACCCGGTGGTTGCACTGCGCGAAATCGCGGAAGAAACCGTGCGCCCCGACATGCTCAAGGAATCGGTTGTCAGTTCGCTGCAGCGTGTTCTGCCCGAAGATGATGACGAGGTTGATGAAATCGGTTCGCTCAGCCAGTCAGCCGAAGCGCTGCGCATCACTGCCGCCGCGCCGGTGCGCAACACCTCGATTGGTGGTGATTACGAAGGCTGAAATTTGGCAGCTGTGCCGAAAAGGCCCGCTCTCCGCATGGAGCGCGGGCCTTTTTCATGCCTGCGGGCTGATGCTCATGCCAAGTTGCATCAAGTAGGTCTCATAGCGCCCCTCCCCGTGGGGAGGGGTTGGGGGTGGGGGTACGGGGCCGATGGACAGCGCGACGCCGATTGCGCAGACCCCCCATCCCAACCCTTCCCCCCGGGGAAGGGCTTTAACGGTTCCGATCAATTCAACCGGGTATCAGTGGCAGGGCCAGGTTCGCATATAGTAATCTGCCATCGCCGCGCGCAGCGTGACGCGTGGCCGGCTCGCCGCCGGATAGCTGTTCAGATGCTGCATCCATTGATCCTGCGATGGCTTGGCCCCACGCGGCGGGCAGCTGCTGGGTCGGCCTTGCGAACGTTCGGTGGCCAGACGAGCGGCATAGGCCTGCCCGGCGGCGGTCGCTTCGCCTTTCAGCACCCCATAATCTGACGAGAACAGGGCCATGGGACCTTTGGCCCGCAGGGCATCGGCGCGGGCCAGGAAAGTGGCCACACTCATATCTCCTGCCGCCGCCAGCGCTGGCGCGGCAATCGCGGCAACCGCAAACATTCCCAATAGGCTACGCTTCATCCTGCTCTCCTGATTGCCGTGTTGGCTCCACGCCTGCACTGATGGCTTGACCGGACGCGGCTTGCAATATCATGAACGGGTTCAGCACGGGGAGAAATCATGAGCGATACAGGAGCCGTAATCGGCGACATTGCACAGGGCGCGCTGACGGCCCGCGCGCTGGAGCCCCAGCACGGCGAGGCTGGCGACGATGGCCACACACATGAAAGCGCCTGTCTGAACTGCGGCACCGCGCTGGTTGGTTCGCATTGTCACAGCTGCGGACAGGCCGCCCATGTCCACAAGACGATCAGCGCTTTCCTGCACGATCTGGCGCATGGCGTGTTCCATTTCGAAGGCAAGATCTGGCGCACCCTGCCCCTGCTGGCATGGAATCCCGGGCGGCTGACTCGCGAATATATCGACGGGCGGCGCGCCAGCTATGTCTCACCGATCGCGCTGTTTCTGTTCAGCGTGTTTCTGATGTTCGCGGTGATCAAGCAGTTTGGCGGTTCACTCGACGGGCTGGCCGACATGAAGGTGACTGGCGATACTGCCGCAGCGATGAAGGCCGCCAACCAGGAGCTGGTCGAGCTCAAGCAGCGGCGCAGCAAGCTGGCCGTGGGCGACAAGTCGGCGAATGAGCTTGATCAGGAAATCGCCAACACCGAAAAAGCCATCACGATAATGAACGGGATCGGCCAAGGCGGACCTGAGAACGACAAGGCACCGCATGTGTACAGCGATGTGCCTGCGGTGCAGCATGCGATCGAAAAGCTGAAAGGCAATCCGGGGTTGGCGCTCTACAAGCTGCAAAGCAATGCCTATAAATACAGCTGGGCGCTGATCCCGATCTCGGTTCCTTTCGTGTGGCTGCTGTTCGCCTTTCGCCGCCGCTTTCACCTCTATGATCACACGGTGTTTGTCACCTATTCACTGTGCTTCATGACACTGCTTTCGGTGGTGCTGATGATCACAGGCGCTGCCGGCGCCGGCTGGGTTGCCATTGCCGCCACGCTGGTGCCGCCATGGCACATCTATCGCCAGCTGCGCGGCACCTATGATCTGGGCCGGTTCAGCGCGATCTGGCGCACCATGGCGCTGCTGTTCATCGCACTGACCGCGATGATCCTGTTCACCATGCTGATACTGGTGGAAAGCGGCAGCTGACGGAAGGCGTGATCAGATGCTGATCACGCTCCCTGCGGCGCGGGAGTACCGCCCCCGCCGAACCGCTTGCCCGCCTTGGGAATGGCAGAGCCGCGCACCGGCACCGGCTGCGGCAGGCCGCTGGCCTTGTCGGGCCGGTCAAGCTTGCCCTTGTCGATCAGTTCCTTGATCTCGTCGCCGGTCAGCGTTTCATATTCCAGCAGGGCACCCGCCAGCAGATGCAGCTTGTCCTCATGGGTTTTGAGGATGTCGGTCGCGCGCTTGTGCGCGCCATCGACGAGGCCACGGATTTCGCTGTCGATCAGCTTGTTGGTTTCATCCGACATCATGGTGCGCTGCGCGCCGCCATAGCCCAGATAGCCTTCCGACTGCTCTTCATATTGCAGCGGTCCCAGCTTGTCGGACATGCCCCATTTGGTGACCATGCTGCGCGCCAGACCGGTGGCATACTGGATATCCGATGAAGCGCCGGACGAAACCTTGTCATAGCCAAAGATCAGTTCTTCGGCGACGCGGCCACCCATGCTGACCGAAAGGTTCGCATGCATCTTGTCGCGATGATAGGAATAGCTGTCGCGCTCTGGCAGGCGCATCACCATGCCCAGCGCGCGGCCACGCGGAATGATGGTCGCCTTGTGAATCGGATCGCTGGCCGGTTCGTTGACCGAAACGATAGCGTGGCCCGCCTCGTGATAGGCAGTCATCTTCTTTTCGTCTTCGGTCATCACCATGCTGCGCCGCTCGGCACCCATCATGACCTTGTCCTTGGCGTCCTCAAACTCCTGCATCGCCACCAGCCGCTTGTTGCGGCGCGCAGCGAGCAGAGCCGCCTCATTGACCAGATTGGCAAGGTCCGCCCCGGAAAAGCCCGGGGTGCCGCGCGCGATCACACGAGCGTTAACGTCCGGGGCCAGCGGCACCTTCTTCATATGGACGCCCAGAATCTTTTCGCGGCCTTCGATGTCGGGGATCGGCACCACCACCTGCCGGTCAAACCGGCCGGGGCGCAGCAGTGCGGGGTCGAGCACATCGGGCCGGTTGGTGGCGGCGATGATGATGATGCCTTCATTGGCCTCGAACCCATCCATTTCGACCAGCAGCTGGTTGAGCGTCTGCTCCCGTTCGTCGTTGGAATTGCCCAGCCCGTGGCCGCGATGGCGGCCGACCGCATCGATTTCATCGATGAAAACGATGCAGGGCGCGTTCTTCTTGGCCTGTTCGAACATATCGCGCACGCGGCTGGCGCCAACGCCGACGAACATTTCCACGAAATCCGAACCGGAAATGGTGAAGAACGGCACCCCGGCCTCACCCGCGATAGCGCGGGCCAGCAGCGTCTTGCCGGTACCGGGCGAGCCGACCAGCAGCGCGCCCTTCGGAATCTGGCCACCCAGCTTGGCGAAGCGATGCGGATCCTTGAGGAATTCAACGATTTCCTCCAGCTCTTCGCGTGCTTCATCGATGCCGGCAACGTCATCAAAGGTAATCCGGCCCTGCTTTTCGGTGAGCATCTTGGCCTTGCTCTTGCCAAAGCCCATCGCGCCGCCCGCGCCGCCGCCCTTCTGCACCTGTCGCAGCGCAAAGAACGCCACGCCCAGGATCAGCACGAATGGCAGGGCCTGCACCAGCATATAGACCAGCAGGCTGGTTTCTTCCGGTGCCTTACCGGCATATTTGACGCCAGATTGCTGAAGCAGCGGTTGCAGCGTAGTGTCGTTGGGGATCGGCACGGTCGAATAGGCATCGCCGTTCTTGAGCTTGCCGTTGATGCGGGTTTCGCCGATCTGCGCGGTTGCAACCGCACCCTCGGCCACCCTGGCCCGGAAATCGGAATAATCCAGCTGCTTGGTATTGGTTTCGGTGCGCGCGCCAACCAGCGATACGACCAGCAGCAGCGACAGGAAGATACCCGCCCATACCAGCAGGCTCTTCATCCGGGGGCTGCCATTCGGCTGCTCTTCGTTCATTTCCGATCCTTTCCCGACCAATGTAGGGCGCAAGGGCTGAATGGCAAGTTACGGCGCAGAAGATTGTCTTGCCCGCCCGGGTTGCACGGGCGGCCGCGCCAATGCACAAGCGACATGAAAGTTTGATCCGAAATTCCATTTCAGATCGTT
>JBGAIR010000007.1:54034-72023 GCA_044225335.1 Novosphingobium sp. | reverse complement strand
GCCTCGGCCTTGTTGCTGGCGACCAGCACCAGTTCATAGGGGCAGTCTGCCGCGCGGCTGGCATAGAGCAGCGCCGCCATATTGGTGCCGCTGCCCGAGATCAGCACCGCAACCTTGGCGCGTGGGTTCACCATGTCCTCCCCGAAACGGGGAGGTGGAGGAAATCAGCCAACATGCACCGCTTCCCAGGCGGCGCGGGCGCTCCACACCTCGGCAGCGCCCTGTACGGTGCAGCCACGCGCGCCCGGTTCGATCGCGCCGATCACATGCACCTCTTCGCCTGCCGCGGTCAGATCGGCGGTGAGGGAGGCAACCTCTGCCGCATCCACGGCCAGCACCATGCCGATGCCGCAGTTGAAGGTGCGGGCCATTTCCTCTGGTTCGATATTACCCTGCGCCTGCAGGAAAGCCATCAGGCGGGTCTGCACCCAAGCCCCGGCATCGATGCGGGCGTGGAGATCGGCGGGCAACACCCGCGGCACATTTTCCAGCAGGCCGCCGCCAGTGATATGCGCCAGCGCATGAATGCGCCCGGCGCGGATCGCGGGCAGCAGGCTTTTGACGTAAATCCGGGTCGGTTCGATCAGTGCATCGATCAGCAGCCGGTCCTGATCGAACAGGGCAGGGCGGTCCAGCTTCCAGCCCTTGTCCGCTGCGAGACGCCGCACCAGTGAATAGCCGTTGGAATGAACTCCGGAACTGGCGAGGCCCAGCAGTACGTCGCCAGCCTTCACCCGGTCGCCGGTCAGCTGCTCCCCGCGCTCAACCGCGCCGACGCAGAATCCGGCCAGGTCATAGTCGCCCGCGGCATACATGCCGGGCATTTCCGCCGTCTCTCCGCCGATCAGCGCGCAGCCCGCAAGCTTGCAGCCTTCGGCGATGCCCGCAACAACCCGCTCGGCAATGCCGTTTTCGAGCTTGCCGGTGGCAAAATAGTCCAGAAACAGCAGCGGCTCAGCGCCTTGCACGATCAGATCGTTGACGCACATTGCCACCAGATCGATCCCGATCTGGTCATGCCGGTCATGATCGATTGCCAGCTTTACCTTGGTACCGACGCCATCATTGGCTGCGACCAGCAGCGGATCGGCATAGCCCGCCGCCTTGAGATCAAAGAAACCGCCAAAGCCGCCAAGTTCCGCATCGGCGCCGGGCCGGGCGGTGGCGCGGGCCAGCGGCGCAATGGCCTTTACCAGCGCGTTTCCGGCGGCAATCGAGACGCCGGAATGTTCATAGGTATAGCTGCTGGGGGCGTTATTTTCAGACATCGCCTGCCGCCTAGCCTTTTCGCGCTTGGATTTCCACGGATGATTGGGCAAAAGGCCACCGGTTTTCCCCGATGGCAATTTCAGCACCCCCTTCCGCATCCGCCCGCCACTGGCAGTTCGCTCCGGCTTTTCAGCTGGTGCTTGGCCTTGCCGTAGCGCTGGGAATCGCTTTGGCGTTGATCGGGCCCGATCGGTTGATCGCGCAGGTGGAGGGTGATCGCGGCATTGCCCCGGTGGCCAGCACATCAGATATCGAAGTGACCGGCATAGAGGTGAACACCACCGGCAAGAACGCACAGGAAGCGCGGATGGCCGGATGGAAACTGGCGCAAAAGCTGGCCTGGCAGAAGGCTGGCGGCCCGGCGATTGCCGATGGTCAGTTGGACAGCATGGTTTCGGCAATCGAGATCGAGCATGAGCAGATCGGCCCGCATCGCTATATTGCACGTCTTGGCGTGATCTTTGATCGTGCCCGCGCCGGGCAGTTTCTGGGCGGTGCCGATGGCACCCGCGCGCATTCCGCACCAATGCTGTTGATTCCCGTGCTGCGCTCTGGCGGCGCAGCGCAGGTCTATGAAGTCAAAGGTGCATGGCAGAATGCATGGGCGCAGTTCCGTGCTGGCACCAGTCCGATCGATTATGTTCGCGCTTCGGGCGCGGGTGGCGATTCGCTGCTTGTCACGGCCGGGCAGGCATCGCGGCGTAGCCGGGTGTGGTGGCGCAATGTGCTGGATCAGTTCGGCGCAGCGGATGTGCTGATGGCCGAGGCGCGGCTGGAACGGCAATGGCCGGGTGGGCCCGTGCGGGCCACCTTCACCGCGCGCTATGGCCCGGACAACACCTATCTGGAAAGCTTCACCCTTACCGCCAATGACGAAGACGGCGTCGGCAAAATGCTGAATGATGCCGTGGTGCGGATGGATCAGATCTATGCCCGCGCTTTGGGGGAAGGGCTGTTGCGCCCTGACCCGACGTTAACCAGCGCCACCGCATCGCTTGACCCGGCGCTGGCCGCGCTGATCGCGCAGGGCCAGCAGGCTGCCGCCGCCGCCTCTGCCGCCACGCCGACGGCAGGGGCCAGTGAAACGCCGGGGGCCACGCCCAGCGCCAGCACCGCTGCGGTAACCAGCGTGACGGTGCAATTCGCCTCGCCAGACGCAGCTGCCGTTGATGCCGCGCTGGCGGCGGTGCGCATTGCGCCGGGCGTGCAGGGGGCATCGACCACCAGCCTTGCCATGGGCGGCACCTCGGTCATGCGAGTCAGCCTGTCGGGCGATATCAGCGCGCTGGCGGCGGCGCTGCGCGCGCGTGGCTGGCAGGTTTCGGTCGGCAGCAACGCGCTCAGCATCCGTCGTTAGTACCATGTCCCAGATTGCCCTGCCGCTTGCCGCCGGAGCACGCGGACCCACGCATATTGTTATCGGCAGCGCCAATCGCGCCGTGGTGGAGGCTATGGCCACCTCACAGGGCTGGCCGTTTCGCACCGCGCTGCTCAGCGGGCCACCGCGTTCCGGCAAGTCGCTGCTGGCGCGCTGGTTCGTGGAGAACGGCGGCGGCGAGGTGATAGACGATGCCCGGAGAATGGATGAGACAGAGCTGTTCCACCGCTGGAACCGCGCGCAGGAAAGCGGCACGCCGCTGTTGCTGATCAGCGACCGGACCTTGCAGCAGGCCGCGTCTGCGGATGCAGAGGGCTGGCGCATCGCCTTGCCCGATCTCGCCTCGCGCCTTGGGGCCGCTTTGCATCTGGCGATTGGTGCCCCCGATGATGAGATGCTGGGGGAACTTATCCTGGTTCACGCCGCGCAGCGCGGGCTGGCGCTTGGGCCGGATGCGATTGCCTATCTTGCCCCGCGGGCAGAGCGTTCCCACATAGGGGTCGAAAGGCTGGTGGCGGCGATTGATCGCCTCAGCCTGGAACGCAAACAGGCTCCGACGCTGTCGATCTGGCGCGATGCGCTGGAAGAACTGTTGGGGCCGCAGGAACCGCGCTTGCTATAGGCACGTTTCTGTAAGAAAACAGGCCTATTCACATGGCCGGCTTAGTGGGGGAGCGCCATGCCCGGACGACTGATTGACTATCTCGATTCGATCAAGGCGCGCGATCCCGCCCCGCGTTCGCGTTGGGAAATCCTGTTGTATCCGGGCGTCTGGGCCGTGTTCTGGCACCGTATGGCGCATTGGCTGTTTCAGGCGGATCTGTTTTTTCTGGCCCGCGCGGTCAATCACATTGGCCGTTTCCTGACCGGGATCGATATTCACCCCGGTGCCCGGATCGGGCGCAATTTCTTCATCGATCACGGCTTTGTGGTAATCGGCGAAACCGCGGAAATCGGCGACAATGTCACCATCTATCAGGGGGCGACGCTGGGCGGGACCAATCCCACCAGCGGGCAGGGCGGCAAGCGCCACCCGACGCTGGATGATGGCGTGATCGTCAGCCTTGGTGCGGCAATCCTTGGCCCGGTCCATGTCGGCAAGGGGGCGCGGATCGGCGCCAATGCGGTGGTGACCAAGGACGTGCCGGAAGGCGCGACGATGATCGGCATCCCCGCCAAGCCGACGCCGGTGGAAGTGAAGCCGGAAACGCAGGGCTTCACCCCCTATGGCACGCCCTGCAGCGAACGCTTCGATCCTGCCACGCAAAAGCTGGAAATTCTGCAATGCGAAATGGAGCGAATGCAAAAGCAAATCGCGCAATTGCTGATTGAGCGCGAAGAGGCCCGTGCTGCTGCGGCCAAACCGGCGGGTGACAAGCCTGCGGGCGGCAGGTCTGCAAACGGCAAGTCTGAAAGCGGCGCAGGGCGGGCGAAGAAATCGGCTTGAGCGGGATTGTAACCCCATTCCCGCTTGGGCAGCCGCTGGCGGCGCAGGTGGGTTTTGACCGCGACGAGCTGCAACGCATTCTTGGCCTCTATGGCCGCATGGTCGCCGCCGGGCAGTGGCGCGATTACGCGATGGATTTCGGCAAGGATGCCGCCGTATTCAGCGCCTTTCGCCGCGCTGCCGAACATCCGCAGGCCCGCATAGAAAAATGCCCGGCGCTGCGCACCCGGCAGGGCATGTGGACACTCTATGGCGAAGGCGGACAGGTATTGAAGCGCGGCCATGAACTGTCCGGCGTATTGTTTCCGCTGGAGCGCCGCTTGCTCAAGGTGGTGGAGGATTAGGAGCGATCAGGTGAATGTATCACCAATCGACAGTCTGGCACTTTGCATGGCGGTAATCCGACGGACGATCAGGAAGAGGCAAACTGCTGAACTCACACGCATCGCCATGCCCAGATCGAACAGGATCAATCCCGGCGCGTTAAACGCTGGGTTTCTCAGCATCAAGTTCCCCATGGCTTGCATGATGCCACCGCCTATAAATAGCCCCCACCACAATCCGACAAGGGAAGGCGTTTCGTCCAGCGGTGCAGAGGTGTCATAGCTGGCTTGCCACAATTGACGCATCGCCCTGAACGGCATGACCAGGTTTGCGAAGGGTATGAAGAAATAGCCAACTGCCCAGCCGGGGGTGATTTCCAGCCCGCTTATCCCGGCAAGCAGCAAATTGCTGTGAGCGCGATAGATCCAGAGTGCAATTATCGCCGCCGAAGCAAAAAACATGAAAGCATATATGGCGTCGACCGCTTGCAGCATGTCCATGTCGTCAGCAGTCAAATTGCCACGATTGCTGATTGCCCAGAATTGGGCGCCGAAGTCCGCGAGGGCGATGACAAGATAGGCCGCTATTACAATCGAGACAAAAAGCTGAAGACGTTTGAGCCGGTCCACCCCAAAATCATAAGTATCGCGGTACATGCTCTTTCCTTTGGAATCAGGTATTTTGGCAAACTTTCACGCAAACGTATCACCCACATGCGTCACCACTTGCTGGGCGCGGGTGACGGCGCTGATGATGCGGAACAGCAGGATCGCGGCACCGCCCAGCAGCAGCAGCGAGAACAGCTCCATGATCAGGTTCGCGCCGGGCGGGGTTACGATCTTGATATTGGTCAGCACATTGACCAGCGCGACAAAGGTCAGCCCCAGCTGGATCGCGCAGCCGATCACGAAGCACATCCACCAGTTGGTGACGTCGCCGACGCTGATCTGGGCAAAATGTGCTTCCTCTCCATGGCTGCGGTTCCACAATTCGCGCATGGCGCGCGGCGGCACGATCAGGTTGACGAAAGGAATGAAATAGCTGCCCAGCGCGCTGGCGGGCGGATATTTAAGCCCGTTCACACCTTGATCGCGCAGATTGGCGTGGGCGCGGAACTGCCACAGCGCGCAAGGGATGGCGGTGAGCGCGAACGCCGCCAGCAGCCAGAAGGCGATGCCCATCTGAGTGACGTTGAACAGCGAATAGCCCTCTTCCAGTTCCCGCAGCAGAAAGAACCCGCAGGAGGCGGTCAGCAACAGAATGAGCAGAAGATAAAAACAAAGGAACCACCGCCAGCGTGCGCGTGGCGGCCAGTAATGTTTCGGTATCAGATCCAGCCGCAAAATATCCCCCAAAGGATTGCCCTTGGGGGAGACTGCCGGCGAATGGTCTCGACGCAACGGGTATGGATTTGAGAGTTTGATCCCGGATGATTGTATCCAGATCAGCCCATCATGCCGCTGCCAGCATCGGCTTTGGCAGCTTGGCCTGAATTTCTCCGGGCAGGTTGGTCCCTTTCCACTGTGCGGCGGATCAGGCCCCAGAAGGCCAGAAAAGACAACAACGCCGAACCGATCACCAGCCCCGGTAACCGCAGCATTCAGCTCAACCATGCCGAAGGTGCGGAACAGCAGTCATCGCCACCCCAGCACATAGGCCAAGGCCGAAACCAGCGAAAACGCCAGCGGTCCACCGCCAGCGCGACCGAACCCATCAGCACATAGATGGCGAGAACTGGCGGACAGCACGCGCCGATATTATGGCCCTCAGTGCAGCAGCCAATGGAACAGCGGATGGGCGATCATCGGGGCGGCGAGCAGGTGCAACCAGAAGGCAACATCGCTGCGCCGGGTTTCGCGGCGGAGGATCATCGATATTGAATGCATTGCCCAAAGGAATACCAGAATCCCGCCAAAAGGCCATCGGCAGCAGCAGGGTTCAGGATCATTGTTCGGCAACGCGTTCACAGCAAGTAATCCAGCGCAATCACCCATGCCGACCAGCGCAGCGGTGCCTGCAGCGACCGTGATCAACGCTGACAGCGTCGCCAGTGCATCCAGCGTCTGCGGCCAGCGCTGCAGACAGTCCGATACCCGCGCCGATCGGGGCGGTGGCGGAATCGGAGAAATGGGGATGGGTCGAATCGATGATCTCGATCGGAATCGCCGCAACGCCGCCAACAAAGGCCAGCAGCAACACAATCGAGGGCAGCGCCATGCGGCGCTTGCGGGTGAAGAATTCGGCCAGCCCCCAGGCGGAGCCAGCCAGCAGCAGCCCGGCAATGCCCGGCGCGATGGCCGCGCCAATTCCGGCGGCGGCCGCCAGCAGCAGCACGGCGGCAATGGTGACGAAGATATCGTTGAAACCGGTAATGAGCCGGAAATGCTCTTCATCGGCAACGGGTGCGCTGCGCTGCCCGGTAACATGGGCGCGCAATGCCTCTGCCGCTTCGTGGCTGATCGCCCCGGCGGCAATCGCGGATTGCAGGTCTGCTTCGGAATACATGGGCATTCTCCCCTATGGTGAAGGGAGAATGCCCCATGTGTGTTACTGTGTCAATACAGTGAAGTTGTCCCCGCAAGGGGAGTGACGTGATCAGCCAAGGCCGCCGATCTTGTTCAGCGCGGCCATCACCACGCCGGACTGTTCGCCGCCCGATTGCGGCACGATCTCGCCAGCACGATCGATGATCTGTTCCCAATGGGCGGCGATGCCTTCCGGGGTGCGTTCATCAGCGGGCAGCGCGACGCCGGGGGTGAGGGTGACATAGGCGGCATGGAATGCGCCCGCGCCCGCACCGCAGATCATGTTGGTCGGCGCATCTTCGCTGACCAGATAGAGCGCCATCGGTGCGACGTTTTCAGGAGCCAGCGCCTTGAAGAAGGCTTCGGGCATGCCCAGGTCTTCCGTCATGCGCGTGCCCGCCACCGGAGCCAGCGTGTTGACGCGGATGTTGTACTTCGCGCCTTCCAGATGCAGCGTCTTGGTAAAGCCGGCCAGGCCCAGCTTGGCCGCGCCATAGTTGGCCTGACCAAAGTTGCCATAAAGCCCGGTGGAGCTGGCGGTCATCAGGATGCGGCCATAGTTCTGTTCGCGCATCAGATCCCACACTGCCTTGGTGCAGTTAGCGCTACCGTTCAGGTGAACATCGACGACCAGTTTCCAGTCGTCCATCCCCATCTTGGCGAAGCTCTTGTCGCGCAGGATGCCGGCATTGTTGATCAGCACATGCACGCCGCCCCAGGCTTCCTTGGTCTTGGCGACCATTTCCACCATCTGCTCATATTCGGTGACGCTGCCGCCATTCGACATGGCTTCACCGCCCAGCGCCTTGATTTCCTCAACCACCTGCAGCGCAGCGTCGGAATGGCCGGTGCCATCGCGCGAACCGCCGAGATCGTTGACGACCACCTTGGCACCGCGCTTGGCGAGCTCGATGGCATAGGCACGGCCCAGGCCGCCACCAGCGCCGGTGACGATGGCAACGCGATCCTTGAAAGAAATAGTCATAGCAAGAGACTCCTCTTGAACAGTTGGGCTTGAACAGTTGGTTCCCGGGGAAAGTGGCGCGTCACTGGCACGTTGTGCGCAGGCTTTCAACAAGTGATGCAACCCTGCCCGGTGCCGTAGCGGCAGGCGGGATTGCGCTGTCAAATATCTGTCATCAAAGCGACGTAGAGCCGTCAACGAATCGAAATATAACTGTAACAGGGAGCTGCCCCCGTGACCCGCATTTTCCGATCTTCCGCGTTGGCAATCGCGGTGTCCACCGGGCTGGCGCTGCCCGTACAGGCCGCAACGACGAATGATTCCGATGTTGCCGCGCAACTGGCGGCCATGCGGGCGGAAATCGCCCGGCTGGCGCAACGGGTCGATGTGCTGGAAGGCCAGCTGGCGACTGCGCAAACGCGCGCCAGCACCGCAGAGGCAAAGGCCGATGCGGCACAGGCAGCGCTGGCGCAGGCTGCGGCAACGCCTGCTCCGCCCAGGGTCGCAGCTGCTCAGGCAAATGTGACCACCAAACCGGCGACCGATATTACCTGGGATGGCGCCCCCAAGCTGGCGACCAGCACTGGCTGGTCATTCAAGCCGCGTGGCCGGGTGCAGATGGACGCAGGCGGCGTTGATGCGCCCGCAGGTATCGCCGCATCGCGCGAGCTTGGATTTGGCAGCGAATTTCGCCGCGCCTTTATTGGTTTCGACGGCACGATGCCGGGCGGCTTTGCCTATCGCACGGAAGTGGATGTGGCATCCGGTTCGGTTGAATTCACCGATGTCTATCTGAGCTACAAGGCCAGTCCCAAGCTGACCCTTACCGTGGGGCAGCACAAGCCGTTCTGGGGCCTGGATGAGCTGACCAGCGATCTGTTCACCAGCATGCTGGAAAAGGCATCCTTTACCTCTGCTTTCGGATTTGAACGCAGGCTTGGGGTTTCCGCGACCTATGCCGACAAGGCGCTGCAGGTGCAGCTTGGTGTGTTTTCAGACAGCATCGCGGATCTCGGCGCGGATACCAATAACAGTTACAGCGTGGATGGCCGGGTGGTATTCGCGCCGAAACTGGGCGACGGGCAACTGCATCTGGGGCTGTCCGGCCACTACCGCCGGTTTGGTGATGCCGCCCTCACGGCGCGCTATCGCGCCCGCCCGTTCATTCACACCACCGATCTGCGCCTGGTCGATACCGGCAATTTCAGCGCAGATGGTGAACGAGGGCTGGGGGCGGAGCTGGCCTATATCAACGGCCGTTTCCACGCATCGGCGGAATCCTATTGGCAGACCGCACTGCGTCCGGGGCTGGCCGATCCGACTTTCAACGGTGGTTATGCGGAGGTCGGCTATCTGCTGACCGATGATACGACTGCCTACAAGGGAGGAGTGTATGACCGGATCCGGCCGCGCAATCCGGTTGGCAAGGGCGGCATTGGCGCGGTGCAGGCGAATTTGCGCTATGACTGGGTCGATCTGTCCAACGCCGGGATCAATGGCGGGCAGCAGCAGGTGATGGGTGCGTCGCTGCTGTGGATGCCCACTGATTACGTCCGCTTCATCCTGAATTATGGCCATCTCTGGCTGGATCAGGCTGCGGTAGCGGCTGGTGCGACGCGCAAATATCAGGCGGATACGCTGGGAATGCGCGCGCAGTTCGATTTCTAGTCGATCCGGGCGGAGGCCAGCAACGCCAGCCAGCTTTGCCGCATCGCCGTAGGCATGGCGCCGCGATAGACTCCGCCGATCACAAAGACCGAACGCGCGCCCAGCATCAACCGCCAGACAGCCTGATGCGCCGGAGCGTTGGCGCAGGTCGGGGTGGTTTGCTCAATCGTGATGGAGCCATCATCACGCGCCAGTTCGTTCCATTGCGCCGGACAGCCGGCGTCTTGCGTCTTGCGCCAGCTATCAAAGGCTTCCTGCGCTGTCCCCTGTTTGCGGCTGCGCTTGCTGACGGTGATTTCCATCGCCTCGTCCCAATCGCTGACCGACCGGCCCTGAACCATGATCCGGTCAAACTGCACGCCGTTGGGGCGGCTTTCAAACAGGATCACATCGTCGCGCTTGCTTTCAAATGCGGCTTCAAGCGGCGGATAGATGCGATGATCAAACAGCAGCTGTTCGGCATGAGCCGGCATAGCCATACCCAGCAACATCAGCGCCAGCACGATCCTTTGCATTCAATCCTCTCCGCTCCTGATCCGGCAGGCTAAGACTTGCCGGGCGTTGCGCCAAGCGGATCATGTGTTTGTCATATTATTGCCATAAAATGGTCAGCGCCGGGATCAGCTGATCGAAGTGATCGATCACCGCATCTGCGCCCAGTTCGTGAACCGGGGCATCGTTGAAGCCGAAGCTCACTGCCACGCACGGCAGGCCTGCCGCCTGCGCCGCACCGGTATCAAAGGTCGTATCGCCGACATAGGCCGCCCGGCCGCCGCCCAGCTGAGCCACCATGGCGAGCAGCGCATCGGGCGCCGGCTTCAGCGGATAGCCGCCATTGCCGCCGATCAGGCAGGCAAAGCGGTGACGCAGCCCCAGCTCACCCAGCAGCTTTTCGGCCAGATGCTGCGGCTTGTTGGTGACCATTGCCACTTGCACACCCGCAGCGGCGAGATCGTCCAGCATTTCCAGACCCCCGGGATAGAGCGCGGTATGGACCGCGATATTGGCCTCATAGAAAGCCAGCAGAGGTGGATAGAGTGCCTCTGCATCGATCCCGTCATCGCCGCCGGTCAGGGCCAATGCCCGGCGCAGCATCAGCCGCGAACCACCGCCGATCAGCCCTGAAACCGCGCTCTCCGGCACCGGATCGCGGCCAATCAGCGATAGCGCGTGATTCACGGCTGCGCCCAGATCACGTGAGGTATCCAGCAGCGTGCCGTCCAGATCAAAGCCGACAATCGAGAAAGGAAATTGGCCCATGGCAGGCGCGATGGCGCGGCGTGCTGGAAACTGCAACCATTTGCTGGCAAAGGCGTGCCCATGACAACTGATACGCCACTCGCCGTCATCACTCTTGCCGCTGGCAAGGGCACCCGCATGAAAAGCGATCTGCACAAGGTTCTGCATCCCATTGCCGGACGGCCGATGCTGGAGCATCTGCTGGCCAGCGCGGCCGAGCTTTCTCCCGCGCAGCAGGTGGTGGTGGCCGGGCATGGCCGCGATCAGCTGGAAAGGCAGCTGGGCAGCCGCGCCGTGATCGCGGTACAGGATCCCCAGCTGGGCACCGGCCATGCGGTGCAACAGGCAGAGGCCGCGCTGGCGAATTTCACCGGCGATGTGCTGATCCTCTATGGCGATGTGCCGTTTGTCAGTGCTGGAACCATGCGGGCGATGATCGCGCGGCTGCACGCCGATGATGCGCCTGCAGTGGTGGTGCTGGGCTTCGAACCGGCTGACACGCTGCAATATGGCCGGATCATCGCCCGCGATGGCCGCATTGAAAAGATGGTGGAGCACAAGGATGCCAGTGAGGCAGAGCGTGCCTGCCGGCTGTGCAATTCCGGACTGATGGCGGTGCGCGGGGCTGACCTGTTCGGTCTGCTGGCCCGCGTTGGCAATGACAATGCCGCTGGCGAATATTATCTGGTTGATATCGTCAATATCGCCAATGCCGATGGCCGGTCCTGCGCGGTGGTGGTGACGGAAGACCCTGATGAAGTTGCCGGGATCAACAGCCGGGCTGAACTGGCCGAGGCGGAGGGGCGCTGGCAGGCCCGGCGGCGGCGTCAGGCGATGGACGACGGGGCAACGCTGATCGCACCCGAAGCCGTGTGGTTCGCCTGGGATACCGTGCTGGGCCGCGATGTGCTGATCGAGCCCAATGTGGTGTTCGGCCCCGGCGTTACCATCGCTGACGGAGTGACTATCCGCGCGCATAGCCATATCGCGGGTGCCACTGTGGCCAGCGGCGCCGAAGTCGGTCCCTTTGCGCGCCTGCGGCCGGGTGCGGTGCTAGGTGCAAAGAGCAAGGTGGGCAATTTCGTCGAGGTGAAGAACGCCGTGCTGGGTGAGGGGGCCAAGGCCAATCACCTTGCCTATGTTGGCGATGCCGATGTCGGTGCCGGGGCGAATCTTGGGGCGGGAACCATCACCTGTAACTATGATGGCTATTTCAAATACCGCACCGTGATTGGCGAGCGTGCCTTCATCGGATCAAACAGCGCGCTGGTTGCCCCGGTCAAGATCGGTGCCGATGCAATTGTCGCGGCAGGCAGCGCGGTTTCCCGGGATGTCGCGCCGGGCGAACTGCGGCTGGTCCGGGCCGAACAGCTGGTCAAGCCGGGCTGGGCCGATCGTTTCCATGATGCGATGAAAAAGAAGAAG
Source organism: Novosphingobium sp. (assembly GCA_044225335.1). GTDB lineage: Bacteria > Pseudomonadota > Alphaproteobacteria > Sphingomonadales > Sphingomonadaceae > Novosphingobium. The sequence continues at coordinate 59,784 of JBGAIR010000007.1, read as the reverse complement.
GCGGAAAAGAAGGGCCAGTGACCCTGTGCAATTGGCGCGAACTTCACTTGGCGTTCAGGCGCGGGCTGGTTATAGGCCAGCCATGCTCGCCCGTTCCCCTATCAAGCTCGCGCTTCTCGCCACCGCTGCTGCGGCCCTTACGCTGACTGCCGGATGCGCCGGTCGGGGGGGCAAGGCAAAGGATACCGCCTTCGTCGCCCGCGATGTCGATACGCTCTATCGCGCCGCGAAGGACAAGCTGGACAAGGGCGATACCAAGATTGCCGCCGCCCTGTTTGACGAGGTGGAACGCCAGCACCCCTATTCGCCCTGGGCCCGCCGCGCCCAGCTGATGAGCGCCTTTTCCTACTACGTTGCCCGCGATTACACCAAATCGATCCAGGCTTCGCAGCGCTTTCTCTCGATCCATCCCGGCAATCGCGATGCCGCCTATGCCTATTATCTCATTGGCCTGTGCTATTATGAACAGATCAACGATGTGGCGCGCGATCAGAAGGTGACACGTCAGGCGCTGGATGCGCTGACCGAGGTGACACGGCGTTATCCCAACACGCGCTATGCGGGCGATGCGCGAATCAAGATCGATCTGGTCAATGATCACCTTGCCGGTAAGGAAATGGACATCGGCCGTTCCTATGAACGCTCTGGCAAGTGGCTGGCCGCCTCGCTGCGGTTCCGCAATGTCGTGGAAAAATACCAGACCACCAGCCACACGCCGGAAGCCCTGTTCCGCATGGTCGAAGCCAATCTGGCGCTGGGCGTGCCCGAAGAGGCGCAAAAGGCTGCCGCGGTGCTGGGTTCGAACTATCCCGGCAGCGAATGGTATCAGAAGGCCTACAATCTGATGCAGAAATACGCGCCCGGCACCACGGTCAGCTAAGTTCCGCCCTCAGGCGGCTACGCTGAACCGGGAGGCATAGCGCCCGGATATCCGCTCGACCGGCAGCACCACGCAAACGTCGATGGTGTTGAAGTCGCGATCGACATATGCGCCATCGCCAAAGCGCGCGCCGGCGCGAAGATAGCCTTTCACCAGCGGCGGAAGCTGCAGCATCGCCCGGCGCTCATCATAGCTGCCGCGCGGCAGTTGCTCCAGCGCGATGCCTGCGCCAGCGACAACACGCGGGCACTGATCGGGATCGGCAAGGTGATTATGCGCCAGCCACGACAGCGCCGCTGCATAGCGCGCGGGATCAATGCCGGGGAACGAGGCACAGCCAAACATGGCACCGATCCGGTACTGGCTGATGTAATCGGCTATACCGCGCCACAGCAGCTGGATCGTGGCGCTGGTACGATAGGGGGCCAGAACACAGGACCGACCGAGTTCAAGCAGCTCACCCGCCGGACGGCCGGGGCCACCGGTCAGCGGCGACAAGTCAAATTCACCGGCCGAATAGAAGCCCAGGCTGGCGCTGGCGATGCTCTCACGCAGCAGGCGATAGGTGCCAACCACCGTGCCGCCAAATCCATCTTCATCCAGCACCATCATGTGATCGCACAATGGATCGTAGAGGTCGGAATCGAGCTGCTCGGTCAATCCAGTGTCGGAAGCCGGGCAGGCCGCCCCCATTTCCTCGATGAAAACCTGCGCGCGCAGCCGCTGGACGGCAATCAGGTCATGCTCGCTCCGGGCCAGTCGCACGCTGAGGTTACGCCCGGCAGTTTGAATGGGTTCGGCCATCTCTGCTCCTTGTGGGAGCGAGGATAGGGAAAGCCTGTGACACCCGCGTTGCTGCGCGATTGCGGATGCATGGCGATTTTATGACCGTGAAATGTTGAGCATCACTCACCTGTCACGATAGGCTTTCTACTCCCAAGGTTGACATTTCGTCATACAGAGGGCTGATAGGCAATTGCCATGCTTTCGCAGAAGACCCGTTATACGATCCGTGCCTTGCAGCATCTTTCCGATTGCTGGCGGCAGGGGCCGATCCGTCTGGATGCCATTGCCGAGGCGCAGAACATCCCGCGCAAATTCCTGACCGTGATCCTCTCGGAAATGGTGCGCGAGGGGCTGGTGATTTCACACCGTGGCCGCGATGGCGGCTATGAACTGGGCCTGCCGCCGGTGGATATCCGCTATGGCGATATCATCCGTCTGACGCGCGGCAGCCTGGCGCTGGTGCCCTGCGCCAGCCGCAACGCGCATGAGCATTGCCAGAACTGCCTGCCCGAAGTGGAATGCCGTCTGCGCGGCCTGATGCTGACGCTGCGCGATGAAATGGCGGCAATGCTGGACCGTGTTACGCTTGCCGATCCGATTGAGCTGGAACCGCCGTTTACCGAAGCCGAACAATAGCACCGCATCCCGGCGCGCAAAAGCTGCGCTTCATCGCAGCATAGCGAATCTGCTCTTGTCTATCTAAATGGTAGAGTTACACATCGGGGCCAAGGAGCCAGCCGATGGATTATGCGCAGCGATCTCAACCGGGCAATCACAACAGACCAACCGCAGCAATATCTGCCGCCGCGATAGAGGCAGTTTCCGATGCCGTATCGCGCCTGCGCTTCGGCGTGGTGCAGCTGACCGTCCATGACGGGAAGGTGGTTCAGCTCGACGTTACAGAGCGGCAGCGCTTCACCTGATCCCCCCTGCCGGGGGGCAGGCGCGCATGGCTGCCCCCGGCGCCCCGCCGATCGCATTTCGTTACTTCGTTCGTCACACATGGTGCAGACCGGACCGCCGGATGCATCCAATACCTTGCACAAGGATTTGGATATGCATTCTCTCTTTCGCGCGTCATTGCTCGCGTCCGTCACCTTGCTTCCCCTACCAGCTTTCGCGGCACCAGCCGAAGTGGCTGGTGAAAATGCCGCTGCGACTGAAGACCAATCAGGAACCGCCGCTGAAGAGGGTGTTCAGCGTAACTCGGGCGACATTCTCGTGCTCGCCCGCCGCCGTCAGGAAGCGGCGCAGGCGGTGCCACTGGCGATTTCTGTCGTCAAAGGGGACAGTATTGAGGCGACCGGCAACTTCAACGTCGTCAAGCTTCAGCAGCTTGCGCCGACCTTGCAGGTCTATACCTCAAATCCCCGCAATACTTCGGTCAATATCCGCGGGCTGGGCGTGCCGTTCGGCCTGACCAGCGACGGGTTTGAACAGGGCGTCGGCATTTATGTCGATGATGTCTATAACTCGCGCGTTGCCGCTGCGACCTTTGACTTCCTCGATGTCGCCCAGGTTGAGGTTTTGCGCGGGCCGCAGGGCACGCTCTATGGCAAGAACACCACCGCCGGGGCGATCAACATCACCACCAACCAGCCGACCTTCAACTTCGAAGGCCATGCTGAACTTTCGGCGGGCAACCTCAATTACCGGCAGGGCAAGGCTTCGGTTTCCGGGCCGCTTTCGGAAACGGTGGCAGCGCGTATCGCCATCGCCACCACCAGTCGCCGGGGCACGCTCTACAATGTGACCACCAAGCGCTGGATCAACGAGCAGGACAATCTGGGCATTCGCGGGCAGCTGCTGTTCAAGCCGAACAGCGATCTCAGCATCACGCTGGCCGGGGATTTCAGCAAGCAGGATCCCTATGGCTTTGGCACGGCTTTCGTCCGTGTCGGCACCACGCAGCGCGCGCTCAATCGCCAGTATGATGCGCTGGTGGCTGCGATCAATGCCGCGACGCCGGGCCGCAACTATGCAGTGCCGAGCCGCAATGTCTATGATCGCCTGACCGATATCGATGCGCCGTTGCAGGCGAGCAACAAGATCGGGGGCGCATCGCTGCGGGTGAAATGGGATCTCGGCACCGGCACTTTCACATCGATATCGGCGTGGCGCTTCTGGGACTGGAAGCCCCAGAACGACCGCGATTTTACTGGACTGTCGATCACTTCGGCATCGAACAACCCTTCGCAGCAGAACCAGTACAGCCAGGAATTTCGCTACAACTATGAAAGCGACAAGATCGATTTCGTGGTCGGCCTGTTCGGCTTCAAGCAGCGCATTGATACGCAAGGGCTGGAACGTCAGGGCAGTGATGCCAGCCGCTGGAGCCTGACCGGCGCGCAGGCTGCGGATTCCACGATCCTCAACGGGCTGACCGCCAATAACACCCAATATCTCAAGAGCGAAAGCGCGGCACTCTATGGTCAGGCCAGCTACAAGCTGACGCCGGAACTCACCATCCAGCCGGGCATCCGCATCAATTATGACAAGAAGGAAGGCTTTTATCAGCGTGTGGTGACCACGGGTGCGGGTGTGGTGATCAGTTGTACTCCGGCTCCGGCTTCCGGCACGACGCTGGCCGCGCAGTGCGGTGTTTATCAACCGCAGTCCACTTCGCCCAAAGCGAGCAAGTGGAATTTCAGCTATGATTTCAACGTAAACTATCGGTTTGCGCGTGATATTCTGGCCTATGCAACCTATGCAAAGAGCTTCAAGACGCTGGGCATCAACCAGAACGGCTTGCCGCTGACCACGGCAAATGTGCCGGATCTTTCCGCCAGCACGGTGAAGCCGGAATCGGTCAATCACTTCGAACTGGGCCTCAAAACCCAATTCCTCAATCGCAAGGCAACCTTCAACTTCAGTGCCTTCCTGACCGAGATCAAGGATTTCCAGGCGACGGTGAACGGTGGTCAGTTCGGCACGGTGCGCGGCTATCTGGCCAATGCTGAAAAGGTCCGTTCGCAGGGGATCGAGGCCGATTTCAAGATCAAGCCCAATGATCGTTTCATCGCCTATCTCAATGGTGCCTATACCGACGCCAAATATGTGAAGTTCACCAATGCGCCGTGCCCGCCGGAGCTTTCGGGCGGAACCTTCGTGGCAGCCGATGGCAGCCAGTCGCCTGGGCCAGCCGGTGTTCCGGGCTCGCTCAGCCCGCGTTCCTGCAATATCTCAGGGCAGGGGCTGCCCGGCGTGTCGAAATGGTCCTTCTCCTATGGGGCAGAGGTCAATGCGCCAATCACGCTTCTGGCCAAGGACGGGCAGGTCTATTTCGGCATTGATGGCAACTTTCGCTCGGATTGGAACTCCAACGCTTCACCTTCGATCTATACCAAGGTCGATGGCTATGCGCTGACCAATTTCCGCGCTGGTTTCCGCGGTGAAGGTTTCGATATCTTCGGTTGGGTGCGCAATGCATTCGATGTGAACTATATCGAACTGCTGCAGGTCGCGCCGGGGAACACCGGGCTGATTGCCGGGACGCCGGGCGATCAGCGCACCTGGGGCGGAACGATCAAGTTCAGCTTCTGACGGATCGGTTTGCGCAGCAGGGAACCTCCTCTCCCGATTTACCTGCTGCGCAAATTCCGTTGCTGTCCCTGCAGCAGCGCGAAGGGGCGGGGCGCAGCGATGCGCTCCGCCCTTTGCGCATGATCTTGCAAAATCGGCCATTCCGGTGGTGACGAAGCGTTTCGCTTTGGCTAGAACGCTTCGCGAACATGCTTACCCGGCTTTCCATCCGCAACATTGTGTTGATCGAGGCGTTGGACCTTGATTTCAGCGCCGGGCTGGGCGTGCTGACTGGCGAGACGGGGGCGGGCAAATCCATCCTGCTCGATTCGCTGGGGCTGGTGATGGGCGTGCGTGCAGACAGCGCGCTGGTTCGGGCCGGAGCGGATGAGGCCAGCGTTACCGCCTGTTTCGAATTTGCGACGCTGCCTGCAGCGGTTCGGGACATTCTGGAAGAGGCCGGGGTGGATGTGGAACCCGGCGAACCGCTGATCCTGAAGCGCCGACTCAAGGCGGATGGCGGTGGCCGCGCTTTCGTCAATGATCAGCCCGCTGGCGTGGC
>JBGAIR010000007.1:0-53989 GCA_044225335.1 Novosphingobium sp. | reverse complement strand
TCTGGTTGAGCTGCATGGCCAGCATGATGATCGCGGGCTGGTCAATCCGCGCGGTCACCGGCTGCTGCTGGATCGTTACGCCGGGGCCGACACCGCCGGGGTTGAAGCGGCCTGGCGCGGCTGGCGGCTGGCGGAAGACGCTTTGCAGGATGCAAGGCAGCGGTTGGCACAGGCGTCCACTGATCGCGACTTGTTGCTGGCTCATCTGGCGGAGCTGACCGCGCTTGCGCCTGAGGCGGGCGAGGAAGAGCAACTCGCCGCAGCGCGAGCCACCATGCAAAAGGGCGAGCGGCTTTCCGGCGACCTCGCCGAATTGCAACACCTTTGGGCGGGATCGGATTCGGCGCTGGCCCTATTGCGTGCCGCTGCCCGGCGGCTGGACCGGATCGCGGGCGAGCATCCCCTGCTGGGTGAGGCACTGGCCGCGCTGGACCGCGCGGTGATCGAGGCTGGCGAGGCCGAAGACCGGCTGGCCCGCGCGGCGGAGGTGCTGGCGCATGACCCCGCCGCGCTGGACCGGATCGAAACCCGGCTGTTCGATCTGCGTGCGGCGGCACGCAAGCATGGCTGTGCGGTTGATGACTTGCCCGATCGAATGCTGGCGATGCGCGCCACGCTGGATGCAATCGAAGGCGGCGAGGCCGGACTGGCCGAGCTTGAGCAAGCAACCCGCGATGCCGCGCTGGATTTCCGTGCCCGGGCAGAGGCTGTTTCCGTGGCGCGCAGCGAGGCAGCCACACGGCTGGATGTGACAGTGGCGGCAGAGCTGGTGCCGCTGAAACTCGACGCGGCCAGGTTCCGCACCGCAGTTGTCCGCCTGCCCGAGGAGCGCTGGGGCTCAGCCGGGATCGATGCGGTGGAATTCATGATCAGCACCAATCCCGGCGCTGATTTTGCGCCGCTGACCAAGATCGCATCTGGCGGTGAGCTTTCGCGGTTCATTCTGGCGCTCAAGGTGGCGCTGGCAGAACAGGGCGGCGCTGCGACGGTAATCTTTGACGAGATCGATCGCGGTGTTGGCGGTGCGGTGGCCAGCGCGATTGGTGAGCGGCTGGCACGGCTGGCCGGTGGCAGCGGGCAGTTGCTGGCCGTCACCCATTCGCCGCAGGTGGCGGCGCGCGGAACTGTCCATTATCTGATCGCCAAATCATCGGAAGGCACCGTCACCCGTACTTCGGTGGCTCTGCTCGATGCTGCTGGTCGGCAAGAGGAAATCGCCCGGATGCTGTCCGGCGCGGAAATTACTGCCGAAGCCCGCGCACAGGCGGATCGTCTGCTGGAGGGGGTGTGATGAATCTCTCCGAAGCTGATGCCGCCAATGAACTGATGCGGCTGGCAAAGCAGATTGCCTATCACAACCGGCGCTATCATGCAGAGGATGCGCCGGAAATTTCCGATGCGGAATATGATGCGCTGGTGCGGCGCAATGCCGATCTGGAAGCTGCCTTTCCGCATCTGATCCGCGATGACAGCCCCAGCCGCATGGTGGGGCACGATGTATCGGCATCACCGCTGGCAAAGGTGGCGCATGAGGTTCGGATGATGAGCCTCGACAACAGCTTTTCCGACGAAGACGTTGAAGAATTTGTCGCGCGCGTCCGGCGGTTTCTCAACCTCCCCGAAGGTGCGCCAGTGGCGATGACGGCGGAAGACAAGATTGACGGGCTGTCGTGCTCGCTGCGTTATGAGCAGGGACGGCTGGTGCGCGCGGCGACGCGCGGTGATGGGCAGGTGGGAGAAGACGTTACCGCCAATGTCGCCACGATTGCCGATATTCCGCAGCAGCTGGCTGGCACGGTGCCGGATATTTTTGAAATTCGCGGCGAAGTTTACATGAGCAAGGCGGATTTCGCCGCACTCAATGCCCGGCAGGAAGCGGGCGGGGGCAAGCTGTTCGCCAATCCCCGCAATGCCGCCGCTGGATCGCTGCGGCAAAAGGATGCCAGCGTCACCGCCAACCGTCCGCTGCGCTTTCTGGCGCATGGCTGGGGCGCTGCCAGCGCGGTGCCAGAGCCTACCCAGCTTGCGATGATGCAGCGCATTGCCGCCTGGGGCGTGCCGGTTTCGCCGCTGCTGATCCGTTGTGAAGATACGGCGGCGATGTTGAGCCACTATCGCGCCATCGAGCATGGCCGTGCCGATCTGCCCTATGACATCGATGGCGTGGTCTATAAGGTCGATAGTCTGGAATGGCAGGCGCGGCTGGGCTTTGTCGCCAAATCGCCGCGCTGGGGCATGGCGCATAAATTCCCGGCAGAGCGCGCCGAAACCACATTGGAAGCAATCGACATTCAGGTGGGCCGCACCGGTAAGCTCACGCCCGTCGGGCGTTTGAAGCCGGTCACCGTGGGCGGTGTCGTGGTGTCCAATGTCACGCTGCACAATCGCGACGAGATCGCCCGGCTGGGTGTGCGCCCCGGCGACCGGGTGGTGATCCAGCGTGCGGGCGATGTCATTCCGCAGGTGGTCGAAAATCTGACGCGCAGCGATGCAGGCCCAGCCTTCGCCTTCCCCGATCATTGCCCGGAATGCGGCAGCGAGGCTGTAGCTGAAGAGGGCGAGGTTGATGTGCGCTGCACCGGCGGGCTGATCTGCCCGGCGCAGCGCGTCGAACGGCTCAAGCATTTTGTGGGCCGCGCCGCGCTGGATATCGAAGGGCTGGGCGAAAAGACCATCACCGAGTTTTTCGCTTTGGGCTGGCTGGAAAGCCCGGCCGACATCTATCGGCTGCGATCACGCCGCGATGCGATCCTTGCGCGTGACGGGTGGAAGGACAAATCGGTCGATAACCTGTTGCAGGCAATTGAGGCCAAGCGTGCGCCGGATGCTGCACGATTGCTGTTCGGCCTGGGCATTCGCCACATTGGCGCGGTCACCGCACGCGATTTGCTGAAGCGCTTTGTTACTCTGCCGGAATTGCGCGTCTATAGATGGCATCGGTCCCGCCGTGGTTGAGGCGCTGGGCGATTTCTTCCACGAGCCACACAATGTGGCGGTGTGGGACGACTTGCTGTCGGAAGTCTCTCCGCCAGATTATCTCGTGGAAACCCGCGATAGCCCGGTGGCCGGAAAGACTGTGGTGTTCACCGGCAAGCTGGAAACGATGAGCCGCGATGAAGCCAAGGCCCAGGCCGAGGCATTGGGCGCGCGCGCAGCGGGATCGGTGTCTGCCAAAACCGATCTGGTGGTGGCGGGGCCGGGCGCGGGCAGCAAGCTGAAGCAGGCCACTGCGCTGGGGATCGAAGTGATCGACGAAGCGGCCTGGGCTGAGATCGTCAAGGCAGCGGGTTAGGGCATTGCGGTGCTTGCCAGCATGGCAGCGCCCATCAAGACATAACCCGTATCGCTTGGTCAGCACTTGCGATACAGTGCACGTTACGCCTGCCAAGCAATTGATTTGAAGGGGTCTGCCATGCGTAATCCGGTCCGCTTTGCCTTGTTTTCTGCCGCTGCGGCCTTGGCCCTGTCGGTACCCGCATACGCCCAGTTTGGCAGTATCGGCAAGGTGCTGCGCGCGGTTCCTGCCGCGCCAGTCAGCAATGTGCTCAGCGGGCCGCAGCCGGTTTCGACCAATATTCAGGATGCGGTTTACGGCGATCCTTCCAAGGACAATTTTACGCCGCCCGGCCGGGCCCAGCCGCTGACTGGGCTGGAGCGTACGCCGCAGGGCGGTTTTGTGTTGCGGGCAGGATATTACCAGATGCTGGGGCAGTCATATTGTCTGCATGCCGGCACGCATGGCCCGACTGCGGGGGAGGGGTATCTATATGCCCCGGTCAAGGGTTCGGCGCGGGAAGCGGTACAGACCATTCTGGCCAATTCGGTCGCCCATCCGGAAATCGCCCAGCATGATATCCAGTTGCTGCTGTGGGCCATTGTCGCCAAGGCCCGGTTTGAGGATCTGGATATGCGCCTGAAGGGCGTTGCCGCTGTCCTGCTATCCAAGAAGCAACTGGCAACGCTGAACCGCAGCGCGCTTTCGGTGCTGTCAGGTTCGGAACTGTCGCGCGTCGGGATTGATATGCCAGCCCCGCTGCGCGCGGTGGCGCAGGCCGAGGCGCGAATGCGCGGAATGCTGACCACGCCGGGATCGAGCTATGCCGCGATCGAGCAGGTTGCGGTGCTGGGCGGGGTTGCCCCGCGCGGCGAGGGCAGCGTTGATGTGCCCGCCCGCCGCTGGAGCCTGCACCCCGATGGCTATTGGGTGCGGTTCCGGCCCAATGGCTATACCAACACCGTGGTCGAAATCTGGGTGGCACCGGGCAGTGCCGGGGTGGGCAAGGTCTATGATCCTTCCACCCAGATCGCGGTTCCCGGCAATACCGCCCGCCAGCGTCTGGCCCAATCGGGGCGGGTTTATCCGGGCTGAGTTCAGGACCGTTCCTGCGCCTGCGCAACGGGTGCGCCGGTGCGCCGCACGGCAATGATCAGCACACCCGTCAGGGCGATCGCTGAACCGATGACGGTGCGCTGATCCAGCTGATCTCCGGTCACCACAATGCCAAGAGCAATGGTGGCCAGCGGGGTTATCAGCGTAAGCGGAGCCAGCAGGTTGGCCTCATAGCGTGCGATCAGCGCATAATAGGCGGTATGCGCGAACACAGAGACGATCACTGCTGAAAAGATGAGCGCGATGGCAAAGGGCCATCCAGCTTCTGCCGCCAGATGCCATTGGTTCTGTTCCAGCACCAAGGTGGCCGGAACCAGCAGCAGAAAGCTGGTCATCCCCACCCAGGCCTGAAACCTGAGCGGCGCGATATCATCCATCTGCTTCATCAGCACCGCGCCCAGCGATCCTGACAGCACCGATCCCAGCAACAACAGCATCCCGCCAGAGATCGCCAGCCCCGGATGCCAGACCACCACCAGCACTCCGGCCAGTGTCAAGGTGATCCCCAGTGCGCGGCGCCAGTGAATGCGCTCTCCCAGCACGACAATCGAAAGCAGCGTGGTGATCGGCACACCGGCTTGCAGCACCACGGCGGCGGTAGAGGGGGTAACGGTGCGCAGCCCGGCGAACAGCAGGGCGAAACTGCAGCCGCCCATCAGCAGCCCGACCAGCACGATCCGCCAGGTCGGGCGCGGGATCGGACGCAGCCACGGCAGGGTCAGTGTGGCAACCAGGGCAAAACGAACAGCGGCATAGAACAGCGGCGGCACGTGCCACATGCCGACCACCAGTTTGCTTACGACATTGTTGGTCGCCCAGATCAGGCAAATGATCACCAGCAGCAGGAAATCGCGCAGTTTCACCTATTCACCACGCCCGCGACCATTCCGGCAGGGCGCGCGGGCGGCTGGCGCGGATATTCCCCGCGCCGCCACGCTTGCGCAGCCACAGGATCGACCAATCCCCATTGACCATGCGAGCCGCCAGTCGCAGCCCGGCCCGGCGGCAGGCCGCGCGCACCTGTGCTTCCTGCGTTTCGAGCAGCCCGGCCAGCAGCAGATGGCCACCCGGCAGCAGCGACTGTGCAAAATCCGGGGCCAGGCTGATCAGGGGACCAGCCAGGATATTGGCGATGATCATGTCATACGGCCCGCGCGCGGCGAGCAAAGGATGATCCATGCCATCGGCGACCAGCATGGTCAGTTCACCATTGCCCGCGCCCATCGCCACACCGTTGCCATGGGCGTTGTCATCGACGACGCTCAGGCAAACCGCATCGATATCGCTCGCCGTCGCCAGCGCATGGGGCCAGAGATGCAGCGCGGCAAAGGCCAGCAGCCCGGTGCCGGTGCCGATATCGGCCAGATTGCGCACCACTACGCCCTGACGCTTCATATGGGTCAGCATGGTCAGACAACCGGCGGTGGTCGCATGCTGGCCGGTGCCGAAAGCCTGGCTGGCCGGAATGCAATAGTCGCGCACGCCGGTCTGGTGCAGAGGAGGATGCTCTGGCGTATGGACGTAAAACGACCCGGCATGGATTGGTTCCAGCCCCAGCTGGCTGGTGGTCAGCCAATCGACTTCCGGCAGCTTTTCCTCACGCAGCGGCGGTACATTGCCCGGAAACAGTGCCGCCAGCGCGGCCTTGTCTGCCTTGCCGGGCTTGCGCGGCAACCAGGCTTCCAGCTGCCAGTCATCGGGGCGATCCTCGGCGATTTCGCTGCCCGAAATCACGATATCTGCGTCCCAATCGAGCGCATCCTCATGCGCCAGCAGCGCCGCCTCGATCACCGCGCGCGGGGCAAATGCCGTCAGTTTCCAGCTCACTTTGTCGCAGCCTTGGCAGGTTCGGGATTTTCGCCTGCCAGACGGCTGTCCAGCCGGGCGCTGGCCGCATCAGCATAGGCACGGCAGGCGTTGCGGTCTTCCAGCGCGCCATCGCCAGAGAGGTGATCAAACAGATCGCTGGCCGATGGGTGCGGGGTTACCAGGATGTCGCAAGGCAGGCGCCGCATCGCCGCCAAGCCGCGGCGCGCGGCGGCAACCCGATCAGGATGATCGCTGAAGCGATAGCCATCGGCAGAGATTGCGGTGGCACTGTCGGCATAGGCGATGGTCCGGCAATTGCCGCGCATGCAGCTTTGCCAGCTCCAGCTGGTTGATCCGGGGGAATGGGTGGGGGTCATGCGGGCGGTGAAGGTTACGCCTCCTTGCACGATGGTATCGCCATCGCGGAGGACACGATCCGCCGTTACCGCAGGCACTGGTTTGAGCACCCCGAATTGCGGATCGGATGGATCGGGCTGCCCGCTTTCCATTGCCCTTGCCGAAGCGCGGCTGAGCGCCAGCCTTGCCCCTGTGGCGCGTTTCAGTTCCGCCAGACCGCCTGCGTGATCTTCATGCTCATGCGAGGACAGAATCCAGCGGACTCGGCGTGGATCAAAGCCCAGCGCGCGGATATTTGCGAGAACCAAAGGAGCCGCATCCGCAGGGCCGCTGTCGATCAGGACCAGTCCGTCCCCGGTGGCAACCAGCAGCACGGTGATGCCGCAGGTACCGACATACCAGGTCGAACCCTGAATATGCGCAGGCGGTGCGGGATCGCTCCAGCCATCGCGATCCTTGCAGGCATCGCGCAGCGCCAAGCTGGGAATCGCCTGCAATGTTTGTGTGGAAGATTGCGGCAGGGAGGGCGGGGCAGCGCCAAGCAGGCCTACCACCCCCAGCATCAGCGCCACGCGCCAGCGCGCCTTATCGAACATAGCTTGCCCCATTTGCATCCAGTGTCGCGCCAGTCATGCTGGCTGGCGCATCAAGCCCGCAAAACACCGCCATGCTGGCAATTTCATCAGGCTCGGCAACCCGACCCAGCGGGATATCGGCCAGCAACCCCGGCCCACCGCGACTGGCCAGATAGTCATCCGCCATCGATGTGTCGGTAAAGCCGGGACAGATGGCATAGCTCAGGATGCCCTGCGCGGCATAGTGTCGGGCGATCGTCTTGTGCATCGCGATCATGCCGCCCTTTGCCGCTGCATAGTGCCAGTGATCGGGCGAGTCGCCCCGATGTGCGGCGCGGCTGGCGATGTGAACGATGCGGCCCGGCTGCTTTGCTGCCAGCCAGTGCTTCACCGCAAAACGCGACAGTGCCGCCGCCGCGGTGAGATTGATGCGCAGCGTATCTTCCCAGTTATCAAGCCAGGCGATGTCGGACAGGGTGATCGGATTGCCGGAGAACTGCCCGGCATTGTTGATCAGCAGATCGATCCGCCCGCCGCTACGCTCCACCGCTTCTGCCCAGATGCGCGCGGACGCGGTGGGATCGGCAAGGTCTGCGGCGATGGTGTGATCATCAACGGCGCGCGTGGCATGACCGATCACAAACACGCCGCGATCGCGCAGTCGGCTGGCAATTGCTGCACCAATTCCGCGGGATGAGCCGGTGACAAGCGCGACCGGAGCGGCAGAGGTGGCGGGAGAATCCATGTCTGCTCCCTAGGCCAGTCGGCAAAATGCACCAAGCCCCCGCTTGCACGCCCGCGCGTTTTGATTATGGGGTTGGCGCGAATGGGGCGTGCGCCCCGCAAGCCACGAAGGGAATAGCCGCATGGCCGGAACGAACAATCGTCCGCTTTCGCCGCATTTGCAGATCTGGCGCTGGGGCCCGGCAATGCTGGTTTCCATCCTCCATCGCGCCAGCGGTGATGGCATGGCTCTGGTGGGCCTGGGTGTGCTGTTGTGGTGGCTGGCGGCCCTGACCGGGGGCGAGGCGAGCTATGCCGCATTTTCAGCGCATGCCACCGCCTGGTATGGCCGTGTGGTTCTGATCGGGTTGAGCTGGGCGTTCTTCAATCACGCCGCGTCAGGCATCCGCCATTTCGTGCTCGATATCGGTGCCGGTTTTGAGCTGAAGAGCAACGCGTTCTGGTCGGCTGCCACGCCGATCATCGCCATTGTCATCACTGTCGCCGTCTGGGCGACTGTGTTGTATCGCTGAGGGAGCGGGCAAGATGGGTAACGGAACCTCGATCGGCCGCGTTCGCGGGCTGGGATCGGCGCATTCGGGCGCACATCACTGGCTGGTGCAGCGTTTCACCGCGATCGGCAATCTGCTGCTGGGCAGCTGGCTGATCGTTTCGCTGCTGCGGCTGCCCAATCTGCAATATGCGACGGTGCATGAATGGATCGTGCGGCCGCTGCCCGCCACGGCGCTGGGCCTGCTGGTGATATCGGCTTTCTGGCACGCCAAGCTGGGGCTGCAGGTGCTGATTGAAGATTATGTGCATGAACATGCCAACAAGTTCGCCTGCATCGCGGCGCTGAACCTTGCCACTTTCGCCGGGGTGGGCTTTGGCCTGCTCTGCGTCGTCCGTCTCGCGCTCGGAGACTGAACGCCATGACTGCTCCTGCATACAAGATCATCGACCATACCTATGACACCGTTGTTGTCGGTGCCGGTGGATCGGGCCTGCGCGCCACCATGGGCAGTGCCGAGGCGGGGCTGCGCACCGCCTGCATTACCAAGGTGTTCCCCACCCGCAGCCATACGGTTGCGGCGCAGGGCGGCATTGCCGCCAGCCTGATGAACAACACCCCCGATCACTGGACGTGGCATATGTTCGATACCGTCAAGGGATCGGACTGGCTGGGCGATCAGGACGCGATCGAATATCTGGTGCGCGAGGCACCGCAAGCGATCCTTGAGCTGGAACACGCCGGGATGCCGTTCAGCCGCAATGAAGACGGCACGATCTACCAGCGCCCCTTCGGTGGCCACATGCAGAATATGGGCGAAGGCCCCCCGGTGCAGCGCACCTGCGCAGCTGCAGACCGGACCGGCCACGCGCTGCTGCACACGCTTTACCAGCAGAGCCTGAAATACGACGCAGATTTCTTCATCGAATATTTCGCGATCGACCTGATCATGGATGGCGGCAAATGCGTCGGCGTGATTGCGCTGTGCCTTGACGATGGCAGCATCCACCGCTTCCGCAGCCACGCGGTTGTGCTGGCAACCGGCGGCTATGGGCGCAGCTATTACACCTGCACTTCTGCCCACACCTGCACCGGCGATGGTGGCGGCATGGTGCTGCGCGCGGGTCTGCCGCTGCAGGATATGGAATTCGTGCAGTTCCATCCCACCGGCATCTATGGTGCGGGCGTGCTGATCACCGAAGGCGCGCGCGGCGAAGGCGGCTATCTCACCAACTCCGAGGGTGAGCGTTTCATGGAACGCTATGCCCCCAGCGCCAAGGATCTGGCCAGCCGTGACGTGGTTTCGCGCTCCATGGCGCTGGAAATCCGCGAAGGGCGCGGGGTTGGTCCGCATAAGGACCATATCTTCCTGCACCTCGATCACATCGATCCCAAGGTGCTGGCACAGCGCCTGCCGGGGATCACCGAAAGCGGCAAGATTTTTGCCGGCGTCGATCTGACGCGTCAGCCGCTGCCGGTGGTGCCGACCGTGCACTACAACATGGGTGGCATTCCGACGAATTATCACGGCGAAGTCGTCACCATCGGCGCTGATGGCAACCCGGAAACGGTTGTCCCCGGCCTGTTCGCGGTGGGCGAGGCGGCCTGCGTTTCGGTGCATGGTGCCAACCGCCTCGGATCGAACTCGCTGACTGACCTTGTGGTCTTCGGCCGTGCGGCGGGGCTGCGGCTCAAGGAACTGGTCAAGCCCGGTTCGGCGCATGCCGAACTGCCCAAGGACAGCGCCGATCTGGCGTTGACCCGGCTCGATCGCTTCCGCAATGCCAAGGGCGGTTCGCCGACCGCAGAGGTGCGCGTGGAAATGCAGCGCTGCATGAGCCAGCATGCTGCCGTGTTCCGCACCGATGAACTGATGGCCGAGGGCAAGGCCAAGCTCGCCAAGACTTATGAACGGATGCAGGACATCCACGTTTCCGACCGCTCGCTGATCTGGAACAGCGATCTGGTGGAAACGCTGGAACTGGACAATCTGATCAGCCAGGCCAGCGTCACCCTGCACGGCGCGCACAACCGCAAGGAATCGCGCGGCGCCCATGCGCATGAGGATTTCCCCGAGCGCGACGACAAGAACTGGATGAAGCACACTGCCGCCTGGTTCAGCGGCTGGGGCGGCCAGGGCGGCGAGGTGAAGCTCGACTACCGTCCGGTGCACGAATACACGCTGACCGACGATGTGGAGTACATCAAGCCGAAGAAGCGGGTGTATTGATCGCTGCGATCATCGCAGAATTTGAAAAAGACCGGGGTGGAAACACTCCGGTCTTTTGTTTTTCCGAGCCTAGGCGCGGCGCTTGTCGGCGGCTTGCGGCGAGGGCAGGAACTGGGCCGCAATCTGATCGCCCGGCACGGGGCGGCCAGTCAGATAGCCCTGGAACAAGGTGCATCCGGACGAGGCGAGCGAGTGGAACTGGGCTTCGGTTTCCACGCCTTCCGCAACCACACCCAGATTGAGCGTGCGGCCAAGCTGGATAATGGCGCGGACCTGCGCCGCTGCGCCTGCATTGCGACCGATGCTGCTGACGAAAGTCCGGTCAATCTTGATCTTGTCGACCTTGAATCGTTTCAGCAGGCTGAGGCTGGAGAAGCCGGTGCCGAAATCATCCAGCACGATCTTGAATCCAAGCCTTTGCAAAGCCGAGATATTTTCCTGCGTGACGGGATCGTCGCCAAGCAGCGCCGTTTCGGTCAGCTCGATATCGTAGCGCGCAGGGTCAATCCCGGCGTTGGCAACCAGCTGCACCACCATTGCGGCAAAGCCCGGTGCGCGCAGCTGCACCGGGGAGACGTTGACCGCGATGCCCAGCGATGACCATTCGCGCGTTTCCTGAAACACCTGCCGCAGTACCGTTTCACCAATCGCCAGGATCAAACCGCAATCCTCTGCCAGCGGTACAAACACATCCGGCGGGATTTCGCCCATTTCGGGATCGAGCCACCGCACCAGTGCCTCGACCGCGTGGATGCGGCGGCGCGCATCGACCTGCGGCTGATACACCATCCGCAATCCGCCTTGCTCCACTGCGAGACGCAGGCTGTCTTCGATCTTGCGTCGGCGGGTGTGGGCTTCATCCATGGCCGCATCGAAGAACACAGCGCAGCCGCGCCCTTCGGATTTGGCCTTGTAGAGGGCAAGATCGGCGCGGCTGAGCGCTTCTGATGGCACGGTATCGGGCTGCTCGATCAATGCCGCTCCGATCGAGCAGCTGGGCTCCATCCGCCCGTACGGGCTGTCGATTGGGGCGAGCACTTTGGTGAGGCAGTGCTGGACGATCAATTCTGCCTGGATCCGTCCCGACACGGGAAACAGCACAACGAATTCATCGCCGCCCATGCGCGCGACCAGGGCATTGCGAGGCATGGCAAGTCGCAGCCGTTCGGCGACCAGCTTGATCATGAAATCACCGGCTTGATGGCCGAATTTGTCGTTGACCGCCTTGAACCGGTCCAGATCGACGCAAAGTACGGCCAGCTGTTCAAATGTCCTGCCGATTGCCGCCAGCTGCGGGCCGATGCATTCGAACAGCTTTGCGCGGTTGGGCAAGCCTGTCAGCGGATCATGAAAGGCCAGTTGGATCAGCCGTTGCTCGCTTTCGATGAGCTCGCGCGAGATCTTGCCGCTGCGCTGCGAGATGATGAGGCCGATAAATCCAAACGCGAACAGGCCCAGCAGCATGCCCAGCTTCATTTCATCGAGCAGCATGGCTCCTGGCTGACGCGGCTTCCAGATCAGCGCGCCGATAGGTTGGCCTGTGGGGGAGCGCAGCGGGAAGAATCCGGAATCGCGCTGCGGGCCGGGCGTTGTGACAAGGTGCAGATCATCCAGCAGATAAAGCCGCGCGAATGCGGTCAGCATCGCTGCGTTGATCGGGGCGGCGGTGATCACTACCGGCGCGTTTGGCCCTTTTGGCAGGACAAGACCCAGATCGGGCTGAATGAGGCTGGCGATAACGATGTGTGGCTGGCCGTCGATGATGATCGTGGCGCTTGCCTGGATTGGCTTTGTTACCGGCAGGTCGCTGCCGGGATTTGGTTTGATCGGCGGACGAAGTGCTTCGGCCTTGCGCAGCGATGCAATCAGCGTGGCGACATCCGAGGCGAGCGGTTGATAGGAAGCCAGTTCGCGGTGTTTGCCATCGATCATCGCATAGAGCGGCTTGCCTTCGCCATTGAGGATGAAGGTATGGCTGAAGCCATTGAAGGCATAGAGCTGGGTGCCGAAATTGATATCGGCAAAATCCGGATCAAAGCGATGATCGAGCTTGGCGATTGAATCGTCCCAATCGACCTGCGGCACCAGTATGGATTTTAGCCGGTCGATCTGCTGCTCAAAGCCAAATGCGACCATGCGCTGCTCGCGCGAAAATGCGGCCTCGTCAAAACGCGCGACCAGAAAGGTCGCCAGCGCGATCAGAACGGCGATGCCGCCCAGCGTCATCGCGGCTATGGGCAGGTGTAGCCAGCTCGTACGGGTGCTTTGGCTGGCAACGGGGTCTGCCGGCCTTGCAAATATCTTGCGCAGTAGGTCTTGAACTTGCCCGTTAGCCACGAATTTCCCTCAGTCAGCCGGGCATACCGTCGCCAACACAAAACCAACCCAAAACCGGAATAGGGTATTTTGCTTAGGTTTGGATAACAGCCGGTAAAGCTGAGGTAAGAAATAACGCGGCTGGGCGTCAGGCAGGCAACGCCTGCCGGTCACGGTTACGACGATACCAACTCAGCGCCAGGGGGACAAAGCCAAGCGCCAGCCCGCCAACACCCACCAGCATGGTCAGGGCATCGAATTCCAACGCGCCATAGATGCCGATGAAGATCATGAAGGCGGTCGCCAAACCGGGCCAGATCACGTGGGTCAGCGCCCCTTTGAGATCGCCCTTCAGCATGGCCCGGTAATGCCAGACCGAGGCCAGACCAGCGAGGCTCATGTAAAAGCAGATCTGCAGGCCGATTGCCAGGATCGAGCTTTCCAGAATCTTGCTGACCGTCGGCAAATAGGATGACAGGAACAGCAGCACCAGCCCCATCGCCCAGATCATCACCGTGGCGGTGACCGGGGTCTGCCATTCGGGATGAACCTTAGCATAGCGTGGGTGCAGCATGTCGGCCCGGCTCATCGAATACATCGAACGGGTGTAGCAGAGTATCTGCGTCTCGATGGTGCCGACCGTCGAAAGGATCGTAGAGATCACCGCGATATAGCTCCACGGTTTCGGCAGCAGCTTGTCGGCAATGGCATAGAGCACATTGGTGCTGGCGTCCTGGATTTCCTTGTCGGTCAGGGTGATCAGTACCACGATCATCATGATGATGAAGAAAAGGATCAGATTGACCATCGCCCAGAATGCGCCGCGCCCGGCGGGCTGCGGCTGTCCATCGACGGTTTCCTCGCCGAGATTCATGGTGACGTCCCAGCCCCAGTAAAAGAACACGGCCACCAGCGCGCCGGTGGCGAAGGTTTGCGGGGTGAAGGCAAAGGGCGAGAACCAGTGCAGGCTGGGCGTGTGCGCAGGCTGGTCCCAATAGGTGTAGATCGCTCCCCCGATCAGCGCGAAGATGATCGTTGTTTCGATCACGGTGAAGATGATCTGGGCATAGCTGGCGTGTTTGATCCCTTTAACCACCACCAGCGATATCAGGGTGAGCCAGACCGCGGCGGTGAAGGTAACCCAGCCGGTGCTTTCCACCAGGCCCGGTGCGATGATCACCAATGTCGAGGTTGCGGCAGGGATTGTCGCCGAAACCATGAACACCACCGAGGCGACGATCAGGCCCCAGCCGGCGAAAAAGCCCCAGCTTGGCCCGAACACATGCTTGACCCAGGCAAAACTGGCACCGGCATCGGGCGCCATTCGGTTGAGATTGATAAAGGCCAGCATCATGCCGAACATGACCAGGCCACTGAACAGGATCGAACCGACGGATAACACCCCCACTGCCGCGACGATCGCCGCCGTGGTTACCGCGATGCTATAGGCGGGGGCGGTGCCGGCGATCCCCATGATCGCGGATTCCGCGACGCCGATCGCGCCCTTCGCAAGACCCGCCGCTTCCGTTGCCGCTTCATCCGCCATTGCAACCCCCGTTCGTTCTGTCTGAATGGGCGAGAATGCGCTACTCGCGGCATGATGCAAGAGCCATAATTCAGGCCGGTAGCTATCGGAAAGAGCGATAGCTGTGCCTGAATGACACATCTGCCTGCGGTCCGTCGGCCTGAATCGGGCATTCATCGATGCTGGCGCGCGTTCATTTTTGGTTCACGATTACGATCGTAGTCGATTACATACGTAAACGATGAGGTGCGCGCATGGCCGAAACACCGGATACGGGCGAACGGATTACCGAGGCTGAGCATGCGGTAATGGAAGTGCTTTGGACGCGTTCACCGCTGACTGCCAATGAAGTCGCCGATGCGGTGGCTCCCGCGCGTGGCTGGAGCCTGGCTACCGTCAAGACGCTGTTGTCGCGGCTGGTCGGCAAACAGGCGATCTCGACCGAGCCGGACGGCAAGCGCTTTCTCTACACGCCATTGATCGCGCGGGCAGATTATCTGGGTGGGGAGTCAAAGCGGCTGGTGCAGCGCCTGTTCGGCGGCAGTGCCGCTGGGTTGTTCGCCCATCTAGCGGAAGCTGAAGCCCTTACCGATGCCGACCTCGCCAAGATCGAGGCGATCCTGAAAGAAATGCGCAAGGAGGGACGCGCATGACCTGGCTGCTCGATACGCTCACCTATACCGGCGCACTGATTCTGCTGGTGCTGATGCTACGCAAGCTGATCGCGCGCCATTTTGGCCCCGGCATGGCCTATGCGCTGTGGGCATTGCCCTTGCTGCGCCTTGTGCTTCCGCCGCTGGTGCTGCCTGCCCCCGCCATGTCCGGCCCGATCTCCGCAGTCCCCGAGGTGTCGGACATGATCATTCGGGCAGCACCAGTGGCGGCTGCCGCCCCCGCCTGGACGCTATCCGAAGCGCTCCAGGCGGTGTGGCTGGGTGGTGCGGTGCTCTTCCTGCTGTGGCGCGTTTCAGGCTATGTCACGATGCGCCGCCGCCTGCTGGCGGGCGCGCGGCCGGTTGGGGAATATGGGGCAATCCGTTTGGTGGAAAGCCCGCAAGCGGCATCGCCGGTCGCCTTCGGAGTTTTCGACAAGGTCGTCGCCCTGCCCATGGGTTTCATGGACCGCGCTGACCGCATGGGGCGCGATCTGGCCCTGGCGCATGAGCTTGAGCATCACGCAGGCCGCGATCTTGCGGTGAATCTAGCGATGCAGCCGCTGCTGGCATTGCACTGGTTCAATCCCTTGGCCTGGGCGGGGTGGCGCGCGCTGCGTCATGATCAGGAGGCAGCCTGCGATGCGCGGGTACTGGCCGGCAGTTCGCCGCAGACCCGGCTTGCCTATGGCGAATTGATCGCCGCCTTTGCCACCGCGCCCCGGCTGTCGCTTTCTGCACCGCTGGCCTGCCCGATATTGGGCGAAAAGAACATAATCCATCGCTTGAGGAGCATGACCATGAATGAACCCACTCCGCGCCGCCGCTTGATCGGGCGCGTGCTGATCGGCACCGGGCTTTTGGCCCTGCCGCTGACTGCGTCGATTTCCTATGCTGCTGGCGAGGATCAGCCCGCTGCCGCGCCGGCTGCGCCAGCTACGGGCGCGAAAACGGAAACCCGGGTCAGCAACCGCATGGTGATTATCGAGCATGCAGGACGTGAAGGCAGTGTCGACGAATCAAAGCTGCAAACGCGGGTCATCAACCGCGACGGCAAGACCATCATCCTCAAGACCGACAAGCAGCTGTCTGACGCCGAGGTTGAAGCGAAAATTGCCGAAATCGAGAAGAATCTGCCGGTTCCGCCAGTGCCACCAGTTCCGCCTGTTGCAGGCGTGGTCGCGCCGGATGCGCCGCGCATTGTCAGCCGGGTGGTGATGATGTCAGCGGATGGCAAGCATCGCATCGATCCATCGCGGCTACACGCGCTGACCATGCTGCAGACGGATTGCAGCACACCTGCCGCAGCCGCCAATGGCGACAATCAGGCAGTGCAAGTTGTGATCTGCGGCGATGTGGGCCACCGCGCCAATGCGATGGCAGCCGAAGGTCTGCGCAAAGCACGCGATCGCATCAAAGCAGATACCCGGCTCAGCGACGACGTTCGCCGCGAGGTGCTGGAAGAACTCGATAGCCAGATTACCGAGCTTTCCAAGGAAGGTTGACAGCTAGCCCCTTGATCCTGACCCACGGGAAGGCGGCGAGGGCGGAGCAATCCGTCCTCGCCGTTTTGCCGTTCGGTGGTAACTATGGAGAAACACAGCGATTCGGGGGAAAGGCAGAGCATGACGGACCATTTGCGCAAGGAGCGTTCGCCAGGGGTACGCTTGCTGCTGGTCGCGCTGGTAGGAATGGTGCTCACCGTTCCCCTGATGCTGGTCTATGCGCTGGTCTATGATCGGCAGAGCCAGGCGGAAACCGCGCAATCCACCATCAATGCCGGGTGGGGCGGGCCGCAGGTTGTCGCTGGGCCGGTGATTGTCGTGCCTTTCCGCACCACGCAAACCCAGAACGAAGAGGTGGGCGGAAAGACTGTTTCGCGCACCGTCGAAGTTGAAAAACTGCTCTATATTTCGCCGGTAACCAACAAGGTCGGCACTGAAATCACACCGCAGGAGCGGCGCAAATCGATCTATCGCAGCGTGTTGTTCGAAGCGAAGGTTGCAGGCACGGCGGAATTTGCCTTGCCCGATGATCTGGCACGCTTCGGTGTCACCCGCGAACGTCTGCTGTGGGACCGGGCCGAGTTGCGGATGGGCGCGTCCGATCCACGCGGCCTTACTGCAGGTGGATCGCTGCTGGCCGATGGCAAGCCGCTGCCGCTTCAGCCTGGGCGCGGGCCGGCTGCAACCGGGCACAATGGCTTCTTCGCATTTCTTCCCTGGACGGGGGAGGGGACGCTGAAGATCGACTACGCTTTCGGTTTGCGCGGCAGCCGCTCAATCAGCCTTGTGCCGCGCGGCGGGCAGACGCAATGGGCGGTCAAATCCGCCTGGAGCAGCCCCAATTTCAACGGTGCCTTTCTGCCCGATAGCTCGGATGTTTCGGACAAGGGGTTCAGCGCCAGCTACAAGGTGGACAAGCTGGCGCTCGGCCAGCCGCCGGTAGCAACCGAAGATGGCGGCGTGCCATCGGATGTCGCACCCCAGAACCGCTATGCTTTCAATGAGGCGGCGGCGCCATCGGCAGCCGATACCGCATCGGGCGGCGCGGATGAAGCGGTTGGTGCGCCGAGCCGTGCCATCAATGTCGATCTGATCGAGCCGGTCAATCTCTACAGCAAGGTTGATCGTGCGGTGAAATATGGCTTCCTGTTCATTGGCTTCACCTTCCTTGCCTTTTTCCTGTTCGATGTGGTGGCCGGCGCGCGCGTAGCCGCGGCCGAATATCTGCTGACCGGGGCCGGGCTGGTGCTGTTCTTCGTGCTGTTGCTGGCCTTTGCGGAAGTGATTGGCTTCACCGGTGCCTATCTGCTGGCCAGCGGCGCGATTATCGGATTGCTCAGCGCCTATAGCGCGGCTGTGCTGAAGAGCTGGAGACGGGCGCGCTTCATGGCGGCGCTGCTGCTGGGGCTCTATGCGCTGCTGTTCGTGCTGCTCAATCTGGAAGCATGGTCATTGCTTATCGGATCGGTGTTGCTGTTCGTGACGCTGGCCGGGGTGATGTACGCAACCCGCGATGTTGACTGGTCTGCAGTCGGACGGCGAGAGGTGGAAACGGGATAGCAGGAGGGCATCCTGCCTCTGTGACGAATCATTTCGTCGCATTCGCAAAATTCCGCTTGAATCGGCGAATCATCTGTGATTCTTGGGCGCATGCTGCATCGGCGCAACGAACCCAAGCTCGCAAAGGAAAGCCTGACCCAGGCGATTGCCTTGCTGTGCCTGCTGTTCATGGGCGGTATGGCACTGGCCGGGCCGAGCGGGCTGCTGGCGTGGAGTGAGAACAGCCAGCTGCTGGCGCAGCGTCAGAATGAGCTGAAGCAGCTCACTGCCGAGCGGGACGAGCTGAAAAACCGCGTTGCGTTGCTCGATCCCAGTCACGTCGATCCCGATATGGCTGGTGAACTGCTGCGCCGTAATCTGAACGTGGTGCACCCCGATGAAATGGTGATGCTGGTGAACTGAAGCGCAAAGTTCTGCGCACAGATCATCACAAAATACGTATGGGAGTGTTTCCCTTACGGAACCTTCGCCCTATAGCCAGGCAGCAATCTCAAACAAACGGGGACAGGACTTGGCCAAGCCCGCCACCAAATCCAAATCCGCGGCAAAGCCCGCCGCTGCTGATGAAAGTTTTGCGCTGCGCAGCCTGCAGGAAGGCTATGATGCACAGCGGCGCTATGGCGCCAGCGATGATGAGCTGCTCGATTTCTATGAAAAGATGGTGCTCATCCGCCGGTTTGAAGAACGGGCCGGGCAGCTGTATGGGCTGGGGCTGATTGGCGGTTTCTGTCACCTCTATATCGGTCAGGAAGCAGTTGCTGTAGGTCTGCAATCGGCGCTCGACCCGGCGCGTGACAGTGTGATCACCGGTTATCGCGATCATGGTCACATGCTGGCCTATGGTATCGATCCCAAGGTGATCATGGCAGAACTGACCGGGCGCGCTGCGGGGATCTCGCGCGGCAAGGGCGGTTCGATGCACATGTTCAGCGTCGATCACAAATTCTACGGCGGCCATGGCATCGTCGGCGCGCAGGTGCCGCTGGGGGCCGGGCTGGCCTTCGCGCACAAGTATCGTGAGGATGGCGGGCTGTGCATGGCCTATTTCGGCGATGGCGCATCGAACCAGGGGCAGGTTTACGAAAGCTTCAACATGGCGGCGCTGTGGCAGTTGCCGATCATCTTCGTGGTTGAAAACAACGGTTATGCCATGGGCACCGCGGTAAAGCGCGGCTCGGCGGAAACCCATTTCTATCGCCGTGGTACGGCGTTCCGCATTCCGGGGATGGATGTGAACGGCATGGATGTGCTGGAAGTGCGGCAGGCGGCGGAGGTCGCGGCCAACTATGTTCGTGCCGGCAATGGTCCGGTGCTGATGGAACTGCACACCTATCGCTATCGCGGCCACTCCATGTCTGATCCGGCCAAATACCGGACGCGCGAAGAAGTGCAGGATATGCGTGAAAATCACGATCCGATCGAGGCAGCCAAGGCGGAGCTTGCCAAGCGCGGCGTTGCCGAGGATCGGATCAAGGACATTGACAAGCGAATTCGCGCGCAGGTTTCCGAAGCTGCCGATTTCGCGGAAAACTCGCCGGAGCCGGATATGCACGATCTCTACACCGATGTTCTGGTGGAGAGCTACTGATGGGTATCGAACTGAAAATGCCCGCCCTTTCCCCGACCATGGAAGAGGGGACGCTGGCCAAATGGCTGGTCAAGGAAGGCGATGAGGTAAAAAGCGGCGATATCCTTGCCGAGATCGAGACCGACAAGGCGACAATGGAGTTCGAAGCGGTTGACGAAGGGGTGATTGGCAAGATCCTGATCCCTGAGGGCACCGAAGGCGTAAAGGTAGGCACCGTGATCGCAGTGATCGGGGACGAAGGCGCCAGTGCCTCTACGCCCGCTGCCGCTCCGGCTGCTGCCCTTGCCGCGCCTGCGGAAGTTGCACCAAGCGTGGCCGCTGAACGCCCGGTCGCGACCGCCCGCCCTGCCGATCCCGCCATACCGGCTGGCACCAATATGAAGTCAGTCACGGTTCGCGAGGCTTTGCGCGATGCCATGGCCGAAGAAATGCGCCGCGATTCCCGCGTTTTCGTGATGGGTGAGGAAGTCGCCGAATATCAGGGCGCCTACAAGGTTACGCAGGGCCTGCTTGAGGAATTCGGCCCCAAGCGCGTGATTGATACGCCGATCACCGAATATGGTTTCGCCGGGATCGGCGCGGGTGCCGCGATGGGCGGGCTGCGCCCGGTGATCGAATTCATGACGTTCAATTTCGCCATGCAGGCGATCGATCACATCATCAACTCTGCTGCCAAGACCAACTATATGTCCGGCGGACAGATGCGCTGCCCGGTGGTGTTCCGCGGCCCCAATGGTGCGGCCAGCCGCGTCGGCGCGCAGCACAGCCAGAACTATGGCCCGTGGTATGCCAATGTGCCGGGGCTGGTGGTGATCGCGCCCTATGATGCGTCTGATGCCAAGGGGCTGCTGAAGGCCGCGATCCGCAGCGAGGATCCGGTG
The DNA here is from genome assembly GCA_044225335.1 of Novosphingobium sp. Classification (GTDB taxonomy): domain Bacteria; phylum Pseudomonadota; class Alphaproteobacteria; order Sphingomonadales; family Sphingomonadaceae; genus Novosphingobium. Next base: position 33,366 of record JBGAIR010000007.1, on the reverse strand, counting down.
GTCTTCCTTGAAAACGAACTGGTCTATGGACGCAGTTTCGAACTGCCAGAGCTGGACGATCATGTGCTGCCGATCGGCAAGGCGCGGATCATGCGTGAAGGCAGCGACGTGACCATCGTAAGCTATTCGATTGGTGTTGGTCTGGCACTGGAAGCTGCCGATGTGCTGGCGGGTGAGGGCATTGATGCCGAAGTCATCGATCTGCGCACCCTGCGTCCGCTTGATCGCGAAACGGTGCTGACCTCGCTAGCCAAGACCAATCGTCTGGTGGTGGCCGAAGAAGGCTGGCCGCAATGCTCGGTTGCGTCAGAGATCATGGCGATCTGCATGGAGGATGGTTTCGATCACCTCGATGCACCGGTGCTGCGCGTTTGCGATGAAGATGTGCCGCTGCCCTATGCGGCCAATCTGGAAAAGGCAGCCCTGATCGATGCCAGCCGAATTGCGTCAGCCGTTCGCAAGGTGTGCTACCGCTGATCCGCGTCAGCTAACCCGGCCGCCAGCCCCTACGGCTGGTGTGCCGGTGTATTGATTGCAGCGCTGCACGGGATCCGGGTTGTTCGGATCGCGTTGATAGATCTGGCTGAGATCGCGATCATCGCGGACGGTAAAGGACGAGATCGACCTGATCTTCGGGTTTCCTACGAAACGCGCTGAAATCAGGGGCTGATAATCATAGGTCACTTCAACGAAGATCACCGCGTCATCGGGTTCGGCGGATACTTCTTCACCGGCTGGCCCCATGCCAGTGCCAAGCCTGGTCCCTTCGGCACCATAGCTGGAGTTGTAAGGCCGCAGCCCCCGGCAGCGCTGCCAGTGGATGTATTGCAGGCCATTGCTGTCCACTTCCACACTGCTGATGATGACCCGTCCGTGATCATAGAAGCCCAGCGATTTGCCGGCCTGAAGCTGCGCGCCAAAGATCAGATCGTTGATGTCGCCTTCATAGATCTTCCGATCTTGCAGCGTGGCGGTATCGCCAATGCGCGATGCGTTGTCGGCAAAGTGCACCGCCAGCTGGCCAACCTTCATGTTAACCAGCGCGAAGTTGGCCAGTTCTGCCCCCCACAAGCCTGCGGTCAGCAGAAATGGCGCACCGATTGCGAATTCGGTCATGGCGACGCCGGAACGGTTGCGCATCAAGCGGCGGATGCGCGCCAGAATGGTCATGCGCAGTTCCCCGTTTGCGGCGTGCTGTCGTTCTGCTGGCCAAAGGGCTGGTTGCGCAGCACGGTCTGGTTCTGCAAGGTCATGGTGTCGCTCTGACCGGGAATGAATTTGAAGATCGGAATGACGCGCTTGTACCGCACCGTCACAGTATAAAGCACGGCATCGCGCGCGCCGCCGAAGCCGGAGGTGCCGCGATCGCTATCCCAGATGCCGTTGCGATTGGCATCTTCAAACGGTTCGCCATTATCGCAGGTGCCATCGTTGTTCACGTCGGTATAATCTTCAGGCCGGCCAACATCGCTGAAAGTGGTATAGGATTTGCGATCAAAGCTCAGCGTTGCGGTGGGGGCGACAGCGTGAACTCCCTGGGTCACGATGGCGTCCAGACTGGCGCTGTTGCTTGACGCGCCTTCAATCGTTGCGCCGCGCGCCGCGCGCTGGATTGCGCCGCTCAGCATCTGGTTGGTGTACATATTGAAGCCGAGATCGAACAAGCCGAAGACTGTCATCAGCAGGGTCGGCGCGATCAGCGCAAACTCGACGGCGCTCGCGCCGCGGCTGTCGACAAACAGATTGCGCGCGGGGCGGCCAGTCATTTCGAAATCCTCAAGTCGCCCAGTTGTGCGGCAATCCTTGAGAAGACGTCGTTAAGCTCGGCGTTGTCCTTTGCTTCGAATGAATGGCCAGGGCCCGCACATTCGGTCATCACGGGATTCAGGCTGACACCAAACCCAATCACCCAAACCGTGATGTTGCGTTTCTTGGCCTCCGCACAGGCAACACCGAAGCGCTTTTCGATTGTTTGGGTCAAAGTGTCGGTTGAGGCAGGCGACCAGCGCCGCCGATCCAGCGGTTCGATGCCATAGGCACCATAAGAAATATCTGCAGGCTCCGTAAGGCCGTCGGTCAGGAAGATCAGGTGCCTGCTGGTAGTCTTGCCGCTTACATCAGCGTTTTCAGCCTGAAACAGCCCAGTCGGCGACAGCAAACGGGCACCCCAGATCATGCCGATGTCGTGATAGGTCTTTCCTTCCGGGGTCAACGCATCAACATAGGTGTTGACGTCGTTGGCGCTCATTTCGGCCAGCTTGCGCGACGGCGCAGGGCATGCCGACGCACGTGCCCACTGGGCCATGAGATATTCGTTATATGTCGGATCCGGGTTCGTTTTGAAATTGCCTGAACCATCCCACCAGATTTCCGGCTCAAACGAGATTTCGTTAAGCATCGGCCGCCATTGCGTGGCCGGATCGCCTGCGGTCGGTATCCGGTCGATGTCCAGATCCATCGCCCGGTTCAGATCGACATTGTTGTAGTCATCGATCTGATACGTGTCGCGCTCTTCCACGCAGCCTCTGAAGTATGCCGTCAAAGGCTGAGGTGATACGGCTGAACCGATCATCGGAACATCGACAGATCCGCCACTAAGCGTGCTTGCAGCCGTCGGTCCTTTGAGGAAGGACAAATCCTGCTGAACCGGCTTGTATTCCCATTTCCTGATTTCCACGGTTGTGGTGCCGGTCTTCTTTTGCGACCATTCGTAGATGTAGTTGTTGTAGCGTGTGCCCGAAACCGTGACGGTTGTGCCTTCGGTTCCCGTGGTGCAGCCAAATGTGTCGCCGTTTACCTGGACACGCTGATGAAAGGTTCCGTCAGGATCGGTCCATTGCGCCAGCACAGTCCATACGGCGGTGCTCGCGGGACAGCTGGTGGTCTGGTAGGTGCCGATTGCAGACACGTTGCCGCTGATGACGTTGAACGTGGTGGTATAAGTATCCACAGTCTGGGTTTCGCCGGTCGGCTGGGCGACCCGGCCATGGTATGTCCATTTGTCCACCACCCAGTCTGGCTTGAGCAGGTAGCCAACGTTCACATTGGTTGAGTAGGGAACGAATCCGTAACGAATACGGGTTCCGGGGGTCTTTGTGGATTCCAGCGTCGAGTAAAATGATTTCACCACATCGCGAAGCGCTGCGATCTTCGGTTCGCTGTCCCCCGGATTGGTATCGGCCATCGATCCGGTTGTATCGAGCACGAACATGATGTCGGTGTTCGAGAAGTTCAGCCGTGCCTGACAATCCACCTGCAGCGGAATCTGGTCTCGCCCGAACAGCCGCATGATTGTGGTCGGCACGGTCACCGACGCACGGCCGCTGACTGCAGCATCGGTTTCCAGCGTCAGCGTGAATGTGCGATTCGTGGAACCATAGGCACCGGAGCGGTAGTTCAGGTTGAAAAACTTGTTGCCAACCCGTTCGGCTGCCGCGGGCAATATGCCGTCCTGCGGTACATTGGCACCCATCTTTTTTCGTGCGGCAAGAACGCCAGCGTCGCAGGCTTGCTGCAAGCGCGATTGCGAGAGGTAGCCACGGCCCATGTCGATGCCGCCGCCAACCAGACCGAGCACGGGAAATACCGCGGCGGCGATCATCGCCAGCGTGTTGCCGGCGCGGTCGCGCGCCAGCCGGGTCAGGAAACCTGCAACCCTTGGTGCCCGAAACTGGTTAAACTGGAAGCGCATGCGACGCCGGAATCCTGACAACTGAACTGGCACTAATACGCCAAGCCAGTGTCGCTACTCTCAAGGCATATGGTTAACGCAATCCTAGGGCGCTGTTTGAAAAGGGATTATTCTGTGGGTTCGCAATTCGCGGCGTCAAAGGTTTGCCCGCAGCCTGATCGGCGCTATCGCACGCATGTGACCGACCACACCGTCCTGTTAGCCGAGCTGCCCCCTGAACAGCGGCTGGCGCTGGCTTATGGACCAGTGAAGGCGCGCTTGCCCTTGCTTGCATTGCTGGCTCTGGACGGGCGGCTGGCGGCCACGCAGCGGCATCACAGCGAACCGATGCTGGGGCAGCTGCGTCTGGCATGGTGGCGAGACGAACTGCGCAAGCCCCCGGAAATCAGGGCCAAGGGCGAACCGTTGTTGGCCCTTATCGGGCAGTGCTGGCACAACTCTTTAGCTCTTGAGGCGATCGTGGATGGTTGGGAAGCCGTGCTGAGTGCCGAGCAGGACAACGACCAGGCGGTCGGATCGCTGATTGCAGCCCGGGCGCAAGCGTTTGCCGCGCTGGGGTTGCAGATGGATCAGGCCAGACCTGTTGCCGAGGTGGAGCGTGCCGCAACCGGTTGGGCACTGTGCGATGTTGTGGCGCGTCTTGCCGACGTATCGCAGCGAGAGGCCGTGATCGAAATGGCCAAACGACATGATTGGCGCCGGGCAAGCTTGCCCCGTGATATGCGATCACTGGCCGTGTTGTTTGGTCTGGCCCGGCGGGTGGCTGGCAAACCCGGAGCGCCGCTGCTCGATGGCCCTCTGGCGCTTCCGGCTATGGTGCGGCTTGGCTTGTTGGGCATCTAGCGATAGCCTGATCGCAGTGATGATATTCCGGGTGCGAACACGATGAACAAGGCTTTGCTTGGTGCTGTTGCCGCGTTGCTGCTGGCGGCTGCGGGATTGTTCTGGTGGCAGGGCAAGGCTGCGACCGAGGCCGCCGCACCGCCGCCGCCCTTGCCGGTAGCGGGGGCAGACGGGCCTTCTCCCGACGATATCCCGACCGAAGACGGGGAAGGGCTGCGTGGCAGCGGCTTGCCCGCCGTTGACGAAGCAACGCGGGAAGAGCGCCGCTTTAACCGGCTGGATCGCAATCGCGACAATCTGATCAGCCGCAACGAAGCGCTTGCGCCGCGCGTTGCCGCGTTTCGCAAGCTCGATACAGATCACAACAATCTGCTGAGTTTCGAGGAATGGGCGGTGGCAACATCGAACCGCTTCAAGGCAGCCGACGCCAATGGCGACAATCAGCTGAACCGAACCGAATTTACAGCAACGCGGCCGAAGCATCCTGCCCAGCCGCGTTGCAAATGCTGATCGGAGCGCTGATGCCAGCAGGCAAGCCGCACTCCGATCAGGGTATCAATCAAAAGTGGAAGTTCACGCCCACGCGGACGAGGTGCAGGCGCAGGTCCTGCCTTACCGCTTCGCTGTAGACCGGGCTGGTGAAGGTGCTGCCCGCGCGATAGGCGGTATCATAGCCAGCCTTACCCTGATCGGTGTAGGCATAATCCAGCCGTGCCGAAATGCTGGAGCTGAACTTGTGTTCGACACCTGCGCCGATGATGAAACCGTCAAGCGTCTTGTTGACGATTCCTTCCTTGCTGTAGCCGCCGTTCGAGGTGACGTCCGCGCTCATGCGGGTGCGGGCCCATGCCCAGCCGCCAGTGGCGTAGAACAGCGTGTTGCCCGAGGCTACGCCGGCCTTTGCACGCAGTGAAAGCAGCGATTTCGGATCGATATGGTTGCCGAAAGTATAGGTTGGCGAGCCGCTGGAAACGAACGAGCGGTCCTTCTTGCCGCTGAAGCCGACCATATCGGCTTCGAGGCCGACCACGAAACCGCCTGATGCCTGATAGTTGTAGCCAATCTGACCGCCGAATGCGCCCAGGTCTGCATTTTGCCTGGCTGACCAGTCACTGACCACCCGGCTTTGCAGCGCAGTGGTTTCGCTCGACCATGCCCCGCCAAGCGTTACATTGGAGGTTGATTTGGCGGCGCTATAGCCAGCCTGTATGCCAGCATACCCGCCAGTCCACTCGCCATCCTCTGCGAAAGCCGGCATAGCGAAAGCCACACTGCCAATGATGGCGGCGGCGATAAGATGTGATGTATTTTTCATGGCATTCTCCTGTTGATTGAGAACGCGACCCGCTTTGAATTGGGGGCTCATATGCCCATCGGGCATGCTCACATTGTAGCGAAGCGACACCTCTTCAATTTAATCCGTTTCGGATCAAAGCTGTGCTGAGGAGAGCCAGATCGCCAGATCAGCTTTCGCCCGGTCGGTATAGGCCAGTTTCCGCTGCTTCTTTTTGACATCGGGATCAACCGGCGGGAACAGCCCGAAATTGACGTTCATCGGCTGATAGCTCTCCGCCTCGGCATCGCCGGTGATGTGCGACAACAACGCTCCCAGAGCTGTGGTGCGGGGCGGGGCGATCCAGTTGCCTCCGCTCAGTTCCTGCGCTGCCATCAATCCGGCGAGCAGGCCAACCGCGCCACTTTCGACATAGCCTTCGCAGCCGGTGATCTGCCCGGCAAAGCGGATATGCGGGGCGCTTTTCAGGCGCAATTGCCGGTCAAGCAATTCGGGGGAATTGAGAAAGGTATTGCGGTGAAGTCCGCCAAGCCGGGCGAATTCGGCGTTCTCCAGCCCGGGTATGGTGCGGAACAATCGCACCTGTTCGGCATGCTTCAGCTTTGTCTGGAAACCGACCATGTTCCACAGGGTGCCCAGCTTGTTGTCCTGGCGAAGCTGCACCACGGCATAAGGCCAGCGGCCATTGGGGAATTCCGGCGTGGCGCTGTGGGGATTATCAAGGCCGACTGGCTTCATCGGCCCAAACCGCAAGGTATCTTCGCCGCGTGCCGCCATGACCTCGATCGGCATGCAGCCTTCGAAATAGGGCGTATTGGCTTCCCATTCGCGGAATTCGGTTTTCTCGCCGTCCAGCAGGCCCTGGCGAAAGGCAAGGTACTGCTCGCGCGTCATCGGGCAGTTGATGTAATCCTTTTCGCCTTTGTCCCAGCGGCTGGCCATCCAGCAAATGTCCATATCAATGCTGTCGCGATAGACGATCGGGGCAATCGCATCGAAAAAGGCCAGGCTGTTCGCCCCGGTGGCACTGCCGATGCCTTCGGCGAGTGCTGCTGCCGTCAGCGGTCCGGTAGCGACAATTGTCAGCCCGGCCTCGGGCAAGCGGTCGATCCGTTCGCGGACAATGTGCAGCGTCGGCTGCGCGCGCAGCGCTGCTTCCACTTCTGCTGAGAACACGTCGCGATCAACGGCCAGCGCCGATCCTGCGGGAACCTGGGCCTTGGCAGCAGCGGCCATCAACAGCGAATCCAGCTGCCGCATTTCATGATGGAGCAGCCCCACCGCGTTGCTTTGATGATCATCCGAGCGGAAGGAATTGGAACAGACCAGTTCCGCCAGCCCTTCGCCCTGATGCGCCGGTGTGGTATCGCCGCTGCCACGCATCTCCGAAATGCGAACCCGCAAGCCGCGCCGCGCCAATTGCCATGCCGCTTCGCTTCCGGCCATTCCGCCGCCAATGATATGTACATCATACTGCATGGCGCGCTGGTAGCCTTTGCGATATGGAAACGCCAATAGCTAACAGGGACTGGGTGGGAGGCAGCAAAATGCCGAAGCGTGCGCTTGTTGAAAAACGACCGTGGTTGCTGGCCAGTCTGGTCGCGGGGATAAGCTTCTGGTTCGTGGCGCATACCGGTCTGCCGGGCGTTCAGAAAATCATCTGGAAAGCATCGGGCGTCGCGTTGTTGGCGGTATATGCGCTGATGCGTCACCGAGGCCGCGATTCACGACAGATCGCATTGGTGATGGCGTTGGGCGCATCGGGCGATGCGCTGCTTGAAATATCCGAGTTGGTGGGGGCGCTGTCCTTCCTGGCGGGACATATTGTCGCGACAGATCTTTATATCCGGCATCGCCGTCCGGCTATGCCAATCAGCCAGAAGATGCTCGGCCTGGGGCTGGTGGTTTTGACCCCGTTGATTGCATATCAATTGGCCGACAATCACGATATGGCACCGGGCATCGCCTTTTATGCGCTTGGTCTGGGCGCGATGGCGGGCTCTGCCTGGATCAGCGGCTTTCCCCGCTATCGTGTGGGGCTTGGCGCTGTGATGTTTGTCGTTTCCGACCTGCTGATTTTTGCGGCGAAAGGTTACTTATCAACCAGCCCGCTGCCGGGCCTGCTGATCTGGCCGCTCTATTACTTCGGCCAGTTCCTCATTTGCACCGGGGTGGTCGGCGAACTGCGCGGGCGGGATCAGGCTTCAGCCTGATCCCCGGCGTTATCGCTATCTGTGCCATCATCGGCATCTTCGCCATCCGTTTCCGCCAGCCGCACAGCGCTGACGACCTGTTCCTTGTCGGCAACATTGAACAGCCGCACGCCTGCGCTGCCGCGCCCGATCACGCGCAGTGATTCCAGCGGCAAGCGGATAAGCTTGGCCTGATCCGTTACCAGCATCAGCTGATCGGCCTGCGTCGCGGGGAAACTGGCGACGACCAGGCCATTGCGGGCGATATTGTCAATGTTGGTAATACCCTGGCCGCCACGACCGGTGCGGCGATATTCATAGGCGGATGACAGTTTGCCATAGCCATTGGCGCAAACGGTAAGGATGAACTGTTCACGATCACGCAGATCCGCCATGCGATCCGCCGACAGCGATGGTTCGCCTTCCTTTTCACCCTTCCACGGCGCGAATTTGACATATTCCTCGCGCTCTTCGCTGGTGGTGCCAACCCGGTGCAGGATCGAAAGGCTGATAACCTCGTCATCACCCTTCAGTGTCATCCCGCGCACACCGGTGGAGGTGCGGCTCTGGAATTCGCGCACTTCATCACCGGCAAAGCGGATTGCCTTGCCCTGACGGGTGGCGAGCAGCACATCGTCCTCTGGGTCGAGCAGCGCGACGCCGATCAGGCGATCATCGCTGTCATCCTCGAAGCGCATGGCAAACTTGCCATTGCTGGGGATGTTGGCGAAGGAATCCATGTTGTTGCGGCGGACATTGCCCCTGGCGGTTGCGAATACCACCGAAAGCTTGCCCCATTCCGCTTCATCCTCTGGCAGCGGCAGCACGGTCTGGATGGTTTCGCCCTGATCGAGCGCGGGCAGCAGGTTGATGATCGGGCGTCCGCGCGTGGTCGGGCCGCCTTCCGGCAGTTTCCAGACCTTGAGGCGATAGACCTTGCCGGCAGTGGAGAAGAACAGCACCGGATTGTGGGTGGAGGTGACGAACATGTTCGCCACCACATCCTCATCCTTGGTGGCCATACCGGCGCGGCCCTTGCCGCCGCGGTTCTGCGCACGGAAGGTCGAAAGGCTGGTGCGCTTGATGTAGCCGTCCATGGTGACGGTCACGACCATCTCGTCGCGCTCGATCAGGTCCTCATCGTCAATGCCGTCAGCAGCGGCTGTGATTTCCGAAAGACGCGGCGTCGCATAGGCTTCGCGGATGACGGAGAGTTCGTCCTTCATCACCCCGTACAGCTTGACCCGGTCTGCCAGGATCGAGAGATATTCCTCGATGGCGATGGCCAGTTGCTTCAGCTCGTCGCCGATCTCGTCGCGGCCCAGCGCGGTCAGGCGGTGCAGGCGCAGATCAAGAATTGCCTTCACCTGCGTTTCCGACAGGCGATAGGTGCCGCCAGCCTGCTCGGCATCGGGCTCAATCGCCTCAACCAGGCGGATATACTGCGCGATATCGCCGATCGGCCATTCGCGCGTCAGCAGCGCAGCCCGCGCCGCCGCCGGATTGGGCGCGCCACGAATGATGCGCACCACTTCGTCCATGTTGGTGACGGCGATGACCAGACCAAGCAGGATATGAGCGCGGTCACGGGCCTTGTTGAGCTCAAACTTCGTCCGGCGTGTAATCACTTCCTCGCGGAAGCTGATGAAGCTGGCGATGATATCGCGCAGGTTCAGCACTTCCGGCCGTCCGCCACGGATCGCCAGCATATTGGCGGCAAAGTTAGATTGGGCGGGGGTATTGCGCCACAGCTGATTGAGCACGACTTCCGGCGTGGCATCACGCTTGAGATCGATCACCACGCGCACGCCTTCGCGGTTGGATTCGTCGCGGATATCGGAAATGCCTTCGATCCGCTTGTCCTTGGCCGCTTCGGCGATCTTTTCGACCAGCCCCGATTTGCCGACCTGATAGGGAATGCTGGTCAGCACGATCGAGCGGCGATCGCCCCGGCCTTCCTCGATCTCATGGCGGCAGCGCATGATGATCGAGCCGCGTCCGGTGGTATAGGCGGAGCGCGCACCGGCGCTGCCCAAAATCAAGGGCGCTGTGGGGAAATCCGGTCCGGGAATGATCTCGAACAATTCCTCGGTCGTGATCGCGGGATTGGCGATATAGGCCAGACAGCCATCGATCACTTCGCCCAGATTGTGTGGCGGGATGTTGGTGGCCATGCCGACCGCGATGCCGCCGGCACCATTGACCAGCAGATTGGGGAAGCGCGCCGGCAGAACCTGCGGTTCCTGCCGCGATCCGTCATAGTTGTCCTGAAAGTCGACCGTGTCCTTGTCGAGATCTTCCAGCAGCGAATTGGCAACGCGTGCCAGCCGCGCTTCGGTATAACGCATCGATGCTGGCGGATCGGGGTCCATCGAACCGAAGTTGCCCTGACCATCGATCAGCGGCAGCCGCATTGACCACGGCTGGGTCATGCGCGCCAAGGCATCATAGATCGCGGCGTCGCCATGCGGGTGATAGTTGCCCATCACGTCGCCAACGATCTTGGCGCTCTTGCGATAGGGGCGCCCGGCGACAAAGCCGCCTTCCTGGCTTGCGAAAAGAATCCGGCGGTGAACCGGCTTCAGGCCATCGCGAACGTCGGGGAGGGCGCGTGCCACGATCACGCTCATCGCGTAATCGAGGTAGCTGGCCTTCATTTCATCGACGATGTCGACGCGCTGGAATTCGCCCTGCGGGCCGTTGGCCTCGGGGATGCCGTTTTCGGGTGTTTCTGGATCGTCGCTCACGCGGTTTCAATCAATCGTTTGTTGCAAAGACTAAGGCTCGTCCGGCCCTAGGCGAAGCCGTGCTCGAAGGCCAGCGCGAGGCAGACCGGAACCTTGCCAAAGCAAGGGTTTTCCACATTTCGAAGCGGTGTGAAGCGCCGCAAGCTTAACGGCTGCGCCAAGCTGCATTCAATCAGCGTTCAGTGGCATTGCGATAGCCCGCTGAACTGTTGCAAAATCGGCCAAACCCGGCCATTGGCGCAGCAGGGAAATAGCGTTGTCATGTACGGGGCCTAAGCCGGAGCAGGGCAATCGCCAAGGAGAAGTATGTCATGATGCGCAGCAGCTTGTTCACTCGTTCTGCCATGGGAATCGCGCTGGCGTTGGGCGTTGCAGGGGGCATTGCAACTCCGGCCGCTGCCAAGGATGACAAGGCTGCGAAGGCCGGGGGCGGCTATTCAAAGGAATTTTCGGTTGCTGCGCAGCCTTTGCAGACCGCGTTGAAAAATGCTGAGCCGATCAAGGCCCGCTTTGATGCGGCCGCAGCAGCTGACAAGCCGGCGATCAAGACGGAACTGGATACGGCACTGAATGGCGCACCCGCGCTGCTGGCCACCGCACAAGCTGCGGCGAAAACACCGCAAGACCGCTTTGCCGTCGGACAGTTCGGGCTGACGCTGGGCGGCCTTGTTGATGATCTGCGCATGCGGCAGAGCGGAATCCAGTCTATGCTGGATAGCGGCCTTGTACCGCCCGCAAAAATCAATGATTTCTATTTCTACCTTGGAAATTTTGCATTTATTAACAAGGATTTCGCGGCTGCAATTCCTGCTCTGACCAAGGCTGTTGAAGCCAATTACAGCGATGACGCGGCTGCGCAGCAACTCGCAGAAAGCTATGCCCAGTCGGGCAAGCCGCTCGATGGCCTGAATGCTCTGAAGCGGGCGATTGAAGTGCGCAAGGCCGCTGGCGGGGCAGTGCCTTCGGTCTGGTATTCGCGTGCAAACAGCATCGCTTACAAGAACAAGCTGACGCAGCAGGGTATTGAATGGTCCATCGCGATGGTGGCTGACCAGCCGACCCCGCTCAACTGGCTGGGCGCGGCAGAACTGGTGCGGACCTATGGCAATTTCACCTCGCAGGAATCGCTCGATCTCGGCCGCCTGATGCTTCGCGCTGGGGGCTTGGAAAATGAGAAGAAATATGCGGCGCGGGAATATGTCGAATATATCCAGGCCGCCGATCCGCGGCGGCTGCCTGCGGAAGTGATCAAGCTTGGTGAGCGCGGCATTGCTGCTGGTATGCTCAATGCCAGCGATCCCTTCATGTCTGATGCGATGGCTCAGGCACGGGGCCGTATCGCAGCAGACAAGGCTTCTTTGGGGGCGCTTGAACGTGACGCACGTGCGCCGAGTGCAACCGCGGCTACGGCAATGGCTGCGGGTGACGCCAATATGAGCTATGACAATGCGGCCAAGGCCGCCGAATTCTATACCATCGCGCTTGGCAAGGCCGGTGTTGATACGCCCCGCGCGCTGACCCGGCTGGGCATTGCCCAGGCTGATCTTGGTCAATATGCGGAGGCCACGGCAACCTTCAACCGCATCGACGGGCCGCGCAAGCCGCTGGCGCAGATGTGGCTTGCCTATGTTGCCAACAAGGCAAAGGCGCCGAAGTAAGACTGGCGGTTCCTGCTTGAAGAGGGCGGCGAGCAATCGCCGCCCTTTTTGTTTCGGGCTTGCGGCGCCGTATCGGCAGGGTTTTATTCGACGGGCGCGAACCGGTCGGTGGTTTCATCCAGCACATGCAGCAGGCCATCGGAAATCGCGAAAAACGCGCCGCGCAGTTTCAGTTTGCCTTCGCGCTCCTTGCGGCGAATGCAGGGGAAGCTGCGCAGATTGGTCAGGCTGACGCGGACGCCGGCCTGTTCCATGGCCCGCTCTGCCTCGCGTCCTTCGGTGCCCAGCGAAGCTGCGATGGGTTCGCGCGCTTCGTCAAGCAAGGCAATCCAATCGGCAACAAAGCCGCCTTCGCCGGGTTCGCAGCCATGCAGTTCGCGCGTCAGCGCAGCCTTGCAGCCACCGCACATGCCGTGGCCCATCACCACGATTTCCTTCACTTCGAGCACCTGGACAGCAAATTCCAGTGCTGCGGAAACACCGTGATGGCCCGGCGTTGTTTCGAAGGGCGGAACCATGGCCGCGACATTGCGGACAACGAAAATCTCGCCGGGATCGACATCGAAGATTTGAGAAGGGTCAACCCGGCTGTCGGAACAGGCGATCACCATGATCTCTGGCTGTTGCCCATCGCGCAATGTGGCCCAGCGATCGCGATTCGGTGCCCAGCCATGCGTGCGAAAGCGTTGATAACCCGCCACGAGCCGGTCAAATACCGGTGAGAATGAGTCAGTCATGGCTGCGCCTGATGCCGTGATAAAATCGCACTGGCAAGCTTTGCTTCATGGGCCTATCTGGGCGGCATGAACGATCTTTCCGCAGTTCCGCGCCCCGAACGGCAACGCAAGCCTGACTGGATTCGTGTCAAAGCGCCGACCAGCAAGGGTTATGGCGAAACCCGCAAGCTGATGCGCGATCTCTCGCTCAATACGGTTTGCGAAGAGGCTGCCTGTCCCAATATCGGCGAATGCTGGACCAAGAAGCACGCCACGGTGATGATTCTGGGCGACGTCTGCACACGGGCCTGCGCGTTCTGCAACGTCAAGACCGGGATGCCCCGGCCGGTCGATCCGCTTGAGCCTGAACATGTTGCGGCAGCTGCGGCCAAGATGGGGCTGGAGCATATCGTCATCACCTCGGTTGACCGAGACGATCTGCCCGATGGCGGGGCAGGCCAGTTCGTGAAGGTGATCGAGGCGCTGCGCCGAAACACGCCCGAAACCACGATTGAAATCCTGACCCCGGATTTCCGCGGCAAGATGCGCGCGGCGGTGGAAGCCATCGTTGCCGCCGGGCCCGATGTGTACAACCACAATCTGGAAACCGTTCCCCGCCTCTATCCGACCATTCGCCCCGGTGCGCGCTATTACGCGTCACTGCGGCTGCTGGAGGAGGTGAAGCATCACAATCCCCTCATCTTCACCAAGAGCGGGGTCATGCTGGGCCTTGGTGAAGAGCGGCTGGAAGTACATCAGGTAATGGATGACATGCGCAGCGCGGGCATCGATTTCCTGACCATGGGCCAGTATCTGCAACCCACCCCGAAACACGCCAAGGTGATCGAATTTGTAACGCCCAAGGCATTCGATGCCTATGGCGCTATCGCTCGTGCCAAGGGCTTCTTGCAGGTCGCTGCCACCCCGCTGACGCGGTCAAGCTATCATGCGGGCGACGATTTCCGTGAAATGCGCGCCGCCCGGCAGGCAAAGATTGCCCGCGATCAACAGCGGCTCTGATGCCGGGTATTCGGGAAATCCGGCGGCTGCCTTACTCAGCCGAACAGATGTTTGATCTGGTTGCGGATGTCGGTCGCTATGGCGAGTTTCTGCCCTGGGTGGTTGCAACGCGGGTACGCTCTGACAGCGAGACCGAAATGCTGGCGGATATGCTGGTGGGCTTCAAGGCGCTGCGCGAGAAATTCACCTCACGCGTGGAAAAGCGGCGGCCGGATCTGATCCAGGTGCATTACATCGATGGTCCGATGCGCGATCTCGACAATGCCTGGCGGTTCACCGATGTGGAGGGCGGCTGCGAAGTGGATTTCCGCGTCGAATTCACCTTTCGCAATGCCGTGTTTGAGCGGCTGGCCGGGCAATATTTTGATGGCGCATTCCGCAAAATGGTGGGTGCATTCGAAGCACGCGCCCACGCGCTTTACGGCAGCAGCAGCTCGAGCGCGACCAGCACCGCTTGATGCCGCACCGCACTGCGGCTGGTGGCGTCAAGGCGGCGTTCTTCCGCCAGCACATCCTCATCACCGCGCAGCGCTCTGGCAAAGACAACGGTGCCCACGGGTTTTTGCTCTGAACCGCCATCCGGCCCGGCAATGCCGCTGATGGCAACGGCAACACCTGCATCCGCGCTTTTCTTCAATGCGCCCTGTGCCATCGCCCAGGCGCAGGCAATCGAAACCGCGCCGAAGGTATCGATGATGTCTGGCGAAACGCCCAGCAGTTCCTGCTTGGCTTCATTGGAATAGGTCACCAGACCCCGGTCCAGCACGGCAGAGGAACCTGCGATCTCGGTCAGCGCGGCGGCGACAAGGCCGCCAGTGCAGCTTTCCGCCAGCGCGATCCGGCGGCCGATCTTGCGGTTTTCTTCCACCACGCGGGTGGCGAGGGCGATGATGTCTTCAGGCAGCAGCGACATGATTGTCGGGTCCGTTTCAGGAGGCCGGGCAAATCGACTTCTTGTTCCCGTCACGCATGAACAAGGCGAAGATTTCGGTGAAGAAGGAAACCATGTTGTCCGCCGGTAACGGCTCTACCGTTGCCATCACCCGGTTGATATCGGCACAGTTTGCCGGCTTGATTTCGGGTGCCAGTTTGGTTTCAACAATGGCGTCCATCAACGGGCGGATCGCTTCATCAGGAAGGTTGGCAAAATCCTTGTCAGCTTTGCCATCGGCGCCCAGCTTGATGAACGCTGCCTTCGCCAATGGCCAGGCGTTGGCCTTGCCTGGTTCCAGCGCGGCGACCAGATTGCCGGCCCGCGCGGATAGGTAGCTGTCTGCGGCTAGGTGAGGCCTGCAAGTCTTGATGACCGAATTCACAACAGTGGGCAGGAAATAGGCGACCATGCCCCGCATCTCATCGCGCGAAATGCAGGGTGCAGCCTGCTGTGCTGTGGCGGCCTGAGCCTGCCCGGCACCGATCAAAGCCAGGCTGGCTGCGATGCGGAACATTCCCTTTTGCATTGCGCGAATCCTTTGATTGATTGCAGCCCGCATTGGGCGGGTTTTGAATCAAAATCCAGTTTTTCCGATGCCCGTCAAACCGGGCAGATCGTGATCGGGCCGATCCTGTTTCTGCGGCTTTTCGCGCTCAATCCGCTAGCCAGCGCGACCAGCCGCGCAGCGTGATCCGGGCGCAGCGGCGATAGCAGCATCGCCAGCCGATCAAACGCCTGGCAACGATCGGCGGGCAATCGCTGATCAACCAGCCCGGCAACGAAGCCATCGGCCAACGGTCGTAACGAGGCATCGGACATTCCGGCCAGTGCAGGCTGGGCCTTGGGGTCGATCTGCAGGCTGAGCTTCAGAAAGGCAGATCGGGCACCGGGCCAGGCGCGATCCTTGCCGCTGTCATAGCGCCGGGCCAACGCCTCGCCATCACGGCTCAGATATGCATTAGACGGCAGCAGAGGCGAGCAGCGCTGCGCGGTGCCGCGAATGATATCGGGCAGCGCATAGGTGGAAAGCGCAGCAAACTCGCCAGCGGTAAGGCAGGGCGGAGTTGCCGCTGCGGCGATGCCGGGCGCGATGAGCGCGATCGCCGCCAGCGCCGATGCCATGCGGAAAATCAGCACGCTTCAGCCTTGCACAAGCATGGCGACGGCCTGCGCGGCGATGCCCTCTTGCCGCCCGGCAAAGCCAAGCCGTTCCGTGGTGGTAGCCTTCACGCTCACCTGTTCGGGCGCAACCGCCATGATCTCCGCGAGCCGGATACGCATTGCTTCGCGGTGAGGACCGATCCTTGGAGCCTCGCAAATGATGGTTACATCGACATTGCCGATCCGATAACCCGCCTCTGCCGCCAGTTTGACGGCATGGGCGAGAAACTGGTCCGATGCGGCACCGCGCCATTGCGGATCACTGGGCGGGAAGTGGCTGCCGATATCGCCAGCGCCCACTGCGCCAAGGATGGCATCGACCAGCGCGTGAATCGCAACATCGGCATCGCTATGCCCGGCAAGGCCGCGTGAATGGGCAATCTGTACCCCGCAGAGCCACAGCTCTTCACCATCGGCCAGGCGGTGCACATCATAGCCGGTGCCGACGCGCATGGCGGGCGCATGTGCGGCAAAATCGCTGGCGAATGTCAGCTTGTGCAAACCCTCATCTCCCTCGATCAGCGCTATTTTCAGTCCCGCTGCACGCGCGACCTGTGCATCGTCCCCCGCTTCGGCTGTCCCTTGCCATTGGCGGTGAGCAGCCAGGATCGCGGGATAGCGAAAGGCCTGCGGGGTTTGAACGCGGCGCAGTTCTTCACGGCGGGCCGGGCTGCCCATGACTGGTCCATCGGCATGGGTCAGGCTGTCCACCACCGGCAGCACCGGAATGGCGCCCGGATATTCCGCCAGCGCTGCCAGCAACCGCGCGATTACAGCCTGAGACAGCCCGGGGCGGGCGGCATCATGGATCAGAACCTGTTCGGGAGCGTCTTCTGCCAGTGCTTCCAGCGCATTGCGGACGGATTGCTGGCGCGTTGTTCCACCGGTAACCACACGGATGCCGGGAACGCCTGCCAATGCGGCCAGCGCCGCATCCTCGGCATTTTCCGGTATCGCCACCACGATCGGGGCAATCCCTGCCGCAGCCAGCGCTTCTGCGGAATGGCGCACCACCGGCTTGCCGCGCCATGGCGCAAACTGCTTCGGCAGCGGCTGCCCCGCGCGCAGACCTTGCCCGGCGGCAACGATCACGGCGGCGGTGCCGGAATGGGGCTTTGGCGCATTCATTCCGCAGCCGGTATAGGCTTGCCGTTTCCGGGGCAATCCACTATGCGCTGCCCAAAATTTAGGCAGTCATGACCGAAGCAGTTCCCACACCGCCACAAATGGCCCCGATCATGGTCGGTCCGGTAAGGATCGACTGCCCGGTGGTGCTTGCTCCGATGACCGGGGTTTCCGATCTGCCCTTCCGCAAGATGGTGCGGCGCTATGGCTCCGGGCTTAACGTGACCGAAATGATCGCCAGTCCGGCCGCGATCCGGGAAACCCGCCAATCGGTGCAAAAGGCGATGTGGGATCCGGGCGAGGAGCCGGTTTCGATGCAGCTGGTTGGCTGCGAACCGGAACAGATGGGCGAAGCTGCCCGGCTGGTCGAGGATCGTGGTGCCGCGATCATCGATATCAACATGGGCTGCCCGGTGCGCAAGGTGGTGAATGGTGATGCCGGTTCGGCGCTGATGCGCGATCTGCCGCTGGCCGCGCGCCTGATCGAGGCGACGGTGAAGGCGGTCAAGGTGCCGGTAACGGTGAAGATGCGGATGGGCTGGTGTCATGACAGCCTGAACGCACCGGAACTGGCCCGGATTGCCGAGGATATCGGCGCGAAGATGATCACCGTGCATGGCCGCACCCGCAACCAGATGTACAAGGGCGATGCGGACTGGTCCTTCGTGCGCCGGGTCAAGGAAGCAGTATCGCTGCCGGTGATCGTCAATGGCGATATCTGCACGATCGATGATGTGGCGCGGGCGGTTGAGCTGTCCGGCGCGGATGGGGTGATGATCGGGCGCGGAGCCTATGGGCGTCCCTGGCTGCTGGGGCAGGTGATGCACTGGCTGCACAGCGGCGAACTGCTGGCGGACCCTGCGCTGGATGAACAGCTGGCAACCGTGCTTGAGCATTACGAGGATATGCTGGCCCATTATGGCCGCGAAACCGGCGTACGCATGGCGCGCAAGCATCTCGGCTGGTACACGCGCGGGCTGCCGGGATCGGCCAATTTCCGCAACATGGTCAACTTCGTTGACGATGCCGACGATGTGATGCGGGCGCTGCGCGAGTTTTATGCGCCTTGCCTTGAGCGGCAGGCTGCCTGAGCGATGCAGGAAGCGCAGCGGCAGCTTGCAAGCCTGTCGCTGGCGGTGCTGTTGCTGTCCCCGGGGCAACGGATCGCTGCGGCCAACCCGGCGGCAGAGCAGTTTCTCGGGCAGAGCTTTCGCCGCCTGTCCGGGCGGACCCTGTTCGATTTGCTGCGCTTTGATGAAGCGCGATTGGCGGAACGGCTGGCAGAGGTGGATGCGCAGATTTCCGCCCGCACGACCGGTGTGCTTGTGTTGGGGCAGGGCCCGCGCCGGGTGGACGTTACGGTTGCGCCTGTGATCGATCAGCCCGGATGGCAAGTGCTGACGCTGCATGACATCAGCGGGGCCGAGGCGGTGAGCGACACCACCATTTCCGGCGAAGATCCGGTGCTGCGCGCACCGGAAATTCTTGCCCATGAAATCAAGAACCCGCTGGCCGGCATTCGCGGCGCGGCGCAATTGCTGGGGCGCAAGCTCAAAGGCAGCGATCTGGCGCTGACCGGGCTGATCGCCGACGAAGTGGACCGGGTGGCAAAGCTGATTGACCAGATGCAGTCGCTGTCGCGGCGGACGCCGCCGGTGCTGGCACCCTGCAATCTGCACGAAGCCATCCGCCGCGCCCGTGCGGTGATCGAGGCGGGCGGAAATGCGCCTGCTATCATGGAAGAGTTTGATCCTTCGTTGCCGCCGGTTCTCGCCAATGTCGATGCTCTGGTGCAAGTGCTGATCAACCTGATCGCCAATGCCGCGGATGCTTGCCGGGGCAGAGCGGATGCCCGGGTAATCCTGAGGACGCGGTTCGCCAGCGGATTGCAGCTCCACGCCTCTGCGCAAGGCCAGCCCCTGCGCCTGCCCATCGAATTGCGCGTCAGCGATAACGGGCCGGGCATCGATCCGGCGATGCGCGACCATGTGTTCGAGCCATTTGTCACCACAAAGAAAAGCGGACAGGGATTGGGTCTGGCTTTGGTCCGCCGTCTGGTGCGCGACATGAATGGCCGCATCGGACATGATCGGGATGAGCTGCGCGGCCTGACGCATTTTCGGGTTCACCTGCCAATGGCGAGCGAGCGCCGCAGCAATATGCGCGAGGAGATGGCATGAGCGTTCTGCTGGTAGAAGATGATGAAACCATCGCCATCGTCATCACTGCCGCATTGGAGGCAGAGGGCTTTGGCGTGACCCGCTGCGACAGCGTGGCCGCGCGCGACCGTCTGCTGGCGGATCAGACGTTTCAGGCACTGGTGACCGATGTGATGCTGACCGACGGCGATGGCATCGAAACGCTCGATCGGGTGCGGGCGATCGCGCCGGACATGCCGATCATCATTCTTTCGGCCCAGAACACGCTGGATACGGCGGTGCGCGCAAGCGATACCGGCGCTTTCGAATATTTCCCCAAGCCGTTTGATATCGACGAGCTGGCCCGGACAGTGCGGCAAGCCGTGGGCAGTGCCTCTACCCGGATCGACAGCGGCGATGATGATGCCGATGCCGGTTTGCCACTGGTCGGCCGCAGTGCGGCAATGCAGGCGGTCTATCGTATGATTACCCGCGTGCTGCGCAACGATCTTACTGTTCTGGTTCTGGGTGAAAGCGGCACTGGCAAGGAACTGGTGGCAGAGGCGATCCACCAGCTGGGGCATCGCCGCACCGGACCGTTCGTGGCCGTCAATACTGCGGCAATTCCTGGCGAATTGATCGAAAGCGAGCTGTTCGGACATGAAAAGGGGGCCTTCACCGGTGCCGTTGCCCGCCATATTGGTAAATTCGAACAGGCGAATGGCGGCACGCTGTTCCTCGATGAAATCGGCGACATGCCGATGCAGGCGCAGACGCGGCTGCTGCGCGCCTTGCAATCAGGCTCGGTACGCCGCGTGGGCGGCCGCGAAGAAGTGAAGGTGGATGTGCGCATCGTTGCTGCCACCAATCGCGATCTTGAGCCGATGATTGCAGCCGGAACTTTTCGCGAGGATTTGTATTACCGGCTCAATGTGGTGCCGATCTTGCTGCCGCCGCTGCGCGACCGGGCAGACGATATCCCGGCATTGGCGCGGCATTTCCTGCAGCTCGCGACGAGCGAGGGATTGCCCCGGCACCAACTGTCGGATGAGGCAGCCCGGCTGCTGGCGGCGCAGCCCTGGCGCGGCAATGTGCGCGAACTGCGCAATTTTGTTTACCGGCTGGCGTTGCTTGCGCGCGAGGAACTGGTCGATGCCGAAACCGTGCAACCGCTGCTGGCGCGAACCCAACGAGCCGAGCCGGGCGATGAAGGTCATGGTGGCGCCGGAAATGGCGGCGACATGGCAGCGGCGGTGCAGCATTGGCTGGCAGAACATCGTCCAGCGCCCGGAGCGGTCTATGATCTCGCGCTTGCTGCCTTCGAACGCCCTCTGTTTGTCGAGGCGCTGCGCGAAACCGGCGGCAATCAGCTCCGCGCCGCGCAACTGCTGGGGATCAATCGCAACACATTGCGCAAGCGGCTGCACGAGCTTGGCATTGATCCGGGCGTGCTGAATTGAGCGGAATTCACTTGCGCGAATGCAACAGTAGTGTTGTAATCCGGCAACGATGAACGCAGCTCGCAACAAAGGCTGGCCTCGCTGGCGGCGGCGCATGCAGATTGCGGCAAGGCGCGCCAATCTGATCCCGGTGATCGAGGCAGTCTGCGTCATTTCGTTTTTGTTGATGACCGTCATCACCTGGATGGCAGTCAGTGCCAGATCGCGCGATGGCCAGCTGATCCCCACAAATCTTACCGCGACACTGCTGATCGGCATGCTGGTGCCAGCCATGGCGCTGCTGGTTTTGCTGGGCAGAAGGCTGGCGTTACAGCGGGCGGCCGAGCAGGTCGGCGGGGGTGGGCGGCTGCATGTGCGGCTGGTGTTCCTGTTCTCGCTGATTTCCGCAGTGCCGACGCTGCTGGTGGTGATTTTCGCTTCGCTGCTGTTCCAGTCCGGCGTGGAATTCTGGTTCTCGGACAATTCGCGCGGCTTGCTGGAAAATGCCAACAAGCTGGCGCGCGGCTATTACGAACAGACCCAGCGCGACATGGAATATGAATCGCTGGCGATGGCTGGCGATCTGCGCGATTTCCTTAGCCGCGAGTCTTTGGAAAGCCCGGCTTTTCCAGAGTACTACTACTATCAGGTCCAGCACCGTAAGCTCAATGAATCGACCATCCTGCAAAAGGGTGCGGACGGCCAATTGCACAAGGCGGCCTTTGCCCGCGGTGCCAATCCTCTGTCAGAACAGATTTCCAGCGATGTGCTGCGCCAGCTTGATAGCGGCGAAGCCATCGTCATTGCTGCCAGCGCCAATCGCATTCAGGCGGTCACTCCGATTGATCGGCGTAGCGGCATCTATCTTTACACAGCGCGCAAATCGGATCTGCTTTCAACCAGCTATGCCCAGAACATCGTTCAGGATTTCGACGCGGTAAGCAAACGCGCGCGGGTGCAGCAATTGCAATTCAACATCGCGCTGTTCGTGGCCAGCCTGGCACTGGTGGGGCTGTCAGTATGGTTCGCGCTGCGCTTTGCTGACCGCCAGGTGAAGCCGCTTTACGATCTGGTTTCGGCCGCGCGGGAAGTTGGTGCCGGCAATTTCTCCATGCGTGTTGCCGGGCGGACGGGATCGGACGAGATCGGCCAGCTCAATCGCGCCTTCAACCGCATGACCCAGCAGATCGAGCGGCAGACCCAGGCTTTGGTAGGAGCCAACCAGCAACTTGATGAGCGGCGCAGCTTCATCGAGGCGGTGCTGGAATCGGTCACCGCCGGGATCATTTCCACGGATCAGCAGGGGCAGATCCGTTTGATCAACAGTTCGGCGCAGAAACTGCTGATTGATGGTGATGGTCTGGCACCGATTGGTCAGCCGCTGGCCGAAATTGCTCCTCAGATTGCCGCGCTGGCCGAAGCAGACAATGACGGGGGGATCGTGCAATATGCCAAGGGCAGTGAGCTGTTGACGCTCGCAGTCAAATCCACCAGCGCGCCGACCGGTCATGTGGTTACCTTTGAAGATATTACCCGGCAATTGCTTGATCAGCGTCAGGCGGCATGGTCGGATGTCGCGCGGCGGATCGCGCATGAGATCAAGAATCCGCTCACCCCGATCCAGCTGGCGACTGAACGGCTGAGCCGCAGGTATCGCAAGCTGGTGACAGCTGATGCCGAACTGTTTGAGGAACTGACCAGCACGATCATCCGGCAGGTCGGCGAACTGCGCAAGATGGTGGACGAATTCTCCTCATTCGCGCGTCTGCCCAAGCCGGTATTCCGTGGCGAAGATCCGGTGGATCTGGCGCGGCAGGCTTTGTTCCTTCAGGAAGTTGCCCATTCCGACATTAATTTCACCTTTGTTGCTGATGGCCATATTGATCGTATCGCCTGCGACCGGCACCAGTTTGGCCAGGCGATGACGAATGTGCTGAAGAATGCGGTAGAAGCCGTGGAAGCACGTCAGAAGCAGGCTGCAGCCGATTTTCGCGGCCGTGTGACGCTGCGCATCGAAGATCAGGATGATGCAATTCTGGTCTCGATAACAGACAATGGCGTCGGCTTGCCGCAAGACCGCGAACGGATTGTCGAACCTTATGTGACCACCCGCGAAAAGGGCACCGGCCTCGGCCTCGCCATCGTCAACAAGATTGTCGAGGAACATGGCGGCGAAATGACCTTCGCTTCGGGTGAGCCCGATGGCGCCGTGGTGACGATGCGCTTCGCCCGTGATCCGCTCTCTGGCCAGCGGTCGCAGGAGGCAGCGGAATGATCTTTTTGTCCGAGGAAAGTTGAATGGCGCTCGATATTCTGATCGTCGACGATGAACGCGATATTCGCGATCTGGTCGCAGGCGTGCTCAGCGATGAAGGCTATGAGTGCCGCACCGCTGGCGATAGCACCTCTGCGCTGGAAATGATCGATCAGCGCCGCCCCAGCCTGGTTCTGCTGGACGTGTGGCTGCATGGCAGCCCGATGGACGGGCTTGAAGTGCTTGACGCGATCAAGACGCGCGAGCCCGAACTGCCGGTGATAATTTTTTCCGGCCATGGCAATATCGATACCGCCGTTTCCGCAATCGGCCGCGGGGCGATGGATTTCATCGAAAAGCCGTTTGAAGCGGAGCGGTTGCTGCTGTTGGTTGCGCGTGCCACCGAAACAGAGCGGCTGCGCCGGGAAAATGCGCGGCTGCGCGAAGGCTTTGTTACTGCCGATGAATTCACCGGTAACAGTGTGGCGATCAACGGTGTTCGCGCAACGCTGAAGCGGGTGGCAAATACTGGCAGCCGCTTGCTGATTTCCGGACCGGCCGGTTCTGGCAAGGAAGTTGCCGCGCGCCTGCTGCACAGCTGGAGCGCGCGTGCGGACAGCGCCTTTGTCACCGTAAATTCCGCGCGCATCACGCCGGAACGGTTCGAACAGGAATTGTTTGGCGAGGAACAGGACGGCAGGCTGGTGCGCGTCGGCCTGCTGGAAATGGCCGACGGCGGCACGCTTTATCTCGATGAGGTGGCGGATATGCCGCTTTCCACGCAGGCGCGTATCTTGCGTGTGCTGACCGATCAGGCGTTTGTACGCGTTGGCGGGCACCGGCAGATCCGGGTTGATGTGCGCGTTGTTTCGTCAACCAGCCGCGATCTGGAAAAGGAAATGGCCGAGCGCCGTTTCCGTGAAGATCTGTTCTATCGGCTCAATGTCGTGCCGGTGGCGATCCCCTCGCTGGCCGAGCGGCGCGAGGACATACCTTCGCTGGCCGATCATTTCTTTGCGCGGTTTGCTGCCGATCAGGGTGTGCCGCCGCCGGAGCTGGCGAGTGACGCGGTGGCGGCACTGCAAAGCTATGAATGGCCCGGCAATGTACGCCAGCTGCGCAATGTGGTGGAGCGGACAATCATTCTGGCACCGCGCGACAAGCTGAGCCGGATCGAGGTGGATATGCTGCCTGCGGAAATCCTGAATGGCAGGATCGGTACCGACAATGGGATTCCGGCCTTGATGGGCGTGCCGCTGCGCGAGGCACGCGAAAGTTTTGAGCGCGAATATCTGCGCGTTCAGATAAGGCGTTTTTCCGGCAATATTTCGCGCACGGCCAGTTTTATCGGCATGGAGCGTTCAGCGCTGCATCGCAAGCTCAAGCTGCTGGGCATGACGGACCGCGACGACGAGGATGAGGCGTAAACTGCACGTATTGGCTTTGCGCCACGCCGCGTCAGCGCCAGCGCAGCCGCTCCGCCGTCAATTGATCGACGTTGTGGACACCCATCAGCTTCATGCCGCGCGTGATTTCATCCTGCAGGATCGTCAGCGCCCGCTCCACACCCTGCTGACCGGCTGCTGCGAGCGCATAGAGATACAGACGCCCACCTGATGCGGCGGTTGCCCCCGCGCAAAGTGCTTTCAACGCATGTGTGCCGCGCCGCACGCCGCCATCGCAGATTATCTCGATCTTGCCGCCCACCGCATCGGTAATCTCGCGGATCTGATCGAATGGCGCGCGGCTGCCATCGAGCTGACGTCCCCCATGATTGCTGATCATGATCGCGTCCGCACCGATTTCCACCGCCCGGCGGGCGTCGGCCACGCTCATCACGCCTTTGAGGCAAAAGGTTCCGCCCCAATCGTTGCGGATCTGCTCCGCCACTTTCCAGTCCATCGACTGATCGAGCATGGTGTTGAAATATCCGGCGATGGAAACCGCTTCACCGGTGCCCTGGCTGACATGGGTATCCAGATTGGGCAGCGCGAATTTTTCCCGAAAAACATAGTCCAGCGCCCAGCGCGGCTTGATTGCGTAGGAAATCGCTGATGACAATGTGAAGCGCGGAGGCGAGGTAAAGCCACTGCGCGCGCAGCGTTCGCGCTTGCCCGATACGATGGTGTCCACCGTCAGCGCGATGGCATCAAACTTTGCCGCCTGACAGCGTTCGATCATGCTACGGTTCAGCCCCTTGTCCTTGTGGACATAAAGCTGGAACAGCTTGGGCGTGGAAATCATCGCCCCGATTTCTTCGATGCTCACGGTCGCAAGGCTGGAAATGCCGCACCACAGCCCGAACTTCTCCGCAGCGCGAGCGACGGCGCGTTCGCCTTGCCAGTGAAACACCCGTTGCAACGCTGTGGGCGAAAGCAGCAGCGGCAGCGCGCTTTTGCGGCCCATGATCGTGCAGCTGGTATCGATGGTTTCAACCCCGGCCAGCACATCGGGCACCAGATCGGCGCTGGCATAGGCGGCAGTGTTGCGCGCCTTGGTCAGCTCATCATCCGCAGCGCCATCAATGTAATCGAACACCGGCCAGGGCAGGCGCTGCTTGGCGAGAAGACGGAAATCGTCGATATTGTGACAGTCGTTCAGGCGCATGATCACCGCATCAATTGATCGCAAACGGCATCATCGGCACTGTCCATGCCCTTGCGCAGCCACTCCATCCGCTGGGCGCTGCTGCCGTGGGTAAAGGCGGCTTCCACCGGGCGGCGACCAGCTGCCTTCATCAGCGTATCGTCACCGATCTGGTGTGCAGCATTCAGGCCGCTTTCCATATCGCCAGCTTCCAGCCGGTCACGGTTTTTCGCGGCCCATACCCCGGCATAGCAATCGGCCTGCAATTCCAGCCGTACCGAAAGACGGTTGGCCGCGCCGGGGTTCTGCGATTGCAGGCTGCGGATCTGGTCTGAAACGCCGGTCAGCTTCTGGATATGATGACCATATTCATGCGCGATTACATAATCGCGGGCAAACTGCCCGGTTGCGCCCAGATCCTTGTCCATTTGCTGGAAGAAGTCGGTGTCGAGGTAAATGCCCTGATCTTCCGGGCAATAGAACGGCCCCATAGCGCTCTGCGCCGCGCCGCAGCCAGAGTTGCCCTGCTGCGAATAGAACACCAGCTTTGGCCGCTGGAATGGTACATTGGCCGCGGCGAACACCGGCTGCCAGGTCTTGTTGAGCGAAGACAGCGCGTTGCAGCTTTCCCGGCTGGCGGCATCGACATTGCAGCTTTCGCCGGCATTGCTTCCGGCCTGCTGGGCACGAGGCTGGGACTGTTCCTGCTGTCCCTGTTCCAGTCCGCCCAGCATCTGTGAGGGGTCCACACCGAAGACCAGTGCCGCGATCAGTGCGATCACCAGCGTGCCGCAGCCGACCTGACCGCCGCGCCCGCCCATGCGGAAACCACCACCACCACCGCGTTGATCTTCGACATCAATGGCATTGGGATCAAATTCATCGAGACGCATGGCAATCCTCCGGCGACCTGTGTCATGCAAGCGAAGCGTAAAGCTCTGGACACTGCCGCGTCCAAACGCAATGGCGGGCTTACATATGTTTCAACCAATGGTGGAGTCGGGAATGTCGCTTGCCGGAAAAGTCGCGCTGGTAACCGGATCAACCTCAGGCATTGGCCTCGCCATTGCGCGGGCGCTGCGCGGTGATGGAGCCGATGTGGTACTG
Organism: Novosphingobium sp.; assembly: GCA_044225335.1. GTDB lineage: Bacteria > Pseudomonadota > Alphaproteobacteria > Sphingomonadales > Sphingomonadaceae > Novosphingobium. Next base: position 6,461 of record JBGAIR010000007.1, on the reverse strand, counting down.
TCGGGCTTTGGTGACGAAGCCACGATCAAGGCGCTTTGCGAAGAGCTGGGCGCGCGCCATGTCGCCGCTGATCTTTCCCGCCGCGATGGCGTGGAAGCGCTGATGGAGGCGGCTGGACCGGTCGATATTCTCGTCAACAATGCCGGTATGCAGCATGTTGCCCCGGTCGAGGAATTCCCTGTCGACAAATGGGACATGATCATCGCGCTCAATCTGACAGCGGCTTTCGACGCCTGTCGGCTGGCGATCCCGCATATGAAGGCGCAGGGCTGGGGCCGGATCATCAACACGGCCAGCGCCCATTCGCTGACAGCCTCACCATTCAAAAGCGCCTATGTCGCCGCCAAGCATGGCATCGCGGGTTTCACCAAGACGCTGGCGCTGGAACTGGCGACAAGCGGCGTGACCGCGAACTGCATCAGCCCCGGTTATGTCTGGACGTCGCTGGTCGAAAACCAGATTCCCGATACCATGGCGGCGCGCGGTTTGACGCGCGAGCAGGTCATGAATGATGTGCTGCTGGCGAAACAGCCAACCAAGCGCTTTGTCCAGCCGGATGAAGTTGCCTCGCTGGCGCTGTGGCTTTGCGGCGATGCGGCTGGCAACATGACCGGGGCCAATCTGAGTCTGGATGGCGGTTGGACCGCCGAATAGCTGGGAAATCGGCGGGACTGTATCTTTCGTGCAACCCCGCGCCCGTATTTGAAACATTGCCAAAGTAGCGCTTGCCGAAGGGCTGACAGCCTGTAGGAATGTGCGCGATGAAACGTGCCTGGCGAAAGATGAAGCGATGGGGAGGGCTGCTGACCGCGGCCGCTATCGCTTGTGGGTTCGTCACGCCGCTGTCGGCCGCGCCGCGCCGCGATCGGGCGCTGGAGGATCAGCTGCGCGCCCATATCGCCGAATTGGCCAGTGATGCCTATGATGGCCGGGAACCGGGAACCGATGGGGAAGCCAAAACGCTGCGTTATATCGGCAAGCAGTGGTTCGATATCGGTCTGGAATCGGGCACCAATGATCCTTCGCATGCCTGGTTCGCGCCGGTCACGTTGATCGCGCGTGAGCCGAACGGCAGCAGTGCCCAGTTCATTCGCAAGGGGCGCCGGATCTATGTGCCGCAGGCCGAGGTGCTGGTGCTGACATCGGGCACGCGCAGCCTGATTGAAAATGCGCCAGTGCTGTTCGTGGGCAAGGGTGATGGCGCGCCAAGCCGGGCGGAACTGGCCGGGCGGGTGGCGCTGTTGCTGGATGGCAGTCACGATGATTCAACGCGGCAGAATGCTTTGCTGAAAGCCGGAGCGACTGCGGTGTTGACCGTTCTGGACGGTGAGCGTTCGCTGCAGTCCGTGACGGCGCGTCGCAAACGGCAGGGCTATGCCCTGGCTGACACCCAGACGGGCGGCGATCTGGAAGCCTTTGTCACCGCTTCAGGCCTTGATCGGGCGCTGGCGGGAGCCGGACTGACCGTATCCGGCCTGCGTGCGATGGCTGCGGCACCGGGTTTTGCCCCGCGGGTGATCGATCTCAACCTGACGCTGGAAGCAACCACGCGCGAAACGCGGATCAATACCCACAATCTGATCGGACGTCTGCCCGGCCGCAAGCCTTCGGCAGGTGCCGTTCTGCTGCTGGCCCATTGGGATGGGTTTGGCGAATGCGCCGCGCCGCCGGCGCAAGATCTGATCTGCAATGGCGCGATTGACAATGCCAGCGGCATCGCCGTGTTGACGGAAGCGGCAAGGCGCTTGTCGCGGCTGCCGCAGATGGAGCGGGATGTCTATTTTCTGGCGACCACTGGTGAGGAGCTTGGCCTGCTGGGGGCGCATGCCTTTGCAGAAAATCCGCCGCTGCCGCTGGGGCAGATCGTGGCCGCTTTCAATATCGACACCGTGGCGCTGGCGCCGCCGGGCGAGCCCTTTGCCGTGGTCGGCAAGGGCATGACCCGGCTTGATGCCGGGATCGCAGCGGTAGCAAATGCGCAGAAGCGCAAGCTGGCCGATGGCCTTGCAGCCAATGACTATGTCCGCCGCCAAGATGGCTGGGCGCTGATGCAGCATGATGTGCCCGCTGTGATGGTTTCCAGTTCATGGGCGGATCTGGCCCGTGTCGAGCGTTTCATGAATGGCGATTATCACCGACCGGGCGATGAGCTGAAGCCGTATATCGAGCTTGGCGGCGCGGCGGATGATGTCAATTTTCTGGTCGCATTGACGCGCTGGTTTGCCGATCCGCGCAAGGTTGCCGGGCCAGAGGCGGCGAAGCCGGTGAAATAGGCGCAAAGCCTCTGGCTCTTCCTGCCCGGCGCGGTTACATGGGCCGCCACGAATCTCTCCCCACCAAGACTTCCAGAGGCACTGTGGCAGCTATCGAAATCCCCCTTGGCCTTACTTTCGACGACGTTTTGCTGCGTCCGGCGGAAAGTGACATCGTTCCCTCGATGGCCGATACGCGTACGCAGCTGACGCGCGGCATCGCGCTGAATATCCCGGTGCTGTCATCGGCCATGGATACGGTGACTGAAGCGGACATGGCGATCGTCATGGCGCAGCTGGGCGGCATTGGTGTGCTGCACCGCAACCTCACGGTGGAAGAACAATGCGCTGCGGTTCGCGCGGTGAAGCGCTATGAAAGCGGAATGGTGGTCAACCCGATCACCATCGCGCCCGATGCCACCCTGGGCGAAGCGCAGGCGCTGATGCAGGCCAACCGGATCAGCGGCATTCCCGTCGTGGAAGCATCGGGCAAGCTGGTCGGCATTTTGACGCACCGCGATACGCGCTTTGCCGCCAATCCGGCGCAGCCGGTCCGCGAACTTATGACGCATGACAATCTGGCGACCGTGAAGGCCGGTGTCGCTCAGGACGAAGCCAAGAAGCTGCTCCATCAGCGGCGGATCGAAAAGCTTCTGGTGGTGGATGATGATTACCGCTGCGTCGGCCTGATCACGGTGAAGGACATCGAAAAGGCGGTTACCTATCCCGATGCCACCAAGGATGCCGCAGGGCGTTTGCGTGTCGCGGCGGCAACGACCGTGGGCGACAAGGGATTCGAACGGAGCGAGGCGCTGCTGGCCGCTGAATGCGATGTGGTGATCATCGATACCGCCCACGGCCACAACAAGGATGTGGCGCGCGCAGTTGAACGGGTGAAGCGCCTGTCCAATTCGGCACAGGTGGTGGCCGGCAATATCGCTACCTATGATGCGGCCCGCGCTCTGATCGACGCCGGTGCCGATGCCGTGAAGGTGGGGATTGGCCCCGGTTCGATCTGCACCACCCGGGTTGTTGCCGGTGTTGGCGTGCCGCAGCTGACTGCGATCATGGAAGCAGCGCGCGCCGCGCATGATGCCGGGGTGCCGATCATTGCCGATGGCGGGCTGCGCACTTCTGGCGATGCGGCCAAGGCGCTGGCGGCGGGCGCTTCCACCATCATGGTCGGATCGCTGCTGGCAGGCACCGAAGAGGCACCGGGTGAAACCTTCCTGTATCAGGGCCGCGCCTACAAGAGCTATCGCGGCATGGGCTCGGTCGGGGCGATGGCGCGCGGCAGCGCGGACCGCTATTTCCAGCAGGATATCAAGGACCAGATGAAGCTGGTGCCCGAAGGGATCGAAGGACAGGTACCCTATAAAGGCCCGGCCAAGGATGTGATCCATCAGCTGGTTGGCGGCATCAAGGCGGCGATGGGCTACACCGGATCGGCCACGATCAAGGACCTCAGCACCAAGGCGCAGTTCGTGCGGATTACCAATGCCGGTCTGCGCGAAAGCCACGTCCATGATGTGACCATCACGCGCGAAGCGCCAAACTATCCGACACGCTGATGTCAGCGGCGTCGTGCCGGAAAGGCTGACGGCATGACTCCACAGGCGCGGGTACAGGCGGCAATCGATGTGCTCGATCTGGTGATCGCGGCAGCGCGGGCCAATGCCGCCCCTGCGGACCGGATTCTTTCCGACTGGTTCAAACCGCGCCGCTTTGCCGGCAGCGGTGATCGCCGCGCCGTGCGCGAACTGGTTTACGCTGCGATCCGAAGCTGCGGCGAAGTGCCGGAGAGCGGGCGCGCGGCGATGCTGCGGCTGGCCGGGCAGGATGGTGTGCTTGCGGCTCTGTTCGATGGATCACGCCACGCACCGCAGCCGATAGAGCCGGGTGAAACGGTCGCCCATGGCGGAATTGCGCCGCGCTGGCTGAGCGATGCTCTGGCAGACAGCGATATCACCGGAGAGGCCGCCACCGCTTTGCTGGAGCGCGCACCGCTGGATATCCGCGTCAACACGCTGAAGGCTGATCGTGGAGCGATTGATCTGCCTCTGGCCGGAGAGGACTTGCCTGCACCGCAGGGTATCCGTCTGCCCTATGGCACCCCGGTTGAGCGCTGGGACGCATGGCTGGATGGGCGGATCGAGGTGCAGGATTGCGGATCGCAGTTGGCCTGCATGGCGGTGGATGCGCAGCCGGGCGAACTGATTATCGATCTATGCGCCGGGGCAGGGGGGAAGACGCTGGCGCTTGCCGCTGACATGGCCAATCGTGGGCGGTTGATCGGCAGCGACAGTGATCGCAGCAGGCTGGCGCGTCTGACGCCGCGGGCCGAACGATCGGGCGCGGCGATTGTCGAAACACGGCTGCTCAATCCCGGAGCGGAAGCGGCCGCGCTGAGCGATCTGACCGGGCGGGCCGATGCAGTGCTGGTCGATGCGCCCTGTTCCGGCAGCGGAACCTGGCGGCGCAATCCCGAGGCGCGCTGGCGCTTGACCCCGGCGGCGCTTGAGCGCGTTACAGCGGTACAGGCCCGTCTGCTCGATCTGGCGGCAACGCTGGTCCGCCCCGGCGGACGGCTGATCTTTGTCACCTGTTCGCTGCTTGATGCAGAGGGCGCGGATCAGGCGGCTTCATTCCTGCACCGCAATAGTGGTTGGGCAACCGCTCCGCTGAACTTGCCTGCCGGCAGTGCTCGCGGTGGCGGGATCCGGCTTTCCCCTGCTGCGGATGGCAGCGATGGATTTTTCATCGCGCGTTTCGAATCGCTATGTTAGCAGCAACGCTCATGCAGTCGGACAACAAGCTGACAGTCAGGGAGCAGATCATGCGCTACACACCCGCCGCCATCGCCCTTTCCCTGCTGGCGGCAGTGACAGCCAGTGTCAGTCATGGTGCACCGCCTGCTCCGCTCGATCCGCGCGCCTCCGCGCTGGTTTCGCAGGGCCGTGCGGCGCTTGCCGCTGGTCAGGCCGATGCGGCGATAGATGCGTTTGAAGCGGCACTGGCCGTGCAGCCGGGGCATATCGCGATCTATCTCAACCTCGCTGAGGCGACTCGCAAGCAGGGAATGCCCGGCAAGGCGCTGCATTATTACCGCGAAGCGCTGTTGATTGATCCCGACAACCAGTTTGCCATTGCGGGCGAGGGGACGGCGCTGGCCGAAAAAGGCGCGCTGGAAAAGGCCCGCCGCAATCTTGCGCGACTGCAACAGCTGTGCCGGGGGGATTGCGCTCCGGCTCGTGATCTTGCCGCCGCGATCCAGAAAGGCCCGGCGCCGCAGGTGGTCAGCGCTGCGCAGGTCAAAGCTGAGCCAGTCGCTACAGAGAACTGATCCGCGAATTTGTCGGCGTGTCCGACGCTCAGATCAGATTGCGGAATTCTTCAAGAACAGCACGATAGACGCGCTTTTTGAAGGGGACGATCGCCTCCGGCAACTGCACCGGATCGAGCCAGCGCCATTCGCAAAATTCGGCCGGATCGTGTGCATCCAGCCGGATGTCGCTGTCACTGCCGGTAAAGCGGGCCAGCACCCAATGCTGGCGCTGGCCGCGATATTTGCCCTTCCACAGCTTGCCGATCAGTTCGTCGGGAAGGTCATAAAGCAGCTCTTCCCTGGTCTGGGCAAGGATGGTGACATGGTGTTCTTCCACGCCGGTTTCTTCCCAAAGCTCGCGCAGCGCCGCAGCGTGAACCTCTTCACCCTCATCGATGCCTCCCTGCGGCATCTGCCAATAGACTCCGCCCTCATCGGGTTGGCCGCGCGTGTCGATCCGCTTGCCGACAAAGGCCAGACCATCGGGGTTTACCAGCATCACCCCCACGCAGGGGCGATAAGGCAGATTGGAGAGGTTATTGCTCATTGGCGGCCCCTTAGGCCGAAACCTTCCCCAACATCAACTTCATCGCCTGAATAATGCGTTGGGTTTCGGTCTGCGCGCTGGGCAGCGCCTTGCGGGTCGTGGAGAAATCATGGGTCAGCCCCTCCATATGGAGATAGACTGTATCCACGCCGGCATCGACCAGTTTGGCGGCAATCCTTCGCCCCTGATCCTGCAGGGGGCAGAGCCCGGCGGTGGCGACAATCGAGGGCGGCATCCCTTCGGCGCTGGCGAGCAGCGGGAAGGCGCGCGGATTGCCACTTTCCGGCTGATAGAGCCCCATGAACCATTCCATTGCCTGATTGGTGAGCAGATAGCC
>JBGAIR010000074.1:0-8049 GCA_044225335.1 Novosphingobium sp. | reverse complement strand
CACCGCGCCGCCTTGCAGCGCTATGTCGAGGATGTTCTGCGCAATCGCCCGATCAGCGCCTTCGATGTGTATTCCGGGCAGATGGGCCAGTATGTGCCGGATGATTTCACGGGGCGCGTGATCCTCGATTTCGTCGATGTCGATTCCGCCAAATTCGATGACTACGCCGCCAAAGGCAGCTGGCCGCAGCGCTGGCTGCATGCACGCGAGGCAAGGCTGCTGCGTGCAGAGGAAGCGCGCTTGGCGCACCGGGCCGATTTGTCGCTGCTGATTTCGGCGCAGGAAGCCGCACTGTTCCGCGCGCGTCTTGCGCCCGAGGTGCTGGCGCATAGCGATGTGCACGTGCTGCGCAATGGTATCGACAGCAGCGGCTTCGATCCGGCGGCGGTGTTGGCGGAAGCACAACTGCTGGCCCAGCCAGAGCCGCGCCTGATCTTCACAGGGCAGATGAACTATGCGCCGAATGTGGCTGCGGTCATTCGGACAATCGATCGCATCCTGCCATTGATCCGCGCGCAATATCCTGAGGTGAGCTTCCATGTTGTCGGGCGTGAGCCGGTTGAGGAATTGCGGCGTCGCGATGGGGTGGATGGTGTGCGCGTCTGGGGCGAAGTGGCTGATATCCGCAGCTGGCTGAAGGGCGCCGATCTGGCGCTGGTTCCGCTGGAAATCGCGCGGGGCGTGCAGAACAAGGTGCTGGAAGCCATGGCGATGGAATTGCCGGTGGTGCTGAGCAGCGGTGCCGCCACCGGGATAGACGGGGTGGATGGTCAGCATTTTGCGATTGCCGACAGCGATGCCGATCTCGCCGCGCGGGTTTGTGCGCTGCTGGCAGATCGTAGTAAAGCGCAGGCGATGGGGCAGGCGGCCCGGCGTTATGTGATCGATCAGCTGAGCTGGTCTGCGGCGCTGAAGCCTTTGGGTGCGATGATCGGATTTGTCGGGAGCGAACGCGATGCAGCCTGAGCTGGCCAGCAAGGCGTTCTGGCAAGGTGCCGCCATTCCTGCACACTGGCGCGATGCCCTGTTGCGGCTGGGCGTTGGCTGGGCAGCGCTTTTTGCTGCAATGGCAAGCGATTGGGTGAATATGTTCGGCCAATGGTGGAACAGTTCAACCTATAATCACATCCTGCTGGTTCCGGCGATTCTGATCTGGTTGGTGTGGATACGTCTGCCCGAACTGGCGAAACTGAAGCCGCTTTGCTGGTGGCCGGGGCTGATCGCGGTCGCTGGCGCGTTGCTGGTATGGGTGCTGGGCGCGATGGCGGGCTTTGATCTGCTGCGTCAGGCTGGGGCAGTGGCGCTGCTTCCGGCCAGTGCGCTGCTGCTGCTGGGGCCGCGGGTGGGAGCAGGGCTGCTGTTTCCCTTCTTCTACATGGTGTTTCTGGTGCCGTTCGGAGACGAACTGGTGCCACCGCTGCAAACCGTCACCGCCAAGCTGACGATCTTCTTCACTCACCTCAGCGGCGTGGAAGCAACCGTCAACGGCGTCTTCATCGATACGCCTGCCGGGCTGTTTCACGTTGCCGAGGCCTGCTCAGGCGTCAAATTCCTGATCGCCATGGTGGCGCTGGGTGCGCTGGCTGCCAATGTCTGCTTCCGCAGCTGGAAGCGGCGGCTGCTGTTCATGCTGCTGTGCATTGCCGCGCCGATCCTTGCCAATGGGGTGCGCGCCTGGGGTACGATTTTCGCCGCGCAATATGTCGGCGCGGAAAAGGCCGGCGGGATCGATCACCTGATCTATGGCTGGATCTTCTTCGCGCTGGTGATTGCCGCGGTGCTGGCGGTTTCGTGGCGTTTCTTTGACCGCGCGATTGACGATCCGATGGTGGACGCGGCGCAGATCAACGTGTCGCCCTTGCTGACCCGGCTGGAACGCGCCGCGATTGGCATTGCGCCTGCACTGGTGGCGCTGGCGCTGCTGCTGGCGGGCGCAAAGCTGTGGGTGGCCGAGGCGGACCGCTTGTCTGCCCCGTTGGCCGCGCAGATCGATCTGCCACAGGTGCCGGGCTGGCAACGGGTCGATTATGACCCGCAGGCTTGGTGGGAGCCGCGTGCTGGCGGTGCTGATCATCGCCTGCTTGGCCGTTATGCCGATGGTCATGGCCATGTGGTCGACGTTTTTCTGGCGGTCTATGCCAACCAGGATGACGGCAAGGAAGCAGGCGGGTTCGGACAGGGCGCATTGCCCCCCGATCACGGCTGGGCATGGACCAGCGATGGACCGGCGGCGGCCAACGCCAAATCGGAAATGCTGATGGCGCAGGGCCGCTTTGGCCGGTTGACGCAGAGCTACTATCGCACCGGAGATTTGTTGACCGGCAGCAATGCCCGGCTCAAGCTTGCGAATATCGAGGATCGCTTGTTGCTGCGCGCCCGGCCAACATTGCTGCTGATCCTTTCTGCCGAGCAGACGGCGGGGCATGATCCGACACCGGCGCTGGATGCGTTCCGCGTGGCGATCGGTCCGGTTGGTCCGTGGATGGACCGCGTCGCCGCCGTCCGCTAGGCACGATCGCTATGTGTGGCATTGCTGGCATTTTTCACCTGACCGTTCCCAAACCGGTCGATCCCGCCCGGGTTGAGCGGATGTGCGATGCCATCGCCCATCGCGGCCCGGATGGGCAGGGCGTTTGGACCGCACCCGGTGTCGGACTGGGGCATCGCCGCCTGTCGATCATCGATGTCGCCGGATCGCCGCAGCCGATGGCCGCAAGCGATGGCCGGGCGATGCTGGTCTTCAATGGCGAGATCTACAATTACCGCGAACTGCGCGAGGAATTGCGCGCGCGTGGTGCGGAATTTCATACCGACGGTGACAGCGAGGTGATCCTGGCCGCCTGGCAGCGCTGGGGGCCGGATTGCCTCAGCCGCCTGCACGGCATGTTCGCCTTTGCGATCTATGATCTGGAACACCGGATGCTGTTCTTGGCGCGGGACCGGCTGGGGGTGAAGCCGCTGTTCTATGCCCCGCTGAGCGATGGCAGCCTGATATTCGGTTCAGAACTCAAGGTCTTGCTGGCGCATCCTCTGCTTCGGCGCGAAGTTGATCCGTTGGCGGTGGAAGATTATCTGACCTGGGGTTATGTGCCCGATCACCGCTCGATCCTGAACGGGGTGCACAAGCTGGCTGCGGGCCATGCGCTGCTGCTGCGCCATGATGCGCCGCTGCCCGATCCGGTGCAGTGGTGGGATGTTTCCTTCGCCGAACGTCGCAAGGGCAAGCCCGCCGATCTGGAGGCTGAACTGCTGCACTTGCTGCGCGAGGCAGTACGATCGCGCATGGTTGCGGATGTGCCGCTGGGCGCGTTCCTGTCGGGCGGCGTCGATAGCTCCAGCGTGGTAGCGCTGATGGCTGAAAGCAGCACCAGCCCGGTCAAGACCTGCAGCATCGGCTTCGATGTCGCAGCGCTGGATGAAAGCGATTTTGCCACACAGGTGGCGCGCCAGTTCGCCACGGATCATCGCAGCCGCAAGGTTTCGCCGGATGATTTCGATCATGTCGATACGCTGGCAGCGATGTTTGACGAACCCTTTGCCGATGCCTCGGCGCTGCCGACCTGGCGGGTGAGCCAGCTGGCGCGCGAAACGGTAACGGTGGCGCTGTCGGGCGATGGCGCTGACGAGGCGTTCGCCGGATATCGTCGCCATATCTTTCAGCGCGGCGAAGATCGGGCGCGGGCCTTGCTGCCGCAGGCCTTGCGTGCGCCGCTGTTCGGCGGGCTGGGGCGGATCTATCCCAAGGCGGATTGGGCACCGCGCCCGTTGCGCGCCAAGACCACGCTGCTCTCGCTCGCCGCTTCCAGCGAACAGGGCTATGCCCGCGCGCTGGCGGTTGTTCCCCCCGAACTGCGCGAAACGCTTTATTCACCCGATTTTCTGAAGCTGCGCGGCGACTATCGGGCCGAACAACCGTTCGAAGCGATGATGCGCGCCGCCCCGGCCCGTTCGGGGCTGGACCGCGCGCAATATGCTGATCTGCGCTTCTGGCTGCCGGGCGACATCCTGACCAAAGTGGATCGCACCAGCATGGCGGTCAGCCTGGAAGCGCGCGAGCCGCTGCTCGATCACCGCCTGATCGAATTTGCTGCAACGCTGCCGGAAAGCCTGAGGGTGCGGCGCACCGAAGGCAAATATCTGCTCAAGAAAACCATGGAACGCTATCTGCCGAACGAGATTCTCTATCGGCAGAAACAGGGTTTCGTCACGCCGATTGCCCAATGGTTTCGCGGACCACTGGCAGAAAGCGCACGGGCAATCGGCAGCAGTGCCGCCTTGGCCCGAACCGGCTGGTTCGATGGGGCGCGGCTGTCCGCGCTGGCCGAAGCGCATATTTCCGGGCGCTCCGACCATTCGCGGCTCTTGTGGCAGTTGCTGATGCTCGACCGTTCGCTTGGCCGATTGGGTGTTGGCTAAAGCTGGCTCAGCCCGCGTCGACCATCACCACTTCGGCATCGTCCAGCGCTTCGACAACCACTTCGCTTTCGCCAGTGATCGCCACGCCATCGCGGGGCTGGGCTTCCTGCCCGTTGACCCGGATGCGTCCGGTCGGGGCCACCAGATAGAGATGCCGGGCCGGATCGGCGGTATAGCGCAGCACTTCACCGGCGCTGGCGGTTGCGGCCAGCACCTTGGCATCGCAGCGGATCAGCAATGATCCATCGCGCTCCGGCTGGTCGCTGGCGACGATCTCCCAGCGCCCGGCGCGGGTTCCGCGCGGAAATTCGCGGCTGCCCCAGCGCGGCTCATCGCCTTGCCGATCGGTTTCGATCCAGATCTGGAACAGCGTGGTTTCCTCGCTTTCCAGATTGTATTCGGCATGGGTAATGCCATGGCCGGCGCTCATCACCTGCACATCGCCAGCTCCGGTGCGGCCGGAATTGCCCAGGCTGTCCCGATGGCTAATCGCGCCGCTGCGGACAAAGGTGATGATCTCCATATCGCGGTGGGGGTGGGGCGGAAAACCGCTGTTGGGCGCGATGGTATCATCGTTCCACACCCGCAATCTGCCCCAGCCCATGCGGGCGGGATCATGATAATTGGCAAAGCTGAAGTGATGAACTGCATTCAGCCAGCCATGATCGGCATGGCCAAGGCCAGCAAAGGGACGGACTTCAATCATCGGGATATTCCACCTCGGCGGGGTGTTGCCGCCGGTATGGGGCATAGGTGGGCACTGCGATGGATTGTTCAAGGGGCGGGATGACCTGCGCGGATAACCAAAATGTAATGTTGTATCATTACAGATTTGCGATTAGGAGCGCGGTATCGGCGGATTTGCCGCAATGCAGCATGGAATGATCGGATATTATGACCCGCACCTCTCTCTCCCGTGTGATTGCCACTGTTCTCCTGCTTGGTCCGGTTCCTGCCTTCGCGGCTGATGAGGCTCCGGCCGCTGCGGCGCCGGAGCAGAATGATTTCCACGATCGCAAGGATGCCGACATCGTCATTACCGCCGCCGTCCCCACGTCGCGGGTCGATGCGCTGTCGGGCGTGGCGGTGCTCAAGGCGGAGGAACTGACCACCGCGCTGCGCCCGGCGATTGGCGATACGCTGCAGCACACAGCTGGCGTTTCCGCCACCTCGTTTGGCCCCAGCGCCTCGCGCCCGGTGCTGCGCGGGCTGCAGGGTGAGCGGGTCCGCGTTCTGACCAACGGCATTGGCTCGATCGACGTATCCAACACTTCGGTCGATCACGCCGCCGTGGTCAACCCGCTGCTGGCGGAACGGATCGAGGTGCTGCGCGGCCCGCAGTCGCTGCTGTATGGTTCGGCGGCGATTGGCGGCGTGGTCAATGTGATCGATGGCCGCATTCCCAATTCGGTTCCCGATGAGGCAGCGCATATCGGTGCACTGGCGAGCTATGGCTCGGCAGCCAAGGAGCGCAACCTGGCCGGATCGGTCGATGCGCCGCTGGGCGGTGGTTTTGTTGTCCATGCCGATGGTAGCTGGGCGAAAAGCGATGATCTGAAGATCGGTGGCTATGCGTTGACGCCCGCGTTGCGTGCTGAGGCGCTGGCATCCAGCCTGCTGCCGCCTGATCCCAGCTCCGATGTCGATTTCGCGGCAAATGCTGCGGTAAAGGGCAAACTGCCCAACACCGCCGCGCGCACCTGGAATGCTGGGGTTGGCGCAGCCTATATCGGCGACGGTGGCAATATCGGCGTGGCGTACAGCCATTATGACAGCCTATATGGCGTGCCTGTCCGCTTTGCGACTGAACCGGGGCAGGAACAGGAAGCACCCCGGCTGCAGCTGAAGCAGGAGCGCATCGATGCCCGCGCCGAGCTTACCCCGCATGGCAGCCTGATCGACAAGGCCAGCTTCCGCTATGCCTATGCCGATTATCGTCATGCCGAGCTGGCCCCGGATGGCTCCACCGGTACCACCTTTCTCAACCACGGCATGGAAGGGCGGCTGGAACTGACCCAGACCAAGCGCGGCAGCTGGAGCGGTGCAACCGGCGGGCAATTCGTGATCCGCGATTTTGACGTGATCGGCGATGAAGCCTTTCTGCCCAAGAACACCACGCAGCAGCTGGGCCTGTTTACCCTGCAACAGATCGACGCTGGCCCGCTCAAGCTGGAGGCAGGCGCGCGGTGGGAGCATACCGGGCTGACTGCCAAGCCGACCCCGGATCAGCCGCAGTTCTTCCGCGGATCGCGCTCCTTCGATTCGCTTTCCGGCTCGATTGGCGGTGCCTATCGCTTTGCGCCCGGTTGGCGCTTTGGCGTCAATCTCTCGCGCACGGAGCGCGCGCCTGCGGCGGAAGAACTGTTCGCCAACGGGCCGCACGCCGGCACCGAGGCTTTTGAGGTGGGCGATACCAATCTGCGCAAGGAACGCGCCACCAGCGTCGAAGCCATCCTGCGCGGTGGCAGCGATGCCTTCTCGGTAGAGTTGTCAGCCTATCACACCTGGTTCGGCAACTATATCTATGACGACCGAACCGGCGCGATCCAGGATGGGTTGCCGGTTTATGAGATGCGTCAGGCCAATGCCCGTCATTATGGCTTCGAGGCCGAGGTGAAGGGCACGCTGGCGCAGATCGGCGGGTGGAAGCTGGGTGCCGATGCGCTGGCCGACTATGTTCACGCCACCATCGACAACTACGGTCCGGCACCGCGCATTCCGCCGCTGCGTATGCTGGGCGGGCTGACGCTGAATTCCGACAACTTCAACCTGCGCGGCGAGGTGGAGCATGTCACCGCGCAAAACCGCGTTGCCCCCAATGAAACCACGACTCCGGGCTATACCATGGTCAATGCCGAAATCGGCTGGAAGCCGTGGGGCAAGGAGCGTCCGCTCAGCTTCGTGCTCTCCGCCAACAACATCTTCGACGTCGATGCCCGCCGCCATGCATCCTTCCTGAAGGACTATGCTCCGCTGGCCGGACGCGACATCCGTATCACGGCGCGGCTGGACATCTGATTGGTGTGATCCGGAATCTCTGATTCCGGATCATTTGCCGCCCTATTCCTCGCCGTGTCCGGCCGCGAGGTAATCGGCGCTTTGCATTTCCATCAGACGGCTGATGGTGCGATCGAATTCGAACCGTCCATCGCCTGCTTCGTACAGGTCTTCCGGTTCAGCGGCGGCAGCGGCGAGCAGTTTGACCTTGTGTTCGTAGAGCGCGTCGATCAGCGTGACGAAACGCGCCGCCTCGTTGCGCTGGTCTGGCCCCATGCGCGGAATGCCGACCAGGATGACTGTGTGATAGGCACGGGCCACGGCCAGGTAATCCGCCGCGCCGCGCGCTTCACCGCATAGCCGCCTGAAACTGAACACGCCCACGCCCTTCAGGCTTTTCGGCACATGCAGCACGCGGCCGCCACCCAGATCGAGATCGGCGGAGGGGACATGCACGCTGTCTTCCGGCGGATAGTCGGTCAGGCGGAAGAATGCCTCGCTGACCTGCGCGGTGGCTTCGGGGCCAAGCGGGGTGTGCCAGGTGGCAATACCGCCCAGCCGGTCCAGCCGGTAATCGACCGGGCCGTTCAGCGCCAGAACGTCCAACTCGCGTTCGATCAGGGCGATGAAGGGCAG
>JBGAIR010000073.1:0-8242 GCA_044225335.1 Novosphingobium sp. | reverse complement strand
CCTCCCTTGGGGGAGGGGTTGGGGTGGGGGCTCCCACGCTCGACAGGGCAGAACCCCCATCCCAACCGTTGTTGCTGCGCAACGCCTTTGGCTCCCCACCGGGGAAGGGCTATTGCAGATTGATCTCACGCGGAACGCGTACTAACAATCTGATCTGAAACAAAAAGTTTCGGATCAGACAATCACGCGCTTACGGTTTCGCGCACACGGCTGAACTGCATCACCCCGTCATCGACGGGGGCCTGCCGCATATCCTGCCGATCGCGGCGATAGTTCTGGTTGAGCCGCCACGGCAGCGCAGCCGCGTTGCGCGGCATCAGATGCTTGCCGCGCTGAATATAGCCAGAGGAGAAATCGAAGATATCGTCTTCTTCCAGGCCATGATCGGCGGGCAGCGCCGGCGTAGCCACCTGCATATTGCCTGCGTCCATCTGGTTGAACAGCCGCGTCAGATATTCCGCGATGATATCCACCCGCAGCGTCCACGAGGCGTTGAGATAGCCGAACACCGAAGCAAGGTTCGGCACGTTGGAGAACATGCAATTGCGGTAATAGAACCGCTGCGCGAAATCGACTGGCTGGCCATCAACGCTGATCGCGATCTTGCCGGCAATCGCCAGCTTCAGACCCGTGGCAGTAACGATCACATCGGCGTCGAGATGCTTGCCCGATTTGAGCTTGATCCCGCTGGCATCGAAGCTGTCAATCTGATCGGTAACCACCGCAGCCTTGCCCTGATTGATGGCATCAAAGAAATCCGCATCGGGCACCAGGCACAGCCGCTGATCCCAGGGATCATAGGGCGGGGTGAATGCCTCTGCATCATAGTTTTCGCCCAGATTCTGGCGCAGCTGGTTTTCAAGGAACTGCTTCACCTTTTCCGGCTGATTGCGCGCGCGCTTGAACATCACATCCTGCATGAAGATGTTCTTCGCACGGGTGATGCCATAGGCCAGCTTTTCCGGCAGGAATTTGCGCAGCGTATTGGCAATGCCATCGCGTGCGGGGCGGCTGATCATCCAGGTGGGCGTGCGTTGCAGCATGGTGACATGCCCCGCGCCTTCCTTGGCCATGGCCGGAACCAGTGTGACCGCGGTCGCGCCCGAACCGATCACCACCACCTTTTTGCCAGTGAAATCAAGATCGTCCGGCCAGAACTGCGGATGGACGACAGTACCCTTGAACTTGTCACGCCCCTTGAAGCCCGCGTCGAAGGGCTCGTCATAATCATAATAGCCCGAACCCAGGAACAGGAACCGCGCCTGCAGGCGTTGCTGCGTGCCGCCGGGCCCTTCGATAGTCAGCGTCCAGCGCGCGGTCTTGCCGTCCCAATCGGCGGAAACCACCTTTTGTTGCATCCGCATGTGCTGGCGCAGATCATATTCGTCGGTGATCTCGTCCAGATATTCGAGGATCGAGGGGCCATCAGCGATGGATTTTTCATGCTTCCACGGCGCAAAGGAAAAACCCAGCGTGTGCATGTCGCTGTCCGAACGGATGCCGGGATAGCGGAACAGATCCCAGGTGCCGCCCAGCCGTTCGCGCCGGTCCAGTATCGCAAAGCTCTTGCCCGGACAGTCCTGCGTATAATGCACGGCCATGCCGATGCCGGAGATACCGGCCCCGACGATCACAAGATCAAGGCATTCCTCGACAGGCGAAATCGCGTTCATTGGCCTGATTCTCCCGACTCAACTGACATTGTTGTAAGTATTCTTAGGGCGCTTACCCTGATTGTCACCCTTTTGCCAGCCCATTGCTGCAATGCAATAGCGCACACACCCTATCGAAAGCGAGCGGGAAGATAGGGGGCCGGATCAACCGCGCCCTGCGGTTGCCCCAGCAGCAGGCCCAGCGCCAGTTCTGCCGCCGCTGGCGCGGTCTGGATGCCAAAGCCGCCCTGCCCGGCGAACCAGAAGAAATCCGGTGCCGCCGGGTCAAAGCCATAAACCGGCAGACGATCAGGCGCGAAGCTGCGCAGCCCGGCCCAGCGATGCTCGATCCGGGCGATTTGCCAGTCCACCACCTGTTCAAAGCGATCAACCGCAAGCGCAATGTCCAGCTCTTCAGGTGCAGCGTCGCAGGGCGGGCTGGGAATCTCATCATGCGGGCTGAGCCACAGGCGCCCGCTTTCCGGCTTGAAATAGAATGATCCGTCCAGCCCCAGCACCAGCGGCAGATCATCGGCAATTGGCTGGACCATGCGCAATTGCACCATGGTGCGGCGCAGCGGGGCTATCCCCAGCGGTGCCACGCCCGCAGCCTCCGCCACGGGATCGGCCCAGGCGCCTGCGGCATTGATGAACACCCGCGCGGTAAATTCGCGCCCATCCTGCAGCCGCAATTGCCAGCCCTGCGCCGCATGGATCGCAGCGGTCAGCGGCGCCCGGCACAAAAGCTCGACCCCACCCCGGCGCGCCGACGCCAGCCAGTGCTGATGCAGCGCGGCAACGTCAATATCCTGGCAATCCGGCTCAAAGGCCCCGCAGCACCAATCATCATGCAGGCCCGGCAGTCGCGTCACCAGATCGCTGCGCTCCAGTGGCTCCACCCTTACCCCAAGCGCCAGGAACTCGCTGATGAAAGCGTCAAGCTCGGCGCGTTCATTCACTCGGGCCAGCGTCAGCGCGCCGCGCGGGACAAGAAAACCGCCGTCATGCAGGAACGGACCCGAAGCGGCGGTCAGCGGCAGGACCAGCGGGCCGCCATAGCTTTCAGTCCAGAATGCCGCCGAGCGCCCGGTGGAATGATAGCCGGGGCGATCCTCAGCCTCGAGCAGCAGCACGCGCCCATGCCCGGCCAGCCCGGCCGCCAGCGAGGCACCGGCGATCCCGGCGCCGACAATGGCGAAATCAAACCGCTCCGTCATGATTCAGCCAGCTGCCAATCCCGCCAGAAATTCATCGCATGCCGCCAGCGCCCGGTCCCGCACCGGATCAGCCTCACGCAGTATCTCATGATGCGCTTCACCATCAAAGCGCACCAGCCGGGCATTGGGCAGGCGCTGCACCGCGCGCGTGATCGGCTGAAAGGCGACCAGCTTGTCATTGCTGGTCGCCAACACCAGCACCGGAATTTTTACCGCTTCAAGCAGGCCGGGTTTGGCCAGCACCCGCATCGATGCATAGGCGCGTTCAACCCAGCCCCAGCTGCCCGGCCCCATCACCAGCTCTGGCCGATGTTCCCGCCACCACAGCTCATCCGCATAGCGATCGGCATCATGCGTGAGCAAGGCAACGCGCGCCTGCGGGACCGCGCCGGGCTTTTCGCTCCACTTCCAGGCCGGACGACTTGGATCACCCAAGGCGCGGATAAGCCGGGACAGCGCATGCATCGGTGCCAGCGGCAAGCCCCCGGGCAGGAAGCCCAGCATCGGCGCGCTGAGCAGCAGGCCGTCCGGATCGACCACTGCTTCTGCCACCGCGCGCAGCACCAGATGGCCGCCCATCGAATGCCCGGCCAGCACATGCGGCCCCGGCGTGGCCACCTTCCAATCACGCCACAACGCCGCCAGATCGTCGACCCAGGTAGCGAAATCATCGATGTGCCCGGTCACCGCATCCTTGCCCAGACGGCCCGATCCGGCCTGCCCACGCCAGTCGGCAGCAGTTACCTGCCAGCCCAGCCGGTGCCAGTGATCCAGCGTTTCCAGATATTTCTCATAGAAATCACCGCGCCCCGGCAGAAACAGGATCGAACCCCGGGGTGTGCCGCGCGGCACCGCCCAATCGATCCGGCGGATCGGATGCCCGTCACGGGCCAGCCACCGTGTCTCGGTGGCGGCGGCGGGGATCGCGCGACGATCAGAACTGGATGTGTCGCTGCTTATGCCCGCCTCCTGTTGGTTACTATTTGGTAAGTCCTGACCTCTACAAAGTCCCCGGACCAGGGGATTAATGATGCCGGACATCGAATTTCACTACGTGCTGCTGGGGTGCTTGGCAATCGGGCTGCTGATTGCCGCCTTCACCGATATTCGCCGCCGCCAGATCGATAACTGGCTGAATGCCGCGATCGCGCTGGGCGCGCCGCTGTTCTGGTGGGCCACCGGGCTGAAGCTGTGGCCGGATGTCGGCTGGCAGTTGGGCGTTGCCGCGATCACCTTTGCCATCACCGCCGCACTGTTTGCCATGCGCGCCATGGGCGGCGGCGATGTGAAGCTGCTGACCGCGCTGGCGCTGTGGATCAAGCCCATGTGGTTTCTGCAGCTGGTGGTGATCATGGCCATCGCTGGCGGCGTGCTGACATTGATGTTCGGTGCCTGGCACATCGCCCGCCGCCGCCGTGATCGCATTGCCATCCCCTATGGGGTGGCGATCTCCGGCGCGGCCCTATGGGTGCTGGCAGAGCAATATTTACCGCAGTTTTCCGCAGCTGGTCTGGGGTGAACCGGATTTTAACCAGTTTGGCCGATGTAGGCCGATGAATATCGCGATCTTTCGAGGGGGCTTACCAAGCCATGGATAAGAAGAAGCTGATGCTGCTGCTGGGTGCGCTAATCATTGCGATCGGCACCGCGATGGCTGCGAAGACCGTGCTTTCCGGCGCATCCGCGCCGAAGGCCGAGGCAGCGCCGCAGGCTCCGAAGGGGCCAAAGGTACTGGTCGCCCAGCGCGCGCTTCCCGTCGGAACGATCATCACCGCCGATTCCATCGGTTTCCAGGCATGGCCCAAGGAAATGGTGCAGGACGCCTATTTCATCGATGGCGAAGCCGACATGAACAAGCTGCTGGGCACCGTGGTCCGCTATCCGGTCACGGCCGGTCAGCCGGTTACCCAGGGTGCGCTGGTCAGCCCCGGTGATCGCGGCTTTCTGGCGGCGGCGCTGGGCGCCGGCATGCGCGCGGTGACGATTTCGGTCTCGCAGAAAACCGGCGTGGCTGGCTTCGTTTTCCCGGGTGACCACGTCGATCTGGTGCTGACCCAGGCGCTGCGCATCAAGGATTCAGACGATACGCTGAAGGCCGCCGAAACCATCCTGCGCAATGTCCGCGTGCTGGCCACCGACCAGTCGACCGAAACCGAAAGCGAAAACGGCAAGACCGTGGTTCGCGCTTTCCGCACGGTAACGCTGGAAGTGACGCCGAAGATTGCCGAAAAGATCGCCGTTGCGCAGACCGTCGGCACGATCAGCCTGTCGCTGCGTTCGCTGGCTGATAACCAGTCGGAACTCGATCAGGCCATTGCCAGCGGCAATGTGAAGGTGCCTGCAGGCGCCAGCCGCGATCAGGAAGAAAAGGTGCTGAGCGCGGCGATGAACCGCCCGATCGACACCGGCTCCACCTATGTCACCGGCGGCGATGTTTCGCGCTTTCAGCTGAAGTCCGGCCCGCGCGATACGGTGATGCGCGATGTCGCCCGCGCCTATGGCCAGCGCATGGCCGACAATGTCTCCGGCCGCACGCCGCCGCCAGTGGCTGCTTCGGCAAGCGGCGGGATGCGCAGTGCTCCTGCTGTTCCGTCAGGCCCGGTCGTGCGTGTGACGCGCGGCAAGGTGACGGTCGAAGAATCGGTGGGGAGCCACTGAGATGAATTTTGAACCCTCACGCGATCATGCGCTCTGCGCCGTCCGGAACCATTCCGGCAACGCGAAGAAAGGCCGACTGATGAAACGCCTTGCCTCTTCCTTTCTGGCCGCTGCATGCGCCACCGTTCCGCTGGCATTGCTGCCGGCCGGAACCGCACATGCCCAGGCGGTAAGCCGCCCGGCGAACGACATCCTGCTGTCGATCGGGCGCGGCCAGCTGGTTACGGTGCCCGGAGCCATGGCCGATGTTTTCGTCGCGGACGAAAAGATCGCTGACGTTCAGGTGAAATCGACCCGCCAGCTCTATGTGTTCGGCAAGGCTGGCGGTGAAACCACCGTCTATGCCAGCAATGCCGCAGGCGCGGTGATCTGGTCTGCCAATATCCGCGTGGGATCGAATATCGAAAGCGTTGACCAGATGCTCAATCTGGCGATGCCTGATGCAAAGATTGCGGTATCGACCGTTGGTGTCGGCACCTTCCTGCTGACCGGCACGGTCGCCGCGCCGGAAGACGCCGCCGAGGCGGAACGACTGGTTCAGGCCTATGTTGGCAAGAACGCCAATGTGATCTCGCGACTGAAGACGGCAACGCCGCTTCAGGTAAACCTGCAGGTGCGCTTTGCCGAAGTCAGCCGTTCGCTGGTCAAATCGCTGGGAACCAATCTCACCTCGATCGATGGTTCCAGCGGCTTCAAGTTCGGCCTCGGTCAGGGCAGCACCGGCACGACCTTCAATCCCGGCGCACCGCTTGGCGTCGGCAACACCGTATCCTATTACGGTGTCGATCCGATCACTGGCGCGATCAAGCAGTTTCCCGGCACCTCGGTCAGCACCGCCTCGACCGGCACCAGCCTCGCGCTGGCCGGAAAATTCCTCGGGCTGGATCTGCTGGGCAAGCTTGACGCTGCCGAAACGGTTGGTCTGGTCACCACGCTGGCCCAGCCGAACCTGACCGCTCTCTCGGGCGAAACCGCCGATTTCCTGGCGGGCGGCGAGTTTCCGATCCCGATGAGCCAGGGACTTGGCACAACGTCGATCGAATACAAGAAGTACGGCGTCAGCCTGGCCTATACCCCGACTGTGCTGGCCAATGGCCGCATTTCGCTGCGGGTCCGCCCGGAAGTGTCGGAGCTTTCCAGCCAGGGCGCGGTAACGCTGAACGGTTTCACCGTTCCTGCTCTGACTGTGCGACGCACGGAAACAACGGTCGAACTCGGCTCTGGCCAGAGCTTCATGATCGCTGGTCTGATGAACAACAATTCGCAGAACATCGTGCAGAAGATGCCGGGCGCTGGTGACATCCCGATCCTGGGTTCGCTGTTCCGCTCTACCAATTTCAAGCGCGGCGAGACCGAACTGGTGATCGTGGTGACCCCCTATCTGGTCAATCCGGTCGATGCCAATGACATCAAGCTGCCGACCGATGGCTTCCAGAATCCGAACGATATCCAGCGGATTTTCGGCAATATGGAAAGCAACGGCAAGACCGGCGGAGACCGGCCCAAGCCTTCGGCTGCACCGCAAGCCATTCAGGGGCCTAAGGTTGGTGAGCTTGATGAGCCGCAGGGCCAGCCACAGCCCCGCGATGCCAAGAAAGCCAAGCGTGAACAGGCCGCCAATTCCGGCAGTGACACCGCCCCCGGCTTCAGCCTGAACGATTGAGAAAGGTGATGACGATGCGCAATTTCATGAACCGCAAGGCACTCGGCACCGCTTTCGCCCTCTCGCTCGGCATGGCACTGGGCGGTTGCGGCGGCATGGCCAGCAACCCCAGCCTGAACAGCGTCCATCAGCCGGTGGTCGAACGCACCAACTATGCGTTGGATGTCTACAGCGGCAGCGGCGGGCTTGCTCCGGCCGAACAGCGCCGCCTGAGCGGCTGGTTCGAAGCCATGGACCTTCGCTATGGTGATCGCATCTCGATCGACGATCCGATGAACAGCGGCGCCACCCGCGCCTCTGTGGAAGCCGTCGCCAGCCGATTCTCGATGCTGGTAAACGCGGACGCGCCGGTTACGGTGGGCGCGGTGAGCCCCGGCACGGTGCGCGTGATCATCACGCGTTCGGCAGCCAAGGTTGCGGGCTGCCCTGACTGGTCGTCCAATTCCGACAGCAATCTGCGCAATGGCACCAGCGCCAACTATGGCTGCGCCACCAACAGCAACATTGCAGCCATGGTCGCCGATCCGGAGCATCTGCTTCACGGTGCCGAAAGCAAGGGCGAAACCACGGTGATGAGTTCGACCAAGGCCATCGAGGCCTATCGTCAGGCACCCACCACCGGAACGGCGGGCCTGAAGCAGAATTCGACCCAGAACGGCGGGAACTAAGTCATGAATGCTCCCTGGAAACCCGGTGCCTCCGGCAATCGCGACGCCTTCAGCGCATTTTTGTGCGATGATGCAGCGCTTGACGTGCTGCGTCCCGTCGTCATCGAACTCGGCTGGCAGCCTGAAAAATGCAACAAGGGTGGACTACGCAACGCGGTTCAGTCCCTGTCGATTGCCGCCAGCCCCAACATCCTGATGGTTGACCTGTCGGAAAGCGGCGATCCGCTGAATGACATCAACGCCCTCGCTGAAGTGTGCGAACCCGGCACGGTGGTGATCGCGGTCGGCCAGGTCAACGATGTGCGGCTGTATCGCGATCTTCTGGCCAGCGGCATTCATGACTACCTGCTGAAGCCGCTATCCCCGGCGCAGGTTCGTGATGCG
>JBGAIR010000006.1:36699-81910 GCA_044225335.1 Novosphingobium sp. | reverse complement strand
GATCGCCCAGCTCGATCCCGGCATCATAGGCGCGGCTGGTTTCCGGCTTCAACTTGGTGTTCCCGCCATAGCCATAGAGCTGATAGAGCGTCGGTGCCTTGAACCCCTCACCATAGGAGGCACGCAGCCGCAGGTCTACGGCCAGCTCAACCGAGCCATTGGCACCAAAGCTCCAGTGGCTGCCGAAGCGATCATGATCGTCGAGCCGCGCCCCGGCGGAAAGGTTCACAGCGCCATCGTGATAACCCAGCAGCGCATGGCCGCTGGACAGCCGGGCATCCTTTTGCGGGTCGTAGGGCGTTGAAAACCGCGTCCACTCGCTATCCGCACCGAAATCCAGCGTCACCACATCGGTCACATCTGCGCGACCCGATAGATCGGCCTGCCAACTGCGGCCCTTGGTGGTGAAGTTGGGCGCGGTGTCATAGGTGGGATCAAAATAGGCGCGGCGTGTGTCTGAATATGCGGCACCTGCCTGCAGCGCAAAGCCATTGCCGGCGTAATCGAGGCTGATCCGGCCGGAGCCTTGCTTTGTGGTCTGATATTCAGGCGTATCGCCAAAGCTATAGGCAGGCGGCGGAAAGCCATCAAACTCGATGCGACTATCGGCATAACGCGCAGCCGCCTTCACCGTCAGCGCATCAGCCAGCGCGGCATGCGCGGTGAAATTGCCATGCCATTGGCGAAACCCATCCGGCTCGCTGCCTCCGGCGAAGGCAGAAATGCCATCACTGGAGAGGTAGCCGCCAGATATAGTCGCGCCATAGCTGCCACGCTGCACCCCGGCGCTGGCATCGGTGCTGACGGTGTCATGCGCACCATATTCCACCCCGGCCTTCAGCCCGTTGAGCTGCTCGCTGGTCAGCGCCAGCACCCCGCCGATCGCATCCGATCCCCAGACCACCGAATTGGAACCGCGCAGCAACTCGATCTTGCCGATCGCGCCGGGCAACATTGTGCCGAGATCAAACCCGCCGGATGGCGCAGCCTGATCCGCCAGCCTCACCCCATCCAGCGTCACCACCAGCTGCTGCGAATTGGCGCCGCGCACGAACAGGCTGGTCTGGCTGCCCAGCGGGCCGCTGCGCGCCAGCGTGACTCCGGGCAGGCGCTCCAGCGCGCGGGTCAAATCGGGGCCCTGGATCGCTGCGATTTCGGGCGCGCCGATGACACTGATCGACTGGCCGGTACGGTCCAGATCCTCGTATTGCCCGGAAGCGACCACGACAATTGCAGTGTCAGGCTTGCGATAATCTGCCACAACGATGCAGTCGCCCTTGTCCTCAGGGCAGGCCTGCCCCCATGCAGGCGCAGTGAACGCCAGCGAACAACCCAGCAAAAACAGATATTTCATGCACAATACTCCCGTCATGAACGCATTGCCGTTCATGGCGAGAGGAACCGCACCATTGCGGGTCCACGCTGCATTCCGGTACACCCCGCCCGGCGCGGAACGACCGTCATCGGCAGGTCTCCTGGCTTCCGGATCATAGCACTGGCCCCGCCTTCCCGCTGACGCAGTGGCTTGGTGGAGAAGCGCTCCCCGGTCACAGTTGCGGGGGCAGCGGAGGTTTCGAACCTCCTTCCCTCTTAGGTCCAGTTTCCCAGACAACCCATGACGTAGCGCCCCCATAACCATCCTGTGCGCAGGGGGCAAGTTGCCCCTTTCTTAACCGCTTCAGGATATGGGCGGGATTCGTCCCGCTTCGGCACGGCGCGAAATGCGCGGTGGCATGCGAAGGCGATCCGGGCTTACGCGCTCTGCGCGTAGCGCCCAAAGTGACTGATGCGGGCATAGCGCAAGCAAGAGACGAGATGGACCAGGCCGCGACCATACCCTTTGAACTGAAACCGCGCGATTTCGCGGGGCGGTTTCCGCGCAAGGGCGTGCTGACCATCGGCAGGCGCGCAAAGCGCAAGCATGCCGGGCGGCGCGCGCTGGTGTTGCTGGCGGCCGTTGCCGTGCCCGCGCTGGCGGCACCCGAAGGTTGGAGCGATTTCAGCGTCGGCAATGCGGGGCATGCCGGAATCGAGGTCGAACCGATGCCGTTCGAACGCACCGGCGACAGCTTTCCCGGCTCTGCATTCTACTATCTGGCTGCAGACGAATCGTTGCCGCCGCTTGATCCGGCTGCGCATTCCGACGCGCTGAACGCACCGACGCAGTACAATCCTCTCGCCGGCCCAGTGGCGCAGGCGATGCGCGTTGACAACAGCGGGATCGACCGCACCCGCGCGCTGCAATGCCTTACCGCCGCGATCTATTATGAAGCCGCCAGCGAACCCGATCAGGGCCAGCGGGCAGTGGCTCAGGTCATACTCAACCGCGTGGCACACCCCACCTTCCCCAGCACCGTCTGCGGCGTGGTGTTCCAGGGTTCAGAACGGACCACTGGCTGCCAGTTCAGCTTCACCTGCGATGGTTCGATGGCGCGGGTGCCGAGCCGGTTCTTCTGGGCGCGCGCGGAGAATGTCGCGCGGGCGGCGCTGTCTGGCTATGTCGAACCCAGCGTCGGGCTGGCCACGCATTATCACACCATCGCCGTCCATCCCGCATGGGATGCGCAGATGAACCACATCACCACCATCGGCGCGCACATGTTCTTCCGCTGGCGCGGTCCGGCAGGCGATGCCGGCGCATTCCGCTTTGCCTATCGCGGCGGC
Organism: Novosphingobium sp.; assembly: GCA_044225335.1. Classification (GTDB taxonomy): domain Bacteria; phylum Pseudomonadota; class Alphaproteobacteria; order Sphingomonadales; family Sphingomonadaceae; genus Novosphingobium. Next base: position 79,246 of record JBGAIR010000006.1, on the reverse strand, counting down.
GAGCCGGTCGCCGCGCCGCATGCCCGCAATGCCGCTGCAGACAAGGTGCCCGATCCCTCGCTCGATCCGCTGGCGCTGCAACGCGCCTATGAAGAAGGCCTGCGCAATGCCCAGGCAGGCGGGTTGACCGGCCAGCCCACGGGCGCGGTAACGCCCACCGCCGCTGGCGGACTGGCCCCGGTCCGCGCCGCGCCGCCGCCGGCCTATTCGGCGGAGGTGCAGCGGCAAGGCGGTGATGCGATCTATCGGGCCAAGCAACTGCCCGAAAACAACCGCGTCAATCCCGAATACCAGAACTCCGGCAAGTGGATCTCCGATCCGGGTGGTTAATCTTTGGCAACCATAGGCCAACACGAAGCCTTAGCGGCTGTTGGCTATACCGGTTTTCACGAAGTCGCCGCCCCTCGTTTCCATTGCCGGGATTGCTCATGACCATTCAACTTGCTGCTGCACGTCCAGTGATGAAGTTGCTGGTCGGCTGCGATACGATGGCTCGCTATCGTCGCACCGCAGCCAACGACAATGCGAGCGCTGTGCTGGACCGGAGCGAGGTTCGCGATGCGCTGCGTCACTTCGCCGAGCATGGCCTGGGTGCCGCCGAAAACGCGCGCCAGACTGCAGAGCGTGCCTATTTCGCCGGCGATCACGATGGTTATCGCCACTGGCTGGCGATCTGTCGCACGCTGGATCGCCGCCTTGCCATGACGCTGCGTGACAGCGTTCAGCAACGCCAGCCGAGTTCCTGATCCGCCACGGACGACTACGCCCCGCCCAAACGTGGATCACCGCCGGGCCGTAGCGCAAACCGCGCTGCGGCCCGGTTCTGTTTGCGAGATATCAATAGGTATTGCAATTGCGAACTATTATCACAAAATAGTTTGCGCAGCAGGTCTTTAGCGGGTTGCAATCCCCCATTTGCCAGCCTAGGGCAACGGCCATTCGCCGGATGGTCCCTGCTTGCCAGCGGGATGGTAAGGGCCTGTCCGTATTGCCAGACGTGATCCCGCATCCAGGGAAGGACACTGTCTCACATGGCTCGCAAGAAGATTGCCCTCATCGGCGCCGGTATGATCGGCGGCACTCTGGCCCATCTCGCCGCCAAGAAGGAACTGGGCGATATCGTCCTGTTCGATATTGCCGAGGGCATTCCCCAGGGCAAGGCGCTGGATCTGGCACAGTGCGGCCCGGTCGAAGGCTTTGACGCGAAGATCACCGGCACCAATGACTATGCCGATATCGCCGGGGCAGACGTGATCATCGTCACCGCCGGTGTGCCGCGCAAGCCGGGCATGAGCCGCGACGATCTGCTGGGCATCAACCTGGGTGTGATGAAGGCCGTGGGCGAAGGGATCAAGGCCCACGCCCCGAACGCCTTCGTGATCTGCATCACCAACCCGCTCGACGCAATGGTCTGGGCGCTGCGCGAATTTTCGGGCCTGCCCGCCAACAAGGTGGTCGGCATGGCCGGGGTGCTCGACAGCGCCCGCTTCGCCACTTTCCTGGCATGGGAATTCGGCGTTTCGGTGAAGGATGTGAACGCCTTTGTGCTGGGCGGCCACGGCGATACCATGGTGCCGGTGCTGGAATATTCCACCATCAGCGGCATCCCCGTCACCGATCTGGTCAAGATGGGCAAGAGCAGCAAGGCCCGCCTCGACGAAATCGTCGCCCGCACCCGCAGCGGCGGCGGCGAAATCGTCGGCCTGCTCAAGACCGGCTCGGCCTATTACGCCCCCGCCACCAGCGCCATCGCCATGGCCGAAGCCTATCTGGGCGACCAGAAGCGCATCCTGCCCTGCGCGGTGCATGTTGACGGCAAATACGGCCTCGACGGCCTCTATGTCGGCGTGCCTGTGGTGATCGGCGCAGGCGGCGCAGAAGAGGTGATTGAAATCGCGCTGGACGAAGAAGCAAAGCAGAACTTCCAGGTATCCGTCGACGCGGTCAAGGAACTGCTGGTGGCCTGCAAGGCGATTGAGCCCTCGCTGGCCTGATCCCCTTCGCGCATTCTGTTTCACTCCCCAGGAGTTTCTTTCATGTCCATCCTCATCAACAAAAACACCAAGGTCATCACCCAGGGGATGACCGGTGCCACCGGCACCTTCCACACCGAACAGGCACTGGCCTATGGCACGCAGATGGTTGCGGGCGTCACCCCCGGGAAGGGCGGCACCACCCATATCGGTCTGCCGCAGTTTGACTCGGTGGCCGAAGCCAAGGCCGTCACCGGTGCCACCGCCAGCTGCATCTATGTGCCGCCTCCGGGTGCGGCTGATGCGATCCTCGAAGCAATCGACGCTGGGATCGAGCTGATCGTCTGCATCACCGAAGGCATTCCGGTGCTCGATATGGTGCGCGTCAAGCGGGCACTGTCGGGCAGCAAGAGCCGGCTGATCGGCCCCAACTGCCCCGGCGTGCTGACCCCGGATGAATGCAAGATCGGCATCATGCCCGGCTCGATCTTCAAGAAGGGCAGCGTCGGCGTGGTTTCGCGTTCCGGCACGCTTACCTATGAAGCCGTGTTCCAGACCACCAATATCGGCCTTGGCCAGACCACCGCGGTCGGCATCGGCGGCGATCCGGTGAATGGCACCAACTTCATCGACGTGCTGGAACTGTTCCTAGCCGATGAGGAAACCAAATCGATCATCATGATCGGCGAAATCGGCGGCGATGCCGAAGAGCAGGCCGCGCAGTTCCTGATCGACGAGGCAAAGCGTGGCCGCAAGAAGCCGATGGCTGGCTTCATTGCCGGGCGCACCGCCCCTCCGGGCCGCCGCATGGGCCATGCCGGGGCGATTGTTTCCGGTGGTCAGGGCGATGCCGAAAGCAAGATCGCGGCGATGGAGGCAGCGGGCATCCGCGTGTCGTCCTCTCCCAGCCTGCTGGGCGAGACTCTTGCCGAAGCGCTCAAGCAATTGGCCTGATGCCTTTGTTGAGCAAGCGTTAACCATGTTTCGGGCAATGCGTTTTCTCCCCGGGAGCGCCCTGCCCCAGGCGACGACAAAGCGAGCGCCGGTGCGATAGCCGGCACGGAAAGGTCACTTCCGATGGGCAGCGAAAGCCACGATTTCCTCCCCGAAGATCCCCAGCCGGGCCCCAGCTGGCAACGTGCCAACTGGCCGGTCACGGATGGCACCTATGCCGACGATCTGACACAGGCGCTCGATCCCACCACCATGCAGGCGGCGATCAAGGCTGCGACCAAGGGCGGCCCCGCCCCCGATGGTCGCGCTATCGAGGAAGCCGCGGCGGATTCGATCCGCGCCATGATGCTGCTGCGCACCTATCGCGTGCGCGGGCATCTGGCCGCCGATCTCGATCCGCTGGGGCTGTCGCACCAGAACCTGCCCGCCGATCTTTCGCCCGAATATCATGGCTTTTCGGGCGCGGCGCTGGACCGCAAGGTTTACATGGGCGGCGCGTTGGGGCTGCAGTGGTCCACCGTGCGCGAACTGGTCGAAATCCTGCGCCGCAATTACTGCGGCAAGGTCGGCCTTGAATATATGCATATTTCCGATGTGGAAGAGCGCCGCTTTCTGCAAGACCGGATCGAGGGCGGTGATAAGTCGATCGACTTCACCCCCAATGGCAAGAAGGCAATCCTGGCAGCGGTGATCCGCGGCGAGCAGTATGAAAAATTCCTGGGCCGCAAATATGTCGGCACCAAGCGTTTCGGGCTGGATGGCGGCGAAAGCATGATCCCTGCGCTGGAGGCGGTGATCAAATACGGCGGCCAGCTGGGCGTGAAGGAAATCGTTTATGGCATGGCCCATCGCGGCCGGCTGAACGTGCTCGCCAATGTCATGGCCAAGCCCTATCGCGTGATCTTCCATGAATTTTCGGGTGGCAGCGCCAATCCCGAGGATGTCGGTGGATCAGGCGATGTGAAATATCACCTCGGCACCAGCACCGACCGCGAATTTGACGGGATCAAGGTGCATATGTCGCTGGTTCCCAACCCCAGCCATCTGGAAACCGTTGACCCGGTGGTGCTGGGCAAGGTTCGCGCCCAGCAGGTGTTCCGCGAAGATATCGGCCCTGGCAAGCACAAGCAGGTGCTGCCCGTGCTGATCCATGGCGATGCCGCCTTTGCCGGGCAAGGGATTGTCTGGGAATGCTTCGGTTTTTCGGGTGTGCGCGGTTACAATACCGGCGGCTGCATCCACTTTGTCATCAACAACCAGATCGGCTTCACCACCAGCCCGCAATTCTCGCGCGGATCGCCCTATCCCTCGGATGTGGCCAAGGGTGTGCAGGCCCCGATCATCCATGTGAATGGCGATGATCCGGAAGCGGTGACCTTCGCCTGCAAGCTGGCGATCGATTACCGTCAGACCTTTGGCCGCGATATCGTGGTCGATATGTGGTGCTATCGCCGCTTCGGCCATAATGAGGGTGACGAGCCGAGCTTTACCCAGCCGCTGATGTATGCCCGCATCCGCCAGCACCCCGGTGTATCCGCGATCTATGCCAAGCGGCTGGTCGAACAGGGCGTGATCGACAAGGACTGGGCTGGTGAAACCGAAACCCGCTTTGTCGCACAGCTGGAAACCGAATTTGACGCAGCCAAGGGATACAAGGCGAATGAGGCTGACTGGTTCGGCGGCCGCTGGGCCGGGCTCAACAAGCCCGCCGACCCGGTTACCGCGCGCCGCAACGTGCCTACCGGCATCGAGCAGAAGCTGTTCGACAGCCTCGGCCGCACGCTGACCACGGTTCCCGAAGGGCTGACGATCCACAAGACCCTGGCCCGCGTGATCGATGCCAAGCGCGAAATGTTCACCAGCGGTGCCGGTTTTGACTGGGCTACGGGCGAGGCACTGGCCTTTGGCAGTCTGGTGACAGAAGGCTTTGGCGTGCGCCTGTCCGGGCAGGATTCCGGGCGCGGCACCTTCAGCCAGCGCCATGCAGTTTGGGTGGACCAGACCGACGAGCGCAAGTTCGTACCGCTGTCCACCCTGCCCCACGGCAAGTTTGAAGTGCACGACAGCCCGCTGTCCGAATATGGCGTGCTGGGCTTTGAATATGGCTATGCCAGCGCCGATCCGAAAACGCTGGTGCTGTGGGAAGCGCAATTCGGCGATTTCGCCAATGGCGCGCAGATCATGATCGACCAGTATATCGCCGCATCGGAAGCCAAATGGCTGCGTGCCAATGGTCTGGTGCTGCTGCTGCCGCATGGTTTTGAAGGGCAAGGGCCGGAACACTCCTCGGCCCGTCTGGAACGCTTCCTCCAGCTTTGCGCGGAAGACAATATCCAAGTTTGCAACATCACCAGCCCGGCGAACTATTTCCACGTGCTGCGTCGGCAGATGCACCGCCCGTTCCGCAAACCGCTGGTGATCATGAGCCCCAAATCGCTGCTGCGCCACCCGTTGGCCAAGAGCGAGGCGAGCGAGTTCATCGGCGGGGCGCATTTCAAGCGCATCCTTTCCGACAAGAACGGTGCCGACGATGCGACAACGCGCCGCGTCATCCTCTGCTCGGGCAAGGTTTCGCTCGATCTGATGGAAGCCCGCGATGCTGCCGGGATCGACGATACCCAGATCATCCGGCTGGAACAGCTCTATCCCTTCCCGGGTGAGCCGCTGGCGCTGCGCCTGTCACGCATGCCGAAGCTGGAAGAGGTCGTGTGGTGTCAGGAAGAGCCGAAGAACAACGGCGCCTGGTTCTTCGTTGAACCGCTGATCGAGGAAACGCTGGCCGCAGCCAAGGCCAAACTGGCCCGCGCCCGCTATGCCGGCCGCCATGCCAGCGCCTCGCCCGCCACCGGGCTTGCCAGCCGCCACGCCAGCGAACAGGGTGCCCTGATCGCCGATGCGCTGGGCCTGTCCGTCCGTTCCGAAATCCGTCGCCGTCGCAAGGCCTGAGGGAAACAGCATGTCCACCGAAGTCAAAGTCCCCACTCTGGGTGAATCCGTTGCCGAAGCCACCATTGGCGAATGGCTGAAGCAGCCCGGCGAAGCCGTCGCCGCCGACGAACCGATTGCCAGCCTTGAAACCGACAAGGTGGCGGTGGAAGTCCCTGCCCCCGCTGCCGGGGTGATGGGCCAGCATCTGGCCGCCGTGGGCGATAATGTCTCGGTCGGCGCGGTGATCGCCACCATCGAGGCAGGCGGTGCCGCAACTGCAGCAGCGCCTGCGCCAGCCGCAGCCGCAGCCGCTGCCCCGGCAGCCGCCCCGGCCGAGGACAACGGTGATGCTGCCGTGCTTTCGCCAGCGGTACGCCGCGCGGTGCTGGAACACGGGATCGATCCGGCCACGGTCAAGGGCACCGGCAAGGACGGCCGCCTGACAAAGGAAGACGTGCTGGCTGCTGCTTCGGCAAAAAGCGCTGCTCCGGCCCCTGTCGCTACCGCGCCCGCTGCGGCTGCACCCACTGGGGATCGCGGCGAGGAACGCGTCAAGATGACCCGCCTGCGCCAGACCGTCGCCAAGCGGCTGAAGGACGCACAGAACACCGCCGCGCTGCTCACCACCTTTAACGATTGCGACATGAGCGCAGTGATGAAGGCGCGCGACAGCTTCCGCGACAGCTTTGAAAAGAAGCATGGCGTGCGGCTTGGTTTCATGAGCTTTTTCGCCAAGGCTGCTTGCCTGGCGCTGAAGGATTTCCCGGCGGTCAACGCCCGGATTGAAGGCGATGAGATCGTCTATCACCCCTATGTTGACCTTTCGGTCGCAGTCAGCGCGCCCAATGGCCTTGTGGTGCCAGTGGTCCGCGATGTGCAGGCGATGAGCTTTGCCGAGATCGAAAAGGCCATCGCCGCCTATGGCAAAAAGGCCAAGGATGGCGCGCTGACCATGGCCGATATGGCCGGCGGCACCTTCACCATTTCCAACGGCGGCGTGTTCGGCGGGCTGATGTCCACCCCGATCATCAACCCCCCGCAGAGCGCCGTGCTGGGCCTGCACCGGATCGAGGATCGCCCGGTTGTGCGGAATGGCGAAATCGTGATCCGCCCGATGATGTATCTGGCACTCAGCTATGACCACCGCATCATCGACGGCCGCGAAGCCGTGACCGCGCTCAAGACGATCAAGGAAGCGATTGAAGATCCGACACGGTTGCTGATTGATTTGTGAGGAGTGCGGCGTGTCACCTGAGTTCTGGGCCATCATCGGAGTTGGGGTCGCCATCGTCTATCTGAACTACGTAGCTGCAGACGAGAATGAGAAACCTCATCGTCATCGGCGCTGGCCCGGGCGGCTATGTCGCGGCGATCCGCGCGGCGCAGCTGGGGTTGAAGACCGCTTGTGTCGAAGGGCGCGAGACTTTGGGCGGCACCTGCCTCAATGTCGGCTGCATCCCTTCCAAGGCGCTGCTGCATGGCTCTGAGAAGTTCGAGGAAGCCGCCAATGGCACGCTGGCGCGCTATGGGGTAAAGCTGGGCAAGGTCGAACTGGATCTGGCAGCATTGCAGGCCGACAAGGCCGACGCGGTCAAAGGGCTGACCGGCGGCATCGAATATCTGTTCAAGAAGAACAAGGTCGATTGGCTGAAGGGCTATGGCACCTTCAAGGACGCCCATACCGTCACTGTTGCAGGCACCGACTATACCGCGAAGAATGTGGTGATCGCCACCGGTTCCAGCGTGACGCCGCTGCCCGGGGTCGAGGTGGACAATGACCAGGGCATTATCGTCGATTCCACCGGCGCGCTGGCGCTGAACCGTGTGCCCGATCATCTGGTGGTGATCGGCGGCGGCGTGATCGGGCTGGAGCTTGGCTCGGTCTGGCGGCGGCTGGGGGCCAAGGTCACCGTGGTTGAATTCCTTGACCAGCTGCTGCCCGGCATGGACGGCGAAGTGCGCAAGGAAGCGGGCAAGATCTTCAAGAAACAGGGCATGGCGCTGAAGCTTTCCACCAAGGTCACGGGTGTGACGGTGAAAGGCAAGAAAGCCACGCTGACGGTGGAGCCTGCCGCTGGCGGCGCTGCGGAAACCATCGAGGCAGACGCGGTGCTGGTGGCGATCGGTCGCCGCCCGAATGTAACCGGGCTTGGCCTGGAAGCCATCGGGCTGGAGCTGAACGCGCGCGGCCAGATCGAAACCGACCACGATTTCCGCACCAAGGTGGATGGCGTGTGGGCGATTGGCGATTGCATTCCCGGCCCGATGCTGGCGCACAAGGCAGAGGATGAAGGCATCGCCGTTGCCGAAAACATCGCCGGACTGACCGGGATCGTCAATCACGATATCATCCCCGGCGTGGTCTATACCGCGCCCGAATTCGCTGGTGTCGGCCTGACCGAGGAAGCCGCGAAAGAACGTGGTGAGATCAAGGTCGGCAAATTCCCGATGATGGCCAACAGCCGCGCCAAGACCAACCACGAACCGGATGGTTTCGTGAAGGTGATCGCCGATGCCAGGACCGACCGCGTGCTGGGCGTGTGGTGCATCGCCAGCGTGGCCGGCACCATGATCGCGCAGGCCGCACAGGCCATGGAATTCGGCGCGACCAGCGAGGATATCGCCTATACCTGCCACGCCCACCCCACCCATTCCGAAGCGGTGAAGGAAGCGGCAATGGCGGTAACCGGCAAGCCGATCCATATCTGAATACGCACAGCCCCGCAGCATCAGGGGCTTGCAAGTTTCGGGGCTGTCCGGCACCTCGCAGGGCAGCCCTTTCCCTTTCCACATGCAGGAGCGCAATTGTGGCCGATACCATTACCCTGAAGCTGACCAGCGACGAGATCGAAATGCTGGTCGACGCGCTTGAGGTCGATCTGGAGGGCTATGCCGAAGCCGCCAAGGAAGCGCGGATGAGCAACAACCGCGAAGATATCGTCACCTTTACCGAGGCGGCGACGCGCATTCAGGCGCTGATGGAAAAGCTGCGCGAACTGATCGAAGAGTAATCGGCCAGGGCTGTGATGACAGCTGCTGCGATAACCGCTGCTGCCCTGCCCCAGCTGCCACCGCTGCTTGATCTGGCAGGCACCGCCATCTTTGCCCTGTCCGGCGCATTGCTGGCAGCGCGGCTGCGGCAAACCTTCGTCACCATGAGCTTTTTCGCGCTGATAACCGGCGTGGGCGGCGGTTCGGTGCGCGATCTGCTGATCGGTGCGCCGGTGTTCTGGGTGCGCGATCCCTGGGTCGCACCGCTGTGCCTAGGCGTGGCGCTGCTTGCCTGGTTCACCCCGCGCAAATGGTGGGAAGGCGAATTGCTCGATTGGGCCGATGCTGCCGGGCTGGCCGCCTATGCGGTACTGGGCACGGCCAAGGCACTGGCGTTTGGCGTGACCCCGGTCCCTGCGGCGGTGATGGGCGTCGTTACCGGCTGCATCGGCGGGGTGATCCGCGATGTGCTGGCCGGTCGCCCCTCGATCATCATGCGGCCAGAGCTCTACGTCACCGCCGCCGCACTGGCATCGACGCTGTGCGCGGCGGGATCGCTGCTGCAACTGCCACACGCGCTGGTCTGGCCTGCCGCCGCGCTATGCGGTTTTGCCCTTCGCGGCTATGCGATTGCCACTGGCCTGGCGTTGCCCGCTTATGGGCGCAGCAAGGGCTAGGCGCGCGGCAGTTCCTTCAGCGGGCGGCTGGCATCGGCTAGATCGTCCGGCGCGATCACTGCGCCTTCTTCCACCAGCTTGCGCGCCTGCACATAGTCTTTCATCGCATTGACCGCATCCACCGCGATCAGCTTGCCCTGCTTGAGATAGAGCACCGAAAAGCTGCGGCTGGCCGGATCGCCGCGCAGCACGGTGGCATCATGCAGCGATGACAGGCCGACCGTCTGCAATTTGAGGTCATACTGGTTCGACCAGAACCACGGCGTTGCAGCATAGGGCTGCGCCTCACCAACGATCGCCTTGGCAACCAGACTGGCCTGATCGTTGGCGTTCTGCACGCTTTCCAACCGGATCACCGCGCCTTCGGCGAAATTGTTGGCATGGGCGGCGCAGTCACCGATCGCCCAGACATGCGGCAGGCTGGTGCGGCAGAATTCGTCCACATCCACGCCATTGCCGCCCGCCGCGCCTGCGGCCAGCAGCGGGCCGACTGCGGGGATGATGCCGATGCCCACGATCACCAGCTGGCAGGCAACGCTGCTTTCATCGGTCAGGCGCACACCGCTCACCCGGCCTTCGCCTTCGATGGCGACCACGCCGACGCCGGTGCGCAGATCGACACCATGGGCGCGATGCTCTGCCTCATAAAATTCCGATAGCTGCGGTCCGGCGACGCGGGCCAGCACGCGCGGCAGCACTTCCAGCAGGGTCACTTCCTTACCCAGCTTGCGCAGCACGGCAGCGGCCTCCAGGCCGATATAGCCGCCACCGATCACCACCACCCGCTCAACCCCGTCAAGCTCGGCCAGGATGGTATCGGCGTCTTGCCGGGTGCGCACACCATGCACACCGGCCAGCTCGGCGCCGGGGCAATCCAGCCGCCGGGGATCGCCACCGGTTGCCCAGATCAGCTCACCATAGGTAATCTCGCGGCCATCCTGCAGGTGCAACAGTTGCGCGGCCGGATCGACCGAGACAACCTCTGCCGAAAGCATCAGTTCGATCTGCTTGCTTTCCCAGAATTCGGGCGGGCGGATATAAAGCCGGTCAAAGCTCTTTTCTCCCAGCATATATTCCTTGGACAGCGGCGGGCGTTCATAGGGCGGCTCGCTCTCGCGCCCGATCATGGCGATGGTGCCGCCAAAGCCCTGCTGACGCAGCTGGATCGCAGCGCCGCCGCCGCCCTGACCCGCGCCCACGATCACAACATCGAACTTCATGGCCATCTCCGTAATTTTCTGGCTCCATACCGCTTCGTTTGAGCGGGGCAAACGCATTTGCTTTGCGGATCGCCGCGCTTCGCGCTAACCCGATTGCGTTGCCAAACAAGACCCAAATCGGGCGAAGCGGCCCCTGAACGGGCCAGCATACAGGAGGGACAGCGAATGAACGGCGCCGAAGCATTTATCCAGACGCTCAAGGATTGTGGTGTGGAGGTGTGCTTCGCCAATCCCGGCACCTCGGAAATGCAACTGGTCGCCGCGATTGACCGCCAGCACGGGATGCGTGCGATCCTTGGCCTGTTCGAAGGTGTAGTGACGGGCGCTGCCGATGGTTATGGCCGCATGGCCGACAAACCGGCGGTTACGCTGCTCCACCTTGGCCCCGGCCTGGGCAATGGGCTGGCCAACCTGCACAATGCCCGCCGCGCCGGATCGCCGATCATCAATATGGTCGGCGATCATGCCACCTACCACCTGCACTATGACGCACCGCTGACTTCGGATGCGGCGGGTGTCGCCCGGCCGATGTCTGACTGGCTCCGCGTTTCGAAATCGGAGCGCGATCTGGCGCAAGCCGGAGCCGAAGCCTTTGCCGCCGCACAAAGCTATCCCGGCAAGATCGCCACGGTGATCGTCCCCGCCGATCACGCCTGGAACGAGGGCGCGGCGGAAGTGGCTCCGCCCGCCCCGGCCGCGCCGCCGCGCGCGCCGCTGGCCGCCATCGCCGATGCCGCCAAGGCGCTGAGCGAAGGCGAAGGACCGAAGGCGCTGTTCCTGGGCGGACGGGCACTGCGGGAAGAGGCGCTGGTGCAGGCCGGACGCATCGCCGCCGCCACCGGGGCACGGCTGATCTGCGAAACCTTTGCCACCCGGTTACAGCGCGGCGCAGGCCGTGTCGCGGTGGAGCGCCTGCCCTATTTCGGCGAACAGGCAGAAGCCTATCTCAAGGAATTCAAGACGATTGTCTTCTGCGGCACCGAACCGCCGGTGTCGTTCTTTGCCTATCCCGGCAAGCCAAGCTGGCTTTCTCCGTCCGAGGCAAAGCTGGTGCGGCTGGCTTCGCTGCGCGAAGATGCGCTGGCAGCGCTGACCGGCCTTGCCGATCTGCTCGGCGCGCCAGCGGAACCGGCGCTGGTGCAGGAGGCGGGGAGTTATGCCCCGCAGGAAGGCAAGCTCAACCCGGCCAATCTCGCCTCGATCCTGTCCGAACTGATGCCCGAAAACGCGGTTGTCTCTGATGAGGCGGCAACGGCGGGCCTGGCCATGTTCGGCCTCACCGCCGGGGCAAAGAAGCATGACTGGCTGATGCTGACCGGCGGCGCGATCGGTCAGGGCCTGCCGTTGGCGGTGGGCGCAGCGGTGGCCTGCCCCGATCGCAAGGTGATCGCGCTGCAGGCCGATGGCGGCGGCATGTACACCTGCCAGGCGCTGTGGACCATGGCGCGCGAACAGCTCGATGTGACAACGGTGATCATCAACAACGGCAGCTATGCCATCCTCAATATCGAACTGAGCCGCGTTGGCGTTCAGAATCCGGGGCCCAAGGCGCTGTCTATGCTCGATCTTACCAATCCGGCGATTGACTGGTGTTCGATATCGCAGGGCATGGGCGTCCCCGCCCGCCGCGCCACCACGGCCGAGGAATTCCGCGAGGCGCTGGAGGAAGCACTGGCGCACAAGGGTCCGCGCCTGATCGAAGCGATGATCTGAGCGCGCTGGCATGAGTGGCTCGCTCAATCTGTTGCCCGCCAGCTTCAGCGATTTCCGCAATCTGGCGGAGCGCCGCCTGCCGCGATTTCTGTTCGATTATATCGATGGCGGCGCCGGCGCGGAGGTCACCTTGCGCCGCAACACTGCCGATTGGGAAAGCATCACGCTGACCCAGAAGGTGCTGTGCGACGCATCGAAGATGGATTGCTCGGTCGAGCTGTTCGGACAAAAGCTGGCGATGCCGCTGGTACTGGCCCCGGTGGGCATGGGCGGGATGACCGCGCGGCGCGGCGAGGTGCAGGCCAAGCGCGCCGCGGACAAGGCGGGCATCCCGTTTTGTCTCTCCACCGTCGGCATCTGCCCGATGGAAGAAGTGGCCCCGGTTTCCGACAAACCCTTCTGGTTCCAGCTCTACATGCTGCAGGATCGCGGCGTGGTGCAGGATATTCTGGAGCGCGCCCGTGCCCACGGCGTCGATACCCTGGTGTTCACCATCGATCTTGCGGTGCTGGGCACCCGCTATCGCGATATCCGCAACGGCATGGCGGGCGGGCTTGGCCCCTGGGGGCGGCTGCGCAGCGGCCCGCTGGACTATGCGCTTCACCCCGGCTGGGCGTGGGACGTTGGCCTGCGCGGCGGCCCGCACGGCTTTGGCAACATCGCCCGCTATGTAAATCAATCACGCCGCATGGTCGATTTCCTGCATTGGACGGGCAGCCAGTTCGATCCCTCGGTCGGCTGGAAAGATATCGAATGGCTGCGCAAGGTCTGGCCGGGCAAGCTGGTGCTGAAGGGTATTCTGGATGTCGCTGACGCCCGGCAGAGCGTTGCCGTGGGTGCGGATGGCATGATCGTTTCCAATCATGGCGGCCGCCAGCTCGATGGCGCGGCCTCCACCGCCACCATGCTGCCCCATATCGCCGATGCCGTGGGCGATCAGACCACGCTGCTGGTCGACGGCGGCATCCGCAGCGGTCAGGATCTGGTCAAGGCGCTTGCACTCGGTGCCAAAGCCGCACTGATCGGCCGCCCCTGGGTGATGGCCCTCGCCGCTGGCGGCGAAGCCGCGCTGACCCGGATGCTGACGCTCTACAAACAGGACATGCGCACCGCACTGGGCCTGAGCGGGGCGATCAATGCAAGGGATGTGGGGAACGGGGTGTTGGTGCAGCATCCTTCGACAGGCTCAGGATGAGCGGATGCGGTGTATAGCGAAGGATTATTCCCCGCACCGCAGCCCTACCCCAGCACCTTCCCCGGATTGAGCAGCCCCTTGGGATCAAGTGCCGCCTTCACCGCGCGCATCAGGGCAATCTCCTCGCTTGAGCGCGAAATGCCCAGCCAGTCGCGTTTTTCGAGGCCGATGCCGTGCTCGGCGGAGATCGAACCGTTCAGCGCCTGTAGCGGGCGATAGACGATCTCTTCCACCTCACCCCTTGTTTCCGGCCCGAACGGGCGCGGGGCGACGAGGATGTGGAGGTTGCCATCGCCCAGATGGCCAAACACCACCACCCGCGCCTCGCTGCCCCATTTTGCCAGCACCGCGGCTTCCAGCGCGCGAACATAGCCGTCCATCTCGCGGATCGGCAGGCTGACATCGAAGGTGACCATCGGCATCAGGCTGTGGAACAACCCCTCGATATCCTCCCGCACCGCCCAGATGCCGGCGGACTGTGCCTTGGACGCAGCGATCACCGCGTCAGCGGCAATGCCCTGTTCCAGCGCCTCACCCAGCACGGCGGCGAAGTGATCGCCATCGCGGGCCGGATCATTGCCGCGCATTTCGACGATCGCGTAATAGCCATGCCCGCCCGGCAGCGGCGGATTGTGGCGACCGGAATTGACCGCGATCAGCTCATAGTGGTTCTGCCACATCACCTCGAAACTGGTCAGCGCCCCGCCCAGCCGCTTGCCGACATGGCGGAACAGGTTCTGCACCGCGTCGAAACTGTCGAGCGCGATGATGGAGGTGGCTTCGCTTTCCAGTTGCGGATGCAGCTTCACCACCGCGCGCGTCACCAGCCCCAGCGTGCCTTCGCTGCCAATGAACAGCTGCTTCAGGTCATAGGCGGCATTGTTCTTGAGCAGCGTGTTGAGCGAGGACAGCACCGTGCCATCGGCCAGCACCACTTCCAGCCCCAGCACATTGTCACGCATCATGCCGTAGCGTACCACTTGGTTGCCGCCGGCATTGGTGGAGATGCCGCCGCCGATGGTGGCGCTGCCGCGCGCGCCCCAATCGACCGCAAAGATCAGCCCGTGTTCGGCCACAGCTTCCTGCACCGCCTGCACCGGGCACCCGGCCTGCACCAGCGCGGTGCGACCAACGGGATCGACGCTTTCCACGCCGCGCATCCGCTCAAACGAGATCTGGATCATTTCGGGCGTGCAATCCGTGCCGTGGACCAGCCCGGTCAGCCCGCCCGCCGGAACCACCGCCTGCCCTTCGGCATGGCACAGCCGAATCACCTGCGACAGTTCATCGGTCGATGCCGGGCGGACCACGGCCTTGGCCTGACAGGTGCTGAAACCCATCCAGTCCGCCGGGCGCGTGGCAAGGTCATCCCCAGTGAGCAGCCCGCGCGGGCCAACGATTGCAGCGATCCGTTCCAGCAGCGCGGTCATTCGGCTCTCCTCTAAATCCCAACTGCAGTTTCCAGCCTAACCGCCCGGATGGTAAAAGTCATACACCGTTTGCGCCACTGCCGCGCTGACCCCGGGCGCGCGCTGCAGATCTTCCAGCGCCGCGGCGCGCACCTTGCTGGCGGTGCCGAAATGCAGCAGCAGCGCCCGTTTGCGCGCCGGACCAATGCCGGGAATCTCGTCCAGTGGACTGGCTGTGATCGCCCGGCTGCGCTTGTCGCGATGCGCGCCGATGGCAAAGCGGTGCACCTCGTCACGCAGGTTCTGCAAATGGAACAGCAAGGGTGAACCCGTCGGCAGCATCTTTTCCCGGCCATCGGGGAAGTGGAACACCTCGCGCCCTTCGCGGCCATGATGCGGGCCCTTGGCAATCGCGATCAACGGCACATCGGTAACGCCCAGTTCCTCCAGCGCTTCCTTCACCGCGCTCATCTGGCCCTTGCCGCCATCGATCAGCACCAGATCGGGCCATTGCCCGGCATCGCGATCAGGGTCTTCTTCCACCGCGCGGGCAAAGCGGCGGGTCATCACCTCACGCATCATGCCGAAATCATCATTGCTTTGCGCGGTCTTGATATTCCACTTGCGGTACTGGTTCTTGATGAAGCCTTCCGGCCCGGCCACCACCATCGCCCCCAGCGCGCTGGTACCCTGGATATGGCTGTTGTCATAGATTTCGATCCGCTGCGGAACTTCGGACAATTCCAGAAATTCAGCGAGTTCGCGGCCAATCTTCGCCTTGGTTCCACTTTCCGCCAGCCGCCGGTCCAATGCTTCCACCGCATTGCGTTCCGCCTGCTGGATCAGCCGCCGCCGGTCGCCGCGCTGCGGCACGGAAATCTCAACCTTGCCGCCCGCAGCGCCGCCGAGTGCCTCGGCCAGCAGTGCCGCTTCGGGCAATTCACGGTCGGTCAGGATCAGGCGCGGCGGCGGCACCTCCTCGTAGAACTGCGCCATGAAGCTGGTCAGCACCTCGGCCTCGTCCAGCCCTTCGGTATGGCTGGGGAAGAAGGCGCGGTGCCCCCAGTTCTGGCCACCGCGAATAAAGAAGGCCTGAATGCCGAAATGGCCGCCCTTGCTGGCAATGGCGAAGACATCGGCATTGCCAACGCCCTGTGCATTCACAGCCTGACTGCCCTGAATGAAGGTGGCGGCGCGCAGCCGGTCGCGCAGCATGGCCGCGCTTTCAAAATCGAGCGCCGCCGCCGCATCGGCCATCTGCGCCTCGATCTTGCGCTGCACCGCCTGGCTGCGCCCACCCAGAAAATCCTTCGCCTCCGCCACCAGCTCGGCATAGCCATCCGCGTCAATGCGGCCGACGCAGGGGGCGGAGCAGCGCTTGATCTGATAGAGCAGGCACGGGCGATCACGCCGGGCCATGAAACTGTCGGTGCAGCTGCGCAGCAAGAACAGCTTTTGCAGCGCATTGATGGTGGTATTGACGCTGCCCGCGCTGGCGAAGGGGCCATAGTAATCACCCTTGGCCTTGCGCGCGCCGCGATGCTTCATGATCCGCGGGAAATCATGATCAGCACGCAACAGGATGAAGGGAAAGCTTTTGTCATCGCGCAGCAGCACATTGTAGGGCGGGCGGAACCGCTTGATCAGCTGCGCTTCCAGCAGCAGCGCCTCTGCCTCGGAATTGGTGGTGACGATGGTCATGGCGCGGGTCTGGCTGACCATGCGCTTCAGCCGCAGCGGCAGCCGCTCCACCTGGGTGTAATTCGCCACCCGGTTCTTCAGCGCCCGCGCCTTGCCGACATAGAGCACATCGCCGCGCGCATCGAGCATCCGGTACACCCCGGGACGCGGTTTCAGCGTGGCCAGTACCTCGCGAATGGCGGCAACGCCCGCTTCCAGATCGGGCTGACTGCCCTTCATCACATAGGTCGCCCGCTCTTCATTGAAGCGTTCGGCGCCTGCTGGAGTGGGCGTGGTTCCGGCCGGAGTGCGGGTCATTCCCGCCAGATAGGGCTTTGGCGCGCTTAGAAAAAGCAGCTTGTTGACGGCTATCCCCTATCTGTTACGCTGCACAACTGATGACCCGGAAAATACCGGGCAATAACAGGAGGGAGAGCGGGCTTGCGGCAACTCCAGGGGATGGATGCATCTTTCGTAGCGCTGGAAACGCGCAATTCGCCGATGCACATCGGCTCGATACTGATCTACAACCCCGCGACAGCGCCCGGTGGCTTCGTTCGTTTCAAGGACATCTTGCGGTTCATGGAGAGCCGCATGCAGCTTTCCCGCACCATGCGCCAGCGGCTGGTGCGCGTGCCGTTCGATCTCGACTATCCCTATTGGATCGAAGACGGCGATTTCGATCTGGAATATCACGTCCGCCATGTCGCCCTGCCAAAACCGGGGGACTGGCGGCAATTGTGCATTCAGGCGGCGCGCATCTTTGCCCGCCCGCTCGATCTCAATCGCCCGCCCTGGGAATTCACCGTGGTGGAAGGGCTGGACAATGTGCCCGGCGTTGCCCCCGGCAGCTATGCGATGGTCACCAAGGTTCACCATGCGGCGATCGACGGGATGAGCGGGATCGATCTGATGGAAGCGCTGCACACGCTCGATCCGAATACCCCGCCCCCCAATGAACCCGATACATGGCAGCCGGAACCGGTGCCCAATTTTGCCACGCTGCTGACCAAGAGCTGGCTCAATGGTATTGCCAACCCGGCCCGGCAGCTGGAAGTCGCGGCCAAGGCGGTGCCGGGGCTGGCCAATGCGATCAAGGGGCTGGCAGCGCGCGATTTCAAGCTTCATGGCGAAATGATCGCCCCGCGCAGCCGCTTTAACGCGGTGATCTCACCCAATCGTGTGGTCGAGGGGCGCAGCGTGCCGCTGGCCGATGTCAAGGCGATCCGTCAGGCAGTGCCGGGGGCGAAGGTCAACGATGTGTTCCTGGCCATCGTTGGCGGGGCGATGCGCCGCTATCTGCTGGACAAGGACGATCTGCCCGACAAGTCACTGACCGCGATGGCGCCGATTTCGGTGCGCGGGAAAGAGGAAAAGGGCGACATGGGCAATCAGGTGGCGGCGATGATCGCCCCGCTGGGCACCCATATTGCCGATCCGCTGGAACGGCTGGCCTATGTCTATTCACAGACCACCAACAGCAAGGCGATGTCGGACGCGCTGGGCGCCCGCAACATGACCGAGATGAGCAAGGTCTCGCCCGCGCTGTTCATGGCGCTGGGCGCACAGCTTTACACGCGGCTGGGGCTGGCCAACCGGGTTGGTCCGCCCTTCTCCACCGTGGTCACCAATGTTCCCGGCCCGCCGGTGCCGATTTATTCGGCGGGGGCACAGCTGGAAAGCATGATGGGGCTGCTCTGCCTGACTGACGGGCTGGGGCTGGGCCATGTGGTGCAAAGCTATGTGAAAGAGGCCACGATTGCCTTCACCGCCTGCCGCAAGCTGTTGCCTGATCCGGAATTCTACGGAGAATGTATCGAGGCAAGTTTCACCGAGTTGCGCGATGCTGCGCTGGCCACCATATCGGCTGACAAGAAAACAGCGCCAACACAAGCATCAAAGCCAGAAAAGCCAGAAAAGCCTGCAAAGCCCGCAAAGCCGAAGCAATCGCCAGCGAAAAAAGCCGCAGCGGCCAAACCCGCCAAGCCCAAAGCCGCTGCCAAGACCCGAAAGACGAAAAAAGCATGACCACAGCAACCGCTTCCGCCACTCCGGCAGATGTTCACGCCCCACACCCCTTGCTGGCGCTGAGCGAAGGCCGCGCCGTTTTTGAGCTGGCGGCGTTCTATGCCGCGCGCGGGTTGCTGGCGCATTTGCCGCGCGGCGATGGTCACCCGGTGTTGGTGCTGCCCGGCTTTCTGGCATCGGACAGCTCGACCGCGCCGATGCGGCGGCTGCTGACCGATCTGGGTTATGAGGCGCATGGCTGGGGATTGGGCCGCAATGTCCGCGTCGACAATGCCCGGGTTCAGGCCATGGGTGAGCTGCTGCAACGCATTCACCGCGAAAGCGGCCGCAAGGTATCGATTATCGGTTGGAGCCTGGGCGGCGTGTTCGCCCGCGAACTCGCCAAGCAACACCCCGATGCCGTGCGGCTGGTCATCTCGCTGGGCAGCCCGATCCATGATGATCGCCGCCACACCAATGCGGCGCGATTGTTCGAATTCCTCAATGGCGAAAATCCTGAGCCGCTGCGCGACGGGCATTTCACCGGGCTCGGCGAAGCCCCGCCTGTGCCGACAACATCCATCCTCACCCGCACCGATGGCGTGGTGCATTGGCGCGGTTCGGTCCAGCATCCGCACAAGGGCCACGCGCTGACCGAGAATATCGAGGTTCATGCCAGCCATTGCGGGCTGGGCGTCAATCCCAGCGTGATGGTGGCCATCGCTGACCGGCTCAAACAGCCAGAGGGCGAATGGAAACCCTTTGCCCCGCGCCTATCGCAGCGCTGGATGTTCCCGCAGCGCAAGCTGCACTGATGTCTACCCGTCATCTGGTCGATTCCGACCTGCTGCCGCTGATCGACATGATGGGCGGCCGCGATTTCACAGCCGAGGCACTGCCGCAAATTCGCGCGGACTACGAAGGCAGCTTTGCCTTTCTGGGCGAGCCTGCCCTGCCCGGCGAAGTGCATGTGACCGCGGGGCCGAACGGGCCGGTGGAGATCTATTGGTATGATCCCGCACCGGGAACCAGTGGCCGCCCGGCCCTGCTCCATATTCATGGCGGCGGCATGGTGATCGGATCGGCGCGGGCCATGCGGCACAGCCCGGCAGCGATAGCCAAGGCAACCGGGGTGCCCGTTGCTTCGGTGGAATACCGGCTTGCGCCAGAACATCCTTTTCCCGCGCCGCAGGAAGATTGCTATGCGGGCCTGCAGTGGCTGCATGCCAATGCCGCGACGCTGGGGGTGGATCCCGGCAGGCTGGGGATCATGGGTGAAAGCGCGGGCGGCGGCCTCGCCGCGGCTGTCACCCTGATGGCGCGCGATCGCGGCGGCCCGCAAATCGCGGCGCAATTCCTGACCTATCCCATGCTCGATCATCGCACCGGCGGGCCTGACTGTGCTTGGAACAATCCCGCCACCGGCGAATTCATCTGGACCCGCACCTCCAACCGCTTTGGCTGGGCGGCGCTGCAAGGCGATTATGCCATGCAGGACGCGCGCAAGGGCTGGTTCTCACCGGCGCTGGCAGAAGGTCTGAACGATCTGCCGCCTTGCTGGATCGGCACCGGCAGCCTCGATCTGTTTCTGGACGAAAATCTTGATTACGCCCGGCGGCTGGCCGCAGCCGGAGTGCCGGTTGAACTGCATGTCTATCCCGGTGCAATCCATGCCTTCAACGCGGTGCAGCAGGCCACGCTGACGCAAAGCTATCTGCGCGATCTGCTATCCGCCATCGGCCGCGGATTGTAGCACCGCCCCGGATCGGGGCAGTCCATCAATAGGCGTGGCCGTCGATGGTGATGTTGCGGATGCGGCCCTGCCCGTCGATCGAGCAGGCGAAGGCCCCGCCATTCACTGCCCGGCCTTGCACGCGCCAGCCATCCCCTTCGCGATTGACGCTGTCCACCGCGTCAATCCGGGTGCTGCCACGTGATACTTCGTCAATGCAGCGATTGACGGCATCATTGATGCCGCCGCCCTCGTGCCATTCCGGGCGGGGATCGTTGCCATTGCCATAGCCATTATTGCTGCCCTGCTGAGAGCCTTGCGGCGGATAATCCTGCTGCGGATAGCGCGGCTGCAGCTGCTTGGGTTTGCTGGCGGCGCTGGCAATCGCGGCGATGGTTCCCAGAATCAGCACCCCGGCGATGACATCGCCGGCATCAACCCCGTCATGGTGACGACGGTGCCCCCAATCGCCACCCCAGCCACCGTTCCAGCCGCGCGCCAGCGCAGGTGTTGCCATCATGGAAGCAGCGGCGGCGCTGGTCAGCGCCCGCGCGGCGAAAGAAGTGATGCGCCCCATAACAAATCCCCTATGGCAAATCGGCAAGGCCACCCGCGCCGATCAGCGGGTTACACGGCCCCTTGTCAAACAGGCTAGGCGGCCCAGGCTTTCTCTTGCCTGAACCGCCAGCCCTTCAATCTGCTTCACCTACAGGCCGCGAATGCCCGAGAAATCCAGATCGGCCACCCGACCGCGCTCGAACTTGCACTTGAACGAGCCACTGTCATAGCCGCGCAGATTGTCGTTCCAGCCGCGATAGTCGCCGCGCCAGCCATTGCCATAGTCGCGGTCACCCCGGCGCCAGTCGCGGCCCATGCTGTTCACCGCAATCCGGCCGCGAATTTCAAAGCCATCGCGGGTATCGCGGATTGAGCGGATGTCAGTCACATCGGCGCGGCCATAGCTGTAACGCGCCGCAGTGCGCTCCGCCGCCCAGACGCACTGGGTCACGGCATCGCGCGGATTGCCACGCCATGCATCGCGGTCATAACCATAGCCTCGGCCGCGATCATAACCGTAACCGGCGCGGTCATAGCCATAGTCGCGTCCATATTCGCGATTATCCCGGCCTGCGCTGGCGGCCACAGCGGCGATCCCGCCGATCACCAGCGCCCCGGCGATCACTTCACCTGCGCTGATGCCATCCCGGTCATGCCCGCGACCATCGGCCAATGCCGGTGCTGCCGAAGAAACCGCCATCGCACCTGCGGCGACGGTCCCGATCAAGGTTTTGATGGTGGTGTTCATCTTGCATATCCTTCACTTGTCGCCTGGCCATCTGCCCGGCGTCGGGGATGATCTAGCGAATCGGGTGTGGCATCAGGCTGAACTGGCGTGACAGCAGATGTTCATATATCCGCCGCAATTCATGAACAGATTACCTCGCATCGCAAGCACGCTTGCGACATGCCGCACTACCCTTAGCCGCCTGTTAACCATCGCAGGCTAGCAAAGCTGCCATGTCTGTGCTGACCACCTATCTGCCCGGCATGGCCGTTGCCGCCACGCTATTCGCCATTGAACGCACGGCACGCGCGCCGCGTGTGGATGTATGGATCAATCTGCTGGCATGGGCGCTGAATATCGCCGGGGCCGCTTCGATCTATGCCGTGGTGCGCGCCTGGGATGGCCCGGCGCTGATCGATGGCAGCAGGCTGCCAACCTGGGCCGCGATACTGGTGTTTCTGGTGGTCTATGACATTGGCGAATATCTGTTTCACCGGATGCAGCACCGCGTGCCCGTGCTGTGGGCGATGCATTCGCTGCACCATTCCGACCCGGAAATGTGCGCGCTGACCACCAGCCGCCACTATTGGGCGGATCCGCTGTTCAAGACGATCACCGTCTGGTCAGCCAGCGCCATGATCATCTCGCCCACTCCGGCGGTACTGGCGGCCTATTCGCTGATCAGCCTGTGGCATTTCTTCGTCCATTCACGGCTGGAGGTAAACTTTGGTCGCTGGTCATGGCTGATCAACACCCCGGCCTATCACCGCCGCCACCATTCACGCCTGCCCGAACATTACGACAGCAATTTCGCCGCGCTGCTGCCAATCTGGGACGTGCTGCTGGGCAGCTATCACCGTCCGGACGGCTTCCCGCCCACCGGGCTGGATACCCGCCCGCACAATCTGCGCGAACTGATCGCGTGGCCGCTCTATCACGCGCGCGGCGCGACTGCGCGGGATTGAGTCTATTTCCCCGGCACCGTCAGCCCGCTCCACTGCGCCAGAAACGCGAGCACATCGGAGCTTTCCTCAACCACCTTATCGGTCGGTTTGCCCGCACCATGGCCGGCACGGGTTTCGATGCGAATCAGATGCGGCTTCGCGCCAGCCTGCGCCGCTTGCAGCGCGGCGGTGTATTTGAAGCTGTGTCCCGGCACCACGCGATCGTCGGTGTCGGCCGTGGTCACCAGCACGGCCGGATAATCCACCCCGCTGCGGATGTTGTGATAGGGTGAATAGGCGCGCAGCACGCGGAAATCCGCCTCGCGAGCGGGATAGCCATAGTCATCCACCCAATAACGCCCGGCAGTGAAGCGATCAAAACGCAGCATATCCATCACGCCCACCGCCGGATTGGCCGCAGCGAACAGATCGGGCCGCTGGTTGACCACCGCGCCGACCAGCAAGCCGCCATTGGAGCCGCCCTGAATCGCCAGCCCGGTCTTTGGCGTCACGCCCTGGGCGATCAGATATTCCCCGGCGGCGATGAAATCATCGAACACGTTCTGCTTGTTGGCCAGCCGCCCGGCGTCGTGCCAGGCTTTGCCATATTCACCGCCGCCGCGCAGATTGGCCATGGCAAAGGCCCCGCCCGCCTCCAGCCAGGCCATGCGCGTGGCCGAAAAAGCCGGAGTGAGGGAGATATCGAAGCCGCCATAGCCATACAGCAGCGTTGGCACCGGCTTGCCCGCAGCGGCGATATCCTTGCGGCGCACCAGGAACATCGGCACCTGCGTGCCATCCTTAGAGGTGTAAAAGCGCTGCTCGACCACATAATTTGCCGGATCAAAGGTCAGCTTCGGCTGGGCAAAGGGTTCCACCTTGCCGCTGCGCAGATCATAGCGCCAGATGCCCGAAGGCTGGTTGAAGCTGGTGAAGCTGTAAAAGGTTTCCGGATCGCCGGGTCGCCCCTGAAAGCCTGATGCCGTGCCGATCCCGTTCAGCGCCAGCGCCTTGGCCGGGCGGCCATTCAGATCGAGCACCACTGCCCTGCTGCTGGCATCCTTCAGATAGGACAGCACCAGCTTATCGCCAACGATGTTGCCTTGCTGAAGCGTTTCCTCGTTCTGCGGTACCAGTTCGCGCCAGCGTGGCTGCGGCGCGGCCAGATCGACCGACATCAGGCGATAACGCGGCGCATCCTTGTTGGTAACGAACCACAGCTGTTGCCCCATGCCATCGACCAGCTGCCAATCATTGTCGAAGCCTGAAATCAGCGTGCTGGCCCGCCAGCCGCTGGCCGCGCGGAGAGCGAGATCGATCACATGCACCTCAAGCCGGGAATCGGTCCCAATCGAGCTGGTGATCACCACATGGCGGCCATCGGAGGTAACCTGCGCGCTATGGCCATATTCCGGATGATCCGGCGTGGCATAGACCAGCTGATCCGCCGATTGCGGGGTGCCGACGCGATGAAAATAGATCGCCTGATTGTAATTGCGGGCCTGAAACTGTGCGCCCTTTTCCGGTTCGGGAAAGCGCGAATAGAGGAAGCCTTCCTCCCCCACCCAATCCAGCGCGGTAAACTTGGCCCAGCGAATCTCGTCATCCAGCACCTTGCCGCTGGCAACGTCCAGCAGTTTCAGCACCCGCCAGTCACTGCCGCCATCCTGCACGCTGTACAGCAGATAACGGCCCTTTTCCGACGGCTTCCACGCATCCAGCGCGGTGGCGCCATCCTTGGCCCAGCCATTGGGATCGATCAGCAATCGCGGTGTGCCGCTCAGCCCTTCGCGCACGAACAGCTGCGACTGGTTCTGAAGGCCGGAGTTGCGCGTATAGAAATAGCGTCGCCCCGCCTTCACCGGCAGGCCGAACCGCTCATAATCCATCAATGCGCGAATACGCTGCGCAAACCAGCCGCGCTGCGGCAGCGTGGCAAGATAGCTCTGTGTCAGGGCGTTCTGTCGCTTGACCCAATCCGCCACTTCCGCATCGCTGCGGACATCATTTTCCAGCCAGCGCCAGGGATCGGCAATCTTTTCGCCAAAGCTGGTGTCAACCACATCACCCTTGCGGCTCTGCGGATAGGATTGGGGGGTAAAGCCGGGATCGGTCATCGGATTGGCCTGCGCTGCGATTGCGGTGGCAAGAAATGGAACGGCGCATAGCGCAGCACGCATGAAAGCGGACATCCGGTGCTCCCCTGTGTCATCATCTGCGCCAAGGTGTAGCAGCGGCGCATGCCAATGCAATCTTGCCGCAGCACTGACTCGCACCGGCGAAGCGTTTCGGCTAGAGCGCCGCAGATGGATACCAGCGACCTTCGCATCGCGCTTGTCAGCGGCAATTACAATTACGTGCGCGACGGCGCGAACCAGGCGTTGAACCGGCTGGTGGAATATCTGCTGCGCCAGGGCGCGGCGGTGCGGGTCTATTCGCCAACGGTTGATGAGCCTGCCTTTCCCGCCACCGGCGATCTGGTCAGCATCCCCTCTTTCGCCATACCAGGGCGCGATGAATATCGCTTTCCGCTGGCACTTTCGCCACGCGTAAGGCGCGATCTGAAGGCTTTTGCCCCCAATGTGGTGCATGTCGCATCGCCCGACATCGTGGCGCATCGCGCTGTCAGCTGGGCGCGGGCGCGCCGCGTGCCCGTGCTCGCATCGGTCCACACCCGTTTCGAAACCTATTTCCGTTATTACAACATGGCCTGGCTGGAGCCGGTGGCGGTGGCGCTGCTGCGCCGGTTCTACCGCCGCTGCGACGGGCTGGTGGTGCCATCGGAAAGCATGGGCCAGCTGCTGCGCGAACAGCGGATGAACTATGACATCGGCATCTGGTCACGCGGGGTTGATCGTGCGGTGTTCAATCCGCAGCGCCGCAGCATGGAATGGCGGCGCGAACAGGGCCTCGCCGATGACGAGGTGGTGATCGGCTTTTTCAGCCGGCTGGTGATGGAAAAGGGGCTGGACGTCTTTTCCGACGCGATTGACGAACTGCGCCGCAAGGGGCTGCGTTACCGCGTGCTGGTGGTGGGCGATGGCCCGGCGCGCGAATGGTTTGTAAACCGCCTGCCCGAAGCCGTCTTCGCCGGATTTCTCTCTGGCACCGATCTGGCCCGCGCGGTGGCCAGCATGGATGTGCTGTTCTTCCCATCGGTCACCGAAACCTTCGGCAATGTCACGCTGGAGGCGATGGCCTGCGGTCTGCCCGTGGTTGCTGCGGCTGCCACCGGCAGCGAAAGCCTGGTCGATGATCATGTCACCGGGCGACTGATCCGCCCCGGTGCCGTCCACGCCTTTGCAGAGGCTTTGCGCGCCTATCTGGAACAGCCCGATCTGCGCGCACGCCACGGCGCGGCAGGCGAAGCGCGCAGTCTGGAATTCAGCTGGGACCGGATCAACCAGGCCGTGGCCGATACCTATATCCGGTTGATCCGGCAAAGGGCCGGTCGCGGACGCTGATCCTTGGCAAGCCTGCGGTCAGCGCAGCAAGCCCTTGCCCAGCGCGCGGCGCGAATACCACCACAGCCCGATGATGATCGCCATGATCACCAGCGGTATCAGCTTGTTGGCGGTGGTATCCAGCGCGGCGGGCGGTGTTGAGGCAAACTGATGGCCAAAGCTGATCAACGCGCCAAGCAGCGACACGGCAAAGGCCGATACCGCATGGCGTGATCGCAGCAGCAAAAGCACCGATCCCAGCAGCGATCCCCAAACCCCGACCGGCCAGGCCACCTGTGCCCAGATCGGCATGCTGTCGATCCACTGCAGCATCGCCGTGGCATCGCCAGCCTGTGCCAGATATTCCATGTTGCGGGTGCGGGTCATGACATAGTCAAAACCGCCAAAGCCATTCCACAGCAGCGCCAGCACCGCCACAATCCAGAAGCCGACCGGTCGCTTCACAGAGGTTGCCTCGTTCATTTTTCTCTCCCCACCTGTTTACAGGCAGAGAGAGAATAACGCGAAATCCGGGCTTTCCCTATGGGAAAGGTCAGGTGCCATCCTGCCAGTCAAAGTGCAGTGGCGCTTCGCGGAACGCAAACCGGTCAAGGTGACGCTCCAGCGCGCCTTTCAAGCCTTGCAGCTGCGCTGGCTCGCTGGCGGTAATGCGGCAGAGCAGCGTCTGATCGCCAGCCTCCAGCAGCACATGCCCATCCCCGCGCCAATTGGCCCCGCGGGCATCGCGCGGGAAAGTGATTGTCCCGCGCGATGCGTCAAATTCCACCGCCAAATTGTGCTGCCAATGCTTGCACAGCTGCTGCAGATAGCGGCTGGCATGGGCGGTGGGCACATCGGCGGTGCTGAGTGCGGTTCCGCTCACAGTCGCTCGATCCGGCGGGCGGCGTCATCCAGAATCTCGGCGATCTGATGCATCACTTCGGCATCCGTCTCGCCCTGGCCCAGCCGCTGCGCCAGCGCCATTTTGACATTCTGCATTGCCCTGCGCACCGGGCCATGCTGGCCGCGCTCGCGCTGGGTGCCCAGCTCGGTCAACCGCGCGAACAGCATGGTAACCTCTTCTGCGCGTTCTTCCAGATGGGCTTTGCCGGCATCGGTGATGGCAAAAACCTTCTTCGCACCATCCGATGCCTGTTCGATCACCAGATCCATATCGGCCAGCAGCGTCAGCGTGGGATAAACCACCCCCGGGCTGGGCGCATAGGCACCGCCGGTTCGCTCCTCGATCTCGCGGATCAGATCATAGCCATGGCGCGGTGCATCCGCGATCAGCGCCAGCAGGATCAGCCGCAGTTCGCCGCCATCGAACACCCGGCGACGGCCACGGCCACCGCCGCGCGCATCATCCATGCTCCATTCAACGGTGAACGGCCCCCAGTGACGGCGCCCGCCGCGTGAGCCGCCGGGGCCGCAATCGCGCCCCGCAGATTCGCGCGGGCCGCAGCCGCCGCGCATTGTGTGTCTTCCGAACATAAATACTCCTTTGATTCGGTTTTGATGTATCTAAGATACATCTTGAAACTATTTTTACAAGAGGTGCCTGGAATTTTCCGAGCACACGGCCCTGCGAGGAGCCACCGCCTGCGGGTTGGTTTCTGCAGCGCTTGGGTTTAGGCACATGGGCAATGAGCGATCTGTTCCCCGATGCCGCCCCCATGTCCGCAGCGCTCGCTGCGCCCGGCGACGATGCGCCGCTGGCAGACCGGCTGCGCCCGGCGCGGCTGGAGGAAGTGATCGGGCAGGATCACCTCACCGGTCCCGAGGGTGCAATCGGGCGGATGATTGCGGCGGGCAGATTATCCTCGATGATCCTGTGGGGCCCCCCCGGCACCGGCAAGACAAGCATCGCGCGGTTGCTGGCCGATGCCGTGGCAATGCGCTTTGCCGCGGTCAGCGCGGTATTTTCCGGCGTCGCCGATCTCAAGAAAGCTTTTGCCGAAGCCGATGTTGCCGCGCGCGCCGGACAGAGGACGCTGCTGTTCGTTGACGAAATCCACCGTTTCAACCGCGCCCAGCAGGACGGATTTCTGCCGTTTGTCGAATCGGGCACCGTCACGCTGGTTGGTGCCACAACCGAAAATCCCAGCTTTGCGCTAAACGCTGCCTTGCTGAGCCGCGCGCAGGTGCTGATCCTGCACCGGCTGGACGCTGCTGCGCTGGCGCAATTGCTGGACCGGGCGGAGGCGCTGGCTGGCCCGCTGCCGCTTACTGATGACGCCCGCAGCGCGCTGATCGCATCGGCTGATGGTGACGGGCGCTTTCTGCTCAATCAGGCGGAAACGCTGTACAACGCCAGAATAGCCGAGCCGCTTGGTCCTGCCGCTCTGGGCAAGTTCCTGCAACGCCGCGTGGCGGTCTATGACAAAGACCGCGACGGGCACTACAATCTGATATCCGCCCTGCACAAAAGCCTGCGCGGATCGGACCCGCAGGCCGCGCTCTATTATCTGGCACGGATGCTGACTGCGGGCGAGGAGCCGCTCTATGTGCTGCGGCGGCTGGTGCGCTTTGCCAGCGAGGACATCGGCCTTGCCGATCCGCAGGCGCTTACCCAATGCCTGGCGGCAAAGCAGGCCTATGAATTTCTCGGCTCACCCGAGGGTGAGCTGGCAATCGTGCAGGCCTGCCTCTATCTCGCCACCGCGCCCAAATCGAACGCCGCCTATGCTGCGCAGAAAGCCGCATGGAAAAGCGCAAGGGAAACCGGCAGCCTTGCCCCGCCCGCCAATATCCTCAACGCGCCAACCAAGCTGATGAAGGACATCGGCTATGGCGCAGGCTATGCCTATGATCACGATGCAGAAGACGGCTTTTCGGGCGCGAATTACTGGCCGGAAAGCATGGCCCCGCAAAGCTATTACGCGCCGGTTGAGCGCGGTTTTGAGCGCGAAGTGCTGAAACGCATGGAATGGTGGGAAAAGAAGCGCCGCGAACTGGGCGGAGCGGACCGCTGAACACAGCGCGCTTTCGCCACTTCGCTGCCATCGACTGGTCCGGTGCAGCGGGAGAGCGGCATCGCGGCATTGCCCTTGCCCTGTGCGGCACCGGCAGCGCCGCTCCGCAGCTGATCCGCCCCCATCACCGCTGGTCACGCAGCGAAGTGCTGGACTGGCTGCTGAATGAACTGCCCGCCGATACGCTGATCGGCTTTGACATGGGCATATCACTCGCCTTTGCCGATGCTGGTGCGTTTTTCCCCGGCTGGTTCGCAAGCCCCGCCGATGCCCGCGCCTTATGGGCGATGATCGACACGATTTGCGCGGGCGATCCGCATCTTTCGGTCGGCAGTTTCGTCGATCACCCGGAGGTATCGCGCCACTTCCGCCGCCACGGCGGACGCGAGGGCGATCGGTTTGGCGGCGGACGCGGGCGGCTGCGCGTTACCGAATGCGCGCAGCAGGCCATCGGCTGCCAGCCCTGTTCCAATTTCAACCTGGTCGGCGCGGCGCAGGTCGGCAAATCAAGCCTCAGCGGGATGCGCCTGCTGCACCGGCTGGCGGGGCGGCTGCCGGTCTGGCCGATTGATCCCCTGCCTGCCAGCGGCTCGGTGGTGGTGGAAATATACACCACCATTGCTGCCATGGCCGCCGGGCGCAGCGCCGCGCGATCAAAGATCCGCGATCATGCCGATCTCAACGCCGCGCTGGCCGCTTTGGGCAGCGCAGCGATTGCCGGCAGCGGTCCCTTGCCCGATCACGCGGCGGACGCGCTGATCACTGCCGCCTGGCTGAGAAATGCCGCGCATCAGTCGTCGCTCTGGTCACCTGCCGGGCTGACAGCGCATATTGCCCAAACTGAGGGCTGGACCTTCGGCGCTCCCTGACGCTAAAGGCGGTCGCGCAACCATGCGCCGGCTTAGCTCAGTTGGTAGAGCACCTGATTTGTAATCAGGGGGCCACGGGTTCGAATCCTGTAGCCGGCACCATTGCTACATCGTCACTTTCACCCCTGCCCAAAGCGTGCGCGGCGCGCCCAGATCTTGTGATCCGGCCTGATTGCGGGTGATGATTTTGGCATCAGCGATGTTCTCCGCGCGCAGCACCAGTGCAATGCCGTGTCGCAGCGGCAGCTCGGCAAATCCATCGAGCGTGGTTGCGGCCGGGAGCAGATCGGTTTGCAGATCGTCCTCATACTGCGCGCCGGTGTGCCGCAGTGTCAGCGCCAGTTTCGCCTGTGGCGCGAATTGCCAGCCCAAGGTGGCGCTGGCGGCAATGCCGGGGGTTTGCGCCGGGCGCATATTGTTCAGCCCGGCGGAAGCGCCGCTGGCTTTCACCCGCGCCCGGGTCAGCGCCAGCGAACCGTCAAACGAAAGCGCCCCGCTGCGCAGGCTGGCGGACAGTTCCAGCCCCTGCGCCCGCACCGCATCGACATTGCGCCGTTCGCGCAGATTGGTGCCGATGGTGACATTGGCGATGGCGTGCTTCACCCGGTTGTCAAAGCCGGTCAGCGACAATTCGATACCCGGCAGCAGCGTCCAGTCGATCCCGGCTTCAAATCCGCGCAAATCTTCATTCCGCAGCGCCGCGTTGGCACGGGTGGTCACCGGGAACACGGTGAAGGGCCGGTACAGCTCGTTCAGGGTCGGCAGGCGCAGCCCGCCATAGGCCGAGGCCCGCAGCGCCAGCCCCGGCGCGGCGCGCAGCACCGCCCCGCCCCGCAGGCTGCTGTCCCAACCGGATCGCCCGGCAAAGCTGTTGGCAGTGGTGATGGTTCCGGCGGCATTGGTTTCGCGAAAGAAGCCATCCCGCACCTGCCAGCGATCGGCCCGCGCCCCGGCAGTGAGTACCAGTGCGCCCAGCGTCCAGTCATCCTCAACATAGAAGCCGAAATCGCTGTTGCGCCCGCCAGCGGCGCGCCTGGCCGTCAGCGCGCCGGTGCCACCGTTATAGGCGGCCTCGTTCATCCTGCCCCGGCTGATCCGCCAGTCACCGCCGAGGCGCAGCACATGGCCGCCACCCAGCGGCGGGCGCAGCTCCAGCTTGCCGCCCAGCCCGGTCGATGGGGTCTTGTATTGATCCAGCGTCTTGCGGAAGGTGCTGCTGCTGATCACCACATTGGAAAAATCACGAGCCTGCACATAGCTGAGCAGATCGAACTGCCACGGCCCGCGCCCAACCAGCCGCAGGCTGGCATCCTGTCCGCTGGAGCTGCTGTCCGCTCCGGCAAAGCGTAGCGTGCGGCGATCATCGAAGGCCATCACCCGCGCCTGCAATTCGATATCCTGCCCAAGCGGCGCAACCGCGCGCGCACCCGCGGACCAGCTGTCATAGCGGGCTTTGACGCTGGCTGGCACGCGCTGCGCCGGCGGTGTGGTCCAGAAGCCCTGCCCGCGATCCCACCGCCCGAACACTTGCGCAAAGCCCGCGCCTAATCGCGGGGACAGCGTGGCGGAAAGCGCGGTCTCGCCGCGATCATCAGCCATCAGCTCGGCGCTGAACAGGCCGAGCTGGTCCGGCCCGGCGCTGGTCAGCTCCACCGTTCCGGCTACCGCGCCCGATCCAAAGGCGCCAGCGCCGCCACCGCGCGTCACCCTTGCGCCAGCCAGCCGCTCCGGCGCGAGCGCGCTGAGCGGCACATAGCCGAAAAAGGGATCGGCCATCGGCACGCCGTCCAGCAGCAGCAGCGCCCGGCTGGTGGCGTTGCCGCCCAGTGCGCGCAGCGTAACCCCTTGCGCAGAGGGATTGGCAGAACGGCTGTCTGATCGGCGAAACTGCTGAAATCCCGCGACAGACGACAGCGCATCCTCGATCCGGCCCGAGGCGCTGGCGGTCAAACGATCCCGCGCAATCTCTTGTACATCATAGGCAGGGGTCGCGGGCGTGGCAGACAGCCCGCGCCCGGTCACGACGATCTGGGTACTGCCATCATCGCTATCGGCCAGCGCCGCGCCGGGGGCGGCCAGCGCCAGCGCCGTCATCAATGCCCGCGTGCTCATCCCCGTCCGCGGTAGCTGGCGACGCCCTGATCGGGCACCCACAGCCCTTCCGGTGCCGCCCCGGATTGCCAGAACACATCGATGGGAATGCCGCCGCGCGGATACCAGTAACCGCCGATCCGCAGCCAGCGCGGCTGCATCTCGTCAAACAGGCGCTGGCCGATGCCCACGGTGACATCCTCGTGAAACCCGGCATGGTTGCGGAAACTGCCCAGAAACAGCTTGAGGCTTTTCGATTCAACGATGGTTTCGCCCGGGGCATAATCTATCACCAGATGGGCGAAATCCGGCTGGCCGGTAACCGGGCAGAGGCTGGTGAATTCCGGCGCGGCGAAGCGCACCAGATACAGCGAGCCCGCGCGCGGGTTTGGCACATAATCAAGCACCGCGACTTCCGGTGAGGCGGGCAGCGTGCTGGTCTGCCCCAGATGGAGCGGTTTGGTGGTTTCAGCCATGCGCCGCGCTTTGCCCTTATCGCAGCGGCGATACAAGTCATGGCGTGACTGTGGGCAAGCAGCGCAAGGTTCACTTTTCATTCACGGCAAGGCAGGCTAGCGGGCAAGACGGCGGCACATTTGGACGCGCGGCACATCCGCCCGATAACAATTTGGGCAACAGGCAAGCACGGAACAGACAGGGTAACAGGCGGCAGGGCATGATTGGCAGGACAAAACCGGCGATGGCAATGACGGCGGCTGCGAGCTGGCTTGCGGCGGCACTGCTGATTCCTGCCACGGTTTCCGCGCAGCAAGCCTCGTCCGCACCGGGTGATTTTCGCCTGCCGACGGCCAGCCCCTCGGCCAGTCCGCGCAGCACAGGTCCGGTCGATGGTGATGGGTCCACAGCAACCCTACCGCGCACCCGACCCAGCGCCACCCCGTCGCCCGAAACGCCAAGACCCGTTACACCATCGGCCAGCGCATCGCCCACCGCTCGCCCAACGGCACGGCCGACAGCGCAACCCGTAGTACAACCCAGCCGCCGTGCGGAACCGACACCCCGGCCAAGCGCAAGCACCGCCGCGCGCCCCGTCGCCAACCCCGACACCAGCGTCAGCGCTGCGCCTGCTGCCTCGCCAACCGGTGCCGCCAGCGCAAGCCCCGTGCCCGCGTCAAGCACCACTGCCGCACCCACAGTGCCAACCGACGCGGCCAACCAATCAGGCCCGCTGGCGCTCCCTACAGCGCTGCCAATGCCGACTGCATTCCCGGCACCCGGCAACATTCCCTGGCCATGGCTGGCAGGCGCGGTGGCAGCGGTTGTGACGCTCGGCGGATTGCTGCTGATGCGCAGGCGGCGCAGGGGTGCTGCGCCCGAATTTGAACGGCCCGTTGTCGTTGCAAATCAGGAAGATGCGCTGGCGGGGCCGGAAGATTCCGATCCGCTTTTGGCGGGCATGCCGGAACCGGCACTGTCAGCCAAGCCATCTTCGTCAAAATCTTCAGCTCCGGCGGCACCGCTGTCGATCATGCTGGAAGCGCGGCGGCTGGACGCATCGCTGATGGCGACAACACTGCTTTACCGGCTGGTGGTGCGCAATGAAGGGGCCGAGCCGCTGACGGCACTGGCGATTGAGGGCGATATGGTTTCCGCCCATGCCTCGCTGCCGCCCGAACAGCAGATTGCCAATCCCGATCAGCGCATGGAACTGCGGCACGCGCTGGTTTCGCTCGCCCCCGGTGAAAGCGCCGAGTTTACCGGCGATATGCGCCTGCCGCTGACGGCGATCACCCCGATTCGCGCGGGTGAGGCCGCCTATTTCGTGCCGCTGGTGCGGATTCGGGTTGAAGGAGCGGGCAGCACACCCGATCCACTGGTGGCGGCACAAACTTTTGTTATCGGTGAAGTTGCCGATCCGAACAGCGCTCTGCGCCCGTTTCGGCTTGATCTGGGACCGCGCAGCTATGCCCGGCTCAGCCAGCGCCAGGTCGATTGAGCAGTCGCAGCGATTACCCCCTCGACGGCGCGCATCGGCGGCGCTAGGCTTCTTCGCAACTGCAGCGAGAGGAGCGCTGCAAGAACGGCGTAAAGCCGCAATCACGCGCACGCGAGGAGGACGCGAAGACCATGGATAGTCTTGTTTCGACCGAGTGGCTGGCCAATGAAATGGGCGCCAGCGATCTTCGAATTGTCGATTGTACCCGTCACCTGCCCAATGCGGGTCGCGATGCGCAGGCCGAGTATGAGGCCGGGCACATCCCCGGCGCGGTATTCATGGATCTTGCCGAACTGGTCGATAGCAATGCATCCGTTGAAAACACGCTTCCTCCGGCGGAAAAATTCGCCAGCCGGATGCAGAGCCTTGGCCTGGGCGACGGCAGCCGCATTGTGCTGTATGATGACAGCGCGGTAAAAACCTCTGCGCGCGCCTGGTTCATGCTCAAGATGTTCGGCGCGCATGATGTGGCGATCCTCGATGGCGGTCTGGCCAAGTGGAAGGCCGAAGGCCGCACGCTGGCACAGGGCAAGGAAACGCTGCGTCACCGCCATTTCACCGTCTGGCAAGATGACAAGGACGTGCGCAGCAAGGCCGATATGCTGGCCAATCTGCACAGCAAGGCCGAACAGGTGCTGGATGCACGCGGGGCTGCCCGCTTTACCGGCGATGAGGCCGATCCACGGCCGAACATTGCGGTGGGTCACATCCCCGGCAGCCGCAACCTGCCCTATTCTGACCTCTACAATGCCGATGGCACTTTCAAGGACAAGGATGGGCTGAAAGCCGCCTTCGTCGGGGCCGGGATCGATCTGTCCAAGCCGGTTGTCACCACCTGCGGCAGCGGCGTGACTGCCAGCGTGCTGCTGTTCGCCATGCATCTGCTGGGCAAGGAAGACACCGCGCTTTACGACGGCAGCTGGAGCGAATGGGGTGCCGATCCCGACACGCCGAAAGAAACCGGCGCTGCTGCATAGGAATTTGCCGCAAGCGCGCTTGCGGGCGAAGGTAAGGCTGGGCTAGGCGAGGTTCATGGCCAAGCATCCGCCCGCAGATCTTTCCCCCGAGACCCGCCTCGTCACCGAAGGGCGGCGGGCGGAATGGACCGGGCCGGTGGTCAATCCGCCGGTCTGGCGGGCCAGCACGCATCTCTATCCCGATGTCGCCGCGCTGAAGGCTGGCACGCCCAATGCCGATGGGCATTTCTATTACGGGCGGCGCGGCGCACCCACGCAATGGGCTCTCGCCGATGCATTGACCGCGCTGGAGCCGGGCGCGGCAGGCACCATCCTCTACCCTTCGGGCGTGGCCGCGATTGCGGGCGCTCTGCTGGCGGTGCTGCGCGCAGGCGATGTCCTGCTGATGACCGACAATGCCTATGAACCCAGCCGCAATCTGGCGCGCGGATTGCTGGTCAATATGGGCGTGGAAACGCGCTGGTTCGATCCGCTTGATCCCGGTGCCTTTGAAGCCGCGTTCTGCGACCGGACCAGGGCCGTACTGCTGGAAGCACCGGGCAGCCTGACGATGGAGGTGCAGGATGTGCCTGCGCTTGCCGCAATCGCCCATGCCCGCGGCGCGGTGGTGGTGGTCGACAATACCTGGGCCGGGCCGCTAGGCTTTCCCGCGCTGGAGCGCGGTGCAGACATCAGCGTGATGAGCCTGACCAAACATGTGTCCGGCCATTCCGATGTGATGATGGGCAGCGCGGCAGCAGGCAGCGCCTATTATCCAAAGCTGCGCTTGATCGCGCAGCAACTGGGCAATGTCGTCTCGCCCGATGATGCCGCACTGATGGCGCGGGGCCTGCGCACCATGTCGCTGCGGCTGGAGCGGGAAACCGCATCGGCGCTGCGCATTGCCGAATGGTTGCAGGCGCGAGCAGAGGTGGCAGAGGTGCTCTGTCCGATGCTGCCCGGCGCGCGCGGCCATGCGATCTGGAGCCGCGATTTCACCGGCGGCTGCGGCCTGTTCAGCTTTGTCTTCAAGGGCAAGAGCGATGCCGCGCGAAACGCCTTCATCGATGCGTTGACGCTGTTCGGCATTGGCTACAGCTTTGGCGGTTTTGAAAGCCTTGCCACACCGCTCGATCCGGCAGGCAGCCGCAGCGCAACGCAGTGGCCCCTGCCCGGCATGGACAGCGCCGATCGCTTTGGCGTGCGGCTGTCGATCGGGCTGGAAGACCCCGACGATCTTGTCGCCGATATCGAGCAGGCTCTGACCGCGTGGAATGCGGCATGACACTGATCACCCACATCGCCTGGAAGCATGATTATGCGATGCTGGTCCGCCAGCTCGACGAAATCGGCTTTGATGTCGGCGATTATCGCATCTCGCTCTACCGTGCGCTGCTGGTGGCAATCACCGCTGTAGCGGTGCTGATACTGGGGCGGGCCGCCAACTTTCTGGTCCGCCGCTTTTTCCGCCGCCTTTCCCGGCTGGATGCGGCGCAACAACTGCTGGGCGAAAAGCTGACCGGGATCGGCATCTGGATCCTGCTGATCCTGGCGGCAATTGATTTCCTGAAGATCAGCTTCACCGCACTGACCGTGTTTTCCGGCGCGCTGGGTCTGGCCATCGGTTTCGGCCTGCAAAAGACTTTCGGCAATCTGATTTCTGGCATCATCCTGCTGATGGACCGTTCGATCAAGCCCGGCGATGTCATTGCGGTGGGCGATGGCGCAAGCCGCACCGTGGGGCAGGTCAACCGCATCGGCATCCGCGCGGTCTCGGTGATCACGCGTGACCGGATCGAGTTCCTGATTCCGAACGAATTGCTGATGACCTCGACGGTCGAAAACTGGTCATTCAGCACGCGCGATGTACGGCTGAAGGTCCCGGTTGGCGTTGCCTACGATGCCGATCTGGCGCTGGCTGAAAAGCTGATGCTGCAGGCTGCGAACGAAACTCAGCGCGTCAATCATGATCCCGCCCCGGCTGTCTGGCTGACCGCTTTCGGGGCCAGCGCGGTGCAGTTTGAAATCCAGATCTGGATTGACGATCCAGAGGCAGGCACCGGCAACATCCGATCCGATGTGCTCAAGCGGGTCTGGGTTCTGTTCAAGGAACATGGCATTGCCCTGCCCTTCCCGCAGCAGGATGTGCATGTGAAGGATTGGCCCGCATTTCCGCCAGCCGCATTGCCGGACAAAAGCTGATCTTACTGCCCGCAAAGCCATTCTGACTGGCATCGCCCTCACCGCATCCCCATTGCGGTGTAATGAGCGAACTTTCCCCTTCCTCCGGCAAGATCTGGCTGGTCGGCGCAGGCCCCGGCGATCCCGATTTGCTGACGCTGCGCGCGGCGCGGCTGATCATGCAGGCAAAGCTGATCGTGCATGATGGGCTGGTCGATCCGGCCATCCTTGCCCTTGCCGGTCCGCAAGCGCGGCTGATTTCGGTGGCCAAGCGCCGCTCGCGCCACACCATGCTGCAGGATGAGATCAACGCCTTGCTGGTGCGTGAAGCGCTCAGCGGCAGTGATGTGGTGCGGTTGAAGGGCGGCGATCCCTTTATCTTCGGGCGCGGCGGCGAAGAAGCCGAAGCAGCGCGCGCCGCCGGATTGGCCGTGGAAGTGGTGCCGGGCGTCAGCGCGGCGCTCGGCGCATCGGCAGCGGCGCAAATCCCCCTGACGCACCGGCGCAGCGCCTCGATCGTCAGCTTCGTTGCCGGTCAGTGCAAGGGGCTGAGCGATCAGGACTGGACCGGATTGGCCGGACCGGGCCGCACGCTGGTGATCTATATGGGCGTCGCCACGGCTGAGAATATTGCGGAAAAGCTGATCGCCGATGGCCTTTCGCCAGAGATGCCAACCGCCGTGATCGAAAACGCGACCCGCGCCGACATGCGCGTGCTGCGCGCACCGCTGGCCGGACTGCCCGATCTGGTCAGCCGCAAGCGTGTGAAGAGCCCGGCGCTGATCGTGATTGGCGAGGTAGCCGCCGCCGAAACCAAGGAATTGCGCGCTTTGGCGCTGGAGATGATTACATGAAGATTCTGACCGGCAATGATCTGAAAAGCGGTGCCGTAACCTGGTGGGATGGGGTGCAATGGTCGCTCCATGTGGATGATGCGGTTGATGTGGGTGACAATCCCGACAGCATTCTGGCGCGCGAACAGGCGGCGCGGCGAGTCAACGGTGCCTATGCGATTGATGCCAGCCGCGATGAAAACGGCGTTCGCCCTGCCCATATCAAGGAACGCATCCGCGCGCTCGGCCCCACCGTGCGCCCTGACCTGACACTGAAACCGGCCGATCCCGAAGCCGGCAACTGGGTGATCTGATGTACAAGTATGACCAATATGACCAGGCGATGGTCGATGCCCGCGTGGAAGAATTCCGCGATCAGGTGAAGCGTCGGCTGGAAGGCCATATCACCGAAGACCAGTTCAAGCCGCTGCGGCTGATGAACGGGCTCTATCTGCAACTGCACGCCTATATGCTGCGTGTCGCGGTGCCCTATGGCACGCTCAGTTCCGCACAGATGCGGATGCTGGGCGACATCGCCGACAAATATGACCGCGGCTATGGCCATTTCACCACCCGCCAGAACATCCAGTACAACTGGATCAAGCTGGAGGATGCACCTGATATTCTGGCCGATCTGGCCAGCGTCGAAATGCACGCTTTCCAGACCAGCGGCAATTGCATCCGCAACACCACATCGGATCAATATGCCGGTGCCGCCGCTGATGAAGTGGTCGATCCGCGTCCTTATGCAGAGCTGATCCGCCAGTGGTCGACCATCCACCCGGAATTCAATTTCCTGCCGCGCAAGTTCAAGATGGCGGTGATCGCATCGCCGACCGATCGCGCCGCCATGCGCCTGCATGACATCGGCATCGAAATCGTGAGGAACGCTGCCGGTGAAATCGGCGCGGCATTCTATGTCGGTGGCGGCATGGGCCGCACTCCGATGATCGCGCCCTGCATCAATCCCTTTGTCCCTCTGGACCAGTTCATCACCTATGCCGAGGCCTGCCTGCGGGTTTACAACCGCCATGGCCGCCGCGACAACAAGTACAAGGCGCGGATCAAGATACTGGTTCATGAACTGGGCAAGGATGAATATACCCGTCAGGTAGAGGCGGAATTCGCTCATCTGCTGACCCAGAACATCGAGCCGCCACTGGCAGAGCTTGATCGCATCAAAGGCTTTTTCGCAGATCCGCCCTTCGAAGTCGGGGCACCGGACGAGGTGGACCGTTCCGACCCCGACTTCGCCCTTTGGCTGGATCGCAACACCGTGGCGCATAAGCAGCCCGGCTATGCCATCGCGGTGATCAGCCTGAAGCCGGTGGGCGGCATCCCCGGCGATGCCAGCGCCGATCAGATCCGGCTGATGGCCGATCTGGCCAAGCAATACAGCTTTGACGAGCTGCGCGTCACCCACGCGCAGAACATCGTGCTGCCGCATGTCCGCAAAGCCGATCTGTACACATTGTGGCAGGTGCTGGAGGCGGCAGGGCTTGGTTCGCCGAACCTTGACCTGATTGGCGACGTGATCGCCTGCCCCGGCCTTGATTATTGCAGCCTTGCCAATGCCCGCTCGATCCCGGTGGCGCAGAAGATTTCGCAGCGTTTCGCCGGGCGCGATCAGGATCTGGGTGAGCTGAAGCTCAAGATTTCCGGCTGCATCAATGCCTGCGGCCATCACCACGCCGGCCACATCGGTATCCTCGGCGTCGACCGCAAGGGCACCGAAAACTATCAGCTGCTGCTGGGGGGCTGCGAAGGCGCGGATACCTCGCTGGGCCAGATCACCGGCCCCGGCTTTGATGAGGACGGCATCGTCGACGCTGTTGAAAAGGCCACCAATCTCTATCTCGATCGCCGTGAAACGGGTGAGCGGTTCCTCGATACCTATCGCCGCATCGGCATGGCCCCGTTCAAGGAGGCGATCTATGGCTGAAGTGCAATTCCGCTTTCGCAGCGATGATGTGGTTGCCGATCCGGCGGTGACGGTCGATTCCTTTGGCGAACAGAGCAACGCCGCAGCGGTTCGGATCGAACCGGGCGACGATGCGCGCGATCTGCTGCCACATCTCGATCGCATCCGGCTGGTCGAGGTGAACTTCCCTGTATTTGGTGATGGGCGCGGTTATTCGGCAGCGCGGATCCTGCGCGAAGCTGGCTATTCGGGCGAGCTGCGCGCCGTGGGCGATGTGCTGGTCGATCAGATCGCGTTGATGCGGCGCTGCGGCTTCGATGCCTTTGCCCCCGATGCTCCGCTCGATCCCGCCGATGCCGATGCCGCGTTCAATCGCTTTGCCGATGTCTATCAGCCAACCACCGATGGCCGCGCGCCGATCTGGGCCAAGCGGCATGGCTGAGGCCGCGCGCCGCATTGATGTGCTGGATACGGCCCCGCGCTTTACCGCAGCGGATGCCGATGCGCTCAATGCGCGCTTTGATGGCGTTGCAACGCATGAAATGCTGGCAGCGGTGCTGCGCGAAGGCCTGGCCGGACGGATTGCCGTGGTGTCCAGTTTCGGTGCGGAAAGCGCGGTGCTGCTGCACATGATCGCGGCGATCGATCCCGGCGTGCCGGTGCTTTTCCTTGATACGCTGCGGCATTTTCCTGAAACCCTGACCTATCGGGACGACCTTGCACAGCGGCTGGGGCTGACCAATCTGATCAACCTTACACCCGATGCTGAGCTGCTGGCCAAACGCGACGAGAGCAATCTGCGCTGGTCGTTCGATCCCGACGGTTGCTGTGAAATCCGCAAGGTGCAGCCGCTTGCCCGGGCGATGCAGGATTTCGATGCCAGCTTTACCGGGCGCAAAGGCTTTCAAAGCAGCACACGCTCCGGATTGCCCCGGTTTGAAATTGACACCACCGATGCCGCCGGCCGGCTGAAGGTCAATCCGCTGGCCGATTGGAGTGCAGATCAAATCGCCAGCTATTTCACCGCCAGCGGCCTGCCGCCGCATCCGCTGGTCGAACAGGGCTACCCTTCAATCGGCTGCTCCCCCTGCACCAGCAAGGTCGCCCCCGGCGAAGATCCGCGTGCA
This sequence comes from Novosphingobium sp., assembly GCA_044225335.1. GTDB lineage: Bacteria > Pseudomonadota > Alphaproteobacteria > Sphingomonadales > Sphingomonadaceae > Novosphingobium. Next base: position 38,185 of record JBGAIR010000006.1, on the reverse strand, counting down.
GGCCGCTGGCGCGGCTGGGACAAGACCGAATGCGGCATCCATGTCGATAATGCAGCCGGGGCGAACCCCGATGATCTTCCGCCGGGCTACGAACCGGCGTTTTGAGCAAAAGCCGCTAGTTTGTCGGTTTCTGTCCTGCCCGCTGCGGCAATAGTGCAATCAGCGTGGCAATCGCTGCAGCCAGCACCAGCGATGCCACCGGGCGGCTGAACGCCAGCCCACCATCCGCCAGCGGCTTGTCGAGGAAATCGCCTACGGTGGCACCTAACGGACGGGTAAGGATAAAGGCTGCCCAGAACAGGAACACTCGGCTGACCTGCGTGAAGGCATAGAACGCCAGCAGCATTGCCAGCGCTATGGCGAACAGCATAGCCCCGCCGAGATAGCCCAGACCGCCGCTGTCCGCTGTCCAATCGCCCAGCGCCGTGCCCAGCGTTTGCGAAAAGGTGATCGTGATCCAATAGAAGCATTCTGCCTTGGCCGAATGCACCGTTTCAACTGCGATCGAACCAAGTGTGCGATACCACGCATAAAGCGAAGCGATCACCAATGCCAGCAACAGCGCCGATCCGCCGGTGTAACCGATACCAAGCGAACGCGTGGCAAAATCGGCAAGCGTGGTGCCTGCCGTGGTCGAGGCGATGATCGTTACCCAATATAGTACCGGATGGAAGCCACTGGCCCTTATCTGCAACCACACCATCAGCAGCAGCAAACCACCGAAGATTAAAGTGCCAAGCAAATAGCCGAGATCCATGGTCATCGACACCGTGTCGCCAGCGGTTTCGCCCAACGTTGTCGCCAGAATCTTGATGACCCAGAATCCAAGCGTAACCGCCGGCACCTTGGATAGCGACATGCTCTGATCAGTCTTGCCCATCGCCGCCTCCTAGTAATCGATGCCTAGCGCAAAAAACGCGTGATAATCAGCCTTGCCACCGTCATCTCGAAACGTCGGTCCGGCGGAAAACAACAGCCGCAACGGTGCGCGCAAGGCATAGGTTGCACCAATGCCAAGACTGGTGGCGCCAGATCCGCCGATACTGTCCGCGCCCTGCCGGTTGACCTCCAGGCCCAGCGTCAGCCGCTGGCCCATGCTGCGCGTTACCGCCAGGCCCCCGGCCCAGTAGTCACGCGATCCTGCTCCGGCGTTGATCGTATAGCCGCCGCCGCCAAACAGGCTCCATTTACCAGTATTCTTCTGAAACCACAGCGGCAAAAGCGCCGTAACCTTGCCCGCCCCCATACCATTGCTGGCGGTCGGCAGGGTGACGCCCGGAAATGCCGCCAGCGAAAATCCGTTACGTTCATCATGGTAGAAGCGATATTTGGCGGCAACCCCGACATCACCGATGCCGGATTGCCAACCGCTGTCATGCACCAGAGCAATGGGCACGGCCAGTGTCAGCTGCAAATCACGCGCAGCACCATAGTTGACTTCAAACCCGGCCTCGGCCTCAAACGCACTTCCACGCCCGGATGTTTC
>JBGAIR010000006.1:0-36663 GCA_044225335.1 Novosphingobium sp. | reverse complement strand
AACAGCAACAACAGCAACCCCAAAAGCCGCACCGTCAGAGCCATTGATGATCCCGATACCATTGCGCCGTTTCCCTGAGGCCCTCGCGTGTCGGAATGCGTGACTTCCACAAGCCAGCGGGCGGGCGGGCCTCTTCGCTGACCACCCAATCGGGATGAGTCATATAACCGACCCTGTCCAGCGTGAGCTTGGCGCGGGTCTTGCGCAAGGCGCGGTCCGCGCGGGCCGCGCGCTCCAGCGAGGCGCGGGACAGATGCACTACCCACGGCCTGCGCCCCATCGCCCAGCCCACGGCCCGGGCCATTTCATAATGGCTCCAGCCGCCCGGCTTGCCATCGTCAGGTTCAAAGCAGCGATGGGTGACAGTTTCGTCTGACGGCACCAGCGCCATCAGCAATTCCGCCAGATCCTGAACATGGATCAGCGATGATCGCCCTTCGCGCGGCGGCATGGGCATCACGCCCCACCGCGCCGCCTTGAACAGATCCAGCGTATCGCGATCCCCCGGGCCATAGACCCAGGGCGGACGGACAATGGTCCAGTTCAGTCCGCTGGCCATCACCAGCTTTTCCGCACGCGCTTTTGAAGCGCCATAAACAGACAGTTCCGGTTCGCGGGCGGAGAGCGATGACACGACCACCAGCCGCCGGACATTTTCTGCCACTGCGGCCTCAACCAGATTGAGCGTGCCGATCACATTGCCCTGCTCAAATCCGGCAGGATCGGGCGCATTGACGACCCCGGCAACGTGAAACACCACATCGCAGCCGCGCACCAGTTCACGCAGCGCCGCCTTGTCATCCAGATCGCCGGAAATCCAGTTCACGCCCTTGCGTTCAGGTTTCGGGCGGCGGGTCAGCGCGGCCAGATCAAACCCTTCATGGCGGGCCTGATCGATCAGCGCCTGCCCGACAAAACCCGTACCGCCCGTAATTCCGAGAATCACAGCACCACCATCTGATCACGATGGATCACTGCAGAGCGCGGGGCATAGCCCAGCAATCCGGCATGCTCAGCGCTCTTGCGCCCGGCTAGTCTGATGCACTCACCCGCATCATATTCGCACAGACCATGCGCAAGCACATGGCCGGCGGCATCACGGATCGCCAGCGCGTCACCGCGCTGGAATTCGCCCTCCACGGCCGTGATCCCGGCGGCGAGCAGGCTGGACCCGCGGGCCAGGGCCTGGGCTGCACCATCGTCCACGACCAATGCCCCCTTGAGCCGCAACCGCCCGCCCAGCCAGGCCTTGCGCGCAGCATCCTTGCGGCCCCGAACGGCTCTGGGCAGAAACAGCGTGCCAATGCCCTGCTCCAGCGCCCGCGCCATGGGGGCATCATGCAGACCGCTGGCAATCGCCAGCGCAATCCCGGCACGCTCGGCGATCTCTGCCGCCTGCAGCTTCGACGTCATCCCGCCAGAACCCATGCCTGACGAGGAACCGCCGCTGGCCATGGCGTGAATTTCTGCCGTCACGCCGCGCACTTCGGGCAGCAGGCTTGCGCCCGCTTCGGCCGGATTGCGATCAAACACTCCATCCACATCTGACAGCAGCAGCACGGCGCTGGCCCCTGCCGCCTGCGCCACGCGCGCGGCCAGCCGATCATTGTCGCCAAAGCGGATCTCCTGCGTGGCGACGCTGTCATTCTCGTTGATCACCGGCACTGCCCCGGCGTCCAGAAGCCGGGCCAGCGTTGCCGTGGCGTTGAGATAGCGGCGGCGATCTTCAAGATCTTCCAGCGTCAACAGCAGCTGCGCGGCGGTCAGCCCATGCCCACCCAGCAATTCCGCCCACAGGCCGGAAAGCGCAATCTGGCCGACTGCGGCGGCGGCCTGTGCATCGGCCAGGCTCCCGCGCCCGCCGCGCTCCAGCCCCAGGCGCGCGGCTCCCAAGGCGATGGCACCGGACGAGACCACAATCACCTGTTGCCCGCGGCTGCGTGCGGCGGCGATTTCGCTCACCAGCCCCTGCAACCACGCGCGCCGAACCCCGTCGCCGCCAACCAGCAGTGACGATCCCACCTTTACCACCAGCCGCGGGCTCGCAGCGACATCGGCAAGGTCAGCAAGGCGGGCAATCTTCATGCGCGCCGATTAGCGAAAGCGCGCCAGCCCGCAAGCATTTTAGCCCGTGAGCATCAGATCGGTGACCAGGGCGTATCGTCACCTTCCTCCTGCTCGCCATCGGGTCGTTCGGTAACGGTGGCGGCGGGAAGATAGGCGGTTACGGCATCCAGCAGCGCGTCCAGCCCCTTACCGGTTGCGCCAGAGATCGGAAACACTCGCTCCGCCCCGGCAGCGCGGAGTTCGGCCGAAAAGGCCTCAACCAGTTCCGCATCGACCAGATCGATCTTGTTGAGCGCGATCAGCCGCGGCTTTTCATCCAGCCCGGCACCATAGGCGCTCAGCTCTTCCTCCACGATCTCCAGCGCTTCGGCGGGATCGGTGCCGTGCACGTCGACCAGATGGATCAGCACCCGGCAGCGTTCGATATGGCCCAGAAAGCGATCGCCCACCCCGGCCCCATCGGCAGCGCCGGCAATCAGCCCCGGAATATCGGCCAGCACGAATTCGCGGTTGCGGTGGCGGACCACACCCAGCTGCGGGCGCAGCGTGGTAAAGGCATAATCGCCCACCTTGGCCTTGGCATTGGTGATCTGGTTGATGAAGGTGCTCTTGCCGGCATTGGGCAATCCCACCAGTCCGGCATCGGCCAGCAGTTTCAGCCGCAGCCACACCCACATTTCCTGAAAGGGCATGCCCGGCTGGAACTGGCGCGGAGCGCGATTGGTGCTGGTCTTGTAACTGGCGTTGCCGCGCCCGCCCAGGCCGCCTTCCAGCAGCACCACACGCTGCCCGGCCTCGGTCAGATCGGCCAGCACGGTTTCGCGATCATCGTCCAGTATCTGCGTGCCGATCGGCACCTTGATAACCAGATCCTTGCCCGCCGCGCCATTGCGGTTCTTGCCCATTCCAGGCGTGCCGCGCTGCGCCTTGAAATGCTGCGAATAGCGAAAATCGATCAGCGTGTTCAGACCTGCAACCGCTTCGAACACCAGATCGCCGCCGCGCCCGCCATTGCCACCATCCGGGCCGCCATATTCGATGTATTTCTCGCGGCGAAACGAAACCGCCCCCGGCCCGCCAGCGCCGGAGCGAACATAAATCTTGGCCTGATCGAGAAAATGCATGGCGGGACCTTAGAGCGTGATGACCTGCTTCGACAGGCTCAGCATGAGCGGGGCTGATGCCTCGCGATAATGGTTCACGGGTTGTGATTTGGCTCAGGCCGGAGCGAGAACAGCTGGGTTCAAGAACCGGAGCGGAGCGACCTGCTGGTCGTGAGCACCGGAAGCGCAGAACGCTGCTGTTCGCAGCCCGGCATGGGACAAATCACAGCCCGTGAACACTGGTGGAGCCGAGGGGGATCGAACCCCTGACCTCGTCATTGCGAACGACGCGCTCTCCCAGCTGAGCTACGGCCCCGTTCCAGTGCGAGTGCGCCCTTGGGTGAGCGCGCGAGCGGCTCCCTTAGCGAAAGCGCCGCTCGCTTGAAAGTCTAAAATATCCAGCCGCAATCAGCGCCTGAATCACCGTGCAACAGGTGCCGCTGCCCCGCTGCCATATTTGGCTTCCCACGCTGCCAGATCGGTCTTGTACTGATCATAGCGCCGATAGAAATCATCGAACACGATTTCCACATTCGGCAGGCTGCGAATGGCAAAGGGTTGCAGATCGGCCGGTTTCACCGTCTGGGCATCGCGGCTCATCGCCAGCACCGCATCACAGAAATTGTCGAGCGTGGGCGGCAGCGCGAAATGATTATAGACCTCGGTCATGTATTTTTCGCGCGGTGCGACAAATCCGCCGCCATATTGCTTGCGAAACTCTGCATCCACCTGCCGATTGGCGGCGGTCAGCCCGCGGGCATGCGTCTTCAGAAACGCCCGGTAGTTCACCAGAATATCAGCATGCTGCGGCGCGTGGCAGTTAAGCGCAGCAACATTATAGGCCGAACGCAGGTTCCACACGGTCTGCGCAGGCGAGATATTGCGGTTGGGGCTGATGCGCAGCCCATCCGCGCCCAGCGCAGGCACCGGAAGGGTTGGCGCAGCGCGATCTGGCGGCATGGGCTTGGGCGGGATGAACACAACCGGCGGCGGAGGAGGCGGCGGTGGGGGTACCGGCTTCGGCTTGGTCGGGCCACAGGCGGCCAGCCCCGTCAGCGCGACGATCACGCCGCCAACCAAAATCGTCCGTCCAACCCGCGCTTGCATCGATACTCCAATCCCGAATTTCATTCGGCCCAGCATGGCCTGCGCCAGCTTGCCCCGCGATGAAGCGCGCTTCCTAACCGCTTTGCCGCACAAAGCAAATGCCCGGCGCGCGGAAAGGCGCACCGGGCACTGCAATTCGCCCCAAATCTGCTATCAGCGGCGGTCGCCGAGGAAACGCAGCAGGTAGAGGAACATATTGATGAAATCGAGATAGAGGTTCAGCGCCCCCATCACCACAGCCTTGCCAGCCATGTCCGTACCCGCGACATAGGCATACTGCTCTTTCAGCTTCTGCGTGTCATAGGCGGTCAGACCGGCGAAGATCAGCACACCAAGGCAGCTGATCGCCCAGTACAGGCCCGGCGATTTCAGAAAGATGTTCAGGATCGACGCAACGATCAGCCCGATCAGCCCCATGATGAAGAAGCTGCCCATGCCGGTCAGATCCCGCTTGGTGGTGTAACCCACCAGGCTCAGCCCGGCAAATGCCGCAGCGGCAGAGAAAAACGCCACCGCGATCGAGCCGCCGGTGTAGATCAAGAACACCGTCGACAGGGAAAGCCCCATCACCACGCAGAAGCCCCAGAACAGGGCCTGCAGCGTGCTGGTCTGCATCCGGTTAAGGCCAAAGCTCATCGCCAGGACAAAGCCCAGCGGTGCCAGCTGGATAACCCAGGCCAGCGGCGTGGTCATGATCTGCAACGCCATGCCGGAATTGGCGAAAAGCATGGCGATTACGCCCGAAAGCAGCACGCCCGATGCCATGTAGTTGTAAATCGAAAGCATATGGCGGCGCAGCCCCTGATCGAGCGCGCCGGCGCCAAGCGCCGCGCCATTCAGGCTGGGAGACGCGCCGAACCCCGTATTTCCGGGTTGAGGATCGTTCCAAACGGCCATTTTCTGTCACTCCTTGCGTCACTGGCAAGATAGCCAGTGAACATCGGTGAATATCGGCACTTGATCAAAGAGTTTCAAGCAAAACCGGCAAACCGCCTGTCACAATTTGTATCGGCTGATCAGCGTGCTTCCCGGGCCATTTCCGCGTTGCGATCACGCGCCGCGCTGAGCGTTGCCGCGATCAGGTGCAGCAAGGCCTGATCGGCATCCAGCACATCCAGTCCCTTTTGCGTGCTGCCGCCGGGGCTCGCGACGCGCCGGGCGAGCTCTCCCGGCGAATGCGGCGATGCAGAGGCCAGCTGGGCCGCGCCTTCCACGGTGGCGAGGGCAAGCCGCTGCGCCTGCGCCGGATCAAGCCCCAGCGCCGCGCCACCGGCGCTCAGCGCCTCGATAAAACGATAGACAAACCCCGGCCCGGAACCGGCCAGCGCTGTCACCGCATCAAACTGATCCTCGCTTTCCAGCCATTCGGGACTGCCCAAGGGCTGCATCAGCGCAGTGATCGCGGCCGTGCCCGCCTCATCCAGTCCCTGCCCGAACAGCGCGACGGGCGATTTGCCAATCGCCGCGGCCAGATTGGGCATGATCCGCAACAGCGCCCCTGCAGCCGGAAAGCGGCTGGCGAGGCTGCTCAGTTCAACCCCGGCAAGGATCGACATCAGCACGGTGCCATGATCCAGCAGGCGGGCGAGCTGCGGCGCGACCGCATCAAGCATTTGCGGCTTCACGCCCAGCAATACTTGATCAAACCGGCGCTGCGGCAATTCGCGCAGCAGCTCCACGCCTGCGGGTGCCTGCTCCAGATTGGGATCGACCACGGTGAAGCGTTCCGGCGGCAGCCCGCCAGCCAGCCATCCGGCCAGCATCGCCCCGCCCATATTGCCGCAACCAAATATCAGAATTGTCACGCCATATCTCCTGACAGCCATTCGCTGTCAGGAAGACAGACGATCAGGCCTCGCCAGCCGCATCCACCATGGCGCTGGCCAGCGCTTCGGCAGGGGTCTTATCGCCCCACAGCACAAACTGGAAGGCGGGATAGAAGCGATCACATTCCTCAACCGCCGCTTCCACAGCGACCTGCGCCTGCGCCAGGCTAAGCAGCCCTTCGTCACCCAGCAGCAATCCATGCCGATACAGCAGCACGCTGCCATTGGACCACATATCGAAATGGCCGACCCACAATTGCTCGTTCACCAGAGTAAGCAATTCATAGATGCTGGCGCGCTTGTCATCGGGCACACGGATATCGGGCAGGCACAGCAATTGCAGCACGTGATCTTCGCGCCGCCAGATGCCGCGCAGCGTATAGCTGGCCCAGCTGCCCTTGATCTCGCCGGTGATTTCATCCTCACCGGCAAATTCGCACGGCCAGCCCCGCGCCTCGAACAGAGACGCGAGCATATCGACGGGAGCGGCATCATCCTCCCGCTCGAAATCCCGATTGCCATGCATAATTCGCAACCCTGCGTCTCCTCAGCCCCGTTGCAGGGCTGTTCGGTTGCTGGATGCTAGTGCAAGGCCATTGCGACAATGTTGCGCCCCGCCAGCGCTGCGCAAAACTTCATAAGCCTGTTTACAGCTTGTGGAAAAGCGCCCTAGCGGCTGCGTTCACCCCCGCCCAGCGCGTCAACAACCTGTCCGGCCGGGCTGGTCCAGACGAATGCGCCCGACATACCCGCGCGGCGGGCCTGGGTGATAAAGGCATTGGCGGCAGACTCGCTGGCGAAGGGACCGGCGAGCAGGCGATTGGTCTGCCCCCATTCGCTGGTCGATCCGCTCTTGCCACGGAACGCCTCGGCATATTCGCGCTGGAACCGCCGCCAATCGGCAGCCAGTGCGCGCTTGTCGCGACCCGTCGCCACCTGCACCCAGATGCGGCTGGGCGTGCGGGCGATCTTGTCTTTCGCCGCCTTTTCCTTCGCGGCCTTGTCCTTGGCCTCTTCCTGCGCAGCCAGCGTGGCAGCATCGGGCTCACGCGGGGCGCGAATGCGGCGGATGTCGACAGCGCCGCTGGCCGGCTCCGCGACGGGCGCTGGCGCGGCAAGATCAGCAAAGGCTTCCGCGATGCTGGGCCGCCGCGATGCTGCAACGGTCGGTGCGGCCGGAACGGCAGGCTGCGCCTTCGGCTCGGCCGGTGCGGGTGATTCCAGGGCTTGGCTGGGCGAGGCCGAAACCGGCGTCGGAGCAGGAGCGGGAGCAGGAGCAAGCGGTGGTGCCGTTGACACCTGTTTCAGATCAAAACCGCCAGCCGCACTCTTGCCGTCAAGCGATGCAAAGCCCGGTGCTGGCGGTGTTGGTGGAGCAGCGACAGTCGCGCTTCCGGTTCCGGGCACCTTGGTTGGCGCGGACACAGGTGCAGGTGCAGAAACCGGTGCCCGTTCGGGCGGCTCCTTCAAGGTAACGATCGCCGCCCTCGGCAGCGAAACCGCAGGCACCGGGACAGGTACCGATGCAGGCGTAGATGCAGTCGCCGGCGAGGATGGCGGCGTGGTCGTTGGCGGGGTGCGAACAGGTTCGGCCCGTGCCAGGGATTTGCCCGGCGCTTCGATCACTTCCCGCCCCGGCTGAACCTCCGGCGGCGTGACGGTTGCGCGAGGGGCGGAATTCTGTGCTGCGGCATTATCGCGCTTGTTCCGTTCCGAGCGGCTGCGGCGATCGTTGCGCCCACCGTTGTTCGCCACAGCGGGCGGCACGGCAGCTGCCAGCACAGCCTTGGGCGGGGCAAAGGCGGCGACGCGGGGATCATCGCGCCCGACATCGGCAGCGCGCGGGAAATGCCCGAGGTTGGCGGCAGCGGCCTGCTGTGCCGCCGTCAGCTTTGGCATATAGCGCAAATAAGGCGCAAGCGCATTGGCCAGATCGCCCGGTATCGCCGTTCCGGCGGTGTTTTCCGCCTCATCGGCGCGGCCCAGAATAGCCAGACCGAATGTACGCACCCGCCATGCCGCCTTGTCCTGCCGTTGCAGCAATGGCGCCAGCGTGGCTTCCATGCCTGCTCTGTCGCGGCTGATCGCCTGGCTCAATGCCAGACGGCGGGTCGCCTCATCATTGGTGCCCGCCGCCAGAGCTTGCCGATAGTAACGCTGTGCGGTCTGGTTATCGCCAACCAGATCATAGGCCAGCCCCCGGTCTGCCAGCAGAGCTGGCGCGATCGGCCCCAGCTTTTCCGCAGCTTCAAACAGGGGGATGGCGCTGAACGGGTCTTCGCGGCGAACATAGGCGCTGGCCAGCCCGGCCTTTACCACGGCACGGGTTGGCGCAAGCGTATCGGCGCGCTGGAAAAAGCCTACTGCAGCATCGGCGTCGCCCAGAGCCAACGAGGCGTTGCCCGCATCGGTCAGCGCCGAAACATCGCGGGGATTCTGCGCCAGGCGCCCCAGCGCCTCATTCAGACGCATCCCCTTTTCGCCGGGCACAGACTGGACCACGGGCGAACCCTGAACCACTGGCTGCGCCTGAGCCGGAATCGACAAAAACAGCGCCAGCGATCCGGCAAACCGGTAACCGCAGCTCATCAAATTGGCTGAACGCATGGGGATTAAGCTGCTCCACGATGTATCGAATGCACGGGCATTCCCGCCATCACGCAAATGCAGCGCAATTCAGTCATCGTCCAGCCGAAACCGGATGAACCGGGCGGAAACCACGTTCCCGCCCGGATCGTTACTGGTTGTTCTGGCGACCAAGGAAGCGCGGAATGCTGATGGCGGGGCCATCGTCATTCTCTTCGTCATCTTCATCGGCTGATGCCGCGCCACCCCGCGAAAGATTGGCCATGCGCTCAAACAGGGTCGCGCCCGCGCCCAGCCGCGGCGCACTGGCACCACTGCCACTGTCCTCCGATGCGACCAGCCCGCGCCGACGTCCGCTCATCGCTCCGGCCGGTGCAGCCGCTTCCTCAGGCTCGGCATCGGCTGATTGCGGAGCTTCAAGCAGAAGTTCGTCAGCCTTGTCATCCGCATCGGATGCCGACGCTTCGGCCGGCTCATCTTCCGCTTCATCAGCAACCTGCTCTGCTGCGCCGAGTTCCAGTTCCGCGTCATCGGCGGCAGTGTCGGCAGCATGATGATCGCTGTGCGGTGCCTCCTCATCATCGGCAGACGATCCGAAGTGCGATGGCGCAGGCTCTTCCACCGCAGGTTCAGCTGAGGCCAGCAGCGGTTCCGGGGCCACAGCGGCGGGACGGGCCGGACCGCGCGATGCGCCGAGATTGAACGGCCGCGATACATCTTCGGCACCAGACGCGCCCTGCTCGATGCCCGTAGCGACCACCGACACGCGGATCTTGCCATCCAGATCGGGGTTGAAGGCGCTGCCCCAGATGATGTTGGCATTGGGATCGACCAGTTCGCGAATATGGTTCGCAGCCTCGTCCACTTCCAGCAGCTTCATATCGTCGCCGCCGATGATGGAGATGATCACGCCCTTTGCGCCCTGCATCGAAACACCATCGAGCAGCGGGTTGGCGATTGCCTTTTCCGCTGCTTCAAGCGCGCGGTTCGGGCCTTCGCCTTCGCCGGTGCCCATCATCGCCTTGCCCATTTCGGCCATGACCGAGCGGACGTCGGCGAAATCAAGGTTGATAAGGCCCGGCATCACCATCAGATCGGTGATCGAGCGCACGCCTTGCTGCAACACTTCGTCCGCCAGCTGGAAGGCTTCCTTGAAGGTGGTTTCCGCCTTCGCCACCAGGAACAGGTTCTGGTTCGGAATGACGATCAGCGTATCGACATGCTTTTGCAGCTCATCGATCCCGGCTTCGGCGCTGCGCATCCGGCGCGTGCCTTCGAACAGGAACGGCTTGGTCACCACGCCAACCGTCAGCACGCCCTTCTTGCGCGCAGCCTCGGCGATCACCGGCGCGGCACCAGTGCCGGTGCCGCCGCCCATGCCTGCGGCGATGAAGCACATATGCACGCCTTCCAGCGCGCGGTCGATTTCCGCCAGTGTTTCTTCAGCTGCCGCCCGGCCCACTTCGGGGCGTGAGCCTGCGCCAAGACCCTGCGTGATTTCCGGCCCTAGCTGGATGCAATGCTCGGCCACGGAATTGTTCAGCGCCTGCGCATCGGTATTCGCGACGACGAAATCCACGCCTTCAATCCCGGCAGCGAGCATATTGGCAATGGCGTTGCCACCCGCGCCGCCAACCCCGATCACGGTGATGCGAGGGCGCAGTTCCTCAACAGCGGGCGGTCCAATATTGATGCTCATCACATTCTCCTGTCCGGCATTGCGGATACAGCAAATTCAATTGTTACAGTTCTTGCACTCTTCAAATCGGCTAAGCAAAGTCTGTCCACCGGTTTGTCCACAGCCGGAACTCATCCGGTGCCTTGCCCAACCTCAGAAATACTCCCGTATCGCCCGATAGACCCGGTTGACCATGCCCAGCCCGGAATATCGCACCAATTGCTGATGGCGCGGGCCAATCGCGCGAATGTCCACAGGATCAGCTGCCGCATAGAGCACCAGCCCGGACAGCGTTGAAAAGCCGGGCGTTGCATGTGCTTCGGCCAGCCCTTTGACATGCTGAGGCTTGCCGATGCGCACCGGGCGGCCCAGCGCCGACTGCGCAAAATCGGCCAGACAGGCCAGCTCCGCCCCGCCACCGGTAAAGACCACAAGCTGGCTGCGCTGCCCCGTAAAACCGAGCCCCTTCAACGCCTTCGCCACCTCATCCATCAGGCGGCCGAGTTGGGTGGTGATCACCGAAACCAGTTCCGCGCGGGGAATGCGGTTCTTGTCATCTGCATGGCGCGCAATCGGCCCGGTCGCTTCCTCACCGGGCGCGTTGACCGGGATCATCTCGCGATGATCGGCGGGGCTGGCGATGGCTGAGCCATGCACGCACTTCAGACGTTCTGCCTGGAACCGGCGAATGCCGAAGGCCGAAGCGATGGCATCAGTGATGTCGCCGGACCCCAGCGGAATGCTGGCAAGGCCCAGCAGCATCCCGGCGGCGTGGACCGAAACATTCGTTACCTCGCCGCCGATTTCCACCAGCGCCACGCCCAGATCGCGCTCTTCATCGCTGAGGCAGGCATGGCCAGCTGCAACTGGAGATCCAACCACGGCCTCAACCTGCAAATGCGCGTTCTGTACGGCCTCGGTGATGTTGCGGATCGGCGCGCCATCGGCCAGCATCACATGAATATCGACGCCAAGCCGTTCGGCATGCAGCCCCTTGGGATCGGCCACGCCATCCGCGCCATCCAGCGTGTAATGCGCGGGCTGCGCGTGCAGCACCATGCGTCCGTCCGGCTGGATCACGTCACGCGCGGCGACCAGCAACTGCTCGACATCGTCTTCCTCGATGCGGCGACCGCCGATATCGATTTCCACCTGCGCCACCTGGCTGGCCAGTCCTGCGCCGGAGCAGCCGATCCACACGCTGGAAACCGATGTATTGGCCATCTTCTCCGCGCGCTCTACCGCATCGCGCACGGCATAGGTTGCCGCCTGCATATCGGTGACATAGCCGCGCTTGATGCCCTGCGCCGCGCGGTGACCGGAACCGAGCACCAGCATCTCACCCTGATCGGTGAGCCCGGCGATCATCGCCGAAATGCGGAACGAACCGATGTTGACCGCGCCAAACACGCGGGCAATGCGCGGCGAAGCCATCAATCCTTCTCCTGCTTCGGCTTGGCTTTTGCCGGAGCGGCGTCCGCCGTATCGGTGGTCTTGCTGCTGACGGCACTACCCGATTGTTCGACCGGATCGGTGCGATGGGGAACGCGCATATAGATGCGATCCGCCGCGCGCATATCGAAAGCCGCAACCCGGCCGCCCAGCAAACGGTTGACGCCATCAAGCCGGGCGAAGGTCATCAACGCACCGGCGGACGGTTTTGCGCCTTCGGGCAGAGCCAGCACCTGCCCGGTGCGGAAGGTCAGGTTCCAGCGGCGATTGCCGATCCATTCCGCTTCGCGAACCTGCGGCTTGAGCGCGGGTGCTGCATCCAGCAACATCGCCAGATCTTCCACCTTTCGGCTTGCGCCGGGGCCGGACACCACCAGCTTGCCACGCGCGCGCGCGGCAGAAACAGCTTCCAGCTCATGCCCGGTGCCATCGATCAGAACCAGCTTGCCGGGTTTGCGCAGCACGGCAACCGGCTTGCGTTCGATGATGTCGATCACCAGCGTATCGGGCAGCTGGCGCGAAACCCGCGCGTCTTCCACCCAGGAAAGCTCCATCACCCGCGTCCGCAATGCCTCGACATCAACGAAGGGCATGGCGCGATGATTGTCCGCCAATGCCTGTTCATAGACCTTCAGCTCATTGAGGTGATTGACGCCATTGACCTTGATCTTGGAAACTTCAAACCCGGCCTGATGCGAGATCACTTCCAGCTGCTGCCCGGCCATGGCCGGCACCCCGGCAAAGCTGGCTGCCATCCACGCCAGCACCACCGCCCCGCCCAGAATCATCGCCAGAAAGATACGATGCCACTGCGCCTCGCTGATCGGCAGCCAGCGCATCGCCGTGTCCAGCGCCGAACCGGTGGTGGCGCGTGCCTTGCGAATTTGCCGCGCCTTGCCCTGCTGCGCCGCCGTCTTGCGGGCGCTCTTGCCGCCGCGGCGAATGGTCTGCGCGCTCATGGCTTTACCCCCGCTTTCCTTGCATCCCTGGCCGCTTTGTCAGCCAATGCGTCGGCAATGATGATTTCCACCAGCTCGCCATAGGAAATGCCCAGATGCTTCGCCTGTTCGGGCACCAGGCTAAGCGGCGTCATCCCCGGCTGGGTATTGGTTTCCAGCACAAACAACCCGTCGAGCCCGCGCTCGTCATCCCAGCGGAAATCGGTGCGGCTGCACCCCTTGCAGCCCAGCAGCTTGTGGCAGCGCAGCGCCAGTTCAAGGCAGGCCTTGGTGATTTCCTCGGGGATTTCAGCCGGGCAGATATGGTCGGTCATGCCATCGGTATATTTGGCGTCGAAATCATAAAAGCCGCTCTTGGGCTTGAGTTCCGTCACCAGCAGGGCACGATCGCCCAGCACTGCGGTGGTCAGCTCGCGCCCGCGAATATAGGGTTCGGCCAGCAGCTCGGAAAATTCCTGCCACGGCCCCTTGCTGTCCGGGCTGATCGGATTGCCGTAATTGCCTTCCTTGGTGACGATCGCCACCCCCACGGAAGAACCTTCATTCACCGGCTTCAGCACATAGGGGCGCTCCAGCGGGTCACGCTCAAAAATCTCGCTCACCGGCACGATCCGCCCGCCGGGCATCGGCACGCCGTGCGGCACCAGCGCCTGCTTGGTCAGTTCCTTGTCGATGGCGATGACCGAGGTGGCAAGGCCGGAATGGGTATAGGTCAGCCCCATCAGGTCCATCATGCCCTGCACCGAGCCATCCTCACCCGGCGAACCATGCAGGGCATTGAACACCACATCAGGTTTGGTTTCGGCCAATCGCAGCGCGACATCGCGGTCCATATCGATGCGGGTCACGCGGTGCCCGCGCTCTTCCAGCGCCTTGGCAATACCCTCGCCCGACATCAGCGAAACCGGCCGCTCGTTGGACCAGCCGCCCATCAGGACTGCAATATGGAGTTTCGCCAAAGTCACTTCACACCCACCCTTTGAATTTCCCATTCCAGCTCAACGCCTGATTGCGCCTTCACCCGGCGGCGGACTTCCTCGCCCAGTGCTTCGATATCGGCACTGGTTGCATCGCCGGTGTTGAGCAGGAAGTTGCAATGCTTTTCGCTGACCTGCGCCCCGCCCATGGTAAGCCCCCGGCACCCGGCGGCATCGACGAGTTGCCATGCTTTCGCGCTTTCCGGGTTCTTGAAAGTAGAACCGCCGGTCTTGCTGCGCAGCGGCTGGCTAGCTTCGCGGCTGGCGGAGATGCGGTCCATCTCGGCCTGAATCGCCTCTGGCTCACCCGGTGTCCCGCGAAACCGCGCACCGACCACAATCGCGCCTTCGGGCAATTGCGAATGGCGATAGGTGTAACCCAGCGCCTCCACCGGCAGCACTTGCAGGCTGCCATCGCGCAGCACCACATCGCAGCTGACCAGAATATCCTTCACCTCGCCGCCATAGGCCCCGCCGTTCATGCGGACGAAGCCGCCGACCGTGCCTGGGATCGAGCGCAAAAACTCCAGCCCGGCGATGCCATTGTCGCGCGCGGTGGAGGATACCAGAATGCCGCTGGCCCCGGCGCCGCAATCCAGCACCAGATCGGCTGACTTGCTGACCTTGGCAAAGGCCTTGCCCAGCCGCACCACCACGCCGGGCACGCCGCCATCGCGCACGATCAGATTGCTGCCCAGCCCCAGCGCCATCACCGGCACCGCCGGATCGAGATCGCGCAGAAAGGCTTGCAGATCGGCCACGTCCTTTGGCTCAAACAGCCATTCCGCCGCGCCGCCGCTCTTGAACCAGACCAGCGGGGCCAGCGGGGCGTTGGCGCTCAGCTTGCCCGCAACCTCAGGGATGGCGATCACGGTCAACCGCCCCTCCGCTCAGTGATCGCGTCGGCAAGCCCGGCAGCCCATTTGGTGATGTCGCCCGCGCCAAGGCAGACCACCATGTCACCCGGCTGGATCGCCTCGGCCAGCGCATCGGCCAGCATTTCCGGTCCGGCGATGGTCTGGGCGCTGCGGTGGCCGCGTTCTTTCATGCCCGCAACCATGGCGGCTGAATCGACGCCTTCGATCGGCTGTTCGCCAGCCGCATAGACCGGCGCGGCATAGACCATATCGGCATCGTTGAAGGCAGCCTGAAAATCTTCCATGTGATCGCGCAGCCGGGTGTAGCGATGCGGCTGCACCACCGCGATCACGCGGGCATTGCCCACGCCTTCGCGCGCGGCAGAAAGCACGGCGCGGATTTCGACCGGGTGATGGCCATAGTCATCGATCACCGTCACCACGCCGCCATCCAGCGCCACCTCGCCCACCTTGGTAAAGCGGCGCTTGACCCCGGTGAACTTGGCAAAGCCGGTGCGGATCAGATCATCTTCCACGGCCATTTCCACCGCCACCGCAATCGCGGCGAGCGCGTTCTGGACATTGTGCCGACCGGGCATCGGCAGCTCAATCCCTTCGATCCGGCGGACCGAACCATCGCGCTGGCGCAGCACTGCATCAAAGCGATTGCCGCCGGGGAATGGCGTTACATTCTCACCGCGCACATCGGCCTGCGCCGAAAAGCCATAGGTTACCACGCGGCGATCGCGCACTTTGGGGATCACCGCCTGCACTTCGGGATGATCGATGCACAGCACCGCGCAGCCATAGAAGGGCACGTTTTCGATAAATTCGACGAAAGCGTCCTTGATCGCGTCAAAATCGCCGTAATGTTCAAGATGCTCGGGATCGATGTTGGTTACCACCGCGATGGTGCCGTCCAGCCGCAGAAAGCTGCCGTCACTCTCGTCAGCTTCCACCACCATCCATTCGCTCTCGCCCAGCCGCGCGTTGGAGCCATAGGAATTGATGATGCCGCCATTGATCACGGTCGGATCCACCCCGCCTGCATCAAGCAAGGCGGCGACCAGCGAGGTCGTGGTGGTTTTGCCATGGGTTCCCGCCACCGCCACCGTGCGCTTCAGCCGCATCAGCTCGGCGAGCATTTCGGCACGACGGACCACGGGAATGCGCGCCTCCAGCGCGGCGGCGACTTCGGGATTGTCGCGCTTTACCGCAGTCGAGGTGACGACCACCGCGGCATCGCCAAGGTTTTCGGCGGCATGGCCGATCATCACCTTGATCCCGCGCCCACGCAGCCCTTCAACGACGTAGCCTTCGGCAATGTCGCTGCCCTGCACCGCATAGCCCAGATTGTTCATCACCTCGGCAATGCCGGACATGCCGATGCCGCCGATGCCAACGAAGTGGATCGTGCCGATATCGGTGGGCATCCGCCCACCCGCACCATGACGCAGCGCGCGCTTCATGCCCGCGCCTTTTCCCCGGCAACGCCGGCTTGTTTGGCAACACGGATCACATCCATCAGCGGCGCACCGCCAAAACCCTCCACCAGATCGGCCAGATCGCTGACCGCACCCGGATGGCCGCAATTCCATGCGGCATGGGCGGCGGTTGCCAGCGTTTCCGGGCGCTGCGCCAAAGCCTGAATTTGCTTGGCCAGTTCCACCGCCGTAAAATTGCTCTGGCGGATCATTCGCGCTCCACCCGCTTCAACGATCTCACGCGTATTGAATGCCTGATGATCATCAGTGGCAATCGGTAGCGGCACCAGAATTGCCGGACGGCCAACGGCGGTCAGCTCTGCCACGGTGGAGGCTCCGGCACGGCCGATGAACAGATGGGCATCGGCGAGTCGCTGCGCCATATCCTCGAAATAGGTGCCAAGTTCGGCCGGGATATCGTGGCTGGCATAGCGCGCGCGCACCGCGTCGATATCCTCAGCCCGGCATTGCTGTGTCACTTGCAAGCGGCTGCGCAGCGCCGGGGGCAGCATCGCCAGCCCATCAGGCACCACTTGTGACAGCACGCTTGCACCCTGGCTGCCGCCGGTTACCAGCACGCGCAGCAGGCCATCCTGGGTGAACGGCGGAAACGGCTGCTCGCGCAGCGCCAGCACATCCTCACGCACAGGATTGCCGACCAGATGGACTTTGCCGTCATAACGCCCGGCAAGCCGCTGCACGGCGTGATAGGATGTGGCAATCGCATCGACCCGACCAGCCAGAAAGCGATTGACCCGGCCCAGCACCGCGTTCTGTTCATGGATCACGCTGGGGATCCTGGCCGAAGTTGCCGCCCACAGCGCCGGGAATGCCGGATAGCCGCCAAAGCCAACCACTGCAGAAGGCTGAAAGCTCTCAAACAGGCGCAGCGCCATGCGCTTGCCCTCCATGATCGCGCCGACACCCTTGGGCCAGTGCAGCGGGTTCTTGCCGATCCGCCCGGCGGGAAGAACATGGGCCACAAGCGAGGCGGGTCGCCCCGGCAGCCTGGCTCCGCGATCATCGGTGATCAGGGCAACGTGGTGCCCGCGCTTGTCCAGCTCCACCGCCAGCGCAAAGGCGGGGATAAGATGCCCCCCGGTCCCCCCGGCAGCCAGCACATAATGACGGCTTACCCCGCTCATTGGCCAATCCCCAGTTCGCGCAGCGAAAAGCGTTCGCGCTTGAGGAAAGGATTGCGCCGGGTGATCGCCAGCAGAAAGCCAACGCCAAGGCACAGGGCAATGGTGGAAGAGCCACCGTAGCTTATCAGCGGCAGAGTCATGCCTTTCGAAGGAAAGAGTTGCAGATTGACCAGGATGTTGATGAAAGCCTGCCCGCCCAATTGGGCGGTCAGCCCGGCGGCGGCCAGCGTGGCGAACAGGTCTTCCTCATCCAGCAAGCGCAGCATGACGCGGATGACGATCGCCAGATAGAGCAGCACGATGATCGCGCAGGCGATCAGGCCGAACTCTTCGCCAATCACGGAAAAGATATAGTCGGTATGCGCTTCGGGCAGGCCGAGCTTGCGCGTGCCCAGCCAGAACCCGCTACCGGTCCAGCCGCCGCCGGTCAGCGTTCGTGCTGCCAGATCGACCTGATCGAAGGCGCTGCCACCACCGATGAAGCTGTCAATGCGGTTACGGGCATTGCCATAGAACAGATAGGCTGCGACCACCGCGATCACCCCGCCGGTTCCGGCAACCGCGATGCGCTTCACCGAAATGCCCGACATCAGGATCATGACAAACCACACGCCAGCAAACAGCATGGTCGAACCGAAATCGGGCTGAATCATCAGCAAGGCAGCGATCAGCGCCA
This sequence comes from Novosphingobium sp., assembly GCA_044225335.1. Taxonomy (GTDB): domain Bacteria; phylum Pseudomonadota; class Alphaproteobacteria; order Sphingomonadales; family Sphingomonadaceae; genus Novosphingobium. The sequence goes on along the minus strand of JBGAIR010000006.1, from coordinate 18,746 downwards.
TGATCATGGTGGACAGTGCCACCACTGGCAGATTGGGGTCACGCACGCGCCACGACAGGATCCAGGCGATCCCGATGGCAAAGGCAGGCTTCAGAAATTCCGAAGGCTGCAGCGAAATGCCCAGGTTCAGCCAGCGCTTCGCGCCATTCACCGTACTGCCCACCACCGGCACCATCATCAGGCCGATCAGCATGGCAAAACCCAGCAGAATGCCAAGCCGCCGTGCCGCTTCACGCGGCAGCAGCGATGCCACGAACATCGCCATCAGCCCCATCGCCTGCCAGCGCAGGTGAATGTAGAAGAAATGCAGATCGTTCAGGCGTACCGCGCTGGTTGACAGGCGGCGGGCGCTGGCTGGCGATGCAGCAGCGACAGCCACGGTTCCGATGGCCATCAGCGAAAGCACCAGCAACAGCAGCACACGATCAATCTCGCGCCACCAGATCGCCAGCTCGCTGCGCCGGTTGCGCCGGAACATCAGCCCGGCCTCTCCGGCGGAAAGACGGCCGGCGCGTGGCACGAAGGGAGGATTGCTGGCCATCAGTGCTTCCATGCCTTGGCTGCCGGATCGCCTTCGTCATCCGGTTCGTTAAGGGCGTGAACGATCTGGCGGAAGGCATCGCCGCGTGCCTCATAATCGCGAAACTGGTCAAAGCTGGCACAAGCGGGCGAAAGCATGACGATATCGCCCGGATGCGCGGCATCGATTGCCTGCCGGATCGCTTCGCACATCATCTCGCTGCGCCGCACCGGCATGAACGGGGTCAGCAGCTCCGAAAATCGCGGCCCTGCCTCACCAATGGTGTAGGCTGCGGCAACATTGCCGAAGAACGGCGCGCATTCATCCAGCCGATCCCCCTTGGGCAGACCGCCCAGAATCCAGTGAATGCGGCGGCCGGGATTGGGCGGAAATGCCGCGAGCGCCGGCGCGGTAGAGGCCGGATTGGTGGCCTTGCTGTCATTAATGAACTGCACACCGTTCCATTCGCCGACGCGTTCCATGCGATGCGGCAAACCGCGAAAGCTGGCCAGCGCCGGGCGCCACTGATGCGGGGTCAACCCCAAAGCCTCGGCGATCGCAACGGCCACCGCAGCGTTCTGAAGATTGTGCGGACCCTGCAGCGAAGGCCATTCCGCCTGTGTCTTCTGCAGATCCTTGCCATCGACGCTGCGGGCCCGCCACTGTTCGCGGCGCGCCTCTTCGTGCTTGGCGATCGCCCGCGTGTCAGCATCGCTGGTGCCGAACACCGCGAACTGTTCGGGCCGCTGCATGGCAAACAGCCGCGCCTTGGATGCAGCATAGGCCTGATAGTCCTCGTAGCGATCAAGATGATCGGGCGAAAGGTTCAGCAAGGCCGCGACATCACAGGCCAGGCTGTGCGTCAGATCGATTTGATAGCTCGACAGCTCCAGCACATAGACACCACCTGCCGAAAGCGGGGTCTGCCCCAGGATCGGCAGGCCGATATTGCCGCCCATTCGCACCGGCAGCGCCGCGCTTTGGACGATATGGTGGACCAGCGCAGTGGTGGTCGATTTGCCATTGGTGCCGGTGATCCCCACCACCCGGTGCGCAGGAAGGGAATCGCGGGCCTGCGCGAACAGTTCGATATCGCCGATAATCGGCACCCCGGCCTGCTTTGCCACATCGCTGATCGGATGAGTGTTGAGCGGCACGCCCGGCGATACCACCACGCCGGCAAAGCCCGACAGGTCAAGCGTCAGCGGATCGGCCAGCGTCGCGCGGCCTTCCAGCGCGCGACGGGGTTCCTCACGGCTGTCCCACGCAGTCACATGCGCGCCGCTGGCCAGCAGGCTTTCCGCCGCTGCCATGCCCGAACGGGCAAGACCGAGAATGGCATAGCGCTTGCCGGCAAAGGCGGGAGAGGTGATCATCTGAGTTTGAGTGTCGACAGTCCGATAAGGGCCAGAACGATCGACACGATCCAGAACCGGATCACCACAGTCGATTCCTTCCAGCCAAGCTGCTCAAAATGGTGATGGATCGGGGCCATGCGGAACACCCGTTTGCCAGTGCGCTTATAGACCGCGACCTGAACGATCACGGAAACCGCCTCCAGCACGAACAATCCGCCCACAATGGCCAGCACGATCTCATGATGCGCGGCCACGGCAATCGCGCCCAGCGCACCGCCCAGGGCGAGACTGCCGGTATCACCCATGAACACCGCGGCAGGCGGCGCGTTGAACCACAAAAAGGCCAGACAGGCCCCCATGATCGCAGCACAGAGAATGGCGAGATCGCCCGCGCGCGGCACATGCGGAATGCCAAGATAATGCGCAAAGTCCGCGCGCCCGGCCAGATAGGCGATGATTGCAAAGGCTGCGGCAGCGATCACCACCGGCATGGTCGCCAGCCCGTCAAGCCCGTCAGTCAGGTTCACCGCATTGCCGGCACCGACCATCACCACCGCCGCAAACACATAGTAGAACGGCCCCAGCGGGATATAGCGGCCGGAAAGGAACGGGACATAAAGATTGGTGCTGATCTGGCTGACGATGATCCAGGCCGCAACGCCCGCCACCGCAAATTCCGCCAGCAATCGCACCCGCCCGGAAACGCCCGCAGTGCTGCGCTTCTTCACCTTGTCGTAATCGTCGAGAAAACCGATCAGGCCAAAGCCGCCAGTCACGGCCAGACAGGCCCAGACAAAGGGATTGCTCAGGTCCATCCACAGCAGCATCGAGATGATCAATGCGATCAGGATCATCAGTCCGCCCATCGTTGGCGTGCCGCGCTTGGCGAGATGGGTCTGCGGCCCGTCCTCGCGGATCGGCTGCCCCTTGCCCTGCCGCACGCGCAGCATGTCAATGAAACGCGGACCGATCACCAGACCGATCACCAGCGCGGTCATCAGCGCCGCACCGGCACGGAAGGTCTGATAGCGGATAAGGTTCGCCAGCCCTTCGAAATGAAAATAATGCGCAATCAGGTAGAGCATCCTGACGCTATTCCTTGTCTTGCGTCAGCGCGGTGACAACAGCCCCCAGCCCGACCGAGTTCGATCCCTTCACGAGGATCGCGTCACCGCTTTCCACGCCCAGCTGCCGCAGCGTTTCAAGCGCCTGAGCAGCCGTTTCGCAATGGGCGAAGCGAATCGGCTTGCCAAGCGCGGAAATCGGCGATTTCCCCAGCTCTGCTGCCAGTGGCTCCATCTCTTCGCCAACCAGTATCACCTGATCGACGCCTGCGGCCATCAACGGCTCAATCAGGGCCGCGTGAAATGCCGGACCATGCTCACCCAGCTCACGCATCGCCCCCAGCACTGCCAGGTGCCGTTTCGCTGGCGTCTGGCCCAGTTGTGACAGCGTTGCCCGCATCGATGCCGGATTGGCATTGTAGCTTTCGTCGATAACCAGCGCAGTGCCATCACCCAGCCTGATCTCGGTTCGGGCACCGCGCCCCTTCAGCCCTTCCATCTCCGCCAGCGCCAGCCCGGCAGCACCCAGATCGCCACTGGCCGCGCGAACCGCGGCCATCACCGCCAGCGAATTTGCGACCCAATGTTCACCCGGTGCGGCAACGGTATAGCAGATGCGGCGATCGCCCAGATCGGCGGTTACCAGCGAACCGCCACCAGGCGCGCTGACCGCATCGAGCAGCCGGACATCGGCATGCGCCGCCTTGCCAAAGGCCACCACTGCCGCATCCAGCCGCAGCGCTGCATCGCGCAGCCGTTCAAAATGGGGGCTGTCCGCAGGAATGATCGCCGTCCCGCCCGGTTCCAGTCCTTCGAAGATTTCCGCCTTGGCATCGGCAATCGCCTCTTCGCTGCCCAGCATCTCGATATGGGCAGGGGCAATGGTGGTGATCACCGCGACATGGGGCCGGACCTGACGCGTCAGCGCCGCGATCTCGCCCTTGTGGTTCATGCCCATTTCGAAAATGCCAAAGCGGCTGCGGCCATGCATCCGCGCCAGGCTGAGCGGCACACCGACATGATTGTTGTAGCTCTTTACCGAGCGATGCGCCTTGCCCCGGCTGGCGCGATCCAGCGAGGCGAAGATGGCTTCCTTGACGCCGGTTTTACCTACCGATCCGGTGACGCCGATGATCGCCGCGTCAACCCGGGCACGGGCAGCACGGGCCAGCGCCTCCAGCGCCACTGTGGTATCTTGCACCAGCAGGTGCGGACCATCGACGGGCCGGTCCACCACCACCGCCGCAGCACCTTTGGCAAAGGCCGCCTCGACAAAGCGGTGCCCATCCATGCTTTCGCCCTTCAGCGCAAAGAACAGATCGCCTTCCACCACGTCGCGGCTGTCAATCTCTACGCCGGAAACCTGAAAATCGGCGCTGGCCTTGCCGCCGGTCGCCAGTTCGAGCGAGGGCGCGTCCCACAGCGCCAGCCCCAGATCATCTTGCGGCAACACTGGCCAATCGAGAATACGCACGGCAGCATTCATCACGAATTTCTCCCCGGCTGGTCGGCTCCGCTTGCGGCAGCCGCCTCGCGCGCGACTGTCACATCATCAAAGGGAATCACGCGCATGGCCTCACCTGCGCCAACAATCTGGCCCTGCTCATGACCCTTGCCCGCGATCAGGACGATATCATCGCTGCCTGCCTCGGCCAAAGCCGCTGCAATCGCCTGGCGGCGATCGCCAATCTCACGCAGGCCGCTGCCGCCAGCCAGCACCATGGCCCGGATTGTCGCAGCATCCTCGCCGCGCGGGTTGTCATCGGTCACGATGCCCAGCTCCGCCTGCTCGGCAACCACCCGGCCCATTTCCGGGCGCTTGCCGTGATCGCGATCACCGCCTGCGCCAAACACCACAATCAGCCGCCCACGGCAATGCGGGCGCAGCGCGGCGATAGCCGCTTCCAGCGCATCGGGGGTATGGGCATAATCGACATAGGCCGGAGCGCCACCGGCGGTAATGGCCGCGCGTTCCAGCCGCCCCCGCACCGGCTGCAACCGGGCCAGCGCATCAAAAGCCCGCTCCGGCTGCTCGCCACTCGCAATTGCCAGCCCGGCCGAAACCAGCGCATTCGCGGCCTGATAGGCTCCGATCAACGGCAGGTTGACGCGATATTCCTTGCCCTCATGCGCGATCTGCAATTGCTGGCCCAGTTGCCCCGGCTGGCGTGCGATCAGGCGGATCCCGGCGGCATCGGCGTTTTCGCCCACCGTGATCAGCCGCAGGCCGCGCCGCCCGGCATGCTGGCAGGCGCGGGCCGACCAGTCATCATCAGCCCAAACCACCGCAGTGCCATCGCTTGCCACCACTTCGTCAAACAGGCGCATCTTGGCGGCGAAATAGTCATCCATGTCGGCATGATAATCGAGATGATCGCGGCTGAGATTGGTGAAGGCGGCGGCGCAAACGCGCGGCCCTTCGCTGCGATATTGCGACAGTCCGTGGCTGGATGCCTCATAGGCGACATGGGTAACACCCTCGCGCGCCAGCCCGGCCATATTGGCCAGAAAAGTGACGATATCCGGCGTCGTCAACCCGGTGGATACGGTTTCGTCAGCGGTGGTAACCCCCAGCGTCCCGATCGAGGCGGCATGATGCCCGGTCATCCGCCAGATCTGCCGCGTCAGCTCCACGCAGGAGGTTTTGCCATTGGTGCCGGTCACGGCGACGATATTCTGCGGAACCGGCGTGAAGAAAGCGCTGGCCAGCCGGGCAAAGGCGCGGCGCGGATTGGGATCAGCGATATGCACCGCACCTTCCACCCGTGCCGAAGGATCGGCGACCACCGCCACTGCTCCGGCGGTAATCGCGGCGGCGATGAATTGTTCGCCATTCACCTTCGCGCCGCGAAACGCGCCAAACACCGTGCCGGGGGCAACCTTGCGATTGTCGATGGCGAAACCGCTGACTTCGGCATCAGCCCCGGCGGGCAGCATGATCCCGGCGGCGTCAGCAAGCGCCGCCAGCCTCATTCGCCCTCTCCGCTGCCGATCAGGGGGGCCAGATCGGAAATATCCACATCGCGGGTCGCATCGGGCATGATCCCCAGCAGTGGGCCAATGCGTGGCACCACACGGCCGACAATCGGCGCGGCGTTGAAGGCTGCGGTGCGCTGGCCAGAGGTGGCAGCGGTCGCCTGTGGTTCGTCAAGCAGGGCGATGATCACATAGCGCGGGTGATCCATCGGGAAAGCCGCTGCAAAGGTCGCCACGACCGAGCTCTTGTTATAGCCGCCCTGCCCGGGCTTTTCGGCCGATCCGGTTTTGCCGCCCACGCGGTAGCCCGCGGCATTGGCGCGGCGGCCGGTGCCAACGTCCACGATCATCCGCAACAGCTGGCGCATCCTGGCGCTGGTCGCCGCCTTGAACACCCGACGCCCCGGCACGGCACGCCCCGGCTGCACCTTTTCTAGCGTGGCCGGACGCCAGATGCCGCCATTGACCAGCGCCGCATAGGCCGAGGCGAGATGCAGCGGCGTCACCGCGATGCCGTGACCATAGGAAACGGTCATGGTGGTGATGCGTGACCAGTCACCCTTGGGCCAGATCGGAAAACCGCGCGCAGGCAGTTCGATATAGGGGCGCTCGTTCATGCCCAGCGCGCGCATGGTGGCGTTGAGCCGGGCTGCCCCCAGCTGGTCGGCAACCTGCGCGGTAACGATGTTGGAAGAGTGCACCAGCGCTTCGGGCACATTCAGCGAAGGACCAAAGCTGTGGCTGTCATGAATCTCGAACCCGCCGATGGAAAGTGGACGATCCGATTGATAACGCCGGGAAAGATCAGTCAGCACACCGGCGTCAATTGCCGCCGCGACAGTGATCGGCTTGAAGCTGGAGCCCAGTTCGTAAACCTGATTGGTGACGCGATTGAAAATATTCGCTTCGCCAGCGCGGTCGATCAGATTGGGGTTGAAGGCAGGCAGCGAGGCAAGCGCCATGACTTCACCGGTATCGACATCCAGCACCACGCCCGCAGCACCCAGCGCGCTGGTTTCGGTCATGCCCTTGCCCAGCTCGTCTTCCAGAGCGCCCTGCACGCGGGTATCGATCGATAGCACGGCGGGCTGGCCGCGCGTGGCGGAATCGGTCAGGCGCTGATCGAACACCTGCTCCATGCCAACATGGCCGTGCCCGTCAGCCCCGACAAACCCCAGAATATGCGCAGCCATCGAACCCTGCGGATAGAACCGCTCGGTTTCGCGGGGAAACTCCAGCGCGGGCTCGCCAAGCGCGTGAATCCTGTTGGCATCTTCAGGCAGGATGCGCCGCCGCAGATACCCCGGTTTGCCCGATGCCAGGCGCGCTGTCAGCTGATCGACATCCAGATCCGGAAACACGCGCACCAGCGCCGCAGCAACCTCACGCGGGCTGCGCACCAGCGGCGGGCCACCCTCACCCAGCGCCGCAGGATTGTACCAAAGCGCATAGGCGGGAAAGGCCCGCGCCAGCGGCACGCCGTTGCGATCAACGATATCGCCACGTTCAGGCGTCATGGCGGCGCGCATATCCTGCGCCGATGGAGCGGCCTCGAACAGGCCCAGAAATGCGATCCGCAGCGTCGCCGTCAGCGCCAGCAGGGAAAACCCGACAACCACCCACAGGACGCGCCATTTCGCCACCAGCAGCGAATGCTGACGGACATTGACCAGGCTGGTGCGGCCCGTGCTGACTGTGGTCGAGATCGCGATCGCCGTCATTCGTCGCGCACCTTGGCCTTGGCGGATGTCAGGGCAGACGTGGCGGTGGACGAGTGACCGGAACCGCCAGCGCCTCCATCCACATGGCTCAGCCGGTCGCGCAGATTACCGGCATTCACGATTGGCTGATTGGCTTCGCGCGGCATTTCCGCCGCCATGGCCTTGCCGCTCAAGGGCGATACCATCGATGGAAACACCGAATCCTCGGTCGCCACATCGGCGCTGGCAACGCGGATCGGGTTCGGTGCATCCGGCCCGCGCGCCTTGCCCAACGCCGCAAGCTGCCGCTCGCCTTCAACATATTGTCCGGCGGTGGGTGCCTGATAGCCGAATTCCACCTCGTTCAATGCTGTCAGCTGCTGCTGGTTGGCGCGGGTTTCGAATTCGGTTTCGAGCAGAACCTTGTCCTGACGCACCGCCACGATCTGCCGCTCGGTCAGCCGCACCTGGCTTTTCACCGCATTCACGCGAAAGGTGAGCGCCAGCGTCAGCGCCGCACAGACCAGCAGCACCGCTGCCCAGCCGATCGAGCGCAAGCGATCACGGGTCAGATTCATGCTGCCCTCCTTTCACGCGCCGGGGCCGATGTGCGGATGGCCGAACGCAATGTGGCCGAGCGCGCCCGCGGGTTGCGGTCCAGCTCCGCGGCACCGGCACGAACCGGCTTGGCGATATCGCTGAAAGTGGGCGCGACTGCTTGGGCCAGAACCGGCAAATGGCGCGACGGCGCGGCCAGCATGCCGCCTGCGTTGCGCAGGAACTGTTTGACGATGCGATCTTCAAGGCTGTGGAAGCTCACCACCGCCAGCCGCCCACCGGGCTTCAGCAGCGCCTCTGCCGCATTCAGTCCACATTCCAGCTCTTCCAGTTCGGCATTCACATGAATGCGGATCGCCTGAAAACTGCGGGTTGCCGGATCCTTGGGCGCGCCGGGGTGATAGCCAAGCGCCTTGCGCACCACCTGCGCCAGCTGCCCGGTGGTGGACAGCGGACGGGCCGCGACGATGGCCCGGGCCACCCGGCGCGACTGGCGCTCTTCACCATAACGAAACAGCACGTCGGCAATTTCCGCCTCATCCGCCTCGTTCAGAAAGTCTGCCGCGCTGGGCCCATCCTGCGCCATGCGCATATCGAGCGGACCATCGCTGGAAAAAGCAAAGCCGCGCGCGGGCTGATCAAGCTGCATGGAGGAGACGCCGATATCCATCACCACCCCGTCAACCGAGGCAACACCGGCTTCGCGCAGCGCGGCCAGCATCTCGGAAAACCGGCGGGGATGAAGATGCAGACGCGGCTGCCCGCCTTCGGTTTCCGGCCATTGCCGGGCGGCGGCGATAGCATCCGGATCACGATCAAAGCCATGCACGGTCGCACCAGCGTCCAGCAGGCGGCGCGTATAGCCACCAGCGCCAAACGTGGCATCGACGATCACCGCACCCGGCACAGGCACCAGCGCATCAACCACTTCATCAAGCAGAACCGGGATATGGGGAGCGGAAGAAGCGTTCATCGCCGCCCCTTTCCGGATAGGGTCTGCGCCTCATATTCGCGGCAGGCCTCCTGCGCGTCTTCCCAGCCGGCACCCATCTGCGCCAGCTCAGCCGGATTCCACATGGTGAAGAAGCGGCCGCCGCCCTGAAAGAACAGCCGGTCTGCCAGCGCGCCCAGCTTGAAGTAGCGTTCCGGCAGAATGAAGCGCCCGCTGTCATCAAAGGGAACGCGGGCAAAACCATAGAGCTGGGCGCTGCGGACATCGCGGTCAAAATCCGCGCCACGCTCAAGCGCGATGCGTTCTTCGCGGTCCAGCTCGCCCTCGAACTCGGCAACGCGGGACAGGCCGAAGCCGATCAGGCATTTCCAGCGCGGGTGCTTGGCCAGGCACAGCAGGCGTTCGCCCTGCCCCGAATCCTTCACGGCCTTGCGGAAATCTGGGGGCAGCACGAAGCGGCCCTTTTCGCCGAGAAGCGAAAAGCCCTGACCGCTGTAGCTGATTGGCTGAGTTACCCCCACCGCGCTTGTTCCCACACCGGTTACCCGGCCCCTGAACCCTTCCCCGAACCGCAGCGCCGCCTCGCCACCGGATCGACCCGCAACCGCACGAAAAAGGGAATCCCATTCGATGAAACAAATCCTTACCGCCGCCAGCGCGGGGATGGAAGGGAAATTTGCGGGAAATCACGGGATAACTCGGTAATAAATTGTTTTTCTTGACTCTATCAGAAAGCATCTCACATGAAACGGCCAAATATTCATGATTTGTTCTTTATCGGAAATGGCGCTTTTGCGCGGGATTTCGACTCGCCCCACGGCATTTCCCGTAATTTCCCCGAAATGACCTGAATCAGCGCGCGGCGAAGGTGCGGTTCAGCAGCTGGCCAAGCGCCCTGGCCCGGTTGCCACCGGCATCCTCGCGTTCAAGCAGGGCAGCATCTGCCAGCGCGATCACCTGCCCCTTGCCAATGCTGCAACGCACGGCAACGGCATCACCCAGCGCCGCGCAATCACGTGGCGCAAGAATGCGAAAATGCCCCGGCAGATTCACCGGAAGCGCGACACCGCCGATCATGCGTTGCTGTTCGCCAAAGGGCTGCGCCTCGTCGAATTGCAGCTCCAGCCCCCAGCGGCGGAGAATGGGCGAGAGCAGCACCACCGATTGCGGTCGGCGCGGATCACCGATGGCAAAGGAGGAATCTTCCGTCAGCGCGGGATCGGCCAGCAGCAACAGCTGCCCCCCGGCCCGGACCCATTGATCGAGAGCGACATTTTCCTGGGGACTGAGCGGCCGCGGCTGCGCCATGACCAATCGGTGGAGATGATCCAGCGGGCCGCGCCCCGGCGCACCCGCCAATGTATCCAGCGGCTCGATAACGCCCTGGGCAGACAGCGCCGCGCGCGCCCAATGCGGCGGCGCATCATCGTGCAGCGCGCTGCGGACATCTGGTGCCTCGTTCCACATGATCGGCAGGGTAGTGAACAGCCCCACCGGACCGCCAGCGGCAGCCGCACCGGTCACCCGCGCGTGCGGCCACACCAGCCAGAGCGCCGCGACAGCAAGGCCCAGCGCAATAGCGCCCAGCTTGAGCCTGCGTGCGACGGGCGGCATTCCGATCGTGCCTGTCAGTTATGCTTGCCCGGAGCAGGCGCAGCAGAGGCGGCGATGGCACCTTCGGGCGCGGCAGAAGGAACCACGCCGATATCGGCCAGCGGATCGGATTTCTGTGCCTGCGTCACCGCCGCGCCCGATGCGGGGTTGGACTGAGCTTCTCCCACGCGGGCACGCTCATTGATGATTCCCGCCAGTCCCACCATCAGCAGGATAATCGCCAGCCCGAACAAACCGGCCTGCAGGCGTTGCACCGCTTGCGCCCGCAGATCGCGGGCCGATGGCGCACGAAAATGCTGCGGCACCACCGGCGCTTCGACAACGCGGATGATCGGCTGCTTGTTCATGCTGTCGCTTCTACCCGATCAAGTCAGCCAGGGGAATACAGGCAAGCCTTTGGATCGCAGCCATTCGGCATTGTAGAGCGATGAAAGATAGCGGAACCCGGTATCGCACAGGATGGTTGCGACACGGGGATTCTGGCGCCCTTCGCTGACCAGTTGCCGCCCCAGCGCCACCGCCCCGGCGACGTTGATGCCGGATGACAGGCCCAGACAAAGCCCCTCTTCCGCAAGCAGGCGCGCCACCCATTCCAGCCCCTCCTGATCGGAAATGCGAAATTGGGTGTCGATCGGTGCGCCTTCAAGATTGGCGGTAATGCGCCCCTGGCCAATCCCTTCGGCGACCGAGCTGCCCTCGGCGCGCAACTCTCCGCAGGCGTAATAGTTGTAGAGCGCGGCACCGTGCGGGTCGGTCAGGGCGATGCGGATATTCTCATCGAACGCCTTCAGCCCCAACCCGACCCCGGCAATGGTACCGCCCGTACCCGCCGCACAGGTAAAGCCATCGAGCCGCTGTTCCAGTTGCTCCCAGATTTCGGGCGCGGTGGATTCGATATGGGCCTTGCGATTGGCGATATTGTCAAACTGGTTGGCCCAGACCGCCCCCTCGGTCTCTTCGGCCAGACGGCGCGACGTGTGCACGAAATGCCCGGGATTGGAAAAGGGAGCGGCCGGCACCAGAACCAGCTCTGCCCCCAGCGCGCGCAGCGTATCCATTTTCTCGCGCGACTGGGTTTCGGGCATGACGATCACCGTCTTGTAACCCAGCGCATTGGCCACCAGCGCCAGCCCGATGCCGGTATTGCCCGCAGTGCCTTCCACAATGGTGCCGCCCGGCTTCAGGATGCCTTGCGCCTCGGCATCGCGCACGATCCACAGTGCCGCCCGGTCTTTCACCGAAGCGCCGGGATTGGCGAATTCGCACTTGCCCCAGATTTCGCAGCCCGCCGCCTCGCTTGGCCCCTTGAGCAGCACAAGCGGCGTATTGCCGATCAGATCGAGCGTGGTGGATTTTGCAAATGGTGCAGTCATGCGGCCAGAATTAGGTATGCGCCGCCACAAGCGCAACGGAATTGCGCTTGGCAGGCGAATAGCCCGGATTTTCCGCCCGGTGCTGGTTCAGTCTTCGGGGGTGATCGCCACCTTCAGCCCATCCAGATCGCCACTGATCTGAATCTGGCACGAAAGCCGCGAATATTCGTTGCGATGGTCAGAGCTGTCGAGCAGGTCGTTCTCGTCCTCGCTCATCGGGGCCAGCTTGCCGATCCATTCCGGGTCAATATGAACATGGCAGGTCGCGCAGCTGCAGCAGCCGCCGCACAGCGCCAGCATTTCATCAAAACCGTTGTCACGGATCGCTTCCATCACCGAAAGGCCAGCAGCGGCCTCAACAGTCTTTTCCTCGCCCGCGCGATTGACCACTACCAGCTTCGGCATATTCGCTTGCCCCTAATTGGCTTTGTTCCGCGCAGCCTATCCGCGCGCTTGCCGGGCTGCTAGATGCTGGCGGTTTCTTTGGCAAGCGCCAGCGAACACTAGAATGGAGCGAATGATGGGGCTGAGCGCGGAAACAATCCGCAACGGGCTGGATCAGATTGCAGCGCAGGAACCCGCCTTTGCTCGTGCCCTGCAGGCGGCGGGCTATCCCGAACCGCGCATTCGCGAGCGCGGCTATGGCACGCTGCTGCGCACCATCGTCGGCCAGCAGGTCAGCGTGGCGGCGGCGGCATCGATGTGGCGCAAGCTGGAGGCATTTCTGGGGCAAGAACTTTCACCGGACAAGCTGCTGGCATCCGAATTCGATGATTTGCGGTGGTCAGCGGCGCGCTCGATTTCGATTCGCTGCCCGCCGATGATGAAGAAGCCATCGCCCGGCTGACCCAGATCAAGGGGATCGGCCGCTGGTCAGCCGAAATCTATCTGCTCTTCGCGGAAGGCCGCCCCGATATCTGGCCGGCTGGCGATCTTGCCGTGCAGGCCGGCCTGTGCAAGCTGCTGAACCTGCCCGAACGCCCCAGCGAAAAGGCAACGCGCGAAATGGCCGAAGCCTGGCGCCCCCACCGCGGCGCGTTGGCGATCTTCACCTGGCACGTATATAATAACCCAGCTCTGTGACAAGATGATTCATTTTATTTCAGTTATTTATGTGACATTGCGGCAAATATCCAATGCTGTAACATACCTGCTGCACAGGACCATAATTCTTGTGCCAAGCCATGTAGAAATCGACCGATGATCCGGATACAATTCGGACATGCGCAACGCGAAACGAACGCTTTCAGGCACAATCTCCATTGATGGAACAGTCTTCGTTTGGCGTTTAGATCGTGAGCCTCAATGGTGTTCGAATGATGGTTGGAGGGGCTTGGTAATTGCTGTCCGCCATGAAGCTGGTCAACGGGAGGCTTTGATCGAATGGCCTATGCCACGCTTGGCAAGCAATAGCGTGCCTTACCGTCAGCGCCCCAAGATCGACCCTCCAAGACTTCGTAAGGGCATAAACGCGGCCTTTGAAGCCGGTTGGGAGCCGCTGTCGCGTGGCAAGCCAATGAAGATCGTAGTCCGTGAGGAATGAAGCCTTGTGACTTTGGCCTCTAAACCTCGTTTTTCTGCGATCTTCGCGCGTACACAACTCGTAGAGCAATGGCATTGTCACAACAACCCCGCGCCGCAGCGCGGCGAAATCACCGCAACGCGGTGATCTTGCCGTCGTCATCCAGCACATAGAGCGTGCGCCCGGCGACGATCGGAGCCAGCGTGATCGGCGATTTCATATCGGCAACCAGCGCAGGCACGCCATCAGCCACGGCAGCAGAATAAAGCCCGCCATGGCTGTTGGCGAACCACAGCTTGCCGCCAGCCAGCACCGGTCCGGTCCAGAAGATCTGATCCTTCTTTTTCTTCTCGTTGCGGAAATGCGGAAGCTGGGTCATCCAGCGCACCTTGCCGGTGGCGCGGGCGATGCACAGCAGCCGTGCGTCATCCGTCAACGTGAAGATCCAGTCACCTGCCACCGCCGGGGTGGAAATGCCGGCGAGGTTAAGCTCCCAGATGCGCTGGCCGGTCACCAGTTCATAGGCGGCCATGCGCCCACCCTGCCCCAGCGCGAACACGCGGCCACGGTCAATGATCGGATCTGCATCGATGTCGGTCAGCACGCCAACGCTGGTGGCCAGCGAAGTGCGTGCCAAAGCGTCTGACCACAGCTGACGTCCGTTTTCATAGCGATAGGCGACCAGTTCGCCGGTGCTGAAACCGGAAATCACCGTGCCTTGCCCGGCAGCGGGCGCGGCCACGCCGAACACGCCGGACTGGCCGCCAGAGGCAGCCTCGTTCCACAGCGATGCACCATCTTCGGCATTGAGCGAATAGACCTGATTGTCCTGCGTCATCACAAAGACCGCGCCGAAGGCGATGGTTGGCGAACCACGCAGCGGCCCGGCGGGCTTCACCTTCCACAGCTGGTTGCCATTGGTGGCATCGAGCGCGGCAACTTCACCAATGCCGGTCGTCACATAGAGCTTGCCATTGTCATAGCTGGCACCGCCGCCATAGACCGACGAGGAACCATCGCCCTTGATCTCGAAACTGCGCTGCCAGCGCTGGGCACCGGTTGCCGCGTCAAAGGCGCGAACCGCGCCTGCGGTATCCATCACATAGAGCTGACCGCCACCGACGACCGGCGACGCGGCAAGGCGCTGGCGGTTGTTCGATCCCGCGATCCGCACTGTCCAGGCGCTGCTCAGCGTCGAACCGATCGCCAGATTGCCATAGCTCTTGCTGGGCGTGCCGCCCGCCTGCGCCCAATCCTTGTTTTCCGTTTCGGGCGGAACGATCACCGAAACATCGGCCAGCCCGGCATCAACCTTTGCCCCGGTTTCAATCCGCGAAAGGATCGGCACGCGATTGCCCACGGTTGGCGTCGTCGGCTTGGTCTTGCCGCCGAATGCACCGCATCCGGCCAGACCAAGGGCCAATGCGCCGACAAACACGGTCTTGGCCAGCGGCGCAGCGACGCTGCGGGGAAGCGATTTGAATTGCATCGACAGTTCCTTGGTCATGCCTGATTCCGATGGGGTATCGATAGCGATCAGGGTTGCGCCGCCGGGGCGGGCGATGAATTGCTGCCGGGATCAAAGCCCAGCTGCGCGGCCAGCGAACCCGTGCGCGAACGCAGCGAATCGGGAACGCCCTTGTCCTTGGCAATGGCGGCGAGCAACGGCCCCGCCAGCTGCGGCTTGCCCTGTTTCAGATAGGCCATGCTGACCAGTTCGCCAGCGCTGCCGAACCAGGCATTGCCGGGCACCGCCAGCCCTTTCAGCTGATCAATCACCTGCTGCGGCTGCATGGTTTCAAAATTGATCGAAACCTGCCGCACCAGCGCCATATCACGGAAAGGCTGCGGCATGTCGGCATCAGCGGCGATCTTGCCGAATGCGCGGGCGGCATCTTCACGCTTGCCCTGCTGCATCAGGATCGCTGCCTCCATCGAGGCTGCCACGGCCCGGCTGCCATCGCTGCCGTCCTTGGTCAGCGGTTCCATATCGCGCGCGACCACGCCCAGCGACAGTTCGTTGCCGCCCATCTTGTCGAGCGCCAGAATCGTCTGTTCGCTGCGGGCGGCGGCGGCTTCATCCCTGCTGTGGTTCCACCACAGATAACCGCCCAGCCCCAGCAGGCCGACCCCGATGGTCAGGCCCAGTACCTTGCCATAGCGCTTGGCAAGATCGAGCATTTCATCCTGCCGCAGGGCCTCATCCACTTCGCGCAGGAAACCATCCTGCTGCGCTTCCGCGCGCTGATCATGGGGGCTGGGCTTATCCGGACGCAGTGCCAATGGCTGAACTCTCGTAATGGTTGTGATTTTATGCCTGCCGCGCTGTTTAGCGAAAGGCCCGCCCTTTTCAACGCCCATCTCTGCCTTTCCCCCCGTGAAGCACGGGTGAACAAAAGGCTTCAGGGGAAGCTGCTGCGCCGCATCGCCCCGGCATAGACCCTGCGATAGGCGGCAATCATCACTGCCTCATCATATTCCGCCGCCGCGCGCGCGCGATTTGCGGCGCCAATCTGCTGGCGCGCTTCTGCATCGCTCGCCAGCCCGGCCAGAGCGCTCGCCAACGCAGCTTCGTCGCCCGGTGCGGTCAGCCAGGGAACATTTTCACTCGCGACCATCGCCGCGACATCGCCGACACGCGGCGCAACCACGGGCACACCCGCTGCCATCGCTTCGACCACCGAGATCGGGAATTGCTCACTGTCTGATGACAGCGCGAATATTTCGAACAGCCCGGCAACCTTGGCGGGATCGGCGGCATGGCCGGGTAGATGAACCCGGTGGCCGATTTCCAGCCGCGCCGCTTCAGCGCGAATCGCTTCACGTTCCGGCCCATCGCCAACGATGACCAGCTGCCATTCCGCGGGCAGCGCGGCGAAGGCGCGCACCAGCCGCGGCAAATTCTTGATCGCGCGCAGGCCCGCCAGCGTGCCCACCCACAGCTCGCCCGGGCGCTTGATGATCCGGGGCAAGGCATCGGCGGCAGGCGCTTTGGCGTAGGCCGCCAGAGGAATCCCGTTGGCAATGCGCCGCACGGTTTGCGGCGGGCGATGCCAGTTCTTGATCGCGATCGCTTCCAGCAACCGCGATGGCACCACCAGGGCCTGCGCCCGCGCCAATGCGATCGTGCGATACCAGTTGCGGCTGCGCTTCAGCCCGTTTGCCTCATCCTGATTGAAGCCGTCTTCATGATGGACCAGTGGCGGCAAGCCATGCACATCGGCAAACAGCGTATGCGCCATCACAGCATCCATTGCCCCCCAATTATAGGTGAGCACCAGATCAAAGCCGATCATCGCCTTGGCCAGGCGCTGCAAGCGCCCCGGCGTCGGCCGGCCGGAAAGCGCCGGAAAGTTCTGCGGATAATCAACCTGCATTTGCGGCGAGATCGCGCTCGCTGCGCCCAGCGCATCCGGCACCGCCGAAACGATGCTGTGCGAAATCGCCGGACCAAAAGCATTGATCAATTTGGCGGCGCGCAGTTCCTTGCCGCCGGGATCAAAGGTGGAATGGAGATGCAGCACGCGCAATTGCGGTGGAGCCGAAGCCTTGCCACCCTTGGCCTTCGTTGCCCTGCCCTGCGCCATCCGCCTGGCTATGCCACGCGCAGCAGCAGGCGCTCAATCGCCGCCACTGCCTCTGGTTCGTCCAGCGTCGGCGCATGGCCGACACGCGGGATCACCAGGCCTTCCGCATCAGACAGGCGCTTGATCATGCGATCATGGGTGGAGGCGGAGAGCACGTCGGACAATTCACCACGCAGCAGCAAAACCGGGCGGCCTGCCAGCGCGTCCAGCCCCGGCCACATATCCACCCCCGCCTCGCCGCCGGGCTGCGAAAAGGGTTCGGCGATCTTCATGTCGTAATCGAAATGAATCCGGCCATTGCTGCCCACCACCATACAACGTTTGGCCATCTCCAGCCACTCGCTGATCCGGAAATCGGGGAAGCTATCGCCCTGGGTTTCCTCCAGCGCCCGCGCCGCGTGCATCCAGGTCGGGAAATTGCGGGGCTGGCCGACATAGCCGCGAATCCGCTCAATGCCCTCGGCCTCGATTTCCGGGCCAACATCGTTGAGCACTGCCCCGGCCAGCCGCTGCGGCACCGTCATCGCCATGATCATGGTCAGCAGCCCGCCCAGCGAGGTGCCGATGGAAACCACCTGCTCGATCCCTTCCTGTTCAAACAGGGCATCCAGATCATCGGCATATTGCAGCGGGTTATAGCTGGCCGAATCCTTGGCATAGGCGCTGTCGCCGCGCCCGCGCATTTCCGGGCATAGCACGCGCCATTCGCCCCGCAGCCGCTGTGCCAGCTGTTCAAAATCACGGGCATTGCGAGTCAGGCCCGGCAGGCACAGCACAGGCGGGCGTCCGGCACCCTTGTCGCCGTCAGCGACATAATCCCGGAAATGCAGCTTCAGCCCATCGCGGCTGGTCCAGTAACGATCGGAATATTCGCTCATGTGGGGGGCCAGGTTCCTTGCCGCTGCGGCTTGTGCATCTATGGTTTCGCGGCCACTATCGCCGGATGCGATCCGAACCGCAAGCCGCCGCCTATACTGCCGATACACCAATCGCAATGCTTGCTGACTGGCTGGGCGATCCGGTGCGAGCGGCGGAGTTCCCTGAGGCAAGGCTGCGGTTCCGCAATCACCGCTGGGAAGGCGCGGTTGGCCTTAGCGGGCTGAGCGACGCGCAATGGATCGATCACTTCGGCCGTTTCACGCCCTTGCCCGGCAATCTGCCGCAGCCGCTGGCGCTGCGCTATCACGGCCATCAGTTTCGCGTGTACAATCCGGAACTGGGCGATGGCCGCGGCTTTCTGTTCGCGCAGCTGCGCGATGGCGCGGGGCGCTTGCTCGATCTGGGCACCAAGGGTTCGGGGCAGACACCATGGAGCCGACAGGGCGATGGGCGGCTGACCCTCAAAGGCGCTTTGCGCGAAATACTGGCGACCGAAATGCTCGAAGCGCTGGGTGTGAACACCAGCAAGACATTCTCAGTCATCGAAACTGGCGACCAGCTGTTCCGGCAGGATGAACCCAGCCCGGCGCGCGGCGCGGTGCTGGTGCGGCTTTCGCACGGGCACATCCGCATCGGCAGCTTT
>JBGAIR010000005.1:73051-82809 GCA_044225335.1 Novosphingobium sp. | reverse complement strand
GGATTGCCAGTTTCTTTGGCTATGCCGATGCAATCACCTTCGCCGCCTGCTTCGATGCCAATGGCGCGGTGTTCGAACCGCTGTTCGAGGCAGAAGACGCGATCATCTCGGATTCGCTCAACCATGCCTCGATCATCGATGGGGTGCGCCTGAGCAAGGCAAGGCGTTATCGCTTCGCCAACAATGACATGGCCGATCTGGAAGCACAGCTGCGTCAGGCCGATGCTGATGGTGCGCGGACCAAGATCGTGGTGACGGACGGGGTGTTCTCGATGGACGGGTTCATCGCCAACCTCCCTGCGATCTGTGAGCTTGCCGATCGTTACGGCGCGCTGGTCATGGTCGATGATTGCCACTCTGCCGGGTTCATGGGTGGTACGGGACGCGGCACGGCCGAGCACTGCGGCGTCGAAGGACGGATCGATATCCTCACCGGCACTTTGGGCAAGGCGCTGGGCGGCGGCATGGGTGGCTATATCTGCGCCAGTCAGGAAGTGATCGACCTGCTGCGCCAGCGCGCCAGGCCCTATCTGTTTTCCAACGCGCTGGCCCCGGGGCTGGTGGGGGCAAGCATCAAGGTGATCGACATGCTTGAGGCGGGCAACCCGTTCCGCGAGCAGCTGTTCGCCAATGCCGCCCGGTTCCGCGCCGGGATGGCAGCAGCGGGCTTCACCCTGCAGCCCGGCGATCACCCGATCATTCCGGTAATGCTGGGCGATGCGAAGCTGGCGCAGGATATGGCGGCGCGATTGCTGGACGAAGGCATCTACGTCACCGGGTTCTCCTTCCCGGTGGTGCCGCGCGGAGCGGCGCGCATCCGCACCCAGATGAGCGCGGCGCACAGCTTTGACCATATTGACCGTGCGATTGCCGCCTTCACCAAGGTTGGCCGCGACCTGGGAGTGATCTGAAATGAGCATTGCAAACACCATGCCCGCTCTGGTCAAGGCGCGGCCTGAGCCGGGTATCTGGCTTGAACAGCAGCCGATTCCCGAGCCCGGCCCCGATGAAGTTCTGATCCGCGTGCACCGCACGGCGATCTGCGGCACCGACATCCACATCTACAACTGGGATGACTGGGCGCAGCGCACCATTCCGGTACCGATGATCGTCGGTCATGAGTTCGGTGGTGAAATCGCGGCGATCGGCGATCACGTCAAACGCCCGCTCAGGATCGGCCAGCGCGTTTCCGGCGAAGGCCATCTGATCGGCGAAAAGAGCCGTGCGGTCCGCGCCGGGCACTTCCATCTCGATCCGGAAACGCAGGGCGTTGGCGTCAATCGGCCGGGCGCTTTCGGCAAATATCTGTGCATCCCCGCCTTCAACGTGATTGCCCTGCCCGACCATGTTGAAATGGACGTGGCGGCCATGCTCGATCCATTGGGCAATGCCGTCCACACCGCGCTGGCGTTTGATCTGATCGGCGAAGACGTGCTGATCACGGGTGCCGGACCGATCGGGATCATGGCCGCGGCGGTGGCCCGCCATGTCGGCGCACGGCATGTGGTGATCACCGACATCAATCCTTACCGCCTTGAGCTGGCAGGCAAGATCACCGACTGTGTCCCGGTGAATGTTGCAAAGGAGGATATTGTCTCCGTGCGACAGCGCCTGGGCATGACCGAGGGCTTCGACGTTGCAATGGAAATGTCAGGTGCGGGTGCCGCGCTCGATCAGATCGTCGACAACATGGTAATGGGCGGCAAGATCGCCATGCTTGGCTTCCCGCCGGGAGAAACCAAGGTCGAATGGAGCCGGATTGTCTTCAAGGCACTGACGATAAAGGCGATTTACGGGCGTGAGATGTTCGAAACCTGGTACAAGATGCTGGCTATGCTCGGCTCGGGCCTCGATATTTCCGGCCTGATCACCCACCGCTTCGATCACAGCCAATACGAACAGGGCTTTACCGCCATGCGCAGCGGCCAATCGGGCAAGGTCATTCTCGACTGGACGACTGCCTGATCTGTCAGCCCGGCGGCTGCGCCCAGCCGGCTGTCAGCCAGACCAGCGCCGCGCAGGCCGCCAGCGCCAGATAGGGCAGCACCCCGGCACGGGGAACAACCACGGTCTTTTCGAACGGATCGTCAGCCGTGCCTTCGCTCACCGGAAACTTGCCCTTGTCCTGCACATAGTGGCGGAAGGCGAAGACCGGAACGATCAGCAGCACCGCGAGCAGGCCATTGCGCAGTGTGCCCTTGCCCCACACATCGGCCCCGGCCCCCATCCACACCATATTGACGAAGCCGAACACCGCGCCCGTCGCCAGCAGCCAGGTGGGGCAGCGATATGGGCGATGCCAGTCCTTGCGATCAATCCGGTGGATCCATCCCGCCTGCAGGTTGAGGAAATTGAACACGAAATAGCAGACATTCGAAATCATCAGCACCGCGAAATAATCCGAGGCGAGCAGCAGGATCAGGTTGAACCCCAGATCGGTCCACATTGCAGCAGTGGGCGCGCCATGTTCGTTGACGCGCGAAAGATATCGCGGCAGCCAGCCATCGACTGATGCCTGATAGAGCGTGCGCGATGATCCCATCATCGATGTCATCACGATCAGCAGCAGCGACAGGATCAGCATGACGATCACGACATTGCCGATCACCGCCCCGCCGCCGATGATCCCGGCCAGCGCCTTGGCCACGCCCGAGCCGTCGTTGATCGACGGATCAAGCATCCCGGCAAGGCCAAGCGATGCCTGGAACGCCAGCGGGACCAGAGTGAAGATCGCGATGCACAGAAGACCCGCAGCAATGATCGCCTTGGCCGTGTCCTTCGCCGGATCGCGGAATTCGCGCGTATAGCAGACTGCGGTTTCGAAGCCGTAGGTTGACCAGCCCGCGCCGAACATCGCCCCGGCCAGCAAGGTCAGGCCAGCCGTATTCCAGCTGCCAAAGCCGGGATTTCCCGCAGCGTCGCGCAGCATCGGCAGCAGTGGAAACAGGTGATCGCGCGGCAGGTCGCCGGTCAGCAACGGCACCAGCCCAACCAGCAGCAGCGGCGTCATGCAGACTATTCCCAGCACTTTCTGGAAATTGGCCGCGCGCGCCGCACCGTGGTGCTGAAGGAAAAAGGTCAGCAACAGGAACAGGGTGGCAATGATCGAGACCGCATTGACCCGAAGGTGCAGCCCGTCGCGGATGAAGCCCAGATCAAGCAGCTGCATTTCCCAGGTGCGGATCGCCGCATCGGGCGCGAACAGGCTGACGGTGACATAGGCGGCGGCGAGCCCGGTACCCAGCGCCAGCACCGGCGACCAGGCGAGCCAGTTACACCATACCGATATCGGCGCGATGAACTTGCCATAGGGCAGCCAGCCGGCAGCGCCATAGACCGAGGCACCACCCGATTTGTCCGGATAGAGCCCGGCAATCTCGGCATAGACGAAGCTCTGCACGAACCCCATCAGGATCGAGGCGATCCAGATCACCCAGCTTGGCTGGCCGACCATCGAGGCGATCCCGCCCATGGTCAGCAGAACCCCCGCCGGAACCCCGCTGGAAGCCCAGAAGGCATCCTTCCAGTCCAGCTGACGGCGCAGCGCCAATTGTTCCTGATTGCCGCTTGCCGGTTCCGCCGATGTTGCCAAGTGCCGTGCCCTCCCCGTCAGGCAGTCAACCTACTTGCCGAAGTTGTAGCGCAGGCTGACGCCCCAGGTGCGCGGCTTGGCATAAACGCCCAGGACATCACCCCAATAGAGCGATCCATCAAAGGCATAGACGCGGTATGCCCGGTTAAACAGGTTGCTGACGAAGGCGGCAACCTCGATCCGGTCATCGGCCGTGGTGAAGCCAACGCGCGCATTGGCCACGGCATAGCCCTTCTCACGCTCCACCGGGGCGCACATCACCGTAAAGCACATCGAGCTCTGGAAGATTGCATCGCCCTGGATCGAGGCCTTGCCGCCGGCCAGATCGAATTCATATCGCGCCATGGCGCTGCCCGAAAACTCCGGTGCCTGCGGCAGATCGTGACTGACCACCGTTACCCCGTCGGGAAGCAGCACGTTCTTGACCTTGCTGGACTGATACGCACCAGACAATTGCAATGTCAGGCCCCTGACCGGGCGGGTCGAAAAATCTGCCTCGATGCCCTTCACCGTTGCCGGCAGATTGCGCACCACCTGGGTAAGGCCAACCTGCACAAAGGCCTGATAATTTTTGTAATCATAGTAGAACGCCGCAAGATTGAACGTGGTGCCCGGTGCCAGCGTGGTCTTCAGGCCCAGTTCGTAATCATTCAGCGTTTCCGGCCGGTAAGGCAGATTGTTGATCGTATCGATCAGCTGGGTGGGGAACGGAGTGCCGGTCGAGAAGGTAAACCCGCCGGACTTCGAACCACGGTTGTAACTGGCATAGACCAGCACGTTGTCGCTGGGCTTGTAATCGATTTCGGCCCGCGCCGTCACGCCGCTGAAACTGGGCTTCGCGTCGGCCGGTGTGACCGTTACGCCCGAGGTGCCGCTGCCATAGGTCCAGCTGCCCGGGGTGTTGGTTCCGGTCAGGTCGGTATAGGAAATGCCGTCCGGCCCGAAATGCAGCGATAGTGCATAAAGCGGCAGAGTGTGGACGGCATTATAATTGCCCACCTTGTGATCGTGCCAGTAACGCAGGCCGCCAATCAGCTTGAACTGATCGTTCAGCTTGAATTCGTCCTGCACAAACAAGGCATAGCTTTCCGTGCGCTGGGTGAAATTGACGCTTGGGTCATACCCGTCAAACGGCGTCGCGTATTTGGCGCGGTACTTGCCGTCGATGATCATCCCAAACCCGCCGAAGGTCAGGAAATTGTGGTCCGACGTGGTGGAGAAGCGCAGTTCCTGCGAATATTGGTTCACCTTGGCGCCCTGGAAGAAATAGGTGCCCGAGGCATAGCAGGTCAGCGTCGTATTGGGCGCGGGGCACGGCGCGGTAGCCGGCGGCGTGACGTTTTCGACATAGGGAATTTCCGGCGGACCATCGCCGGTTTCGACATAGAACTTGTTCAGGTGCTGATAGTCGGAAATCGAAACGAGGTCGAACGCGCCAAACTTTGCGTCGAGCCGCAACGTCGCGCCGAACAGCTTGCGATCAACATAGGCCGGGCCGGTCCCCGCGGTCTTCCAGGGGCTGCCGCCCTGCGATGCGGCGATCGTCGGATTGAAATAGCCTGGCCCGGCAGTGCCAGTCGTCCCCCAATAGCCACAGGTATCGGTCGGCGACATGAACTCGCCCTGGAACTGCCCGTTCGGGCAAGCCGGAGCGTAGTTATAGGTACCCGCCTGACGCTCCTTGTCCGCTTGCGAATAGCGCAGGGTCAGCTTGGCTTTGAAATCACTCGAAGGTTCAAATGCAAAGATCCCGCGCAGCGCCCAGTGGTTGTTGGCGCCGCGGTCCTTCTGGCCGGGAGTGATGTTCTTGATATAGCCATCGTCACGATCATAGATGCCGGAAATCCGCGCTTTGAGGGTTTCGCCCAGCGGCCCGGAAATCGCGCCTTCGACAATCGTCTGGTTAAACCGGCCATAGGTCAGGCTGAGATAGCCATCGAGATGGTCGGTCGGCTGGTTGGACACGAACTGCACAGCGCCGCCAGTGGCGTTGCGACCGAACAGCGTGCCTTGCGGGCCACGCAGCGCTTCGACACGCGCCAGATCGAACACCGGGAAACTCGCCGTGGTGATCGAGCTGGCGTAGCTGTCATCCTGATAGACCGCGACCGGCGGTTCCTGCTGATCGCCATAATCGTTCTGCGAGACGCCGCGCATGTTGAACACGACCTGCGACGAAGAGTAAGCGTTGTATTTGAGATTGGGGATCGCCGCGACAACATCGGTTGCGCTGTTGATCGAGCGATGCCTCAACTCGTCCTGGCCGAGTACCGACACGGCGATGCCGACATCCTGCAGCTTCTGTTCGCGCCGCTGCGCGGTGACGACAATGGCGGTTGGATCTTGTTCGCTCGCCGCAGCGTCCTGCGCTTGTGCCGGGGCCGTACCGATCGACAACGCCACTGCCAGCAGCGATGCGACCTGGATCGAACGAATTGCAATACGGCGGCGATTGAGCCCTTGGTTCACGGTGATTTCCTCCCGGAAGGCCCGCAACCTGCGGGCTTCACTGACCCGAAATTCAGCTTCTATTGCGTGAAGATGCCGGATGTTGAATGATCGTGCAACCCCGCCCGATCATTCACGTCATTTCATTGCCGACCCGGTTTTTGCTCAATCAAATACTGATAAATCCGGTATATTTCCTTGTTTTATAAGAATATTTTATGCCGCACACATATCATTGAATGTACGAATGTCTTTGATAAGACACATTAATGGCAGTTCAGGCCGATGATTCCTACTTCTCTAGGGATTGGTTTGTGCAGTATTGAACGCAGCCTCAACAACAGGACCTGGTGATGGCCACGCAGACCCCTAAACGACGCGAACCCGAAGACCGGCGCGAGCAGCTTATCCGCGCCGCCCTCGAAACATTGGGCGATACCGGGATCGTCGAATTCACCCTGGCCGAAGTGGCCAGGCGTGCCGCCGTGTCGCCTGCATTGATCGTCCACTATTTCGGTGACAAGGACCGCCTGCTCGAAGCCGCGTTTCGCCTGCTGGTAGAGCGGGTGACCACGCTGCCAATGCGCGCGCTTGCCGCCACCGCCGATCCCGAAGCCCGGCTGCGCGCCTTCATCCGCGCCCATCTCAGCCCGGAGGAACAGACCGCCGAAGCATCACGCGGGTGGCTCGCCTTCTGGGGTCAGGCGCTCTACCACCCCCATCTCGCCCGATTGCAACGTGTCCATCAGGAACGCATCCTTTCCAACCTGCGCAACGACTTGCGCAGGCTGGTCGTCCCCGGCGAGGTTACCCGCATCGCCGAAACCATTGCCGCGCTGATCGACGGTTTCTGGCTGCGATCCGCGCTGGCCGGAGCCTGGACAACCAACAATCCGATCCACGAGGACTGGATCTTCGAATTCGTCGACCGCAGCCTTGCGGAGCATCGCCTGGAAGGCAGCGAGCCCGCCCCCGGTTCCACCTCACGCTCCTTCATCACCCGCAATCCTGCAACCGGTGAGCAGCTGGCATCGATCAGGATCGACGGCGTCAGCGAGATCAATCGTGCGGTTGAACGCGCGGCGGAAGCGCAGCGCGCCTGGGCCCGCACCCCAGGCGCCGAGCGCGGCCGTGTGCTCAACCGCGCCGCCGCCCTGCTGATAGAACGCAATGAAGAACTGGCACGGCTCGAAGCACAGGATACCGGCAAGCCGATCCAGGAAACTGTTGCAGTCGACGTGCTGTCGGGCGCGGACTGCATCGAGTACTTCGCCGGTATCGCCCGCACTATTGCCGGGGAGCATCACGACCTTGGTCCCGGCGCCTTCGGCTATACCCGGCGCGAGCCGCTGGGGGTGGTCGCGGGGATCGGTGCGTGGAACTATCCGATCCAGATTGCCTGCTGGAAAAGCGCGCCGGCGCTGGCCTGCGGCAATGCGATGATTTTCAAGCCAGCCGAACTGACCCCGCTGACCGCAATCGAGCTGGAAAAGATTTATCGCGAAGCGGGTCTGCCCGAAGGCCTGTTTCAGGTCGTTCAGGGCAAGGGCGAAACCGGCCGCTTGCTCAGCCGCCACCCCGGTATCGCCAAGGTATCGCTGACTGGAGAGGTCGGCACCGGCAAAAAGGTCATGGCCGATGCCGCCACCACCCTGAAGATGGTCACGCTGGAACTGGGCGGCAAATCGGCGCTGGTGGTGTTCGAAGATGCCGATCTGGACGAGGCCGTGTCCGGGGCGTTGCTCGGCAATTTCTATTCGGCGGGCGAGGTCTGCACCAACGGCACCCGCGTCTTCGTCCACCGTGCGGTTCGCGATGCCTTCCTTGCCAGGCTCAAGGCCCGCACAGAAGCCATGGTGATCGGTGATCCGCTCGATCCGGCAACGCAGATCGGTGCGCTGATTTCCGAAGAGCATATGATGAAGGTGCTCGGCTATATCGATGCCGGGGTTCAGCAAGGCGCGAAGCTGCTCACTGGCGGCAGGCGCGCCACCGGCGGCAACCTTGGCCGCGGAGCCTTTGTCGAACCAACCGTGTTCACTGGCTGCACCGACGATATGACTATCGTGCGCGAGGAGATCTTTGGCCCGGTGATGGCGGTGCTCGATTTCGACAGCGAGGAAGAGGTGATCGCCCGCGCTAATGCCACCGATTTCGGCCTGGCCGCCGGAGTCTTTACCCGCGACCTTACCCGCGCGCACCGCGTTGTCGCCGCGCTCGAAGCCGGGACATGCTGGATCAACACCTACAACATCACGCCAATCGAACTGCCCTTCGGCGGCAACAAGCAATCGGGCCTAGGCCGCGAAAATGGCAAGGCGGCGATCGATTATTTCACTCAGCTCAAGAGCGTTTACGTCGCGATGGAGCCGATCGATGCCCCCTATTGAAGAGTTTGACTATGTAATCGTCGGGGCGGGTTCGGCCGGCTGCGTGCTGGCTGACCGGCTGAGTGCGGACGGGCGGAACAAGGTGCTGCTGCTGGAATTCGGAGGGTCGGACCGGTCGATCTTCATCCAGATGCCAGCGGCGCTGGCCTATCCCATGAACACCCGGCGGTGGAACTGGGGCTATTATTCCGAACCCGAGCCACACCTCAACAACCGGCGCCTGCACTGTCCGCGTGGCAAGGGTCTGGGCGGCTCCTCATCGATCAATGGTCTGGTCTGGGTGCGCGGCAATCCGCTCGATTTCGAGCGATGGCAGGATGAAGATGGCGCGCGCGGCTGGGGCTATGCCGATGTCCTTCCCTATTTCAAGCGCGCCGAGGGCCGCACTGCCGGGGGCGACGAATATCGCAGCACCGAAGGGCCGCTGTCGGTGTCATTCGGTGCCCTGCGCAATCCGCTGAACCAGGCCTGGCTCGATGCTGCGCAGCAAGCTGGCTATGCCTATACCGAGGATTACAACGGCTATCGCCAGGAAGGCGTGGCGCGGATGGAAATGTCGGTGCGTGATGGCACGCGCTGTTCCGCGGCAAAGGCATATCTCTATCCGGCGCGAAAGCGCGGCAACCTTGCCGTTGTCCAGCATGCCTTGGCGACGCGCGTGCTGTTTGAGGGCACCCGCGCGGTGGGCATTGAATATGAACGCGGCGGTGCGCTGCATCAGGTCCGCGCCCGGCGTGAAGTGATCCTTTCGGGCGGGTCGATAAACTCTGTCCAGCTCCTCAAACTTTCAGGGATAGGTCCGGCATCGGAATTGAAGGCACACGGGGTTCCGGTGGTGGCCGATAGGCCAGGCGTAGGCGCCAATCTGCAGGATCACCTTGAGTTCTATTTCCAGATGGCCTGCACCCAGCCGATCACGCTTTACGGCCAGTCGGGCTTGCTGGGCAAAGCGCTGGTCGGTGCGGAATGGCTTTTCCTGCGGCGCGGGATCGGCGCGTCGAACCAGTTCGAAACCTGCGGCTTCATCCGCAGCAAGGCGGGCATTCGCTATCCCGACATCCAGTATCACTTCTTTCCGATGGCGATCAATTACGACGGGTCCTCGCTTGCCAGCGAACACGGATTTCAAGCGCATGTCGGGCCGATGCGTTCAAAAAGCCGCGGCACGGTAACGCTGCGTAGCGCCGATCCACACGATGCGCCAAAAATCCTGTTCAACTATATGAGCCACCCTGAAGATTGGGAGGAAATGCGCGCCTGCGTGCGGCTGACCCGCGAGATTTTCCAGCAGCAGGCGTTCGCCCCCTATCGCGGGCGCGAGATTCAGC
>JBGAIR010000005.1:0-73007 GCA_044225335.1 Novosphingobium sp. | reverse complement strand
CTGCAAGATGGGCGCGGTAGACGACCCCATGGCCGTCGTAGATCCCGAACTGAAGGTTATCGGGGTTCAGAACCTGCGGGTGATCGACAGCTCGGTCATGCCATCGATCACAACCGGCAACCTCAACGCGCCAACCATCATGATTGGCGAAAAGGGTGCCGATCTGGTGCTGGGCAAGGAGCCGTTGCCGCCGTCCAACGCACCTTACTACATAGCTCCCGACTGGCAGACCGCGCAGCGATGAACCGCACCGTCCAGGAACCCGCCCGCGAAGTGCCCGTGATTCACGAGACCGAGGTGCTGGTGATCGGATCAGGCCCCGGAGGACTGGCAGCGGCACTCGCCTCGGCACGGGCCGGGGTGCAGACCACCCTGGTCGAGCGCTATGGCTGCTTTGGCGGTAACATCACCCAGGTCGGCGTTGAAGGCTTTGCCTGGTACCGGCACCCCCACACAATCGACAGCGAGGGCATCGGCCGCGAGTTCGAGGAACGCGCGAAACAGATGGGTGCTGCCCTGCCCGAACCGCAATCGATCAGCCATGCGCTGGATGCGGAAGCTTTCAAGGTGGTGGCTGATTGCCTGGTGGCTGAGGCCGGTGTGCATCCGATGCTGCACCGCATGTTTGTAGCGCCGATCATGGAAGGCGATTGCATTCGCGGGGTGATCGTCGAGAGCAAGGCTGGCCGCGAGGCGATCCTGGCCAAGCGCGTGATCGACGCCAGTGGCGATGCTGATGTGGCGCACCGCGCCGGAGCCCCGACCTTCAAACACCCTAAGGCCGAGATGATGAGCGCCTCGGTGATGTTCTCGATGTGCGGCGTCGACAAGGCCCGCTTCATCGAGGCGATCAAGGCCGATCCGCAAAGCTATGCCGATTGGGCCAAGGATGGCGAATGGTCGGTCACAACTTCGGGCAAGGAGGACGAGATGTTCTCCCCCTTCCTGCGCAAACCGTTCGAGCAGGCGCATAAGGCCGGGTTGCTTCCGGACAGTCTCAAGACAATCGCCGGAACCTGGGGCACGGTTTCCGATCAGGGCGATCTGACTTACCTCAACATGGTGCAGATGAGCATCGACGGAACCGATCCGGACGAGCTGACACGCGGCGAGATTGAGGGCCGTCAGCAGGCTATGCAGGCAGTCTCGGCGCTGCGCGGCTTTCAGCCGGGGTGCGAACAGGCCAAGCTGCGCAATTTCGGAATGACGCTGGGCATCCGCGATACCCGCAAGATCGATGCCATGTACAACCTCTCAAGGGCCGATGTCATGGGCGAGGCGCGGTTTGAGGATTCGATCGGAATCTTCCCCGAATTCATTGATGGTTATGGCCTGCTGATCATTCCCACCACCGGGCGCTATTTCCACGTTCCCTATCGTGCAATGCTGCCCAAGCGAGTGCAGAACCTGATCGTGACCGGACGAACCATTGGCGGGGACAAGATCAGCCATGCCGCAGTGCGCAACATGATGTGTTGCGCGGTGGCCGGGCAAGGTGCGGGCGTAGCGGCGGCAGAAGCGGTCAAATCCGGCAGGAATTTCGCCGAAGTCAGCCTCACATCAATTCAGGCCGAGCTGCGCCGTCAGGGCGCTCGGATTGAATGAACGCTGCTTGCCAGTGCATTAGCGCAAGTATAAGCTTCATTGATGATTAGAGGTGCCAATCGGCCCATAATTGCCAGAGGTTAGCCATGCGCGGCGTTCAGCTTCCTGCGAATTTCGAGTTTCGATCACTGCTTGTGTTCGAAATCACCGCCGAACAGGGCAGTATGACCAAGGCTGCAAAGGTGCTGGGCATGACCCAGTCCGGGGTATCGCAGATCATTGCCGGGCTTGAAGAAGCAATCGGGCACCAGTTGTTCGATCGCTCGCTGCGTCCGATCATGCTCACCAAGGTTGGCCAGGTGCTGCTGCGGCAAAGCCAGAAAATCCTGTCCGACCTTCAGCACGCCTTCGTCGAGGCCACCGATATCGATCGAGGCGAGCTTCCCTCGCTCAATGTCGTCATGCCCGAAAGCCTTGCCAATGTGCTTGGCCCCCGGCTTTACCGCCGCAAATCGGCGCTGGCGAAGTTCTGGCGCATTTCCAACGGACTGATGCCGGAACAGCGGGCCAAGTTCAACGCCCATGCCGCGGACGTGATCATCACCGAGGAAAGCAACACCTCGGACATGCTCGATGTCGACCGGTTCAGCCTGTTCACCGAACCCTATGTACTGATCTTCCCGAAGGACTTCGACCTGCCGCAAGAGCTTGGCCAGCATCTTGAAGACAGCACCTTTATCCGCTTCTCGCTGCGCTCTTCGGCCGGACGACAGACCGAAGCGCAACTCAACCGGCTGCAGCTCAAGTTTCCGTCGCAGATCGAATTCGATTCGGTGGTCGGCCACGCAACGGCCGTGGCCTATGGGCTTGGCTGGGGCATCACCACACCGCTGTGCCTGTTCCAGGTTGCAGGCATATTCAGCGAGCTTAACATCCGCCCCATCGCGCGGGGCAGCTTCGGCCGCCGGATGACGATGGTTGCGCGCCAGCAGATCCTGGGCTCCGCGCCGCGCGCAATGGTCAACGAATGCCGCTCGATCCTTGAAGAAGAGGTCTTCCCGCAGATCCTGCGCGAATTGCCTTGGCTGGACGGATCACTGAAAGTCGGAACCGATTTATCCCGGTCAGGACTAATGATTTCATAAGCGTTCGAAATGATATCGATAAACTTGGCGCGCTTTTCCTGAATGAAATTGTCAATTTCAGACAGCTGCGACACACCCCGACCTGCCAGATCATTAGCGTTGCAAATTTAGGCATGAGCCTGAACGGCCGGCCTGGGGCACATGGCGCGCAGCGAGGGGACGAACGATGCAAGAGAACCAACTTCCGCCGCCGGGCGCACCGGACATTGAGATTGCCCGGGCAGCACAGATCAACCCGATCCTGCCGATCGCCGCGCAGCGGCTGGGCATCGCGCCCGAAGCTCTCGTTCCCTACGGCCACTACAAGGCCAAACTGAGCCTCGATTTCATCGGTACACTGGCTGATCGCCCGCGCGGTAAGCTGGTGCTGGTTACCGCGATCACCCCCACCCCGGCGGGTGAAGGCAAGACCACGACCAGCGTGGGCCTGTGCGACGGGCTCAACCGGATCGGCACAAATTCCATCGTCTGCCTGCGTGAACCATCGCTTGGTCCATGCTTTGGCATGAAGGGCGGCGCCGCCGGTGGCGGACGGGCGCAGGTCATCCCGATGGAGGACATCAACCTTCACTTCAACGGCGATTTCCACGCGATCACCTCGGCGCACAGCCTGCTCGCCGCGCTGCTCGACAACCACCTGCAATGGGGCAACGAACTCAATATCGATCCGCGCCGCGTGGTTTGGCGCCGCGTGGTCGACATGAACGATCGCGCGCTGCGCAATATCAACGTCGGGCTTGGCGGTCCGGCGCATGGTGTCCCGCGTGAGACGGGCTTCGATATTACGGTTGCCTCGGAAATCATGGCGATCCTGTGCCTGGCGACCGACATCAAGGATCTCCAACGGCGGCTGGGCGACATCATCGTCGCGCGAACCTATGCCAAGGAACCCGTGACCGCGCGCGATCTCAAGGCGGATGGCGCCATGGCGGTGCTGCTGCGCGATGCCTTGCAACCCAATCTGGTCCAGACGATCGAGCACAACCCCGCCTTCATCCATGGCGGGCCTTTCGCCAATATTGCACATGGCTGCAATTCGGTGATGGCCACCCAGACCGCGCTCAAACTGGCCGATGTCGTGGTGACCGA
Source organism: Novosphingobium sp. (assembly GCA_044225335.1). Classification (GTDB taxonomy): domain Bacteria; phylum Pseudomonadota; class Alphaproteobacteria; order Sphingomonadales; family Sphingomonadaceae; genus Novosphingobium. The sequence goes on along the minus strand of JBGAIR010000005.1, from coordinate 69,228 downwards.
GGCCGGATTCGGGGCTGATCTTGGCGCGGAAAAGTTCCTTGATATCAAGTGCCGCCATTCCGGTCTGCGCCCCGATGCGGTGGTGCTGGTGGCTACAGTCCGGGCCCTCAAGATGCAGGGCGGAGTCAAGAAGGAAGACCTTGGCACGCCCGACGTCGCCGCGCTTGAACGCGGCGCGATAAACCTGGAACGGCACATCCAGAATCTGCAGAAATTCGGCCTGACCCCGGTGGTGGCAATCAATCACTTCATCAAGGATACCGAGGAAGAGCTTGCCGCACTCAAAGCTGTCTGCGCCCGCTATGGCGCCCGCGTAGAACTGGCGCGGCACTGGGCCGAAGGCGGCGCGGGTGCCGAGGACCTGGCCCGCGCGGTCAAGGCCCAGCTTGATGAGGGTGCAGCCGAGGTCAAGCTGCTCTATCCTGACGATTTGCCGCTCGCCGACAAGATCGCCACCATCGCCCGTGAAATCTACCGGGCGGAAGGGATCGCGTTTACCGGATCAACCGCCAGCACACTCAAGGATTACGAAAAGCTGGGCTATGGTAATCTGCCGGTGTGCATCGCCAAGACGCAGTACAGTTTCTCGACCGACCCGACCAAGGCGGGGGCACCGACCGGGCACACCGTGGCAGTACGCGAAGTGCGGCTTTCGGCGGGCGCAGGTTTTGTCGTTGCCGTGTGCGGCGATATCATGACCATGCCCGGTCTGCCGCGCCGCCCGGCATCCAATGAAATCGGGCTGGACGACAACGGCAACATCGTCGGCCTAGCCTGAACCGGATCATCCTGAACCGGATCATCCTGAACCGGATCATCCTGAGCCGGTTCGCTTGGCGCGCTGACCTGCGTGACAGTCGTTGCAATTGCCTGCCCGCTGGCTTGCCGGTTCAGTGTTCGCGCCGCCAAACATGCGGCAAGGCGATGGGATCGATGCACCCGGCTACAGCCACTCATGCCAGCATGAAGATTTGACATGTTGGCCGGGGCAGCGCTTCGGATAAGCAGGCGCAATGAATGACTTGTCCTCTTCGTCCCGCCGAGGCGGCGGACGCGATGCCAAGCGGGCCGCCCGGCTTGGCGCGATCAGCGCATCCGTGCCCTTCGCCGCCCGCAACATTCCTTATGTCGAGCTGCTCAGCGAAGAGGGCCTGGCGCTGATCGAGGCCAATGCCGAGACGATTCTGGCCGAAATCGGCGTTGAGTTTCGCGACGATCCGGAATCGCTGGACATCTGGCGCGCAGCTGGCGCGGATGTGACCGGAGAGCTGGTACGCATGCCGAAAGGCATGTGCCGCAAGCTGATCCAGGATCACGCGCCCAGCGAGTTCGTGCATCAGGCGCGCAACCCGGCGCGCAGCACAACCATTGGCGGACGCCGTACTGTCTTCGCGCCCACCGCCGGCCCGCCATTCGTGCGCTGCCTCGACAAGGGACGGCGCTATGGCACGATCGAGGATTTCAACAATTTCGCCAAGCTGACCCAGGCTTCGCCCTGGTTGCACAGTTCGGCCACAGCGATGTGCGAACCGGTAGATCTGCCGGTCAACAAGCGTCACTTCGATATGTTCTACGGCAATGCCGTGAACACCGATAAGCCGTTCTTCAGCGCGGTTTCCGCACCAAACCGGTCCGAAGACTGCATCGCCATGGCCCGGATCCTGTTCGGCGAACGGTTCACCGATCCGTTGACCGGCGAGAACGCCACCTGCCTGATGGGGGTGATCAACGGCAATTCGCCGCTGACCTATGATGCCACCATGCTCGGCGCGGCCAAGGTGCTGGCGCGCGCCAATCAGGGCACACTGATCACGCCATTCATCATGGCCGGGGCGATGGCTCCAACCGGCCTTGCCGGTGCCATCGCGGTGACACTGGCCGAAGCCATGGCGGGAATGGCCTTCCTCCAGCTGGTCAAGCCCGGCGCTCCGGTGATCTTCGGCAGTTTCGTCACCACCCTTTCGATGCAGAGCGGCGCGCCGACCTATGGCACACCGGAAACCGCCCTGATCAAGAGCGCGCTTCTCGCTCTGGCCCGCCGCCTTGGCGTGCCTTCGCGAACCGGCGGCAGTCTCTGCGCATCAAAGATCGCCGATGCTCAGGCGGCTTATGAATCGGCGCAGACGCTGCAGACCACCGTTCTGGGCGGAGCGAACTTTGTGCTCCAATCGGCCGGTTGGCTCGAAGGCGGGCTCGTTACCGGGTATGAAAAGTTCATGATGGATTGCGATCAGCTCGGCATGATGCACGTGCTGCTGAACGGCTATGATCTCAGCGAAAACGGCCAGGCCATGGACGCGATCCGCGAAGTCGGGCCGGGCAAGCATTTCTTCGGCTGCGCCCACACCCAGGCCAATTTCGAAACTGCCTTCTATCGCTCTTCGCTGGCAGATTATGCCAGCTGGGAACAGTGGGAATCGGAAGGCGCACTGGACATCCAGCAACGCGCCAATACGGCCTGGAAGAAGACCCTGGCTGAATTCGAAGCACCACCGCTGGATCCGGCAGTTCACGAGGAGCTGAGCGACTTCATCGCACGCGGCAAAGCGGCGATGCCAGACGCAAATTACTGATCCTGCAAATCTTGTGCCTCACAAGGTCGCGCCAGCGCCTGCGTTATTCTAACAATTAAACTTGGAAATACCCCTGCCCCCGGTTGCGCCAGCAAAGGCGCGGCTGGCATAAGCGCTGCTAATTATTCTAGGCGGGAAGGATATTTCCAGGACATGAAGACAACAGCGCGAGTGGTGGTGATCGGCGGCGGCGTGGTTGGCGTCAGCACACTGTACCACCTGGCAAAGATGGGCTGGTCGGATTGCATCCTGATCGAACGCAAGGAATTGACCAGCGGTTCGACCTGGCACGCCGCGGGATTGTTGCCGCTGTTCAACCTGTCTTACTCGGTTGGCAAGCTGCACCAGTATTCGGTCGATCTCTATCCCAGCCTTGAGGCCGAGACCGAGCTTAACGTTGGCTTCTCCAACGTCTCCAACATCCGCCTTGCCCGCACGCAAGACCGGTTCGACGAATACAAATACTACGCTGGCGTGGCCAAAACGATCGGGGTGGAAGTCAACTTCCTGACCCCCGATCAGGTCAAGGAAGTCTGGCCACTGTGCGAAACAGACGGGATCATCGGCGCAATTCAGCATCCCGCCGATGGCTACATCCAGCCGGCCGACCTGACTCAGGCGCTGGCCAAGGGTGCCCGCCAGCGCGGTGCGGCGATCCAGCGCAATACCACCGTCACCGGCATTACCCAGAAGCCGAATGGGGAATGGGTGGTCCATACCGACCAGGGCGACATCACCTGTGAACATGTCGTTTCCGCCACCGGCAATTTCGCACGCCAGACAGGGCGGATGATCGGCCTCGACATTCCGGTCATCCCGGTGGAGCATCAGTATATTGTCACCGATCAGCATCCGGCCATCATGGAGCGCCGCGCCAAGGGACTGCCCGAAATGGGCGTGCTGCGCGAAAGCGATTCCAGCTGGTATATGCGGGAGGAAGCTGGTGGCCTGCTGCTTGGCCCTTACGAGATCGGTGCCCCGGCCTGCTATGTCGATGGCCCCGCCGCGAACAGCGAATACGAACTGTTCCCCGATGCGCTCGACCGGCTGATGCCCTACATCGAAACCGCCATCGCGCGCGTGCCCGCATTCGGCGAAGTCGGCGTGAAGAAGGTCTATAACGGCGCGATCGCCTATACCCCCGATGGCTCGCCAATCGTCGGCCCGGCCTGGGATCGCAAGAACTTCTGGCTCAACGAAGGCCATTCTTTCGGCATCACCGCTGCTGGCGGAGCCGGATGGCAGCTGGCCCACTGGATCGTCGAGGGCGAACCCAGCATCGACATGATGGGCGTCGATCCGCGGCGGTTTGGCGATTATGCCGGCGAAGGATATCTGATCGAAAAGAACGAAGAAGCCTATGCCAAGGTCTTCACCGTCCACTATCCGGACGAGGAGCGCGAAGCTGCCCGTCCGCTGCGCCAGACCCCGTGCTATTCGCGGATGAAGGATCTGGGTGCGGTATTCGGTTCGGTATTCGGCTGGGAACGCCCCAACTGGTTCGCGCCCAAAGACTATGAACTGAGCGATGCCGATCTTGATCGGCCCGATGTGCTGCTCAACCACAACCATCCCGATGTCGAAGGCGAACCGATCCGCGAGAAGTGGTCGTTCCGCCGTTCGAACTATTTCGAGCATGTCGGCGCGGAATGCCGCCACGTCACCGAAAAGGTCGGGCTGCAGGATATGAGCGCTTTCGCCAAGTGCCGCATCTCGGGGCCGGGCGCGGAAGCCTGGCTCGACAGCCTGCTGACCAACGCCGTGCCCAAGAAGATCGGCCGGGTTACCCTGTCCTACCTGCTCACCACCAAGGGCGGTGTGCGCAGCGAGTTCACCGTCTACAAGACCGGGCCGCAGGAATACTACCTTGTCTCCGCCGGGGCCTATGAACGCCACGATCAGGACTATCTGAAGAAGGCGCTGCCCAACGACGGTTCGGTGACATTCGAGCGCCTGACCACGGCGATGGGTGTGCTGGTGCTGGCCGGCCCGAAGAGCCGCGACGTGCTCAGGAAGCTGACTCGCGCCGATCTTTCCAACGAGGCTTTCCCGTGGCTGACCGGCCAGCGGATTTCCATCGATGCTGCGCAGGTTGACGCGCTGCGCGTCAACTTCATTGGCGAGCTTGGCTGGGAAATCCACCACCCGATCGAGATGCAGAACTACATCTTCGACAAGATCATGGCGGCTGGTGCCGAATTCGACATCAAGCCATTCGGGATCAAGGCGATGACACTGATGGCGCTGGAAAAGAGCTACAAGCTGATCCCGCGCGAATTGTCGATCGAATACAATGCCTATGAAAGCGGGCTGGATCGCTTCATCAGCCTGAAGAAGCCAGGCTTCCACGGCAAGGACGGGCTGCTTGCCGGCAAGGAGGCGGGCCTTGCTTGGCAGCTGGTTACCATGGAAGTGATGGGCGTGACCGACGCGGATGCGCGCGGCAGCGAGCCGATCTATCTTGGCGAGGAGCTGATTGGCCGCGTCACCTCAGGCGGTTATGGCTGGCGCGTGGGCAAGAGCCTGGCGCTCGCCATGGTGCGTCCGGCCCATGCGGCAGTGGGCACAGAGCTGGAGATTGCCATTCTGGGCCAGCGGCACAAGGCTGTGATCATTCCCGACAGTCCGTTCGATCCAGACAACAATGCGCTAAGGGCCTGATGCAATGACCCGGTTCTCGGCATTCAGCCTGTTTGCCAAGGCACTTGGCGGCCACCAGTCATGGCCGGAACTGTGGCCCGATGCCCAGCCCAAGCCGAGCTATGACGCAATCATTGTCGGTGCGGGCGGCCACGGGTTGGGCGCAGCCTACTACCTTGCCAGAAAGTATGGCATCACCAATGTCGCGGTGATCGAAAAGGGCTGGCTGGGAGGCGGCAACACCGGGCGCAATACCACCATCGTGCGCTCCAACTACCTCTACGACGAAAGCGCGCATCTATACGATCACGCGGTCAAGCTGTGGGACGGGCTGAGCCAGGATCTCAACTTTAACGTGATGTATTCAAAGCGTGGGGTGATGATGCTCGCGCACAATGTTCACGATGTGCAGAGCTTTCAGCGCCACATCCACGCCAATCGCCTCAATGGCGTCGACAACGAATGGCTGACCCCAGAGGAGGCCAAGGAATACTGCCCGCCGCTCAGCATCGATCCGGCTGCGCGCCATCCGGTGCTTGGCGCAGCATTGCAGCGCCGGGGCGGAACCGCGCGCCACGATAGCGTCGCCTGGGGCTATGCCCGCGCGGCGGCGGCACTGGGCGTCGATATCATCCAGAACTGCGCTGTGACCGGAATTCGCCGCGGCAAGGACGGCGCGGTCGAGGGGGTTGAGACGACCCGCGGTTACATCGCTTCCAGGCGGGTCGGGGTCTCGGCCGCTGGTAACACCTCGGTAGTGATGCGGATGGCCGGTCTCGATTTTCCGCTGGAAAGCTATCCCTTGCAGGCGCTTGTTTCAGAGCCGGTCAAGCCGGTGTTCCCATGTGTGGTCATGTCGAACACTGTCCACGCCTATATCAGCCAGTCCGACAAGGGTGAGCTGGTGATTGGCGCAGGGACTGACCAATACGTCTCTTACTCGCAGCGCGGCGCGCTACATATTGTCGAGCACACGCTCGCCGCGATCTGCGAGATCTTCCCGCTGTTCCGGCGGATGCGGATGCTCCGTAACTGGGGCGGCATCGTTGACGTGACACCCGATCGTTCGCCGATCCTCGGCAAGACTCCGGTCCCCGGCCTCTACGTCAATTGCGGCTGGGGCACTGGCGGGTTCAAGGCGACTCCCGGCGCGGGCGACCTGCTGGCTTACACCATGGCCAAGGATGAGCCGCACCCGATCAACGCCCCGTTCAATCTCGACCGTTTCCGGGGCGGCCGCCTGATCGACGAAGCGGCAGCCGCCGCCGTGGCGCATTGAAGAGGCGCACATGATCCAGATCCACTGCCCTTATTGCGACCAGACGCTGCCCGAACTTGAATTCGCCTATGCGGGCGAGGCGCATATCGCCCGCCCTACCGATCCTTCGGCGCTTTCAGACGAAGAATGGGAGAAGTACCTGTTCATTCGCGCCAACCCGCGCGGGCGGCATCACGAGCGCTGGCGCCACGTTCATGGCTGCGGCCGGTTCTTCAACGCGGTGCGTGACACAGTGAGCGACAAATTCGAAGTGACCTACAAGGCGGGAGAACCCCGTCGATGAGCGCATATCGGATAGCAAACGCCGGGCGGCTGAGCGAAGCGCCCACGGTCAGCTTCACCTTCGATGGCAAGACATATCAGGGACTCGCCGGGGATAGTCTGGCGTCGGCCTTGCTGGCCAATGGCGTGATGCTGATGGGGCGCAGCTTCAAGTACCATCGCCCGCGCGGCCTGCTTGGTGCCGGGGCGGAAGAGCCCAACGCGCTGATCAGCGTCGATCGTGGAGACGGGCGCTTCACCCCCAACCTGCGGGCAACCGCGATAGAACTCTATGAGGGGCTGAACGCCCGCAGCCAGAACCGCTGGCCGTCGCTGCAAACCGATTTCGGATCGATCAACGACCGGCTGGGGCGGTTCTTTCCAGCCGGGTTCTACAACAAGACCTTCATGTGGCCGCGCTCCTTCTGGGAGAAGCTCTACGAACCCGCCATACGCCGCATGGCCGGTCTGGGCGATGCGCCAAGCGAGGCCGATCCGGACGAATATGCAGCAACCTATGCCCACTGCGACTTGCTGATCGTCGGCGCCGGGCCAGCGGGCATCGATGCCGCATTGGAAGCGGCAGCGCGTGGCAAGTCTGTGGTTCTGGTTGACGAGCAGGACGAGATGGGCGGCGGCGCGCTGGCCGATCCGGCGCTGTGGAACTGGCTTGGCGAGAGCATCAAAGATCTGGCGGCACTCTCCAACGTGACGCTGTTGCCGCGCACCACCGCTTTCGGTTTCTATCATGACAACTTCATCGGCGCGATCGAGCGACTGAGCGATCATCTGCCCGATCCGCACGGCCCGCGCGAACGGCTGTGGCGCATCCGTGCCGGCGAAGTGATCCTGGCCCAGGGAGCGATCGAACGCCCGCTGGTGTTTGACGGCAACGATGTGCCCGGCGTGATGCTGTCATCTGCGGCGCGAACCTATCTGTTGCGCTATGGTGTGGCGGTTGGCCGGAATGTCGCTGTCATGGCGGCGCATGACAGCGGCTGGAACGATGCACTGGCGTTGGCCGGAGCCGGCGTGAAAATCGCCGTGATCGTCGATCTGCGCGAAGCAGTCGATCAAGCGCTGGTGGCCAGCGCAACCGAGCTGGGCATCCGCAGCCTGCTGGGCAGCGCGGTGATCGGCGTTGCCGGACGTCAGGCGGTGACCGGGATTGAATGCACCCCTGCCGATGGCTCCGGCCGCGAAGCCATCGCCTGCGATGCGCTGCTGATGGCTGGCGGCTGGACCCCATCGGTGCATCTGTGGTCCCATTCGCTGGGAACACTGGAATGGTCTGACGAATGGGGTGCCTATCTTCCCGCCAAGCCCAACGAGAACGTCCGCTGCGTCGGCGCCTGTGCCGGAAAGTGGAACTTTGGCTCGGGGCTTTCGATCGGTGCCCTGCCCACGCCGAAGAACCCGTCCAGGATCAAGGCCTTTGTTGACTTCCAGAACGATGTCACTGCCAAGGACATCGCCCTTGCCGTGCGCGAAGGGATGAAATCGGTCGAGCACATCAAGCGCTATACCACCAACGGCATGGCGACCGATCAGGGCAAGACCAGCAATCTCAATGCCCTGCAGCTCGCCTCGGCCAAGTTGGACAAACCGGTCCAGGCGATCGGCCTCACCACATTTCGTCCGCCCTATACGCCGCAAACCTTCGGGGCATTGGCCGGGCACGCCAAGGGCGCCCTGTTCCAGCCGACCCGCAAGACCGCGATTGACCCGTGGGCCGAAGAACATGGCGCGGTGTTTGAGCTGGTGGCGCAGTGGCGGCGGGCGCGATACTTCCCCATGCCCGGTGAAGACATGGCCGCCGCGGTCAATCGGGAATGTCTGGCGGTGCGCAATGGTGTCGGGATCTTCGATGCATCCACGCTCGGCAAGATCGAGGTGGTTGGACCGGATGCGGCCGAATTCCTCAACCGCATTTACACCAACCCTTGGAAACAGCTTGAACCGGGCCGTTGTCGCTATGGCCTGCTCCTGCGCGAAGACGGCTTCATCACCGATGATGGCGTATCAGCCCGCATGGCACCGGACCGGTTCCATCTGACCACCACCACCGGCGGAGCGGCGCGGGTGCTGAACATGATGGAGGACTACCTCCAAACCGAATGGCCCGATCTGAACGTCTGGCTGACCAGCACGACCGAACAGTGGGCGGTGATCGCGCTGCAGGGCCCCAAGGCGCGCGAGGTGATCGCGCCGCTGGTTTCCGGCATCGATCTTTCGCCCGAAGCATTCCCCCATATGGCGGTACGCGAAGGAGCGATATGCGGAGTGCCGACGCGGCTGTTCCGCGTGAGTTTCACCGGCGAGCTGGGCTTTGAAATCAATGTACCCGCCGCCTATGGCCGCCACGTTTGGGAGCAGGTATGGCTGGCCGGACAGGCCCACCACATAACGCCCTATGGCACCGAAGCCATGCACGTGCTGCGGGCCGAAAAGGGTTATATCATCGTCGGGCAGGAAACCGACGGGACCGTCACCCCCTATGACGCCGGGCTGGATTGGGCGGTCGGCAAGAAGAAGGCCGATTTCGTCGGCAAGCGTTCGCTGGCGCGGCCCGATATCACGGCGCCCGGGCGCAAGCAGCTGGTCGGCCTGCTGACCGATGATCCGAATGAAGTGCTGGAGGAAGGCGCGCAGATTGTCGCCAATCCCGATCAACCAATACCGATGAAGATGATCGGCCATGTCACCTCCAGCTATTGGAGCGCTACATTGGGACGTTCAATCGCCATGGCTCTGGTGCAAGGTGGCTTCGAGATGATGGGACAGAAGCTATTCGTGCCGATGCCAGGCAGAACCATCGCCGCAACCGTGGCCCCGCCCGTGTTCTATGATGCCGAAGGGAGCAGGCTCAATGGCTGACCTTGCCTTCCGCACCGATCCGGTGCCAGCCGAAGCGCAAACTTTTGCCGGTGTTACCATCGCGCTTGGCGAACCGCGTGCCAAATGGTCGCTGCGCAGCCGCGATGCAGCGGCGCTCGGCACATTGATCGGACGCAACGTGCCGGTCCAGATTGGCGAGACGCATGACGCTGTGGCTTGCCTCGGCCCCGACGAATGGCTGCTGCGGCTTCCAGTCGGTAGCAACCTGCCGCTGGGCGAAGGCCTGCCTCTGTCGATTGTCGAAATCAGCGAGCGCGCTGTCACCCTGGTGATCGAAGGTCCGCGCGCCGTGGACCTGCTGCAGACCGGCTGCCCGCGTGATCTGCACCGCTTTGCCACAGGCGAAGCGCGCCGCACGGTCTATGAAGGTGTCGAAATGATCCTATGGCGTACCGGCAATGAACGATTTGAGATTGAGGTGTGGCGCAGCTTTGCCCCGCACCTGCATCTGGCGCTGACCAAGGCGGCCGCCCACCTCCCGTAGGGTCATTTCGACCTAATCGGGGGAGCTGGCGGCCACTTCCCAGAAATGGACCATGTCCGCCGCATAGCTCGCCGGCACATAGGCAGTGCAGCTATCCTCTGCAGTGACATGCAGCCTGATGTTGACATGATCGATCACTGTCGAGGCGCTGCAGCCGGTGGTGAAAGCGGGGTTCTCGGCGTTGAAGACCCTCCTTCCATCAGCAACCGACGCCAGCGTGGTCCGCTCAGCGCCACCCGAACTATTCCGCCGCCAATCGCCGTCAGGGCACCATCATCGCCCAGCGCATCGGCCAGCTTGGTCAGATCTCCCTCGACCAGCCAGACGGTGGGTTCGAAACGGATCAGGGTCAGCCCCTGCGCGCTCGCGGCCCGGCCAAACGGCGGCAGGGTGAGGCCGCAGGCCTTGCCGATACGCGCGGCAGGTTTGCCCGGCTCGCCCCACAATTCCAGCGCATGCAGCGGTGCGCGGGGGAGAACGGTGATCGTCACGTCAGTCACGATAACGCTCTCCTGCAGGGTCATAGAAATGAGGCGAGGCAACGCGCACCCAGGCCTGCTGCCTGCGTGTAGGTGACTGCGCCAGCAGCTCCTCGCCGTGGCGCGCCGCGCCTCCGGCCAGCAGCGCAAGTGCGATCGAACCGCCTTCGAGCGCGCGGTAGGCGCTGGCCGTGACATGGCCCTCTGCCGGCTGTCCGGGTCGAGGCACCAGCATTCCGCCTTCGGGGATCGTTCCTTCGGTCGCCACCAGCCCCACCAGTTGAAGCCGATTGGGTGCCGTCAGCGCCGGGCGCTTCAGCCCAGCTGCTCCGATATAACCACCGGCGGGGTTAAGCATCTTGCCCAGACCAAGATCGCCGGGTGTGCGCCGCCCATCGACTTCGCCGCCGACCACCACATGGCCCTTTTCGATCCGCAACACTTCCATCGCCTCAAGCCCGTAGAGGCAGCCCTCACGCGCCAGCACTTCCGCTTCGCAGGCCAGCCACACCTTTACCGCCTCGCTCGCCTCGGCGTATATTTCAAAAGCCCGCTCCCCACTGTAGCTGGCGGCGAGCACCAGCACTGGCACCCCGGCGATGGTCGCGGGCGCCGCGCTCATATGGCGGGGCGGTTCCTCCCCGGTCAGGGCTGCGATCACGGCAGCAGCCTTCGGCCCGGCGACTGCGATCCCGGCATAATGTTCCTGCACATTGACCACCGACACGCGCAGATCCGGAAACAGCACCTGCCGCACATAGGACAGAACGGTCGCCATGCGATCGGCCCCGCCGGTCGAGCTGGTCAGGAGGTAGCGGTTCTCCGCAATGCGCCACACCGTGCCATCATCGCAGACCAGCCCATCCTCGCGCAGCATGAAGGTGTAGCGGCCGCGCCCTGCGGCCAGCCGGGCAACAGTTGTGGCGCAAACCTTTTCCAGCAGCGCCGCCGCATCGGGGCCGGTAACCTCAAACTTGGCGAGGGTTGAAACATCGGTCATGCCCACCGCACTTCTCACGCTGCGGGCTTCGCGCCGGGCCGCGGCATCAAGATCTTCCGCGCCGCGCGGATAGGCGCGCGGGCGCCTCCAGTACCCGACCGGCTGCCAGATCGGATCCTGCGCCTGATGCAGATCGAACAATGCCAGCCGCCTGAGGTGGGCATCGGCATCGCGATGATTGCGCCCGGCAAGCAGACCCATGGTCACCGGCGTATAAGGGGGGCGGAACGTGGTCAGCCCGGCCGCAGGTATCTCTACCCCCTGTCGCTCGGCGAGACGGGCGAGCGCCGCCATATTGCCGGTCTTGCCCTGATCGGTCGCCATGCCAAGCGTGGTATAACGCTTCAGATGTTCGACCGAACGGTAACCTTCTGCCCAAGCCAGATCAACATCGGCCAGCGTTACGTCATTTTGGAAATCAACGAAGCTGGTCTTGGTCTTGCCCAGCGGACTTGGCGCAACAACAGGCTCTGCCTGTGCCGCAGCGCCGACGGAGGTGACGTTCTGGCGCGCCGCGCCGGGCAGTAATGCCTGCCCCGCCGCATCCCACTCCAGCTTGCCACCTGCCTGCATGTGAAGATGGACGACAGGCGTGAATCCGCCGGACATGGCAACCAGATCGCAGGCGAAATGCCTGTCACTCCCCGCCACCCGCGCGGTGACGGACTTGACGCCATGCTTTCCGCCCTGTGCGGCAATCAACTGCGCTTCGCCAAACACCGGAACAGCTTCCCCCAGCGACTGCCCGAGCGGTTCTGCCCGCGCATCGAGGATCGCCACAATCTCCGCCCCGGCTTCGCGCAGCGCCTGTGCCGTGCGATAGGCGTCGTCATTGTTGGTCGCGATCACCACGCGCTGGCCGGGGACAACGCCAAAGCGGCGCGCATAACTGCGTACCGCCTGACTGAGCATGATCCCGGGCAGATCGTTGTTGGCGAAGGCCAGCGGCCGCTCGATAGCCCCGGTCGCCAGCACCACCCGTCCGGCGCGAACGTGCCACAGCCGCTGTGCCGGGCCCGTGGCGGGCTGCTGTCCGGGCTCGACAAGCATCTGGGTCAATGTGACCAGATCATGTTCCCAGTATCCCGAGGCTGTGGTGCGGGTCAGCACGGTGCCGCCAAGTTCGATTATCCGCGCGGCGGTGCGGTCGGCCCAGTCCTGATCAAGTTCCTGCGGATCGCGCAGCAGCGAGGCAGCAAGCAGGGCATCCTGTTCAACCAGAATGACCTTGCTGCCGGCCTCTGCCGCTTCCAGCGCAGCGGCAAGACCTGCCGGTCCTGCACCGACCACCAGCACATCGCAGAATGCTCCGCGCTGGGCGAAGCGATCGGGATCGGGCAGGGTTGGCGCGTTACCCAGCCCGGCTGCTTTGCGGATGAACCATTCGTAAACCAGCCAAAGCCGGGCCGGGCCGAAGAAAGTCTTGTAGTAAAAGCCCGCCGGCAAGGCCTTGGAGATCAACCCGATCAGCCCGCCAACATCCCGATCGAGATTGGGCCAGCGGTTCTGGCTGCGCGCGATCATGCCATCATAAACGAACACATCGGTGGCCCGCGTGTTCGGTTCAGTGCGTCCGCCCTCACCCACAGTGACCAGCGCATTCGGTTCTTCCACCCCGGCGCTCATTATCCCGCGCGGGCGGTGATATTTGAAGCTGCGTCCAACCAGCCGGACGCCATTGCGCAGCAGTGCCGCGGCGAGCGTATCGCCGGGCTGCGCCTCCATCCATTTGCCGTCGAAACTGAACCGGATCATGCCAGCGCCCCCGGCCCGATCACCCGTGTAGCCGAAATTTCGTTGGTCACACGGTCGCGGCTCATCACCAGCCAGGCGCGGCAGCCAAAGGTGTGTCGCCACAGCTCTTCATCGACACCCTTGGGATTGGTCCGTGTGTAGAGCTGCGCCATCGCCGTTTCATCATCTGCACCCGGCACAACCACGGATTCCAACGCACGCTCATATACGAATTCGGCCTGGTCGCGCGGGCCGCAATGGGGACAGGGGATCAGCATCATGGCACCCGGCCCTCCTCAGCGATGGTTCGGCATGGGGCCGACCCCGTTTTCGTCGATCGTCTCGCCCCGCTGGAAACGATCAAGCGCGAATGGCGCGTTCAGCGGATGCGGGGTGCCTGTGGCCAGAGTATGGGCGAAGGTCCAGCCCGAAGCCGGCGTTGCCTTGAACCCGCCATAGCACCATCCGCCATTGAGATAGAGCCCCGGAACCGGTGTTGTGCCTATGATCGGCGACCCATCAAAGCTCATGTCTGTTACGCCAGACCAGGTGCGCAGCATCCTCAGGCGCGAAAGCGAGGGAACGAGCGCGATTGCCTGAGCAATGGCGTGTTCCGTGATCATCGGATTGCCGCGCTGGGCATAGCTCGGCCAGTTGTCCGGATCGCCGCCCATCACGATCCCGCCCTTGTCCGACTGGCTGATATAGCAATGCAGCGACTGCGACATGATGACCGAGCGGATCATCGGCTTGACCCCTTCAGTGACCAGCGCCTGCAAGGTCTGGCTCTCGACGGGAAGCCTCAGTCCGGCCATCGCCGCGACATGGCCGGAATGTCCGGCAACGCAGATCGCGACCTTGCCTGCTGCTATGCGCCCGCGGCTGGTCTCAACCCCGACCACCGCATCGCCCTGGCGCAGCATTCCGGTGACTTCGCAATTCTGGATGATATCGACGCCGCGCCGGTCGGCGGCGCGGGCATAGCCCCAGGCCACGGCATCATGCCTGGCGGTGCCGCCGCTGCGCTGGATCAGTCCGCCTTCGACTGGAAAGCGCGCATCGCGCGACATATCGATCAGGGGTTCCTGCCGCGCCACCTGATCGCGCGTCAGCAGTTCGGCATCGATCCCGCTGACGCGCATGGCGTCACCGCGCTCGGCCAGCTTGATCATGTCGGAATCGCTGTGGCCCAGGAACATAGCGCCGCGCGGGCTGAACATGACGTTGTAGTTCAGCTCGTCAGACAGATGCCGCCACAGCTCCATGCCGAATTCGAAAAAATCGTGCAGCGGCTTCAGCCGGTAATTGGAGCGAACCAGCGTGGTGTTGCGCCCGGTGTTACCACCGCCGATCCAGCTTCGTTCAAGCACCGCAACATTGGTGATGCCATGCACCCGGGCGAGGTAATAGGCGGTCGCCAGACCATGACCGCCGCCGCCGATGATCACCACGTCATAGCTTGGCTTCGGCTCCGCAGCGCGCCAGGCCGGTTGCCAATGCGACTGGCCGTTGAATGCCCCCCGCAGCAGGCCAATGGCGGAATAGCGGCTCATCAGAGCGGCAACCAGCCCTTCGCCGCGCGCCAATCCGCGTCGATCCCGGCAAAGCGATCCAGGCTTAACTTGTCGATATCAGTGAAGCTGCACCGCCCTTCCAGCACCAGATCACTGATCGCATGGCCCGAAGCTGGCGAGAGGCCGAAGCCTACGCCCGACATGGTGCAAAGCGTGACATTACCGCGCCGGTCGATCACCGGGCGGCCATCGGGTGTCATCTCGATCACTCCAGCCCATGAGCGGATGACGTTGAGATGCGCCGCATTGGGGAACAGTTCAGCAAGTCGCCGCGCCAGATTGCGGGTAAGCGGCGTGCTGGGCTTCACTGCTGGGCCAGCATCGCCCACCTCGACCCATTCATGCGGGCCGCCGCCATAGGCCAGATTGCCACGCAGCGTCTGGCGGCCATAGAGCCCGTTGCCGTCAACCCCGCCAAGCTTCATCATCGGTGCCGGTTCGGTCACGATCATTTCCGCGCGGGCTGCGGCAAGTGGCAGTTCGATGCCAGCCTGCGCAGCAAGGCGCGCGGTCTGCGGCCCTGCCGCGATAACCACCGCATCGCATTCAAAGGTTCCGGCCGCGCTTTCCACCGCCGAAACCGAACCGCCCGTGGTGCGGAAACCAGTTGCCGGTGCATGCTGAACGATCTGCCCGCCAAGATCCTGGATCGCCCAGGCATAGGCCTGAACCGTGCGATGCGGATTGGCATGGCCGCCGAAGCGATAATGGATCCCGCCCAGACAATTGTCGCCCGCCAGCGGCACCGCCTCGCGCACCTGGCTCGCATCGAGCAGATCGACCCGGTGACCGAGGCGATTGTTCATCCCGGCAATATATTGATATTGCTCAAGCTGGCGCGGCGTTACCGCCATGACGATGCGTTCGGGGCTGAATTCGGTCGGATAGCCCAGCAGCTCGTCCATTTGCGGCCACAACCGCTGCTCTTCCTTGAAGAGCGGGCTTTGATAGTGCGAGCAGCCGCCGCCATTCCGGCCCGATGCCTCCCAGCCGACGATTCCCTTGTCGAGCACGGTCACCGCAACGCCGCTCCGCGCCAGCCACCAGGCTGCCGACAAGCCCGAGGCGCCTCCGCCGATAACAACGACTCTTTGCGCGCTCACAGGCTCATGTTCCCGCCCAGAACGCGCCGGTTCTCTTCTTCATAAGGCGTGCCGATATCGGCATAGGGCACCCATTGCGTGGGAATTCCCATCCATACGTCCCACCCGGCGCGCATTTCCTCGCTTTCCTCCCAATCGGCAATGACCCGCAACGGCAATGGACGAACCGGGGCGCGGTGCGTGGCGAGTGGCAGTTCGGCAAGCTCCGTCCCGGCCTCGACCGCCAGGATCATCGCCACCTGATCGCGGCACCGCCGACCCTGACACTGGCCCATGCCGATCCGCGTAAGGCGCTTGACCTGATCCTGATTGGGCGGCCCGTCGGCCAGCAGCGTCTTGAGCGAACGCTTCTGCAATGCAGGCGTCCGATCAAGATAGCGCGGTGGCTGGATTCCGGTGAGATCCGCCAGCGTCATTTCCTCGCACTGGCAGACGATCGTATCGCCGCCACACGCCCCGCCCAGCGCATTCAGCCAGTCGTAGCGATAGGCGATGTGATCGAACCCGGTGTCAGGCAGGCCCCCGCACCAGCCGACGACACTTATTGATTCTTCTCCATCAGGAACATGGCCGCCGCGCTTCGCATCGAAGCTGCGCGGGCTGTGCATGGCATCGCTCAGCTCAATCGCCGGGGTGAGCCCCACCGCCATGACCAGCGTATCGCATGGTACCGTTTCGCCATTCGACAGAACGATCTGCTCAACGCCGTCAATGCCGCCGCGCGCCTCGACCGGCCATGTGCCGGTACGAACGCCAACACCGGCATCGGCCAGCCGCGCAACCAGCGCAGGATCGCCCTGCGGCGCATCACGCACTTCGACCAGCCCAGCAATCTCCAGCCCCTTGTCGAGTGCCAGCAGCGCAGTTTCCAGAGCCAGATCGTGCGATCCGGCAATCAGCAGGCGTCGCCCGGCGAATGCGTCATAGCGTTCTAGCAATATCCGCAGCCCGGCCGCGCCCATCACGCCGGGCTGGTTCCAGCCGGGGAAGGCCATCGGCAAATCACTCCCACCGGTTGCCAGCACCAGACGCTCGAACCCGACCAGCCACGAGCGCTCGGTATCGGCCAGCGCCACCACTTTCCCCGGCAGGCTGCCGACCAGCGGCCCGTTGCGATAAACACCCCAGGCGCAGGTGCCGAGCTGCACCTCGACTCCGGCCTCGATCGCGGTCTCAAGCCCCGGATTGTTCATGAACACCGTTTCGATCATGCGTTCGGCGGTCTGCACCGCCGCGGTGGCGCGGCCGCCGAACCACAGCGGCACGTCGGTTCCGATCAGCGGTCCGGCAACCGGGTGCTCATCAACCAGCAACACCGCAGCCCCGGCATTTGCAGCCTCGACCGCCGCGGCACAGCCCGCCGGTCCGGCACCGACCACCACAACATCGTATCGGATGGTGGGGGCGGGAAACTTGCCGTCAATCGCATGAGGATCGCGTGCGCGCTCGGTCATACTGCCTCCAATGCCTGATCGAGATCGGCAATAATGTCATCGACATGTTCAAGGCCGACCGACAAGCGGATCGTTCCATCGGTGATTCCGCCCGCCAGCCGCTGTTCGCGCGAAACCGCATAATGGGTGGTGGTTGGCGAATGGCAGATCAATGTGTTCGATCCGCCAAGATTGACCGCCAGTTTGAGCAAGCGCAGCCGATCCAGCATACGGAACGCTTCCGCCTCGCCGCCATGGAGGTGGAACGAGAACGTTGATCCCGCCCCCTTGCACTGGCGTTCGAACACCGCCCGCGCCGCACTCCCCACAGGCGTGAAGCCAAGATAGGTAACGCCTGCCACCTTGGGGTGAGCACGCAGCCATTCGGCAACGGTCTTGGCATTTTCCATCGCTCGCTCGGTCCGGATATGGACCGTTTCGAGACTGCGCAGCACCAGCCAGGCGGTGTAGGGATCAAGATGGCTGCCCCAGACCAGGCGCTGCAGCTTGAGCGGTTCGATCAGGTCGCGCCGACCGGTGATCGCCCCGGCCAGCACATCCGAATGCCCGGCGCAATATTTGGTCAGCGAGGTCACACACAGATCGACCCCATGTTCGAACGGGCGCTGATGGAACGGCCCGAGCAGCGTATTGTCGACCATCACGATCGGGCGCCGCCCCTGCCGCTCCTCGATCCGACCGGCGAGCGCAACCAGCAGATCAAGATCGACCAGCGCCGCAGTCGGATTGCCGGGGCTTTCCGCCGCCAGCAGCGCGATCGGACCCTTGGCCATGGCCGCTTCGCAAGCCGCCCACATGTTCGCCTCGTCACAGCCATCGGTCCAGGCCGTGGCGTGGCTGCCGAATTGCGTCATGATCTCGTTGAACAGGCCATCGACACCGGAATAGAACGGGCGGCCGTGGACCACACCTTCACCGGGGCGAAGATAGGCCAGCGCAACCGCTGTATGCGCCGCCATGCCGCTGGCATAGGCGAGCGCTGCCTCTGCCCCGTCGATGGCTGCCAACCTGTCCTCAAGAATATCGAGCCCGGGGTGGCCAAGGCGCGAATAGATATGCGCGCTGCCTCCGGCCTCCGGCCCGTCACCATCAAAATAGGCGCGGTGCACATCCTTGGCGACCTGCGCCGAAGGATAGGTGAAGGTCGCGGTCATATAGGCGGGCGGCTTTGCCGAACGCGATGCGGTTTCCGGATCATATCCGGCAACGATGGCAAGGGTTTCGGGGCGGAAACGCGGTTGTTCTGGGTCAGCCATGGCGTGCAACATAATCCTGTGCCGTGGCGCAATACCAGTCAGCAAAACGCAGCGTCATCGATTCGGCGTCGGGCGAATAGGGGCCAGGGCGATAACCGGGACTGCTAACCCCGCGCTGGTTGTTTTCCGCCAGCTCGCGGTCCTGCAAATTGGTCTTGATCCACAGCTCCTTCAGCGCATCAAGATCATAGTCCACACCTTCGACAGCATCCTTGTGAACGTACCATTTGCTCAGCACATGGGTTTCAAAAGCCGAGACCGGCATGCAGCTGAACGTGAAAACATGATCGACGGTGGCATGGGCGAAAAGATGCGGATCAATCGCCCAACGCATCGAACCGACATTGCCGCTGCCATCACCGGCGATTGTCTTTCTGACCAGACGCTTGCCGTCCATGCTGATCGTATCGCAACCGTCATTGAGCGGGAAGCGGGCGATCTGCCACCAGTCACCTTCGCGTGCCTTGTGCGGCAGGCCCTGGGCATCCATCCGCTCCATGAATTCGCTGCGGGCGCTATCGGCGGCAAGGCCGAAATGACCGGAGAACCCGGTCGGGAAACTAAGCGCCAGTTCGGGATGGCCAGTGGCGCAGTGATAGCATTCGCGCGCATTTTCCATCACCAGCTTCCAGTTCGCCGCCTCGCTCATCAGATCAGTGGCAGCAAGCTTGAGCTCGTCGAACTTCAGGGGGGCGGCATATTCGGCAAAACGCGCGGCAAAATCATCGAATGGCGGCGGATCATCCGCCAGGCAGATGAAAATGGCCCCCGCGATAGTTTCGACCCTTACGGGAACCAGACCATGCTCTGACTTGTCGAAATCTGCCGACATACGCATCGCCGCAAACAGCGATCCATCAAGATTGTAGGTCCAGCGATGATAGGGGCAGACCAGCTTTGGAGCAGAGCCGCGCCCCGGCTGACACAGGATCGATCCGCGGTGGCGGCAGCTGTTGTGGAAGGCCCGGATCGCCCCTTCGCGATCGCGCAGGATCAGCACGGGCCACGGGCCGATGGTCAACGCAAGATAATCACCCGGCCGCGCAACTTCACAGGCCAGACCGGCCATCAGCCAGCTTCGCCCATAAATCGCAGCCAGATCGAAATCATGCGATGCAGGATCGGTATAGAGAATCTGCGGCAGACTATGCCCGGCCTCGCGATCGGCAAGCGGCTGCTTGAACCGCTGGATTTGGTCCTGGTTCATAGGCCCTTTCCGCTCCTTTGCTTGCTGTTTGACCAGCCTCGGCGAATCGGCCAAGTATGATTTTTGCATGACAGCATGTGAAAATGCTGGGCTAAGGAATGACCAGCTGCGAAGGGCAAGAGGGCCGAAAAATCGCCAAGCAAAGCAAGATCGATCGACGCTGGCTGCCGCTGAACGCGCTGCGCGCGTTCGAAGCCGTGGGCAAGCAGTTGAGTTTCACCGGCGGCGCGGCGGTATTGTCGGTATCGCAAAGCGCGATGAGCCGACATGTCAGCGCGCTTGAAGACCTGCTTGGCAAGCAATTGTTCGATCGCGATGCGAGCGGGCTGAGCCTGACCCCGGCCGGGCAGGAACTGCTCGCGGTCGTCGGCACCTCGCTTGAACGGATCGAGCAGATAATGAACGCGATCCGCGATGAAGGCGTTCCGGCGCGGGCGATTCGGCTGCATGTGCCGCCATCGTTCCTCCAGCAGTTGTTCATGCCGATGCTTGGCGAATTCCGCCGCGATCACCCGGATATCCGGCTCGATATCTGCAGCGCCAATGTCACCGGCCTGCCCCCGGTCGAGATCGACATGGCGATCGTCTATGACCGGCCCAATATCGATGATTGGGTGACCGACCTGTTGTGGATGGTCCGCGTTGCCCCGCTGTGTTCGCCCGCAACCGCCAAGGCGGCAGAGGGGCGTTCGATGCAGGAATTTATCGGCCAGGCGGAACTGCTGCACCTCAAGCTCGACAAGCAGCCCCGCGATCTTTTGTGGGGTGATTATCTGCGCCGCCACGCCATCGCCTTGCCAAACAGCGGCGGGCTTGCTTTCGATACCTCTGTGGCGGTCGCCAAATATGCCATGACATCCGGCGGAGTGATGCTGGGCGATGTCGATATGTTCGCCGCAGAAATCGATCAGGGCTTGCTGGTCGAACCTTATGATACGGTGATCGAAGACGGCTATGGCTATTACCTCAAGCTGCGTGCCGATGACTTGTCCGATCCGGCCGTGTCGGCGTTCCGCACCTGGCTGATCGCGCAGTTTGCCAACTTCCGCACGCGCGAGGCTACATAGCGCCGGTTATCCGCCGACCGTGGATTTGAGATAGGCAAAATGCGCATCGGCCATGCCGTGATATGGCTCCCAGCCTTGCGCGGTTTTTTCCGCCACTTCGTCGCTTAGAATGGCAAGCGGTCTGCCGCTGGCATAGGCCAGCAACTGGGTCTGCGCGGCGCGTTCAAAGTAATACATGTCTTCGAACGCTGCGGCCACGCTCTGGCCGGTGCATAGCAAGCCGTGGTTGCCCATCAGCATCACCTTGTGATTGCCCAGCGCCTGCGTCAGCCGCAGCCCTTCGGCTGCCTCATCGGCAATCCCGCCAAATGCCTTGTCATAGGAAACCCGGTTGAAGAACCGCGCGGTATTGTTGTCGAGCGGCTTCAGTTCAGGGTCAGCCAACATCGCCAGCGCGGTCGAGTGAACCGGATGGCAATGCAGCACCACCCGTGCAGACGGGCACAGCCGGTGAATGGTGCCATGGATGGTCCAGGCAGAAGCATCGGGCGCGTCCGGCCCATCCAGCGTGGCCGGATCGTCAGCATCAAGCAGCAGCAAATCGTCCGGCCGGATCGTGGCGAAGTGCTGCCACTTGCGATTCAGCAGGAATTTTCGTCCGTCATCCGAAACAGCCGCGCTGAAGTGGTTGCCGACCGACTCGTGCCAGCCAAGGCTGGCGGCAATGCGAAAGGCCGCCGCCAGATCCTCGCGCAGTTGGGCCTCGGTGGGTAGAGTCACTTGAATCGGCCCTCCCCCGCCAGGATGCGATAGGCGCTGCGCAACTCGCCGCGATCAGCATAGCAGCCATGCAGGTGGCGGTCTCCGCTGGTTGCCGAATAGGCATCGCGGCCGTGAACCACACGGTGGTTGTCAAAGACTATGCATTCGCCGGGGCGGATGTTGAAGCGCATCAGATATTTCTCGTCCTTCAGCTTGCGGCCAAAGCGGATGAAGGCGGGGTAGAAAGCATCGAGATCGCGCTGCGGCATGTCGAACACGTCGGCCATGTGCTGGCTCATCGTCACGCCGGAAACGGCGCCCTTCTCATCCAGCTCGATCACCCGCTGGCGCGAGCGCATGTCATAGGTGTCATGTTCGCAATAGAACGGGACCAGCGTTTCGCAGAGGATGCGGAAATCCTCCGGCGCTTCGCGGCGAAAATCCTCTGCCACGGCAACCCCGTCCAGAAACAGATTGTCGCCGCCTTCGACCGAGTTGGCACGGCAATGGAGAAACTGGATGCCAGGTGCCAATTCCTCGGCCGGAGTGTCTGTATGCAGTTCGAGCGCCTTGGCGGTATAGGCAAGATTTGACGGCTCGATATGAGTGCGCACATCGAAATAGTCGCCAAAGAAGGTCGGGCGCACCAGACCGATCAGGGGCACCACCCGGGCGAGCGCCTCGTCACTGTCGGGCATATCGGTGATGAAGGATATCCCTTCGACGATGATAGCCTTCAGCCAGGCCGCAACGGCTGCCTTGTCAGCCATCAGCTGGTCGAACGGAACCCTGTGAATGGCCGGATAATGATCGCCATACCATGACTGCCGCGCCAGGTCGGCCGGATCGTGCCGTGGCCCGCCGATCGCATTGGCCAGCCAGCCCAGATCATAGTTCGAAACGTGGTTTTCACCGGCCCAGGCAATCTCAAGCCGGTCACCATCGATCCGCGCGCTGCGCGGGCGGGGCGGTTCGGCCAGATGAAAGATATCGAACACCCGTTCGCGGGTGGCGGGATCGAATGAGGTGCTGCAATTGTCACGCAGCCAGTGATAGTTGAAGTAACTCTGGCCGCGACCGGCGAGGTCAAGCTCCAGCCCGTTGTCGCCAAGGATCACCGCTTCACTGCCAGACACGCCAGCCCTCCGTTCGCTCACAGCCGCCATTCAGCAATTTGCCATTTTTGACGTGACGCGTCAGGCCCGTCACGGGAATAAGAAAGTCTAATGGTTGTGATAACCGCGACGCCATGAAATTGATTGGGCGAAAGGAGCAAGGGAATGGAAGTTGCCGTCGTAACCGGGGCCGCGCAAGGGTTGGGGCTGGTCACCGCCCGCTTGCTGGCGCGTGAAGGTTATTTCGTGGTTTTGACCGATGTGCAGCCGACCGAGGAAGCAGCATTGGCAATCCAGGCCGATGGCGGCCAGGCGCTGGGTTTGTCGGGCGATCTTGCCGACCCTGCCTTCGTCGCAAAACTGGCGGATAGGGTGGGCGCTGAACATGGCGGCTGCGATGTGCTGGTCAACAACGCCGGGATCAGCCTGATCCGCCCGGCCGAAGATACCTCCCGCGCCGAATGGCAACGGGTGATGACGGTAAATCTTGAGGCACCCTTCCTCCTGTGTCAGGCCTTCGGCAAGCAGATGCTGGCCAAGGGCAGCGGCGCAATCGTCAATGTCGCCTCGATCGCCGGGCTTGGCGGAGTGATCCACCGCGCCGCCTATAATGCTTCGAAGCACGGCCTGATCGGGTTGTCGCGGACGCTCGCTGCCGAATGGGGCGGGCGCGGCGTGCGGGTCAATGCTGTATGCCCCGGCTGGATCAAGACCGAGATGGACGTGCGCGATATGGGATCGGGTGCCTATACCGACGCGGATATCGTCAACCGCGTGCCGATGGCACGCTTTGCCCGGCCCGAAGACGTTGCCGCCGCGATCCTGTTTCTGGCGCGTGACGGCGCTTTCGTGAATGGGGTGACGCTGCCTGTCGACGGCGGCTGGACCGGCGACAACAGCTGGGATTCGCTTCGGACCAAGACCCGCAATTGAATGGCTGAGGGCGGCATGAAAATCGGTTTCATCGGATTGGGCAATGTCGGCGGCAAGCTGGCGGGCAGTCTCATCCGCAATGGTCACCAGCTTATGGTGCGCGATCTCAATCCCGATCTGGTCGCGGAATTTGCCGCGCGAGGAGCCGTTGCAGCGGCCAGCCCGCGTGAACTGGGGGAAAAGTGCGATGTGATCATCACCTGCCTCCCCTCGCCCGCGGCGAGCGCGGCGGTGGCCGAAGGAACCGATGGCTTCCTTGCGGCTCTGCGCCCGGGGCAGGTATGGATGGAAATGAGCACCACCGATTACGAGGAGGTACTCAGACTTGGCGCGCTGGTCTCCGCAAGGGGCGCGTTGTTCATGGAGTGCCCTGTTTCGGGCGGCTGCCACCGCGCCGATACCGGCAACATTTCGATCTTCGCCGGCGGCCCGCGTGAGGGCTTTGACCGGGTTTTGCCATTGCTCAAGTCGATGGGGCGACGCCTGTTGCACACCGGGGAACTGGGTACGGCATCGCAGCTCAAGGTGATGACCAATTACCTGTGCACCGTGCATCTTGTCGCGCTGGCCGAGGCGCTGACAACCTGCAAGGCAGCCGGGCTAGACATGAACACCACCTATGAGGCAATCCGCATTTCATCGGGCAACAGCTTCGTCCACGAAACCGAAAGCCAGGTGATCCTCAATGGCAGCCGCGACATCAACTTCACCATGGATCTGGTGAGCAAGGACATCGGCCTGTTCGACGATATCGCGCAGGAACATGGCGTGCCGGTCGAATTGTCGCCGCTTATCGTGCGTCTGTTCAAGGAAGCCCGTGCGCAATACGGCGACCGCGAATTTTCACCCAACATCATCCGCCGGTTCGAGGAACCGCTTGGCCTTAAGGTACTGGGAACCGGATTCCCGGACCAGATGGTCGACGATGAGCCCGAAGAGCCCGGTTATGAGGTTGTTCCGCGACGCTAGCCGATGAGGAGAAATGCATGACGAGGTCTACCGCAGCAGCACTTGGCCTGAGCTTCACCGCAACGCTTTGCGCCATCACATTGGCTGCCCCGTTGGCGGCGCAGCAAGCCCCCGCCAGCGCGGCTGACACCGATCCGGCGAAGATCGGCTGGATGCAGGGAACCCCCGTTCCGCCAGACAAGCGCATATCCTTCGCCGATGGGAGCTTCGCCGTCTTCCCGAAGAACCGCTGGGCGTTTGCTCATTATCAGGATCTGTTTCCCACCACGCGCATATCACGCGGGCAGGGTCCGATTGCGGCGTTCCCGCAGGCACCCCGCGCAGATATCGCCAGCCTGACTTTCGTGCCCAAGGGCGAGACCAAGCCGCGCAATCTGATCGAAGCATTCGACGCGATGTACGGCGATGCGCTGGTCGTGCTGCATCGCGGCCGGCTGGTCTATGAACGCTACAATGGTGTGATGAGCGCCGATCAGCCGCATATCGGCTTTTCGCTGACCAAGTCGTTTTACGGCACACTGGCGGAAATCATGATCGCCGAAGGCACGCTCGACGAACATCAGACCGTGGCCCACTACCTGCCGGAGCTGGCCACCAGCGGCTTCGGCGATGCAACCGTGCGGCAACTGCTCGATATGACCACCAGCCTCGACTACAACGAGGATGCGCCCGATGCCGATGCGAAGATGGCGAACTTCATGCTCGCCTCGGGCTCCTACCCGCGCCCTGCGGACTATTCCGGCCCCAGAAATACCTTCGATCTGCTCAAGACCGTGAAGAAGGTCGCGCCGCATGGGCAGCGGTTCGACTATCAGTCGCTCGATACCGAAGTGATCGGCTTCATCATCGGCCGGGTTGCAGGCAAGCGCCCGGAAAAGGTGCTCGAGGAACGAATCTGGTCGAAGCTCGGCGCAGAGCACGACGCCAGCATTTCCGTCGATGAAGCGGGCGCAACCCGCTCCACCGGCGGCCTTAGCGCCACGGCCCGCGATCTTGCCCGGTTTGGCGAAATGATGCGGCAGGATGGATGGTTCAACGGCCAGCAGATCGTACCCAAAGCAGCGGTCGCCAAGATCCGCAAAGCCGGGAATCCGGCTGATTTTGCCCGCGCGATCTGGGATTACGACACGCGCCGTGGCTGGAGCTATGGCAGCCAGTTCTGGCACACCAACAATCCCGATGGGGCCTATATGGGGATCGGGCTGTATGGCCAGGCGATCTACATCAATCCGCGCGCGCAGACCGTCATCGTCCGCTTCCAATCCGGCCCGGTCGGATCGACCGTGGGCACGGATTACCTGACTCTGCCGATATTCCAGGCAATTTCAGACAGACTTTCCGGGAAGCCCGGCTAGCTCACCTTTGCATCCTCCAGCACCATGGCTGCACCTTTTTCGGCGACCATCACGGTTGGCGCATTGGTGTTGCCCGAAGTAATATTGGGGAAGATCGACGCGTCGATCACCCTCAGCCCGGTCAGCCCATGAACCCGCAGGCGATTATCGACCACGGCATTGGCGCTGTCCGGCCCCATCCGGCAGGTTCCGGTGGGGTGATAGACCGTGTCGGCGCGCTGGCGGAAATCGTCCAGCAACGCTGCATCGTCATTGATCGCGCTGCCGGGCAGCAGTTCCTGGGTGATCAGATCCGCCAGCGGGCTTGCGCTGGCGATCCGCCGGAGTAGCCGATTGCCGGCAATCACCGTGCGCACATCCTCTTCGGTGGAAAGGTAGTTCGGTTCAATCCGCGGCGCGGCGAACGGATCAGCACTGGCCAGACCGATGCGCCCGGTACTCGTCGGCCGACAGGGGTTGTGCGAAAGCAGGAAGGCTGAAAACGGATCCGGGTTGAGCAGCTTTCGCGCCGCGATCGGCGTTCTGGTGTAGCTTACGGGGCTGAAGTAGAGTTGCAGATCAACCTCTGGCAACGCCGGATCGCTGCGAACAAATCCGCCGCTCTGGTTGACGCTGAGCGACAATGGCCCGCTGCGGTTCATGACATAGCGCAAGGCCACTAGCGCCTTGCCAAGCAGCGGGTAGAGCTGGTCGTTCAGGGTCGGCGGGCGGGTCTTGTAGAAATAGGACACGGCAATGTGGTCCTGCAGATTTTGTCCCACTGCGGGCATATGTGCCACAGTCTCTATGCCGTGCGCAGACAGCGCCGCACCATCGCCCAGGCCCGACAGCATCAGGAGTTGCGGGGAATTGATCGCCCCGCCGGCGAGAATGACTTCGCGCCGCGCATGCGCGGCGAGCAAGCGCTTGCCTGAACGATACTCGATCCCGCTGGCACGCTTGCCGTCAAACAGGATCCGGGTGGCATGGCAGCGTTTGCGCAAAACAACATTGGCACGACGCAGGGCCGGATGCAGGAAGGCATTGGCAGTGGATGCGCGCCAGCCGCCGCGCGTGTTGATCTGATAAAATCCCACTCCTTCCGCCTGTTCGCCATTGAGATCTGCCGAAGCCGGAAAGCCAAGCGTCTTCGCCGTATCGATGAAGCTGTGGCAGATCGGATGAACAAACGGGGTAATGTCTGTCACATGTTGCGGACCGCCCCGCCCATGCATCGGGATTTCGCGGTCGAAATCTTCGGACTTCAGGAACCATGGCAGCACGTCCTCCCAGCCCCAGCCGGGATTGCCAGCCGCTTTCCAGTCATCGAAATCGTGCGGCTGCCCCCGGACATAGACCATCGCATTGATCGAACCCGAACCGCCCACCACCTTGCCGCGGGGCCAATAGCTGCGCCTGCCATGCAGCGCCGCGACCGGCTCGGTATCGTACATCCAGTTGATCCGCCGATCGAAAAAGGTGCGGCCATAGCCAATCGGTATCTGAATCCACGGCGACAGATCGCTGCCACCCGCTTCAAGCAGCAGCACGCTGAAGCGTCCGCATTCGCTCAGCCGGCTGGCGAGCACGCAGCCTGCCGTTCCGGCACCGACTACAATGAAGTCAAACGTCTCGCTCACTGCACCGGGTTCTGGGTCATCTCAAGGTGGAGCATGTCCCCCGTATAGGGATGCGCGGCAGCGACTTCCTCATCGAGTTCAACCCCCAGACCGGGTGCTGTTGGCGGGATCACCCTGCCCTGCTCAAAGCGCATAGGGTTCTTGAGGATTTGCGCATGAAATCCGCCCCAGTCCTCGATGCTTTCAAGGATCAGGAAATTTGGCGAACAGGTTGCGATCTGGACATTGGCGGCACCAACGACCGGGCCGCAATAGAGGTGCGGCGCGATCTGGGCATGGCGAACTTCGGCCATGCCGGCGATCTTCTTTGCCTCCAGCAGGCCGCCGACCCGGCCGAGGTTCATCTGCAGAATCGCCGCCGCGCCGCAATCAAGCAGCCGGGCAAAATCATATTTGGTGGTCAACCGCTCGCCCGTGGCAATCGGTATCGAAGTCGCCCGCGCGACCTTTGCCATTTCTTCGGGCGCGTCAGGCGGCACCGGCTCTTCCAGCCATAGCGGATCATATTGCTCAAGCCGCCGGGCAAGGCGGATCGCCCCAGCCGCCGTCATCTGCCCATGCGTGCCGAACAGCAGATCGGCCTTGTTGCCAACTGCCGCGCGCAGGGTGCGGCAGAACCGCTCTGACAGGTCCAGCGCTTCGAGGCTGAGTTGCCGGCCATCGAATGCCGAATATGGCCCCGCCGGATCAAACTTCAGCGCGGTGAAGCCCATGTCGAGATAGAGTTGCGCCCGCTCTGCAGCGAGATCGGGATCGTGATAGACGTCTGTCTGATCGCCGGGCCGCGGATAGATGTAGGTATAGGCGCGCAGGCCTTCATGCACCTGTCCGCCCAGCAAATTGTACACCGGCTGCCCAGCTTCCTTGCCGACGATGTCCCAGCAAGCCATTTCCAGCGCGCTCAGAACGCCCATCAGCGTCAGATCAGGATGCTGGGTAAAGCCGCTGGAATAGACCCGCCGCCACATCGCCTCGATATTGTGAGGGTCATGACCCTCAAGATAGCGAGCGAAGACATCCTCGCACATCCGGGCGACCAGATGCGGCGAAAACGGCACGCAATAGGCCTCGCCAAGCCCGGTTGAGCCATTGTCGGTCGATAGCTTGACGAAGACGAAATAGCGTCCGCCGAAATGAGGCGGGGGATTGCCGACCACGAAGGTCTCTATCCCGGTCAGCTTCACGGCGTGCGGTATCCGCTGATCGACTTGATCTCGATGAAATCATGCAAACCGAACTTGCCGTATTCGCGGCCGTTGCCGGATTGCTTGTAGCCGCCGAACGGCGCCATATAATCCTGGCTGGTGCCATTGATGCTGACGCCGCCAGCCCGCATCAGGCGGGCAATCCGACGCGCCCGCACCGGGTCTGCAGTCTGGACATAGGCGTAAAGACCATAAGGCGTATCATTGGCGATCGCGATGGCATCGGCCTCGTCGGCGAAGGGGATCATCACCAGCACCGGGCCGAACACTTCCTCCTGCGCGATCCGCATGGCGTTGTGCACCCCGGCAAAAACCGTTGGTTTGACGTAATAGCCGCGATCGAAACCATCGGCGCGGCCGGTGCCACCAACAACCAGTCGCGCGCCTTCGTCAATCCCCGCCTGGATCAGGCCCTGGATCTTGTCATAATGCGCCTTGCTGACCACCGGCCCCAGATGATCGCCATGCGCCATCGGATCGCCCAGCCGGGTTTCGCGCGCAACGCGTGCCGCGATTTCGACAGCCTGGTCATAGACCGGCTGCTCCACCAGCATGCGCGTTGGCGCGTTGCAGGACTGGCCGGTGTTGTTGAAGCAGTGCCGCACCCCGCGGGTGACCGCTGCTTCCAGCCCGGCATCGGCAAAGACGATATTGGCCGATTTTCCGCCCAGTTCCTGCGCCACCCGCTTGACCGTATCGGCTGCCGACTTGGCGATTTCCACCCCGGCCCGGGTCGACCCGGTGAAAGAGATCATATCGACCTGGGGGTGGCCGGTCAGCGCCGCACCGATGGCCGCTCCGGTGCCGTGCACCATGTTGAACACGCCCTTGGGAAAGCCTGCCTCGTCCATGAACTCGGCGAACAGCTGGGCCGACAGCGGCGCAATCTCGCTAGGCTTCAGCACCATGGTGCAACCGGCGACCAAGGCCGGGCCAACCTTGCAGGCGATCTGGTTGATCGGCCAGTTCCATGGCGTGATCAGCACACAGACGCCAACAGCTTCGTGCGTGACGATCCCGTCTTCACCCACATCATAGTCCCACGCCATTTCCCGCGCCGCACGGATCGTCGCGCGCAGGTGACCGGAGCCGCTTTCCGCCTGGGCATCGTGCGAAAGATCAAGCGGCGCGCCCATTTCGGTGGAGATGGCCACCACCATTTCATCATAGCGCCGCTCGAAAATGGCGATCAGCCGCTCGACCAGCGCAATCCGCTGTTCAAGCGGCAAGGCAGCATAGCCATCGAACGCTGCGCGGGCAGCGCTTACGGCGCGGTCGACATCATCCGGCCCGCACACGGCAACTCTGGCGCAAACCTCCTCGGTTGCCGGGTTGATCGCCTCGACCACTTCGGTCGAGCTGACGGGAAGAACCCATTCCCCGGCGATGTAAGACTTGAGTGGTTCAGCCATTGCCGCTGACCCGCGCCTGATCGGCCAGCGCATAGCGCTCGGCCCAGATATAGTGGAACGCCGCCCACAACCCGGTTGGTGCCAGCACCAGCAGCGCCATCCGCAGCGATGCCGCTGTCGGCGCGCCGCCACCGGCAAAATAATCGCTCATCCATCCAACCGCCTGAGGTGCGACGATCAGGTTGAACACATTGGCGATCAGCAGCGCGATGGCGATGAACATGGCGCGCATGTTCGACGGCGCGAAGTTTTGCGCGAGCGCGAAAGCCGGGCCGATGTAGAAATAGATCGCCGGAATGAACAGCCACCACATCAGCGTCGCGGTGTGCAGCGAGTGGGTGTAATAGGCGAGGAACGAGGGGACCGTTGCCAGCGCCGTCACCACACCAAGCACCCGCATGATCTTGCGGGGATCGCGATATGCTGGCCGGGCGAAGACCCAGGCGGTGAACAGCGAGGCAAGGATGCCGCCCACCAGATGGATCGGAGCAAGCACCTGACCGCCCTGCCCTGTTTCGAGGCCGTAAGTGCGCTCGATATAGGCCGGGGTGAACCACATCAGACCCCACCCCCATAGCGCTGACAGGCCGCTGCCCATCATCGAGTGAACTGCCGCCTTCTGCGACCACAGGAAGCGCGCGCTTTCAAGCACGGAGGGTGCCGGATCAGGCGGTGGCACGTCAAACCGGCCGCGCGGCGGTTCCTTGACGGTCAGCATGATCAGCGCAGCCAGCAGCAGGCCGGGTACGCCAAGCACGTAAAAGGCAGCGCGCCAGCCATAGGCATGCGCGACAACACCAGCCATATCTGCGCCAAGCCATGCCCCGATCGGTGCGCCCAGCGCGAAGATCGTCATCGCCATTGCACGCCGGTCTGGAGGAAAATAGTCGGCAACGATGGTGTTGCATGGCGGGGTTCCGCCAGCCTCGCCAATCCCCACGCCGACCCGGGCCAGCAGCAGGTGCCAGTAACCCATGGCCAGACCGCACAGCGTGGTCATCACCGACCAGACGGCGATAGAAAACGACAACAGGTTGCGGCGATTGTAACGATCCGCGATCCACGACAGCGGTATGCCCATGGTCACATAAAACAGCGCGAGCGAAACCCCGGTCAGGAATGCCACGCCGCCGTCAGACAGCTTGAGCTCGATCCGGATCGGTTCGAGCACGGTCGACATGACATAGCGATCGGCAATGTTGATCGTGTAGACCAGCATCATCACGATCAATACGTACCAGCGCTGCCCCAGACTTGGCAGTTCGGTCTCGGTGGTCGGCGCCTTGGTTGCCATGTTTCAGTCTCGCTCAGTTACCGGCCAGCTCTGGCCCGAGGAATTGACGAAGTTGATCGAGATAGGGCGCATAGTTCCGCCACTGGTCGAGCCCGTCCCGGAAAATCGGCTGGCGCACCTGTTCGGAGCTGGGCGTCCTGACGCTGCGTTTTGTCTTGTGAAAATCGATGCAGGCCTGCTCGAACGGTAGCCCGCAGTAATCGAGGATCCGGCGCACATTGCCCTCCAGATCACCGACCACATCCTGGTGCTGAACACGCAGAACCCGCCCCGGAAGCACCGCGTCCCAATGGTCCATCAGCTCGACATAGGTGCGGTAGTATCGCGCAATATCCTCGATGCTGTAGGTGAATTCCTGACCCTGCGCGAAGAGCTGCTTGAAATTGCTGAAACAGCACGACATCGCATCGCGCCGCGCATCGATGATCTTCGCGTCGGGCAGGATCAGGTGGATCAGACCCACATGGCGGAAGTTGTTCGGCATCTTGTCGACGAAGTATGGGCGGCCCAGCGTGCGATTGGGCATGGTATCGGCGATGTATTGTTTACCGAAGCTGCGGATCGCCTCTGCATCCAGTTCTTCCAGCACGGCAGGATAGCGCGGCGTGTCAAAATTGATTTCGCGCCCCTGCAATTCGTGAACGATGCGCTGGATATCCGGCAATTCCTGCGTGCCTTCGACCATCGAGTGTGAGGCAAGGATTTGCTCGATCAGGGTTGACCCCGAACGCGGCAGGCCAAGCACGAAAATCGGCGCCGGATCATCGATCCCCCAGCCGGTGCGCGCTTCGAAAAATGCCGTGGTGCAGACGCGCTTCTGCTCGCTGGTGTTAGTCTCGAATACCGTGGGGACATAGCCGTTTCCGGCGCGGTGCATCTTGTTGCCCCGTTCATAGGCGGTCCAGGACGCGGCATAGTCACCCGCATCCTCCAGCGCCTTGCCCAGCGCAAAGGCGATGTGAACCCGGTCAACTTCGGCAGTTGCCGGGGCATCAAGCTGCTGCCGCATTACCGTGATCGATTCCGGCGGGAAACGATAGGTCTTGAGGTTGGCAAGGCTCCACCATGCATCGCCGAAATCGGGGCGATCGGTCGTCGCAGCCATATAGGCCGCAATTGCCTCGTCGGTGCGGCCTTCGGTTTTCAGCGCATGGCCCAGCCACAGGTTGAGATCGGCCCGGCGCACGCGCATTTCGGGTGCATCGCCGGGAAGCTCGCCCAGCATGGCACGGTATTCCGGGATCACGCTTTCGAAATCGCCCAGCCCGACCTTGATCGTTGCCGCCTGAATGCGGTGCGCGTGATTGCCAGGTTCACGCTGCAGCAATGGCTCAAGCGCCGCACGCGCCTGCGGAAACTTATGCCGCGCGATCAGCACCTGAACATATTCATGCCGCGCCTCGTCATGCTCGGGCACCTTGGCCAGCACGCCTTCGTAAAGCGCTTCGGCATCATCCAGAACGTTGCGCATATGGCCGATCTGCGCCAGCAGCCGCATCGCCTCGGGATGTTCGTCAACTTCCAGCAGAAAGCGGCGGATCATGGCTTCAGCCGCGTCGGCATCGCCATCGCCGTAGAGCACCTTGGCATGGACGATGGTGGGCGGCAGACTGGAAAGGTGCGTATGATGGCGCGCGGCCAGTTCCGCCCCACGGGTGTCGCCGGTCATCCGGTAAAGCCCGCCCAGCATGTGCCAGCCGTGTGCGAGCGCCGGATTGATTGCCACTGCGGTGCGCAGATCAGCGATCGCGGCAGGCGCATCGCGCCGCGCCACGTGGCACAGCCCCCGCTCAAGGAACATGTGACTGAACCCGGGATGATGCCGGGCCAGCCGCTCCAGCGCTGCGAGTGCAGCGTCGGTCTGTTTCATCATGCGCAGTGAATGCGCCTCGATCAGCAGCAGATCACGATTGGCGGGATCGGTGCGCAGCAGCCGGCTGGCTCCATCGGCTGCCGCAGCAAACTGCGCATTGGCGACCTGAGCATGCAGCGCCTTGATTTCAGCCTCCAAAGGCACGCCGACAGACGAGTCAGTCCGGGCCTTATCGATATCTGGCTGATCCAGCTGCGCGGTCATTCCAAACTTTCCTATCGGCGATCATTCCATGCCCATCAAATGCGCGGTGCCGCCAAAAAACAAGGGGTGGCGCTTGCCGCGCCACCCCTTCCTTAGATCGTTACGACCGTCCAATCACAGCTTGGTGGCGACTTTGATGCCATAAGTGAGAGGACGCACAATCGTGGAGGTCTTGATGAACTGCCCCGAGTTGGTGAACGTGGCGGCGTGGCTGTTGAAGAGGTTGTCTCCAAACAACGTCACCGTCCAGTTGTCCTTGGTGAAGCCGATTGCGCATCGGTCAGGGCATAACCCTTCATCTTGTAACGCAGCACGGTGGTGCCGGGGATAATGATCCCGTTTGGCCCCACACCATTACCATTGCCCCCGACGTCACCCGACGGATAGGTCGCCGGCTGGTTGTAGTAAGAGCTGATGTAGTTGACACCAGTGCTGGCGAACCAGTCCATGCCATTGCCTGCCCATTCATAGCGAACGCGCATGTTGCCCTGGAAGTGCGGGCTGAACGGCGTGATGCTGCCCGGGTTCCCGAACGGGCTCTGGACACTCTTGACCACCCCGCCCGAATAGACCTGAGTGATACATTTGCCAAAGCTGGAAACACCGGGATTGTTGGCGATGAAGCAAGGCGAATTGGCCTGCTTGCTATCGTTGTATGTCGCCGATCCCTGGATTGTCAGGCCGGGGGCAGGACGTGCAGTGAACTGCAATTCGGCGCCCTTGATATGATAGGTCGGCCCGTTGACTGCAAAGGCGGTGTTGCCAAAGCCCGCAGCCGGATTGAAGAAACCGATCTGGATATTGTCCCAGCTCATATAATAGGCCGAGAGGTTGAAGGTGAGCTTGCGATCGAACAGGTCGGTCTTCATGCCGACTTCCCAGTTCGTCAGATTATCCGGAGCATAGGCGGCTGAAACCAGCAGCTGCGGATTATGCGGTGCCACCGGATCCTTGACGCGAGCCGACGAACCTCGGTTGAACGCGCCCGGACGGAAGCCCTGGCTCCACAATGCATAGACCATGGTCCCTGGTTGCGGCTTCCAGGTAAGCACAGCCTTGCTCTTGAAGCCATGATAGGACGACTTCAGGTTCTGCGCATTGAGGTTGGAACCCGTGGTGCAGACCGGGACCTGATAGCAGGCGCTGTTGAACGAGGAATAGACCGAGCCGGTTTCATATTCCTTGTAGCTGTAATAGCGTGTGCCGCCAGTGATCGTCAGGTTCGGCAGGATGTCGAAATCGACCGAGCCGAACAGGGCATATTGCTTGAACCCGCGCTGGATATCTTCACCGAACGCAACCGAAGGACCGCGCGGACCAGGAACGTTGAGCGTTGCCGCCGGATTGGGTGCAACCAGGCCAAGGCAGACCGTACCAGCCGCCTGAATTTGGGATGCGGTCTGATTTTGCGGGCAGGCCGGGATTGTCTTGTAATCCCAGTCCTGATTGTCTTCGATCTTGAAGCTTTCGTAGTAGCCACCGACAATCGCACGGATCCGGCCGCTATCGGGCGTCGAGATGCGGAATTCGTGGCTTTCGTGCGTATTGCGAACCTTGTCGGTCCAATAGCTGTTCGGCTCATAGCAATAGGGCGCGGCGCCGACATTCCAATAGTAGTTCGCGCCGCCGGTGCACTGGTAGAAAATGCCGTAAACCGAGCGGGCATAGTTGGTGTAGTCACCCTGCTGCGAGATGTGGCGAGTCAGGTAGGCGCCCGTATAGATCAGTTTGAAATCACCGATCTTGCCGTTGAGTGTCCATGCGGTGTTGGTGAAATCGTCCTTGGTGTATTGCGGCACGAACAGCGTCGAAGACAGGCCCGTCAACGGCTTGTAGTCATAGGTGTAGGTCTGGGTCGCAAAGGTACCGCGCGATTCGAGCTTCTGGTAAGCCTCGCTGACCAACAGTTCCCAATCCGGCGCGACCTTCCAGCCGATCGAAATGCGTCCGCCGGTGTAGTCCACCGGATTGAAATTGTCCTCGACCTGCGCGTTGTTATCGTACTGGCCGCCATGCGATTGCTGCGCCAGGTCAGCACATTGCCGTTGCCGCCATAGGCGAGGTAATAGAGCCAAGGTCGCTCGGCAAACGGGTGAAGGTCGAATATTTGTTGTCGATATAGCCGCCGCGATGATCGGTATAGACAACGGCGCGCACCGCCAGCTTGTCTTCGATGATCGGCAGGTTTAGCGCGGCATTGAACGAGCCGTTGGGTGCGCCACCCGCAGTACCGCCGAAGCTGCCTTCGATCCGGCCTTCGAACTTGTCATACTTGGGCTTGTTGGTGATGTAACGCACCACACCTGCCTGCGCGCCACCACCAAACAGTGTGCCCTGAGGTCCTTCGAGAACTTCGACACGCTCGATATCGGCGACATAAATATCAACGTTGCGTCCCGGGAACTGCAACGACTGATCGTCGAGATAGACCGCCACGTTCGGGAACCCCCCGATCGTCGCCGAAGACTGTGCACCGGCGAAGCCAGCAGAGAGGCCGCGCATGAAGATTGCGCCCTGACCCGGCCCGTTGTTCGAGAAGGTGACGTTCGGGGTGTACTTGAGCAGACCTTCGATCGAGGTCACGTTGAGCTTGCTCAGCGTATCGGTGCTGAACGCTTGCAAGGTCATCGGCACATCCTGCAGCGATTGATCGCGGCGGGTTGCGGTCACGATGATCTGTGCGTCATCACGGGATGCTTGTTCGCCTTCCGCCGAGGCGGACTGCGCCAAGGCGGGCGAAGCGCCCAAGGTCAATAGCGAAACTAAAACCATTCCACTCGACAGTTTCAAGGCAGTTTTCACAGCTTTCCTCCCGTTTGGTGCACTTCGATCAAGGCAACGATCTGCTGGCAGTTGATGTCGCCGAAGCCCTCGCGACACCTCAATTTTCGGAATCTCTGGACTTCTCTTGGCCCCACATCGCAACCTTCGGAAACATGCGACAATGGTAAAATGCTTTTTTTCGATATGGCCACAACTTGCACGACGCAGAATCACGCACTTTGCAAGGGTTCATCAAACCTGCTTATGATCGATCATTGGCGTGAGGCGCAACTGGCCTTGTGGCAATGGCACTTCGCTATTGCCCCTTGCGGAAACAACGAACGGAAATGGCATGACAATTGAACTGCTGGATGCCCTTGCCGGCCAGGGCATCGCGTTCACGATCCACGAGCACGAAGCGGTTTTCACCGTGGAGGCCAGCGCGCGACTGCACGCCGAAATCGTCGGGGCGCATACCAAGAACCTGTTCCTCAAGGATGCCGGCGGGCAGCACTGGGTGGTAACCGCCCCGCACGATGCCTCAATTGACCTCAAGGCTTTGCCGGGCGCCATCGGCGCCAGAAAGGTAAGCTTCGGCAAGGCAGAGGCAATGGAAGCACTGCTGGGCGTTTCTCCCGGCTCCGTAACACCCCTTGCCGCCTGGAATGACCGGGACAACGCGGTCCGGTTCGTCGTCGATCAGCGGCTGGCGGATGCCGCCATCGTCAACGTCCATCCGCTGCGCAACACCGCAACGTTGGGGCTGAGCGGTGCGGATCTGCTGACCTTCCTTCAATCGACCGACCATGATCCCGTGGTGGCCGAACTCCCTGCCAGAGCCGATTGATCGCACCGCCACACCAAGCCGGTCGACGCGTTTGGCCGGGTTTGATAGACTAGGCCTCTTAAACGGAGGCAGCCATCCAACTCCAGAACCTACGCTATTTCGTTGCTCTTGCGCGGATGCGGCATTTTGCCGCTGCGGCAAATGCCTGCGGCGTATCACAGCCGACGCTTTCGGCGGGGATTGCCGCGCTTGAACAGGAACTGGGCAAGCGGCTGGTTGAACGCGACCGGCGCTTCATCGGGCTTACCGCCGAAGGTGAGGCCATTCTGCCCTGGGCCGAGCAGGCGCTTGGCGCGATCCGCGGGCTTGGTCAGGCAGCCGAAGCCAGCACGCGAAGGCTGAGCGGGGAATTCCGGCTCTATACAATCCCGGCAGCCTTGCCGCTGGTTGGCCCCTTTGGCGAGGCGCTGCTGCGCACCAATCCGGGCCTGACACTTTCGATCACCAGCGGCACCTCGCGCGAGATCGAACACGGGCTGACGGCCAATGATTTTGACGCCGGGCTGACATATCTTGATCACGAGCCACCCGCCAACATGCTGGCTGCGCCGCTGCATGATGAACACTATGTTGCGGTTGCAGCGATCGGCGGGCAGCTGGACGGGATCGATGCCGTGGGCTGGGACGCGCTTGCCGCAATGCCGCTGTGCCTGCTGCATCAGGGCATGCAATATCGCCGCATACTCGACCGGGAATTTGCCCGGCACGGGCTTTCCGCCAGCCCGCAGGCCATCGCCGACAACTATGTCTCGATGTATTCGCTGGTTCGTTCGGGCGGCTTCGTTTCGATCGTGCCCGATGCCTATGCCGCGTTGATGGCCGGACTTGACTGGTGCCGATCAATCCCGATCATCCCGCGTGCAGAAAGCCGCCGTCTTGGCCTGGTGGTGGTCAACCGAAATCCGCTGGGAG
The DNA here is from genome assembly GCA_044225335.1 of Novosphingobium sp. GTDB lineage: Bacteria > Pseudomonadota > Alphaproteobacteria > Sphingomonadales > Sphingomonadaceae > Novosphingobium. The sequence continues at coordinate 31,016 of JBGAIR010000005.1, read as the reverse complement.
CCATGGCACGAGCCGGTCTTAGCGCGGCGCAACAGCTCGACCCGGTCCGCATGATAGAAAATTTCTATCATGCTTCGAACCATTCAATTTGACGACGCAGACCGGGCGGCGCAACGAATTGCCATGAACACCGGTCGGATCGCCGAGATTATCGCCGCGCATCGTGCGCGCAGAGGGCCACTGCTGCCCATCCTGCATGACATTCAGCACGAATTTGGCTGCATAGATCAGCAAGCCGAAGCCCAGGTGGCACTCGCGCTCAATCTCAGCCGCGCAGAGGTGCATGGCGTCGTCAGCTTCTATCACGACTTCACGGTAAAGCCTGACCCTCGCCCCAAGGTGGAGCTCTGCCGGGCCGAAGCCTGCAAGGCACGCGGTGCCGAAGCGCTGGTTGCCGCTGCCGAGGCGGCGGCCGGGGAGCGTGTCAATCTGGCCGCAGTCTATTGCCTGGGGCTTTGCTCCATGGGACCCAACGCCCGGATAGGTGCAGAGGTTCACTCTGCGCTTGATGAAGCCGCGCTGGTCGATCTGGTGAAATCGGCATGACGACGGTTCGCATTTCCGATGACGCCCAGGCCGTGGCGCTGGGAGCCGACCGCGTCGCCGCGGCCTTCGCTGCGGCAGGATGCACGGTTGAGCGGGTCTCATCATGGGGTATGCTGTGGCTTGAGCCGCTGGTCGAGATCGATGGGATGGGCTTTGGCCAGGTCAGGCCAGACGACGTTGCCGCGATACTTGCCGGAACCCACGAAAAAGCGATCGGCACGATTGCCGACCATCCATTCCTGCAGAGGCAGCAGCGACTGACCTTTGCCCGGGCTGGTCGCACCCAGCCGCTCAGCCTGGAGGACTATGCCGCGACGGGCGGCTGGACCGGGCTCAATCGCGCCCGGACCATGGCCCCCAACGATGTCGTTGCCGAAGTAATCGAAAGCGGCCTGCGCGGGCGCGGCGGTGCCGGTTTCCCCGCCGGGATCAAGTGGCGCACCGTGCTCGAGGCGAAGGGCCCGACGAAGTTCATCGTCTGCAACGCCGACGAAGGTGATAGCGGCAGCTTTGCCGACCGGATGCTGATGGAAGGCGATCCGTTCCAGCTGATCGAAGGCATGGCGATTGCCGCGCATGCTGTCGGCGCAGACGAAGGCTTTATTTACATACGCAGCGAGTATCCCCACGCCATTGCCAAGCTGAAAGCTGCCATCGCCGCGGCAACGCCGATCACCGCGCCGTTCCAGCTGGAGGTTAGGGTCGGCGCGGGTGCCTATGTCTGCGGCGAGGAGACATCGCTGCTCAATTCGCTGGAAGGCAGACGCGGCGAAGTGAGAGCGAAGCCGCCGCTCCCCGCGCTGGAAGGGCTGTTCGGCTGTCCGACCGTGGTCAACAATGTGCTGACGCTCGCCGCAGTGCCGCACATCCTCGCGCCCGGTGGCGCAGCGCGCTATGCCGCGCTGGGTATCGACCGTTCCAAGGGCACCATGCCAATCCAGCTTGCCGGGAACATTCGCTGTGGCGGGCTATTCGAAACCGCATTCGGCATCACGCTGGGCGAACTCGTCAATGATATCGGCGGCGGAACCGCATCGGGCCGCCCGGTAAAGGCGGTGCAGGTTGGCGGGCCGCTTGGCGCTTACATCCATCCCGATCAGTTCGATCTGCCGTTCGATTACGAAGCCTATGCGCGGGTCGATGCCTTGATCGGCCATGGCGGCATCACGGTGTTCGATGACACTGCCGACATGGCCTCCATGGCGCGCTTCGCCATGGAATTCTGCGCGGCGGAAAGCTGCGGGAAATGCACACCGTGCCGCATCGGATCAACTCGCGGGGTCGAGCTGATCGACCGCATTCGCGCAGGCGGCAAGGCCATGGCCGATGCCGTCGAGACGCTGCCGCAGATGCACAACGCTCGCAAGCAGGGTCGCAGCCGCGAAGAGGACCTCGCGCTGCTTGCCGACCTGTGTGAGACAATGCAGTTCGGCTCGCTCTGCGCGCTGGGCGGTTTCACCCCCTACCCGGTGCGTTCGGCCCTGAAGCACTGGCCGAAGGACTTTGAACGATGATTACCATCGTCGATGGCGGCATGGGGCGCGAGCTGCAGCGGCTCGGCGCTCCTTTCCAGCAGCCCGAATGGTCAGCGCTGGCGCTGATCGAGGCACCCGAGTTCGTGAGTGAGGCGCACGCCCGCTTCATCGCGGCCGGTGCCGAAGTGATCACCACCAACAGCTATGCCATCGTGCCCTTCCACATCGGCCGGGAACGGTTCGAACGCGATGGCATGGATCTGTCCCGCCTTGCCGGAAAGCTGGCGCGCCAAATGGCGGACCGCCACGGCGCGCTGGTCGCCGGATCGCTGCCACCCGCGCTTGGTTCCTACCGCGCAGACCTGTTCGAAGCCCATGCCGGACGCTCGATCCTCGCCCGGCTGATCGATGGCCTTGCCCCCCATGTCGATCTGTGGCTGGCCGAAACGCTGAGCTGCCTGGACGAGGCGAAGCTGGTTGGCGATCTGGTGTCAGGCGATGCCCGGCCGCTGTGGTTGTCCTTTACCCTGGACGACGAGGCACCGGCCCGCATTCGTTCGGGCGAAAGCATCAAGGAAGCCGCTGCGCTTGCCCAGGCACTGGGAGCGCAGGCGTTGCTGTTCAATTGCAGCGTTCCCGAAGTGATGGAGGAAGCCGTGCAAGGCGCGGTAGCGGCGCTTCACGGCAGCGCCATCCGCGTTGGTGCCTACGCCAATGCCTTTGCCAAGGCCGACGAGACATTGCCCGCCAATGAAGGCCTGAGTGACATCCGGGCCGACCTTGGCCCCGAAGAATATCTCGCCTTTGCCCGCAGGTGGGCCGCCGCCGGTGCATCGATCATCGGCGGATGCTGCGGCATCGGCCCCGAACACATCACCGCGCTGTCCGCAGGGCTCAAGGGAACAGCCGCTCAATCGCGCGCAACCGCCAAGGCGGAAGGATGAAGCCATGACCTATGTCAAGCAGACCGATTTCGGCACGCCAGAAGCCAGTTCGAACACCAGCGTCACGCTGACCATCGATGGCCGCGCTGTGACTGTCCCGGCTGGAACCAGCGTGATGCGCGCGGCCGGTGAATGCGGCGGATCGATCCCCAGCCTGTGCGCGACCGACAGCATCAAGGCCTTCGGATCATGCCGGATGTGCCTGGTCGAGATCGAGGGGCAGTGCGGCACCCCGGCAAGCTGCACGACGCCCGTTGCCGAAGGCATGGTGGTGCACACCCAGAGCGAACGGCTCGCGCGGCTGCGCAAGGGCGTGATGGAGCTCTACATCTCCGACCATCCGCTCGATTGCCTGACCTGCAGCGCCAACAATGATTGCGAGCTTCAGGATACCGCCGCCGAAGTGGGCCTGCGCGATGTGCGCTATGGCTACGCCGGGGCGCAGCACATGGGGCAGGCGGACGATACCTCAAACCCATATTTCGCCTTTGAACCGGACAAGTGCATCGTCTGCTCGCGCTGCGTGCGCGCCTGTGACGAGGTACAGGGAACGCTTGCACTGGCGATCGACGGCCGCGGCTTTGCCAGCAAGGTCAGCGCTGGACAGGCCGGTGACGATTTCCTCTCCAGCGATTGCGTTTCGTGCGGGGCCTGCGTTCAGGCCTGCCCGACCAGCGCACTGATGGAGAAAAACGTCAAGGAACTGGGCAAGCCGGAACGCGCCGTCGTTACCACCTGCGCCTATTGCGGGGTTGGCTGCACTTTCCGCGCCGAGATGAAGGGCGAACAGTTGGTCCGCATGGTGCCGTGGAAGGATGGCAAGGCCAACCGTGGCCACTCCTGCGTCAAAGGTCGCTTCGCCTGGGGCTATGCCAACCATCAGGATCGTATCACCAAGCCGATGATCCGCGAAAGCCTGGACGAGCCCTGGCGCGAAGTCAGCTGGGAAGAGGCACTGCGCTATTCCGCCGACAAGCTCAATGCGATCAAGGCGCAATATGGCGCCCGCGCACTGGGCGGGATCACCTCCAGCCGTTGCACCAATGAGGAAGTCTGGCTGGTCCAGAAGCTGATCCGCTCGGGCTTTGGCAGCAACAATGTCGATACCTGCGCGCGGGTCTGCCACTCACCCACCGGCTATGGTCTGTCGAAAACCTTTGGCACCAGCGCCGGCACCCAGGATTTCGATTCCGTGATGGACGCCGATGTCGTGATGGTGATCGGTGCCAACCCCACCGATGGCCACCCGGTTTTCGCCAGCCGCCTCAAGCGGCGGCTGCGGCAAGGCGCCAGACTTATCGTGATCGACCCGCGCCGGATCGACCTCGTCCGTTCTCCGCATATCGAGGCTGCGCATCACCTTGCGCTGCAACCCGGCACCAATGTCGCGGTGCTCACCGCAATCGCCCATGTTATCGTGACCGAAGGGCTCGCCAACGAAACCTTCATCCGCAAACGCTGCGACTGGGACGAATATCAGGACTGGGCAGGTTTCGTCTCGCAGGATCGGCATAGCCCCGAAGCGCTCGAACCGGTCACCCGCGTGCCCGCAAGTGAGCTGCGCGCCGCAGCGCGGCTCTATGCCACCGGCGGCAACGGGGCGATCTATTACGGTCTTGGCGTGACCGAACACAGCCAGGGCAGCTCGACCGTGATGAGCATCGCCAACCTGGCGATGGCCACCGGCAATATCGGTCGCCGCGGCGTGGGCGTGAACCCCCTGCGCGGCCAGAACAATGTGCAGGGTTCCTGCGACATGGGCAGTTTCCCGCATGAATTGCCGGGATATCGCCACATCTCTGGCCAGGCGGTGCGCGCGAGCTTCGAGACTGACTGGGGCGTTGCGCTCGATCCCGAACCGGGCCTGCGCATTCCCAACATGCTTGACGCGGCGATCGATGGCAGCTTCCGGGCGATCTACATCCAGGGCGAGGATATCCTCCAGTCCGATCCCAACACCCATCATGTCGCGGCGGGGCTGAAGGCAATGGATCTGGTAATCGTCCACGACCTGTTCCTTAACGAAACCGCCAACTACGCCCACGTCTTCCTGCCGGGCAGCACCTTCCTGGAAAAGGACGGTACCTTCACCAATGCCGAACGGCGCATCCAGCTGGTGCGCAAGGTAATGGAACCCGCCAACGGCTTGCAGGATTGGGAAGTGACGCAGGAACTGGCCAAGGCGATGGGTCTGGGCTGGAATTACCAGCACCCGGCCGAGATCATGGACGAGATCGCCCGCCTCACCCCGACCTTCGCCGGGGTCAGCCATGCGCGACTTGATGCCGAAGGCTCGCTGCAATGGCCGGTGAACGAACAAGCGCCCGATGGCAGCCCGATCATGCATGTGGATGGCTTCGTGCGCGGCAAAGGCAAGTTCATGGTGACCGACTACGTCCCGACCGACGAAAAGACTGGCCCGCGCTATCCGCTGCTGCTCACGACCGGCCGCGTGCTGAGCCAGTACAACGTCGGCGCGCAGACCCGGCGCACCGGCAACAATGTCTGGCACAAGGAAGACCTGCTGGAAATGCACCCCAGCGATGCCGAGAACCGCGGCCTCAAGGAAGGTGACTGGGCCCGGCTAGCCAGCCGCACCGGGGAAACCACCCTGCGCGTGACGGTGACCGACCGGGTGGCACCCGGCGTGGTCTATACCACTTTCCACCACCCGGCGACCCAGGCCAATGTCGTCACCACCGAATATTCGGACTGGGCGACCAACTGCCCCGAATACAAGGTCACCGCAGTACAGGTGCTGCCAAGCAACGGCCCCAGCGAGTGGCAGGAAACCTATGCCAGCTGGTCGGACAAGAGCCGCCGCATAGCGCGCGTTCCGGCGGAGTAGCAGCAGTGAAAATCGCCCGTCTGACCTATATGGCGAACCAGATCGCCCGCAACCTTGCCGCGCAAGGCGATGCCGCGGCAGTCGAACAGACGTTCCGGCATATGTCCGACTATTGGGATCCGCGGATGAAAGCCGCGATCCTGGCCGGTGATCGCGCGGGACTGGACCCGATTGCCAGCGCGGCGGTGGAGCGGTTGAAAGTCTAGACGCCGGAGCTGCCATCAGGGCGGCATACCCCGCAGCGGCATTTGCCGAACTGCTGGGATTGCGTGTGGGTAGCCGCCCCCAAAGCACAACGACAAAGCGGGGTTCCCGTGCGCGTCAAGGCACGGGTTTAAGATTGTGCTTTGAAGGGCGTTTTGATCTTTCCGTAGTGAGGAAGGAACGAAGATGGCACCCCAATCCTCCTTGAGAAAGTCGCGAACGAAGGCCCTTTCAGAGGAGATCGCGAAGGGCATCCCCTCGGAATTTTACTTACAGCTCAGAGTGATATAAGCTACATATTGGCTTGCAATCGGATGTCGATCCAAGCCGGTCAGTGCGAGCGCATCACATGTCAAATAGGCAGTTAATACGCTGATGGCTTGGCCGACGGGCACCGTTGCGGCATTGAAAAGATGCGCTGAAATCGCAACCGTCCTGTTTGTTTGCATAGTTGGGCTTAGCCTTGGCCTGCAACCGGCACTCGCGTCCCCTAACCTTCTTACGAACGGAGGCTTCGAAGGAGGAGTGGTTAGCGGCTGGACGAACAGGAGCCAGGGCGCAGGTGTTGTGGAGGCCAGCAATGTCCCCACTAACTATGGCATTTCCGGAGCCCAGAGCGGCACCTGGTTTTGCGAGATTGAGGGATCGAGCATGTCCCCAACCAGCTTGCAAGACTGGATCGAGCAGACTCCTGCGACCACCAGCGGCGAGCGCTATTTCATGTCGATCTGGACGAGGACACGCCAGGACGCCAATTCCGGCGATAAGTTCATTCTTCAGGCGAATGGAACCAATCTGCTCTCAGGAACAAGTACCAATGCCTGGGTCCAGAGGATCGCAAATTTCAACGCTACAGGATCGACGAGTGTAATCCGCTATATTTCCAACGGATCAACCAGTGGCATTGCCATACAACCTGGCGATGGCGGCGGCCTGATGTGCGACAATGCCGAGGTGCAGGAACTGACATTCAGCCCGGTCAGCGCCACCACCAACGAAGACACTCCCGTCACTATCACAACCTTTCAAATTGCAACAAACACAGGACTTGCCACACAAACCGCGCAGTTCACGGTCACGAATGGCACACTCACGCTCTTGAGCACGACCGGGCTGACCTTCACGACTGGTTCTAACGGTTCCGCCTCGTTCACTGTCAGCGGTTCGCCGGCCAATCTGAACGCCGCTTTTGCCGCTGGGCTTCGCTATACCCCGAATGCCGATTTCAATGGGGCTTCGACCCTGACCTATACTGCGACGGCAACCGTTTCCGACACAGATACTGTTCCCATCACCGTGAATCCGGTGGCTGACACTGTAAACGACAATGTATCAACCCCCGCCAACACTGCCATCACCTTCAACGTATTGACTGGCACGAGCGGGGCCAGCGCCGACAACTTCGAAGCAACGCCCTCGCTGACGGCATTGGGTACTCCGAGCATGGGAACCGTATCCTTTTCTGCAGCGGGCAGCGTGACCTATACGCCGAATGCCAACGCTATAGGCACCGACACATTCTCCTACACGGTGACTTCTGGCGGAGTGACGGAGACGGGCAACATCACCGTAACCATTACGGGTGCCAATCTGACGCTGGTAAAATCGGTCACCAATGACAATGGCGGAACGCAGCCTGCCACCGCCTGGACCTTATCAGCGACAGGCCCAGTTACACTTACCGGCGCAACAGCAACTGCCTCAATAACCAATGTGCCAGTTCCTCCTGGCACCTATGTCCTGTCGGAAGCCGGGCCGCCGGGTTATTCGGCCGGGCCATGGGCCTGCACGGCGGGTACACTTGCCGGAACCAGCCTGACACTTGCGGTTGGTCAGATCGCCACCTGCACGATAAACAACAATGACCTTGCCCCTCTAATAGTGACGAAAACGAGTTCGGTTGTTTCCGATCCGCATAATGGCACGATCAATCCCAAAGCAATCCCGGGGGCAACGGTTCGCTATTGCGTGCTGGTTTCAAACCCGGACGCGGCGACTGCCACTGCCACTGCCATCGTCATTACGGACGCAATTCCGGCGGGCGTCACCTACATTTCGGGGACGATCAAATCTGGCACGGATTGCGCCACCGCCGCGACAGTGGAAGACGATAACAATACCGGCGCTGACGAGACCGACCCAATTGGTGCCTCGATCAGCGGCGCCACTCTAACCGCCAACAACACCTCTCTTGCTTCCGGAGCGAGCTTTGCAATCGTATTCGACGCGGTAGCCAATTAAACGGACCGAGTGATCAAGCTGCTTTGGGTGATGCAAGAGTGGCTGGCGTCGGCGTCAACCTGCAAGGCTTGTGGTCGCGCTTTGAGCGGCGCGGCTGGAGCAGCGATCTGTCCGATGTGCGCAAGCGGTTCTGGGAGTTCCCACCTGCGGCGCAAGATGAAGCCCAAGCGCATCGATCTTGTCAGTGAAAGCGACAAGTATCTTCAGCTGTCGCTCCCCCAATTCACATAAGGCGAAGTCAGGTTCAAAAAAATGCGATGAGCCAGATGAACTCTGGCAGGCTTTTGCTGCGCTAAACTGTGCACCAAACGAGCCTTACCAAAAGCCCAGCCGCGCGGCTGGCCCCATTGAACACCACTCTCGCCTGATCAGCAGCTGACAACCAGCCGAACACGCAATTCAACCATATGATTTTGCTTGATAAGTTGAACGCACTTTTACCAGCTCAGTGGACCCAGCGTGGGTCGAGGGCGATTCACTGCTGAAATGCCATAAAAAGCATCAGCCAGCGCCTTCCAAGCGGAAGCACCTTTCGCCTTATCTTTTTGAATTACCTTGGGAAAGTTGTGGTGCCGCTTACGTGACTCGAACACGTGACCCCATCATTACGAATGATGTGCTCTACCAACTGAGCTAAAGCGGCAGTCCATCTGGTCGGCGCTGGGCCGACTATGGTTTCTGGAGGCCCGAGCCGGAATCGAACCGGCGTAAACGGATTTGCAGTCCGGTGCGTAACCACTCCGCCATCGGGCCTCATCGCCCGCGAACCCGCAGGCGAAGCGCGCAACTAGCGGAGGCTTGGCGGCGGCGCAACTCGATTCATGCAGTTCGCGCAAAACTGAGCGCGCGGCGCGCGGTATCAGCGCTTTCAAGGCGGACCCGGATGCGGCTGCCCGGGGCAACGCCATGCGCGGTTACCCTGGCCACCACCGGCATGGTGCAAAGCTGAATGCGCGCGCCATTTTCGCCGATATCGGTAACAACGGCATCGAAATATTCGCCCTCGCGGCCAGTCAGCAAGGCGGCTTCGGCGAGATCGATCACCGCCCGCTCCACCTGCCCGGCGCGTGCGCCGCTGCGTGCCATGGCTGCCGGAAGGCGAGTGAAGGCCTGCTGCGCCGCGTCAGGCACGGACTGACCATTGGCAACCGCCAGCGCTGCCTGAATCACATAGCGATCGGCCAGCCGGCGCAGCGGTGCGGTTGCGTGGACATAAGTGGCCGCCATGGCGCTGTGCCAAGGCTTCACCCCGGCCTGCCAAGGCTGGTAGCTGGCCCCGTCTCCCGCACGGCGCACCGCCAGCATGAAGGCGGCCGCACGCGGATCGGCAGGATCGAGCGTCTTTTGAAAATCATCGAGACTGGCGGCATCCGCCCAGTCCAGCCCAAAGGCCCGCGCGGTGTGCCGCAGCCGCGCCTGGGCGGAGGCATCCGGCCGCGCCATAACCCGGCACAGCCCGGTATGCGCGGCATAGAGTGCATCAGCCACCGCCAGATTGGTTGCCAGCGACAGCGCGGCATTCGCGGTTTCGGAAGCGAGCAAGGCCCGCAAGCGAAGCGCGAAATGGCCCGAGCCATCGCGCGACACCTCCTGTTCGGGCGGATCGATGCGGGCGGCACCGCGCCGGGCTTCGGCCGCGGCGATCCTGCGCGCCAGTTCGGCGAAATCCGCTGGCAGATCCGCACCGGTAACGGTTTCATAGGCCAGCTTGGCCCGACTGCGGATCAGCGCCCGCTCTGCCCCCTGCAGCCGCACTGAACCATCAGCGGCAACGCGGGTGGTAAAGATGATGGCCGGGCGATCACCATCGGGCAGCAGGCTGGCCGCGCCTTCGGCCAGCACTGGCGGATGCAGCCCCGCCTTGCCATCGGGCAGATAGATGGTTTCGCCGCGCGCCCAGGCTTCGCCATCAACCGGATCACCATCGCGCACGAACCAGGGAACATCGGCAATGGCATAGTGCAGCACCAGATCACCACCTGCCGCTTCGATGGCGAAGGCCTGATCAAGATCGGTCGAGCTGGCCGGATCGAGTGTAACGAAAGGCATCGCGGTGCGATCGACATGCACGTCCGGCGCACGGCGCGCTGCCGCCTCTGCCGCGGCCTGCACATCGGGCGGGAAGCCGGTCGGCAGTTTGAATTGCTTGCGAATTTCGGCAAGCCCATCGGCCAGCAGGCGATCGGGATCGTGGACGGCTTTCATGCCATGCAGCTAGCCCGCCCTGCCCCGCTTGCCAAGTTACGGATCGGCCGGACGGAGGCAGCGCCCGGATTTCAATGGGAAGGCACCTGGCATAGCGAACGGCTGAAGGGCTGATGTGCCCGAACATTACATTTCGGTCATCCATGGCGGCCATGAAAACATCCACTGGCAAACCCGGCCATATCGGCTAGTCTGCCGCTTCCTGAAATTTCCGGAGTTGGTCGCAATGGCTCACAAGTTTGAAATCCGCAAAAACAAGGCTGGCGAATTCGTCGCCTATTTCACCTACAACAAGGAAACGATCTTCTGGACCGAAGGCTATTCCAGCAAGGCCAGCGCCAAGAACGCCATCGAATCGATCAAGAAGAACGGCCCTGATGCGCCGGTGGATGACACTACCGACTGATCGCTTTGATCAGGATGCGCCGCCGCTGAGCGCCGCATCGCTGGCCAGCCGGTCCGCCCGCTCATTTTCCGGGTGGCCGGCGTGGCCGTTGACCCAGATCCATTCGATCCGGTGTGGCCGTGCTGCGGCAATCAGTTCCTGCCAAAGGTCTGCGTTGATCACCGGCTTTTTCGCGGCATTTTTCCAGCCGTTTTTCTGCCAACCAAAGATCCAGCCGGTCATCCCGTCGATCACATAGCGGCTATCGGTATGCAGCCGCACTGCGCAGGGCTGCTTGAGTGCTTGCAGAGCGCGGATGACCGCCGTCAATTCCATCCGGTTGTTGGTGGTCGCCCCTTCGTGGCCGGAGATTTCCTTTTCATGCACGCCCATGCGCAGCACCGCGCCCCAGCCGCCTGGGCCGGGATTGCCCTTGCAAGCGCCATCGGTGAATATCTCAACCTGTTTCACGATGCTGCGAACACCGCCGCATTGGCGGGATCGGCGTAGAACTCCAGCCGCCGGGCGAACGCCATCGGATCCTTGCGCATCACCAGCGCATCCGGCGGCGTGTTCAGCCAATCATAGGCGCGGGTGGCGATGAAGCGCAGCGCGGCACCCCGCGCCAACAGGGGCAGCGCCGCGCGCTCGGCGGGGCTCAAAGGCCGCACCGCCTCATAACCAGCCAGCAAGGCCGCCGAGAGATCGGGGTAAAAACGCCGCCCATCACCGCCAAAGCACCATGCGGCATGGGTTACAGCCACATCATAGGCCGTGATATCGGTGCAGGCGAAGTAGAAGTCGATCAGCCCGCTGACCGTGTTGCCCAGCATCAGCACATTGTCGGGAAAAAGATCGGCGTGAATGACAGAGCGCGGCAATTCCCGCGGCCATTGCTGGTCCACCAGCGGCAGCTCACGCGCCACCAACTTGCCCAATGCCGGATCAATGCTGGCCAGCCCGGCATCACCGCATTGATTTAGCAGGGTGCGCCATTCGGTAAGCCCCAGCCCATTGGCGCGCGATTGCGGATAATCAGCCGTTGCCAGATGCAGCCGCGCCAGTGCCTCGCCCAGGGCTCGCGCCTGTCCTGCGGTAGGTTCGGTCACGGAAACGCCCGGCAGATATTCGATCAGGGCGACAGCCTTGCCATCCAGCATCCGGTAGAGCTGCCCCTGCCGGTCGTGAATGGTGCGCGGCACCGGACAGCCTTGCGCCGCGAGATGATCGAGCAAGGAGAGAAAGAAGGGCAGATCGTCAATTTCGATCCGCTTTTCATACATGGTCAGGATGAAACGCGCGCCCTGCCCGTCTGCACCACTGGTTTCGATCAGCCAGTTGCTGTTCGAAACACCCTCGGCAATGCCCTTGGCACTGCGCAATTCACCAACGCCGAATTCGGCGATCAAGCACGCCAGCACTTCTGCGCCAAGCTGGGTGTAAACCGCCATGGATCAGCGCTGCCCCTCAAGCTGTTTGGGCAGCTTGAACACCATCTTTTCCTCGGCGGTAACAACCTGTTCCACCGTCACCGAACGTATCGCGGCGATGCGGTCGATCACTTCATTGACGAGCTCTTCGGGAGCAGAAGCCCCGGCGGTGAGCCCCATGGCGGTTACGCCATCAAACCAGCTGTCATCGATATCACTGCCACGCTGCACCAGCTTGGCGATGGCACCGCAGCGCTCAGCCACTTCCACCAGCCGCAGCGAATTGGAACTGTTTGGCGCACCGATCACCAGAACCAGCTGACACTGCGGCGCAATGGTCTTTACCGCTGCCTGCCGGTTGGAGGTGGCATAGCAGATATCTTCTGCCTTGGGCCCGACAATCTGCGGATAACGCGCCTTGAGCGCCGCCACCACCTCTGCGGTATCATCGACCGAAAGCGTGGTCTGCGTCAGGAACGCCAATGGAGTATCCGGGCCAAAGCTCAGCCCCGCAACATCATCACAGTCTTCCACCAGGGTTATCGTGCCTTCGGGCACCTGCCCCAGCGTGCCGATCACTTCGGGATGGCCACGATGGCCGATGAACACGATGTGCCGCCCGGCTTCGATCTGGCGTTCGGCCTGACGATGCACCTTGCTGACCAGCGGGCAGGTGGCATCCAGCCATTCCAGCCCGCGCTGGCTGGCTGCCGCAGGCACGGATTTGGGCACGCCATGCGCGCTGAATACCACCGGCACACCATCCGGCACTTCATCCAGCTCTTCGACGAAAATCGCGCCTTTGGCCTTCAGCCCATCGACGACATAGCGATTGTGCACGATCTCGTGCCGGACATAGACCGGCGCGCCAAAGCGCTGCAGCGCCAGTTCCACGATATCGATGGCGCGATCCACCCCGGCACAGAAACCGCGCGGCGCGGCCAGCAGCAGCCGCAATTCGGCAGGGTTGCGATCATCGGGCGTGTTCGGCAAGGAGGCATTCATCTTGCTGCCACTAGCGCTTTGCCGGCTGCGCGGCTAGGGCATGCGCAAGCACTGCCAAAGTTTCGCCCCGAGGATCCCGACAATGACATTTCGCCTTCGCCCGACTGCAACCGCCCTTGGCCTTGTTCTGGCGCTTGCTGGCTGCAAGTCCACCGGCGACATCGTGGTTGACGAAAGCGTGGGTATTGCCGCGGTTCGCGGTGCCTGTCCCGCTGTCGGCATTCCCGATTACACCGGCGACATAACCCTGTTCCGCACCCCCGGAGTGCAGACCGCAGACAATATCGACGTCGTCGCGGCCATGACCGACGTGCGCACGCAGTGCAATGATTCGGGCGAAAAGGTCTATGCCACCGCCAACTTTTCTGTGCTGGCCCGGCGCACCGACACGCGCGGTGCGCGCAGCGTGACGGTTCCCTATTTCGTGACCGTGCTGCGCGGCGGCAAGGCTGTGGTTTCAAAACGGATCGGCAATGTGACCCTGAATTTCGCCGATGGGCAGGAACGCGCGCAGGCCACCGGCCAGGGCGCTGCCTATATCGACAAGGCGGAAGCGAGCCTTCCCACCGATATCCGTGACAAGCTGACTCGCAAGCGCAAGGCGGGCGATGCCGATGCGGCCATCGATCCGCTATCGCGCCCGGACATCAAGGCAGCGGTTGATCGCGCCACCTTTGAACTGCTGGTTGGTTTCCAGCTTGATCAGAACCAGCTTACCTATAACGCAACACGGTAATGCTTCGCGCCACGCGCGCGCATTTTGATCCGGGCATTTCCATCCGGCGACAAACCGGCTAACCGCGCGGGCATGACCGAAACCATTACTCTGCACGCCGCCTTTGCGGGACATGTCTCTGCCGCACTGGATAGCCTGGAACAGGCCGGAACCATCCCCGCCGGGCTGAATCGCGCAGCCGTCGCCGTGGAGCCGCCCCGCGATCCCGCGCATGGCGATCTTGCCACCAATGCCGCCATGGTGCTGGCCAAGCCTGCGGGCATGAACCCGCGGGCGCTGGCCGATGCGCTGATCGCCCAATTGCTGAAAGTGCCATCGGTCACCTCAGCCGAAATCGCTGGTCCCGGCTTCATCAACATGCGCCTCGCCCCCGCTGCATGGCTGGATGAATTGCGCGCGGTGGAAACGCTGGGCGATCGCTATGGCCATTCGCACATGGGTGGCGGCAGCATCGTCAATGTCGAATATGTCTCCGCCAACCCGACCGGCCCGATGCACATGGGGCATTGCCGCGGTGCGGTGGTGGGTGATGCGCTCGCCAGCCTGCTCGAAGCATCGGGGCACAAGGTGGTCCGCGAATATTACGTCAATGATGCCGGCGCACAGGTGGATGTGCTCGCCCGCTCGGCCCATGTCCGCTACCGTGAGGCATTGGGCGAAAATGTCGGCGAAATTCCCGAAGGGCTCTACCCCGGTGATTATCTGATCCCGGTCGGGCAGTCATTGGCCAAGGAATTCGGAGATCGCTTCGCCAAGGCAGACGAAAGCGAATGGCTGGTGCCGTTCCGTACCCGCGCGGTGGCGGCCATGCTGGAGATGATCAAGCAGGATCTGGGGCTGCTGGGCATCCACCATGATCTGTTTTCATCCGAGGCGGAACTGCAGGCAGCGGGCAAGCCGGATGCGGCGGAACAATGGCTGCGCGCGCATGATCTGGTTTATGACGGTCATCTGGAAGCGCCCAAGGGCAAGACTCCAGAAGATTGGGAGCCGGTGGAGCTGCCGCTGTTCCGTTCAACCCGGTTTGGCGACGATCAGGATCGCCCGATCAAGAAGAGCGATGGCAGCTGGACCTATTTCGGCGCGGACCTGGCCTATCACTTCCAGAAGGCGGAAGCCGCCGATGCGCTGGTGGATATCTGGGGCGCGGATCACGCCGGCACGGTCAAGCGGATCAAGGCCGCGGTTACCGCGCTGACGCAGGGTCAGGGCAAGGAAAAGCCCTTCGAAATCAAGCTGGTGCAAATGGTTCAGCTGATGAAGGGTGGCCAGCCTTTCAAAATGTCCAAACGCGCCGGCAATTTCGTGACGCTGGCCGATGTGGTGGAGATGGTTGGCAAGGATGTGGTCCGCTTCACCATGCTGACGCGCAAGCCTGAAGCGCAGATGGATTTCGATTTCGACAAGGTGGTCGAAGCCAGCAAGGACAATCCGGTATTCTATGTGCAATATGCCCATGCCCGGATCCGCTCCACCCTGCGCAAGGGTGAGGCGGAAGGCTTTGCCGCCGATGCAACGGCGCTGGACCTGCTGGGCGAAGAAGAACTGGCCCTGATCCGCAGCGCGGCGCAGTTTCCCCGGCTGGTGGAAAGTGCCGCCACCGCGCGCGAGCCGCACCGGGTCGCGTTCTTCCTCTATGAGCTGGCGGGCGCGTTTCACGCCTATTGGAACCTGGGCAATGACAAGCCTGAAAAGCGCTTCATCGTGGCACAGGATGGCAAACTGACCGGCGCAAGGCTTTATCTTGCCGCGCAAATCGGGCAAATCATTCGCAATGGGCTGGCCCTGCTGGGTGTCGCCGCTGTCGAGGAAATGTAGCCATGAGCGATAACGAGAACCCCCAACACCAGGATGAGGGCGCGCCGGAGTGGGAACACACCGAAGGCGAACCGCTGGAAGCTGAACAGCTCGCGCTGGCCGATGACGAGGAACGCCTGCCCTGGCTCGAATCCGATGATGATGAATATGACGAGGACGATGACAGCGGCTTTGGCAAGCTGATGGGCCTCGTGCTTGGCGGACTGGCACTGCTGGGCGCGCTGGTTGGCGGCATCTGGTGGGTTACCCATCGCAATCCCGATCCAGCGCTGGTTGCCGATGGCAGCACCGTGCCAGCTCCCGAAGGCCCCTATAAGGAAGTGCCCAAGGATCCCGGCGGCAAGACCTTTGACGGCACTGGCGATTCCAGCTTTGCCGTATCCGAAGGCCAGAACCGCCCGGCACAACTGGCCAATGGTGGCGCTCCCGCAAATGGCGGTGCTCTGCCCGGTGTTGGGGCCGCTGCTGGCGCTGGCGGTGCCGCAAGCGGCGGCAGTGCTGCAGGCACCAATGGCGGCGCGGGCGCTGCGGGTGCAGCGGGATCAGCCAATGGCGCTGCAGCCGGTTCAGCCGGCGGCGTTGGCGTGCAGGTCGGAGCGTTTTCTTCGCAGGCCGCGGCTGAAGCAGGCTGGGCACGACTGGTTGGCAAGGCGGGCAGTACGCTGAGCGGCGTGCAGCACCGCATCGTGGCGGGCAAGGCCGATATCGGCACGGTCTATCGCCTGCAGGCGGTGGCTGGCGATGCCGGTGCCGCCAATGCCTTGTGCGGCAAGCTGAAGGGCGCGGGAATTCCCTGCCAGGTCAAATAAGGCCGATCATCCCCGGATAATCCACATGCCCGGTAGCTTTCCCGCTTGCGCGATGGCTGCCGGGCTGCGAGTTTTCCCGGCATGACACCCGCAATTTTTGGCCTTTCCGGTTTGGTCCTGACAGAGGATGAGCGCGCCTTTTTCCGCGAGGCCGATCCCGCAGGCTATATCCTGTTCGGTCGCAATGTCGTAAATCGTGAGCAGCTCCGCGCACTGACAGATTCCCTACGCGACATTCATGGCCGTGAGCGTTTGCTGATCAGCATTGATCAGGAAGGCGGCAGGGTCGCGCGCATGAAGCCGCCGGTGTGGCAGCCCTTTCCCGCTGGAGAAGCCTTTGACCGGCTCTATGAACTGGCCCCGTCCAGCGCCATCGAAGCAGCAAGGGCCAATGCCGAGGCGCTGGGCCATGATCTGGCCGAGGCCGGGATTAGCTGCACCCATGCCCCGGTGCTGGATGTGCGCCAGCCCGGTGCACATGATGTGATCGGGGATCGCGCCTATGGCAGCGAGCCGATGCGAGTGGCAGCGCTGGGCCGTGCGGTGCTGGATGGGCTGGCGCGGGCCGGAGTGGTCGGCACGGTCAAGCATATGCCCGGACACGGGCGAGCCATGGCCGACAGTCACAAGGAACTGCCCACTGTCACCGCCGCTGAGCACGAGCTGGAGCAGGACATTGCCCCGTTCCGTACCCTTGCCGATGCGCCCATGGCGATGACCGGCCATATTCGCTTTACGGCTTGGGATGCCGATCATCCGGCCACGCAATCGCCCTTTGTCGTTGCGGAAATCATTCGCAAACGGATCGGCTTCTCCGGTCTGTTGCTGACCGACGATCTCGATATGCAGGCCCTTTCCGGCAGCGTCCCCGAACGGGCCGAGCGCGCCATTGCCGCAGGCTGCGACATCGCGCTCAATTGCTGGGCGAAAATCGATGACATGACCGGCATCTGCGAACGCCTGCCCGGCATGAGCGAAGCCACCGCCGCACGGCTGGAACGCGCTCTTGCGGTTACCAGTCTGGACGGGGCCAGTGGCGATCAGGCCGCCCTGATCGCCAAGCGCGATGCTTTGCTGGGGCTGGTGGAAGCGCAGGCATGAGCGAAGCGCCTGACTCCCCTGCCCTGACGCTGCCGGACGACGACTGGCAGGGCGTGGGCAGCGCGGCCAGCGGGGATGAGGCACTTTATCTGGAACTTGATGGCTGGGAAGGCCCGCTTGATCTGCTGCTCGATCTGGCGCGGCGGCAGAAGGTCGATCTGCGGCGGATCTCGATCCTTGAACTGGTTGACCAATATCTGACCTATATCGAGCGGGCCGAGGCATTGCGGCTGGAACTGGCAGCCGATTACCTCGTCATGGCAGCCTGGCTGACCTATCTGAAATCGGCACTGCTGCTCCCCCGCGATGAGCAGCAGGATCCCAGCCCGGAAGAGCTGGCCCTGCGCCTGCAATTGCGGCTGCAACGGCTGGCAGCAATGCGCGATGCGGCAGCGCGGCTGATGGGGCGCGACCGGTTGGGCCGCGATGTTTTCCGCCGCGGCGCACCCGAGGGGCTGCGGGTGGACCGCAAGGCGCTCTGGCAGTGTGACTGGTTTGCGCTGGTGCAGGCTTACGGGCAGGTCAAGGCGCGCACCGCGCCCGTCGTGCATATGGTGCGCGACCGGATGGTGATGACGCTCGATTCGGCATTGGCGCGGGTGTCGTCGATGCTGGGCGTGAATCTGGACTGGATGGAGCTGCGCGATTTCCTGCCGCCACAGGCCGATCCACAGCTGCGCCGCTCTGCGCTGGCGTCCAGTTTCGTCGCCGCGCTGGAACTGGCCCGGCTGGGCAAGGCCGAGCTGGCGCAGGAAGAAACCTTCGGCCCGCTAATGCTGCGGAGCATGCGCCAGTGAATCGCCCTGATGATCTGGTCCGCGCGGTGGAGGCAACGCTGTTCGCAGCCGAAGAGCCGATGACGGCCGAAGCGATCTCCACCCACCTTGGCGGTGCGGATGTCAAACCGGCGCTGGCAGAGCTCGTCACGCACTATCAGGGTCGCGGCATCGAACTGGTGGAACGCGGCAAGCGCTGGCACTTCCAGACCGCCGCCGATCTTGCCCATCTGCTGCGCCGCGAACGCGAGGAACTCCGCCGCCTGTCACGCGCCGCGACCGAGGTTCTGGCTATCGTTGCCTATCATGAACCGGTCAGCCGGGCCGAGATCGAATCGATCCGCGGCGTGCAGACCGCCAAGGGGACGCTCGACGTGCTGCTGGAGGCCGGCTGGGTGCGGGCCGTCGGCAGGCGCGAAGTGCCGGGCCGCCCGGTGATCTACGCCACCACGCCGCAGTTCCTCACCCATTTTGGCCTCGAAAGCCGCCGCGATCTGCCCGGAATTGATGAACTGCGCGCTGCCGGCTTGCTCGATCCGGTCGAAGATGCGCTGGCCGCAGCGATGGAAACTCCGGTCAGCGCCGATGAAACCGAAGCGGAAACGTCAGACTGACTCGTAAATCACGCAGGGATCGCCTAGATAGAGGCAGCAGGGCCGCAGGGCCGGTTCGCCCGGATGGACATGGAGTAATGCAATGGGTTTGTCGCTTCCGCACCTGATCGTGCTCGCGCTGGTGGTGCTGGTGCTGTTTGGCCGTGGCCGCATTTCAGAAATGATGGGCGATTTCGGCAAGGGTATCAAAAGCTTCAAGCAAGGCATGACCGAAGAAACCGATGGTCAGCCTTCCGCTCCGCCCGCGCAAATTGCTGCGCCGCCTGCGGCTTCGCAGGCCGTGCTGAACGGCGAAACGACTGTCGATTCCAGCGCATCCAAACCCCAGTAAGCCCGCCTCTGAGCGGAGCGCGCCATGTTTGATATCGGCTGGGACGAGATGCTGTTTACGGCGATCGTGGCGATTGTCGTGATCGGCCCCAAGGATTTGCCACGCGCACTGCGCACTGCCGGGCGCTGGATCGGCAAGATGCGCCGGATTTCCGGCCATTTTCGTGCCGGTATCGAAACCATGATCCGCGATGCCGAGCTGGAAGAGATGGAAAAAAAGTGGCGGGAACAGAACGCCGCGATCATGGCCGCACACCCTCCGGCAGCATCGGCGGAAGCCGCGCTGATTGGCACCGATCCGGGCACGACACCGCAATCGCAAACCGCGGTTGATCCGACCGCTCCGCCAGCCCAGCCGCTTCCCGCGCCAGACATGCCCGCGCCCGACCAGCCTGCGCCATCACAAGAGCAGCGCTGATGGCCTTCAACATCCGCGATATTGACGAAACCCAGGCCCCGCTGCTCGATCATCTGATTGAGCTGCGCACCCGGCTGCTGCGCTCCCTGCTGGCGCTGGCGGCGGCCTTTTGCGTGTGCTTCTATTTCGCCGACAAGATTTTTGCGTTTCTGGTCCGACCGCTCACCGCCGCCTTTCCTCCCGGCCAGGGCAAGCTGATCTACACCAAGCTGTACGAAGCCTTTTTCGTCGAGATCAAGGTGGCGCTGTTCGCCGCCTTCTGTCTGGCATTTCCGGTGATTGCCAACCAGCTGTGGGCCTTTGTTGCACCGGGCCTCTATGCGCGTGAAAAAAAGGCATTCCTGCCGTTCCTGATCGCCACGCCGGTGCTGTTCACCTGCGGCGCGTCGCTGGCCTATTTCTTTGTGATGCCCACCGCCTTTCGCTTTTTCCTGCATTTTGAAGGTCAGAAAGGTGGACTGCATCTGGAGGCATTGCCAGGCACGGGCGATTATCTGGCGCTGGTGATGCAGTTCATCCTGGCCTTTGGCATCAGCTTCCTGCTGCCGGTGCTGCTGTTGCTGCTCAACCGCGCCGGGATCGTCAGCCGCAAGGAACTGGCCGGGCTGCGCCGTTATGTGATCGTTGCGATCACCGCCGTCGCTGCGATCATCACGCCGCCCGATGTGGTGTCGCAGCTGATGCTGCTGGTGCCGATGCTGCTGCTGTTCGAAGGATCGCTGATCATCATGTGGCTGGGCGAAAAGCGCGATGCAAAGGCCGCCGCCGCAGTGAACGAGACATCTGACGCGCCCGACGCGCCGCAGCAGTGAAACTTGCCGCGCCTGTCTTAGGGTGATAATACAGCTTGACTGTAGCCCAAGCCGCACCATCTTGACGGCAGGACACGCAACGGACGGACGCAAGATATGGCCACCACGCCAACCACGACCATTGAAGAAACCCCAGCCATCACGCTGACCCCGCCCGATCCGGTGCCGGTGGTTGCGCCGGAAAAGGCCGCCGGGCTGGTGCCGGTTTCGGATGACAACAAGTCAAAGCTGGATGCCAAGGTCGATAGCTTCGTCGCCGATCTGGTCGCGCAGGATGCCAATTCGCCCGAATTCGGCAAGCGGGTGGATCAGCTGACCAATATGGGGCGCAAGGAAATCGCGGCTGCCTCTGCCATGTCCAACCGCTTCCTTGATCGCCCGGTTCGGGCAATGAACAAGGATTCGGGTGTGGGTGCCAATCTGGCCGAACTGCGCCGCACGGTTGAGGATCTCGATCCCGGCAAAAAGGGCAAACTTTCCACCGGCCGCAAGATCCTGGGCATCATCCCCTTCGGCAACAGCGTGAAGCGCTATTTCGAAAGCTATCAATCGGCGCAGGGACACATCCAGTCGATCCTCGGCCATCTGGCCTCGGGCAAGGATGAGCTGCTGATGGACAATGCCGCCATCGACGTCGAACGGCAAAAGCTGTGGGAGGCAATGGGCAATCTGGAACAGATGATCCACATCAGCCGCACGCTGGACAGCAAGCTGGAAGAAAAGGCGGCGGAACTGGACGCCACCGATCCGGCCAAGGCCAAGGCGATCCGCGAAAGCGCGCTGTTCTATGTCCGCCAGCGTACGCAGGATCTGCTCACCCAGATGGCGGTTTCGGTGCAAGGCTATCTGGCGCTCGATCTAGTCAAGAAGAACAATGTTGAGCTGGTCAAGGGCGTGGACCGCGCCAGCACCACCACCGTTGGCGCACTGCGTACCGCCGTAACCGTGGCGCAGGCCATGACCAACCAGCGCATGGTGCTGCAACAGATCACCGCGCTGAACGATACCACCGCTGGCATCATCGATTCCACCAGCACTCTGCTGCGCGACCAGACCGGCAGGATTCACGAACAGGCATCATCCAGCACCATCCCGCTGGAAGTGCTGCAACGCGCCTTCCAGAACATCTATGACACGATGGACAATATCGACACCTTCAAGGTGAAGGCGCTGGAAAACATGAAGCAGACGGTCAACACGCTGTCAGCCGAGGTGGAAAAGTCCAAAGGCTACATCGCCCGCGCCGAAGGTGCCGCACAGGCCGCCAAAGCCGCTGATGCGCCCAGCTTGCTGAGCCTGGAGGGGTAATTGGCAAACGAGGCCAACAACGCCGATCTGATCCTGCGTCAAGCGCGCCAGTCGCTGATCAACAATCGCGATTTTGGCGGACGGCGAGCGGTATCGATCGGTCGGCGCTCCGCCGCACTAAAGCGTGACCACGCCTTTCGCAAACTGCTGCGGATATTCATGGCGCTGGGATCTATCATTTTCGCAGCGATGGTCGCCGGGCTGATATTGGATGGCATTGGCTGGACCGGGATTATTGTCACCATGTTGGCAGCCGTGGTCGCGGTCGGCATCTTCGGACGCTATCCGCAACTGAAAGAACCGACGCGCGAAATGCTGGCAGGTAGCGATGTGAAATCACTGGTTGGCCGCACCGAAATGTGGCTGGAACGCCAGCGCCCGGCCCTGCCCGCACCCGCGGTTCAACTGGTCGATCAGATCGGCGTGCAACTCGATGCTCTGGGTCTTCAACTCGATGGCCTGGATGATCGCCAGCCTGCCGCAATCGAAGTCCGCAAGCTGGTCGGCGAACATCTGCCCGAACTGGTTTCCACCTACACCAGCATTCCCGCTCATCTGCGCGGCGAAAAGCGGGGCGAGACCAGCCCGACTGATCAGCTGACCGACAGCCTCGGCAAAATCAGCGCCGAGATCGACAGCGTCACGCGTCAGCTCGCCAGCGGCGCGATTGACAATCTGGCGATCAAGACCCGCTACCTCGACTACAAATATGGCGATGCGCTGGATGAAGCCAGCCCAGCCGCCACAAAGGACAATTGATGCGCGTTTACATTCCCCACAGCCTTGGCCGCGATGAAGCCTGCACCCGTATCCGCGCGCGTGAGCATGAACTGGCCAATCTGGTTCCAGCGCTGGTCAAGACAAGCACCAGCTGGCCAGATGAGCACCGCATGGCAATCAGCGTTTCCGCGATGGGCCAGGGCCTGGAAGGGATGATCGAAATCGAGGAGGAAGCGATGGTCTTCACGCTCGATTTGCCGCCAGCGCTGTCATTCGCCGAGCCCATGGTGCGCGGCGCGATCGAAGCCAAGGCAGGCAAGCTGCTGGGTTAGATTTCCCGCTCAAGCTCCAGATAATCGCGCGGAATACGCAGCTGTTCCGCCGCGACACGGGTTTCGCGCAGGAACAGCACCAGCGCCCACATCAGCAACGCAACCGCGACCAGAAAGGTGCCAGCGGCGATACGCTGCAGCTCTAGCCCGGCCAGTTCCTCCAGAAACAGAACCGCCACCGTGGTGCCAATCGCCAGACCGCTGACCACCAACAGAAAGATCGCCCGAGTCACCAGCGCGATGCGGCGATCGATCATGCGGATTTCCTGAACCACCATATCGTGATCCGGCCCGCTGGTTTCGACGTGCAGCTCTTGCAGGTGCCGCGCCCGGTCCACCACCCGGCCCAGACGGCTGGAAAGAATGTTCATGATGTTGCCGATCGCCACCAGCACGAAAACCGGGGCGAGCGCAAGCTGGATGGTCTGGGCTATCATGGGATCAAGTTAACGGCCCGGACCGCCATTTGAAAGGCCCGGGCCGGAATTCTGTTATTCTTCTTCTGCCGACGCTTGTGCCCGGCCGCCACGCCGCGGCTTTTGCTCTTCGCCTTCCAGCAGGGCGTCGCCACGTTCGCTGACCAACAGCGCCAGCAAGGTTTGCACCAGCGATCCGCCGCCTTCGCCTTCGGCCGCGCCGCCATTCACCTGAATGCGCGGCACGACATCCACGCCTGAGGTTTCAAGCGCCTGCGCCATGCGTTCGGCAATCTGGCGGGCCAACTGATAGCGCGCGCCACCAGAAGCTGCTACCTGCTTTTCAATGGCCTGCGCCTGCGCCAGACCGACCTTGGTAACCTTTTCCGCCTCGGCAGCGGCCAGTGCCACCACCTTCTTGGCCTCGCCCTCACCCAGCAACTGGATGCGTGCGGCCTCTGCCTCGGCAAGGGTTCGCGTTTGCGCGGCCTCTTGCTGTGAACGGGCGAGACTGGCCTTGCCTTCGTTCTGGCTTCCGCCTCGCGCAGCTCACGCTCCTTCTGCGCGGCGATTGCCTGACGCTCATAGGTGCCAACCTGCTCGTCAGCGAGTTGCCTTTGGCGCAATTGCGTCAGGATCTGTTCGATCTGGTTGTTGCCCTGGGCAGCACGCGGTGTTCCGATCAGCACTTCTTGCAGCTCAAGGTTATAGGCTTGGAACTTCGCGCGCATTTCACTACCGGAGTTTTCCTGGATCTCGCTGCGCTCTTGCAGCAATTCGATCAATGTCCGCTTTTGCGCGACGTTCTTGAAATAGGCGGATACCATCGGATCGAGGGTCTGCTCGACCAGCTTTTTGATATCGCCAAAGCGTTGCACCACCAGCGGAGCCTTGCGGTAGTCGATGTGAACCACCACCGAAAGCGGCAGAATCGGCTCAAACGCGTCCTTGGTGATCAGGGAAACCTCAGAGAGATTCTCGTCAAACTTGTGAGGACCGACGTCTGACTGCTCCCACTTCAGGATGAAATTGGTGGTGGGAACTGGCAGGATCTTGCCCGCATAGGTGTTGAAGGCATATTTGCCCGGCAACAGCGGTTCGCTCCACACCCCGCGATTGCCCGGCGCGACCAGTTCGCCATGACGATACTCGGCGCCCGAGGTATCGGCGCCGGCTTCACCAGTGTAGCTGATGACAACGCCAACATGGCCAACTTCAATCACAGTCTTGGGCACGCGCTCAACAGTCGCAAACAGACGGTTGATGAAATAGCTGCCTTCGACCAGCACCTGCAATTGTCGGCCACGGCAGCCACCTGCGGCAATGAACTTTTCAGGGTCCTGAAAACTGTTGTGAAAGGTCGCCGGACTGGTCTGGTCAGACCCTACCGATGGCGCGATGATCTGGTCAGCCGGCAAGGCTGGCCCATCATGCACGGTAACGATACCGATCACGTCATCGGCATCCTTGATTACCACCGCCTCAAAACCCGAACGAGTGGCAATGACATTCGCCATTTCGCTGAACAGCGCGGCATCGCTTTCTTCAAGCATCAGACCGTATATGCGTTCACGGGTAATGACGACGAACTGGGCGAGATTGATCGCATAGGTGCCTTCGCGCAAAATCGCGCGCTGCGGGCCCTTCTGTCCACCGGCCGCCAGAAAGGCGCGGGCATCAAGAAAGTCCGTCGCGACCAGATTGCTGGCCAATGTTTGCGTAGGGCCGAGCGGAGCGCCATCGCGGGCGAACACATAGCCAATCTGCCCCTGCGGAATCGTCACCAGCGGCTGGCTGTGGGCGCGATACTGAAACGGAAAGAAGAAATGAAACCCGCCGCGCAACACTTCCGGCTGAAACCCGGCTTCCCCTTCCAAGGCAATAAAACCGCCTGGAACCGAGCCTTTGCCGCTCCAAAGCTTCTCAACAACAGCCACCCGGCTATTGCCAACGTAGCGAATTATGCCGGACGCATAGACAAGCAGCAGCACGAAAATAAAGGCAGCGGCATATATTCCGGCCCAAATAAGCATATTCATCGAATGCCCCTTTGAATCATCATTTGTGGGACCAGCCATTTAATACCGGCCAAAACACGGCTCCAGAGAAACCGGATTCGTGGAATACGTATTTTACCAAGCGGATAAGTATCTGAATTTTCTTGGAGGTATCGTCACCGGATTGCAAAATCGTGTCAAGCGAAACAACATTACCGCTGCATTAACCCGGAAATAAGGGAATGCACCTAGGTTGGCTGCACGAGCCGACCTCAATGACCCACCACATTCAAAGCAAGCTTGTTCCCCTGCTGCTTCTGCTGCTGGCCATGTTTGGGCTGGCTGCACCGGCGCGCGCCGCCAATTGTTATTATGCGACCGCGCAGGGTTCCACCGGGCCGGCCGACTGGCAGACCTATTGCTGGCTTGATCTGACCAGTTACAACGACACGACCGCTCGATCGGCATCGGGGCAGGCGTTCAGCTATACCTTGCCCGATGGCACCACCATGAGCTTCACCATGAAGGTTTCGGGAGCGGCGGCCACATCCGCCACATCACCATCATGGGGCGGAGCAGCCGTGGGCAATACCGCATTCACGGGGATTTCAGGGCGACCGGTTCTGTATCAGACAGCGGCGGGCACCACGACAGTCAGCATCACCGGTATCACGCTGACACCGCCCTCTGGCGCAACGACGATCACGTCCTACATGTTCGTCGGGGCTGATGCGGAAAGTTCCAACGAAGGGGAATCGCTGAGCTTTCAGACCAATGGCGGCAGCTGGGTGCAGCTGGATCAGGTGGGACCGATCAGCGGTTCAAGCTATCCCGGCGTAAGCGGCCTCAACACCAGCAGCGTAACCGAATCCGGTGCACCCGGCACGGTGGGTGCCTATATCTTCGGATCAACCACGCCGACCAGCGTTACCACCACATTGGTTGGTGGCGGCCTGCAGGGCGCGATGTTTGCGGTGCGTTTCGCGTCGATCCGGCTGAACCTTCAGATCGCCGGAACCCGCGCCAGAGCGGCCGACCAGTTCCAGTTTGACATCAAGGCCACCAGCAGCGGTACGTCGCTGTCATCGGGCACCTCCAGCGGCACCGGGCTTGGTCCGTTCACCGCGGCCTCGCTCTCCAGCAGTTCGGCGCTGCCGCTGACGCTCACGCAGGCCATGGCCGGCGGTAGCGGCAGTGTGATCAGCGAATATCGCTCCATACTGACCTGCACCAATTCCACATCATCCAGCACGCCGATGCCCAGTAATGTCCAGACCACCAGCTACAATTTCGGGGCATTGCAGTTCGGCGACAATGTGCAGTGCCAGTTCACCAATACCCCCTATCCGCATTTGCAACTGACCAAGGCATTGGGCACCGGCGGCAGGCAATATGCCAGCGATCAGTTCACCATGCAGATCGATCAGGGCACCACATCGATTGCCAGCACGACCACTGCCGGCACCGGCACCACGATCACCAGCGGCTCTACCGCGCTGGTGCAGGTCGCGCCGGGAACAAGCTATACGCTGTATGAAGCGGCAGCAGGCTCGACAGCGCTGGCGCAATACACGTCATCCATGGCCTGTACCAATGGCTGGAGCGGCTCGACCACCGCCCTGCCCACCACCGCGACCGCCAGTATCACCCCGCAGATGGGCGATGTCATCACCTGCACACTAACCAACACCAAACGCGCCGCCAACGCGCTGCTGACTGTCAGCAAAAGTTCTGCTCCGGTTTCCGATCCAGTGAATGGCAGCGCCAATCCAAAGCTGATCCCCGGCGCGATCGTGCAATATACGTTGAGCGTGGCAAACACCGGGCCGTCAACGGTGGATAGCAACTCCATCGTGCTGATTGACAGCCTGCCAACTCAGTTGACGGTTGGCACCGCGTCGTCGCCCAGCTTCGTGCAGGGATCGACCAGTTCGGCGCTGACATTCAATACCAGCACCGATATTCGCTATTCCAACGCGGCCAGCCCGCCCACCTCTTTCGCGGCCTGCACTTATACGCCGGTCAGCGCCTATGATCCGGCGGTGCGCTATGTCTGCCTGAATCCCAAAGGGACCATGGCCGGATCAACCGGAACGCCGCCCAGCTTTTCGATCTCGTTCAATTCGCAGTTGAAGTGAGCGGGTTTGTTTTCCGATCCGGAATTGTTGTGCCGGAGCGGGCCGGTGCCGCAACGAAATTCGCCGTTACGCGAACTTCGGATCAGACTATCAGCGCCCTTCGCTGAGCAACACATCCACCACACCAGGATCGGCCAGCGTGCTGGTATCGCCAAGGTTGGAGACATCGCCCTCGGCAATCTTGCGCAGGATGCGGCGCATGATCTTGCCGCTGCGGGTTTTGGGCAGCCCCGGCGCGAAATGGATCACATCGGGCGTGGCGATCGGACCGATTTCCTTGCGCACCCATTGCACCAGTTCCTTGCGGATATCTTCGCCCGGTGCCTCCCCGGCGTTGAGCGTGACATAGGCATAAATGCCCTGCCCCTTGATCTCATGCGGCATGCCGACAACGGCGGCTTCCGCCACCTTCGGATGCGCGACCAGCGCGCTTTCCACTTCGGCCGTGCCCATGCGGTGCCCGGATACGTTGATCACATCGTCAACCCGGCCGGTGATCCAGTAATAGCCATCGGCATCGCGGCGACAGCCATCCCCGGTGAAATATTTGCCGCGATAGGTGGTGAAATAGGTCTGGAAAAAGCGCTCGTGATCCCCCCACACGGTGCGCATCTGGCCCGGCCAGCTTTGCGTGATGCACAGATTGCCCTCGGTCGCGCCATCCAGAACCTGTCCTTCAGCGTCAACGATCTGCGGCACCACGCCGAACATCGGGAAACTGGCTGAACCCGGTTTGAGATCAATCGCTCCTGGCAAGGGGGTAATCATCGCGCCGCCGGTTTCCGTCTGCCACCAGGTATCGACAATCGGACAGCGCCCTTCACCCACCACGCGCCAGTACCACTCCCATGCCTCCGGATTGATCGGTTCACCCACGCTGCCCAGCAGACGCAGGCTGCTGCGGCTGGTGGCCTTCACCCAATCGTCGCCTTCGCGCATCAGCGCCCTGAGCGCGGTGGGCGCGCCATAGAAGATCTCAACCTTGTGCCGGTCAACAATCTCCCAGAAGCGGCTGTGGGTGGGGTAATTGGGTACGCCCTCGAACATCACTGTGGTCGCGCCATTGGCAAGCGGACCATAGACGACATAGCTGTGCCCCGTGACCCAGCCGATGTCTGCCGCGCACCAGTAGATTTCACCCGGGCGGTAATCGAACACATAGTGATGCGTCATCGCTGCCCAGGTCAGATAGCCGCCGGTGGTGTGGAGCACGCCCTTGGGTTTGCCGGTGGAACCGGAGGTATAGAGGATGAACAGCGGGTCTTCCGCCCCCATTTCTTCACAAGGGCATTCGGCTGAGACTTCGCCGCGCAGATCATGCCACCAATGATCCCGGCCTGCCGACATGGTCACATCATTGCCGACATGACGCACCACCAGCACCTTCGCCACCGAAGGGCAGCTTTCCAGCGCGGCATCGACATTTGCCTTGAGCGCCACCTGCTTGCCGCCGCGCATCCCGGCATCGGCGGTGATCACGATATTGCTGTCGCAATCCTGGATGCGTCCGGCCAGCGCCTCGGGGCTGAAACCACCGAACACGATGGAATGGATCGCGCCAATCCGGGTGCAGGCCAGCATCGCCACTGCCGCTTCGGGGATCATCGGCATATAAATGGTGATCCGGTCACCCCGCTTGCCCCCCAATGCCTTCAGCGCATTGGCAAAACGGCAGACTTCTTCATGCAATTCGCGATAGGTCAGCTTGCGTTGCTGGCTGGCATCATCGCCCTCCCAGATGATCGCAGTGGTATCGCCGCGCTCGGCCAGATGGCGGTCAAGGCAATTGGCGGAAACATTCAGCGTGCCATCGGCAAACCATTCGATGCCGAAATCGGCCTCGTCATAGGAACACCGGCTAAGCTGCGTCCAGGGCTTGATCCAGTCGATCCGGGCCGATTCCTCGCGCCAGAACGCTTCCGGCTGCTCGATCGAGCGGCGATATTTCTTCGCATATCCTTCGGCATCGACATAGGCGCGGGCTGCCCAAGCGGCAGGGACGGGATGATTGGTGGCCATGGCTCTCTCCGGGAAATGGTTTGACCGACGTTACGGGCCGCGCGCCGCGCGCGTCAATCATTGGCTGCCGATTGCCGCCGGTTCAGAAAAAGAACTTCTGCTGCCAGTAAAAGGTCGATGTCACAGGCTCACCCGCCGCATTGGTAGCGGGGCGAAAACGCAGATTGTTCATTGCCAGACGGCAGGCGGCGGCATCGGTATCGGCAAAGCTGCTGCTGCGATAGATGCGGCAGGCGGTGGCACGGCCATTGGGGCTTACAGTCAGTGCCAGAATAACCGATTTGCCAATCCGCGCCTCGCGCCCGCCGGGCGGGACCGGGAAATCGCCAGCATTGCTGATCTGCCCGGCGATATGCACGGCTTTGGTAACTGCGCCGCCACCATCGCCATTCCCGCCATTGCCGCTGCCCGTGCCGTTACCACTTCCGCCCGCACCGGTGCCATTGCCTCTGGCCGATGCGCCGGAACTGTCAGCATTGCCGGTGCTTGCGGCCTTGGGTGCTGGCGTCTTTGCCAGCGGCACTTTGGGCTTGGGTGCCTGCACTGCCCTGGCATCGGCCTTGCGCCCGGCATCCGCAGCGGCACCGGCGGGTTTCGGCTTTTCTGCCGGATCAGGCTTGGGCGGCGGTGTGGTGACAGTAACGGTGAAGGTCGAAACAACTGCATTGACTGCCTTGGCGGCGATGCCCGGCGCGAAGGCGCGAATCAGGCCCAGCACCACCAGCAGATGCAACAAGGCCACCAGCCCGATTGCCCCCAACCGCACACGGCGCGGTGCGGAAAGATCAAGATCATCGGCATCCATCGGTCGATTTATCGCATGCCGACAGTGCCAACGCCAGATATGTCAGGCAGAACAGCTGTCCAAAACCCGCGCAGCCAATTCCTTGCGGCAAATCAGCAAATCGGGCAGCCAGGGATCGGCATTGTTGTAGGCCAGCGGCGATCCATCAGCCCGGCTGACATGCAGCCCGGCCGCCTGCGCCACGGCAGCCGGCGCGCAATTGTCCCACTCATACTGGCCGCCGGTGTGCAGATAGATATCCGCCTCGCCGCGCACCACGGCCATCGCCTTGGCCCCGGCGCTGCCCATCGGCACCAGTTCCGCCCCCAGCAGCCTTGCCGCGGCTTCGGCTTCCGCTGCGGGGCGGGTGCGCGAAACGACCATGCGCAGCGGTTGATTGGCCTCGGCCAGTGGTTGCGGCGCATCGGATCGCAGCACCAGATCAAGTCCGGGCAGCGCCACCGCCCCGGTCTGTGCCACGCCGTCCACCGCCAGTGCGACATGCACCGCCCAATCGCTGCGCCCCTCGCCATATTCACGCGTTCCATCCAGCGGATCGATGATCCAGCACCGCGATACGCCAAGCCGGGCGGGAGAATCCTTTT
>JBGAIR010000072.1:0-8768 GCA_044225335.1 Novosphingobium sp. | reverse complement strand
GAGCGCTCGCGCGCGGCGGAGTAAGCGGCCTTTTCCATGCCGGGCTCGGCGCGGTCGATATAGTCCTGGAGGACGTTGTCGAGGAACCGCATCACGTCCTCGATGAACCCCTCGGCCTGGTTCCACTGGTCCCAGGTTTCGAGGTTGAGCGACGACAGGCAGCATACCGCGGTGCGCTCGTTGCCGAGATGGTCCTTGCCTGTCGGGAGCGTGATTTCCGAGCAAAGGTTCGAGGTCGAGACCTTGAGGCCGAGATCGCGATGATGCTTGGGCATCGTCGAGTTCACGTGATCGGCGAAGATGATGTACGGCTCGCCGGTCGCGAGGCGGGTCTCGACGAGCTTCTGGAAGAGCGCGCGGGCGTCGACCGTGCCGCGCTCGCTGCCGTCCTTGGGCGACTTGAGCGTCCATTCGCCGCCGTCACGCACCGCTTCCATGAAGGCGTCGGGGATCAGCACGCCGTGGTGCAGGTTGAGCGCCTTGCGGTTGAAGTCGCCCGAGGGTTTGCGGATTTCGAGGAATTCCTCGATCTCGGGGTGCGAGATGTCGAGATAGCAAGCGGCAGAGCCGCGGCGCAGCGAACCCTGCGAAATGGCCAGCGTGAGGCTGTCCATCACGCGGACGAACGGAATGATGCCGCTGGTCTTGCCGTTGAGGCCGACCGGCTCGCCGATGCCGCGGACATTGCCCCAATAGGTGCCGATGCCGCCGCCGCGCGAGGCCAGCCAGACGTTTTCGTTCCAGGTGTTGACGATGCCTTCCAGACTGTCGTCCACCGAATTGAGGTAGCAGCTGATCGGCAGCCCGCGGCCGGTGCCGCCGTTGGACAGCACCGGGGTGGCCGGCATGAACCACAGCTTCGAGATATAGTCGTACAGCCGCTGCGCATGCTCGGCATCGTCGGCATAGGCATCGGCCACGCGCGCGAACAGATCCTGATATTTCTCGCCCGGCAGCAGATAGCGGTCGTCCAGCGTTTCCTTGCCGAAATCGGTCAGCAGCGCATCGCGGGCATGATCGGTAACGATATCGAACCGGCGGGGCTGCACCGATTTGGAATCATCCTTGGGCCTGGACGCACCTGTCGCCGCGGCGGCCACCGCGCCTACCAGCGCCTTCGCGCCCAGCTTGTCGATCAGTTCGGCCGAACCGGCGTCACTCTTTTCCGCCATCGCCACTGCCGGGGCTTGCCCCGCCTCCTTCTTGCTGCGGGATGGAATGGTCACGCTCTCGCCCGCAGGCGCGGTGTCGGTCAGCGTTTCTTCAACCTCGGCCATGACTGGCGCTCCATCCAAACCGGAGTCTGATCCGTTCCTGAAATCCACTCGATGCCCCCGTTGTCCAAATTCTGTATCGCCTGCGCCTGAAATGCAGGCGCCATTTCCATCAATCGTCGCGGATCTGCCGTTCCGCTTTCGTTCGACTCGGCGAAGGGCGTTGCATCCTAGCAGAGCGGGGAGACATTGGGGAAAAACTTATCCCCGTTTGTTCCCCAGCCTTGCCAGCTGGCATTGCCTGTCAGGAGGGCGTCGAACCGCAGAATCCTCTTGCCGTGCGCGCTTCGCACGAGACGCAATGGAATCTAGGTTTAGAGGTCCCCCCAATCGCCGGACCACTATCTATAGTGCCTTATCCTGATTCGCGTGCAAGAGGGTAAATCGACAATTCACCATCAGCTGGCCGGGGCGGGGGGCGGGGGAGTCATTCCGCGATGCAGCGACGCGCGGGATTTCGGGCACTGGTGCGCGGCGCAAGAGTCAAAGTGAATCTGTGAAAAAATTTTTGCCCGTGGACAGTGCCGCGCAGGCGTTGACAAGGATGGAATCGGGCCGGGTAATTTTGTTGCCCGAGCTTACGATCCGGCACATCAAAATTCGGGCTTGGTGATCACCCTCAGCCTGCAATCTCGGCAATCGCATTGGCGATCTGATCGACCAGCTCGACTGGCAGATCGTGGCCCATGCCGGGGATGGTCAGCAGCTTTGCCCCTGCGATGCTGGCAGCGGTATCCTTACCGCCGTCAACCGGGACCAGCGGATCGTCCTCGCCATGGATTACCAGCGTTGGCGCGGTGACCTTTTTCAGGCGCGCGCGGCGATCACCATCGGCAACGATGGCAGCCATCTGCCGCATGGCGCCCACCGGATAGTAGCTGCGATTGTAATCACGGGCGATCCGTTCGCGCAGGCGGGTTTCTTCTGCCGGATAGGCCGGGCTGCCAATGGTGCGCGCCACCATCACCCCGTAATCGACCACTTCTGGCTCACTGGCGGTCAGGGGCCGCCCGGTCAGTGCCTTGAGCGCTTCGCGCGAGGATTGCCGCAGCCTTGGATTGCCGGTGGTTGACATTATCGAGGTGAGCGAAAGCACCCGTTCCGGCCAGCCTGCCGCGATCAACTGTGAAATCATCCCGCCCATCGATGCGCCAACGATATGCGCCTTGGTGATCTTCAGCGCATCGAGCAGGCCGATCGCATCGGCGGCCATATCCTGCAACGAATAGGCAGTGCGGGGCCGCAGCCGCAGCATCCTTTGCAGCATCAGCCAGGCAATGCTGGGGCGCCCGGCATGGTCGAATTTCTGGCTGAGGCCAATATCGCGATTGTCATAGCGGATCACCCAGAACCCGCGCGCCACCAAGGCATCCACCAGTTCGATCGGCCACAGCGTCAGTTGCCCGCCCAGACCCATTACCAACAGCAATGGCGGATTGGCGGGATCGCCATAGGATTCATATTCGATCGCAATGCCATTGGCGGTAATCTGCGGCATGAAGCCTCCCCTGAACTGTCGTTCCGGAAAGCTTAGCTTGCGATCACTTACCAGAGCAAGTCCGCTTCACCGGTGCAGCCAGCACAGCCTGATCTTAAGGAACCAGCACCGTGTCTTTCGCGGCGGGCAGCAGATCGGGATAATCCAGCGTATAATGCAGGCCGCGGCTTTCGTGCCGTTCCAGCGCTGAACGGACGATCAGTTCGGCGCATTGCAGCAGGTTGCGCAGCTCGATCAGATCGGTGGTGACGCGGAACTGGCCGTAATAATCCTCCACCTCGCCAAACAGCAGCTTGATGCGGTGCGCGGCGCGTTCCAGCCGTTTGGTGGTGCGGACAATGCCGACATAGTTCCACATGAAGCGGCGGATTTCGGTCCAGTTCTGCTTGATCACCACTTCCTCGTCGGAATCGGTGACGCGGCTTTCATCCCAGGCGCGGACCGGGGGCGGGGCGTCGAAGCTGTCCCAGCGGGCAAGGATATCCGCGGCGGCTGCCTCGCCAAAGACGAAGCATTCAAGCAGACTGTTGGAGGCCAGGCGATTGGCCCCGTGCAGCCCGCTTTCGGTGCATTCGCCCGCCGCATAAAGCCCCGGCAGATCGGTGCGACCGGCCAGATCGATGACGATGCCGCCGCAGGTATAATGCTGCGCCGGTACCACCGGGATCGGCTGGCGTGTCATGTCGATGCCCAGCCCCAGCAGCTTTTCATGGATGTTGGGGAAGTGCTCACGCACGAATTCCGCCGGCATGTGGCTGATATCGAGATGAACGTAATCCAGCCCCCAGCGCTTGATCTCGGCATCGATGGCGCGGGCCACCACATCGCGCGGGGCCAGTTCCTCGCGCGGGTCATAGGCAGGCATGAAGCGCTGGCCGGTCTTGGGATTGATCAGCCGCCCGCCTTCGCCGCGCACCGCCTCGGTAATCAGGAAGTTCTTGACCTCCAGATTGTAAAGGCAGGTCGGGTGGAACTGCATCATTTCCATATTGCCCACCCGCGCGCCCGCGCGCCAGGCCATGGCGATGCCATCGCCGGTCGCCCCACGCGGCGCGGTGCTGAACTGATAGACGCGGCCTGCTCCGCCAGAGGCCAGCACCGTGGCGCGGGCGGTATGCGCCTCAACCTTGCCGGTGGTTTCGTCCAGCGCATAAACGCCCCAGACGCGGCCCGATCCCGAATAGCGTTCCTCATGCCGTCCGGTGATCAGATCGATACAGGCGCGGCCCGGCAGCAGGGTGATGTTGGGATGCGCCTCCGCCGCGCGCAGCAGCGCGTCCAGCACCGCCCGGCCGGTGGCATCGGCGACATGAACGATCCGGCGGTGCGAATGCCCGCCTTCGCGGGTGAGGTGAAGATCGTTGCCTTCGGTGTTGAACGGCACGCCCAGCTGGATCAGCCGGTCAATCGCATGCGGCGCGCTTTCGATCACGAATTCCACTGTTTCCAGCCGGTTGAGCCCGGCCCCGGCAACCATGGTATCGCGGATGTGGTTTTCGAAAGTGTCCCCGGCATCCAGCACTGCGGCAATCCCGCCCTGCGCCCATGCGGTCGATCCTCCGGCCAGATCGCCCTTGGCCAGCACCAGCACCTTCAGCTTTTCCGCCAGCGCCAGTGCCGCTGTCAGCCCGGCGGCACCCGAACCGACGATGATGACATCATGGCTCACGCGGTTGCCGTTTCATTTGTATTCCCCTCCCGCCTGCGGGAGGGGTTAGGGGTGGGGTTATCGCTCAGAGCGATACGGATCATAGCTATCACTCCTTCAGCGTTTTCCAGGACCTCTAAATTCGTAAAATGCATTACGCGATATCCCTGCTGGATGAGGAAGCGGTCGCGGTAGATATCGCGTTGTGGCGCAACATCGTGTGAGAAGCCATCAAGCTCGACAATCAGCTTTCGCTCGCGGCAAAGAAAATCAGCAAAATAGGGACCAACAGGCATCTGGCGACTGAACTTTACGCCCTGCTGCGATCTTGCCAGGTACTGCCACAACAGTCGCTCTGCCGGTGTTGCAGCATTGCGAAGTTCGCGGGCTCGCGCAGTGTTGCGTTGCTTGAATTTTCCAGCACCGTTCACTGGCCCACCCCTAACCCCTCCCGCAAGCGGGAGGGGAATCCTTCGCCGCTCTGGGACAATTTGTCACGCCGCTGCCGCAGCCGGGCCATCGCTGGTCAGCGACACGAAGACATCCTCCAGATCGGCTTCGCGCGTGGAAACATCGACGATGCCCAGTCCCAGGCCTTGAACCAGCGCCAGCACTTCACCGGCGTTGGTCTTGTCCTTGTTATAGGTGACCTCCAGCGTCCGCTCGCCGGTCTTTTCGCATTTGACGAAGCTGGCATGATCGGGCGCGGCACTGATGTCCTTGTCCAGCGTCAGCACCACCACCTTTTCGCGGGCCATGCCGACCAGTTCGCGCGTCGGCTTGTTGGCGATCAGCTTGCCGTGGTTGATGATCGCGATGCGGTCACACAGCTGTTCGGCCTCTTCCAGATAATGCGTGGTCAGCACCACGGTAACGCCTTCGGCATTGAGCTGGCCGACCAGTTCCCAGAGTTGGCGGCGCAGTTCCACATCCACACCGGCAGTGGGCTCATCGAGTACCAGCACCGGCGGGGCATGCACCATGGCCTTGGCGATCAGCAGCCGCCGCTTCATCCCGCCCGAAAGCGTGCGGGCATAGGCATCGCGCTTGTCGGCCAGATGCACTTCGCGCAGCAATTCTTCCGAGCGGCGCAGCGCCTTGGCCACGCCATAAAGCCCGGCCTGATTTTCCAGCACCTCATATGGCGTAAAGAAAGGATCGAAAACGATTTCCTGCGGCACGATGCCGATCGCGCGCTTGGCATTGCGGCTGTCGCGATCAATGTCGAAGCCCCAGATCTCCACCGAGCCACTGGTCTTCATCACCAGCCCGGCCAGCGTGTTGATCAGCGTGCTCTTGCCGGCACCATTGGGGCCCAGCAGGCCGAAGATCTGCCCTTGCGGCACGTCGAAACTCACCCCGTCCAGCGCCAGCTTGGCCGGAGCATTGCCGGCCGGGGCATAACGCTTGACGAGATCGCGGATGCGGATTGCTGCGGGTGTATCCATGCTGTTGCTCTTGCGGCAGGATTGGCTGATCGTAAAGCCCCGAGCTTTGAATGCAGGGTCAATTACCTACCGCCAAATTAACCAAAGCCTTGCAGGGTGCCTTCATCGGTAAGCGCTAGAGCGGCAAGGATGAATTGGGGAAATGCCACTGATAAGTCGCTGGGACGACGGGTGATTCGTGCAATCCGCACGATCATCGTCTGCGGCTATATGGCATGCTGGGCAAACCCGGGTGAAGCAGCGGAAAAGGTTACCGTTACCGCATCGGCCAATGCGATTGTCGTTACTCCGTTAAGCTTCTTCAAGGTCGATGACCTCAGTTTTGGCCGCCTTGTCGCCGGGACCACGGCAGGGACGGTTGCGGTCGCGCCGGATGGCACGCGCACCGCCACCGGCGGGGTGCGGCTGGCGAGCGGTGGCAA
Source organism: Novosphingobium sp. (assembly GCA_044225335.1). Taxonomy (GTDB): domain Bacteria; phylum Pseudomonadota; class Alphaproteobacteria; order Sphingomonadales; family Sphingomonadaceae; genus Novosphingobium. Next base: position 2,478 of record JBGAIR010000072.1, on the reverse strand, counting down.
TACCGCCAAGCCAGCCCGCTTTGCCGGCCAGGGCGCCTACAATCAGACCGTGGCGATTTCGGTGAATGCAACCAGCAACACCATGACACGCGTGGGCGGGACCGAGACCATGACTTTCGACACTTTCGTGATCGGCAGTTCGCCCACCACCACGCTGACCACCGCGCCGCTCAGCTTCTACATCGGCAACACCACCGGCCAGTTCAATTTCCCGGTCGGCGCGACGCTGCGGGTCAAGGCGAATCAGGCCCCCGGCACGTACACCGGCACCTTCAGCATCACCCTGCAATACTATTGAAAGAGCCATATCTGGCAGTTGTCCGCCGCTTCGCGCGCTGCTAACAGCCTTGGCCATGACCCAGCAGCCTGAAACCGTTCTCGTCACCGGCCACCGCGTTTCCTGCGATGGTGCCAATGATATTCGCAGCCCCGGCGGCTTCAAACCCGCTGCCCTTGGCCATCCGCGCGTCTGGCTGGAAATCGACGAGCGCGGTTATGCCGAATGCGGCTATTGTGATCGCCGTTTCGTGCTGAAGGGCGGGCCTGCGGATCAGGCTGCGGCCTGAGAGTTTTGCCTTGGCGCTGCAACGGCCCGCTGGTCTTTGACGGCAAAGTGCCTATATCGCGGTCATGACCGCTGTTGATCCCCGTTCGTTGCTCTATCGTTCCGGCCAGCTTTCGCCTGAAGAGGCGCTTGCGGTTACGCGCGATGCGCTGGCGCGCTGCGATGACGGCGAATTGTTTCTGCAATTCGTTGCCAGCGAAATGTTCGCCTTTGACGATGGCCGGCTGAAGACCGCCGATTACTCGCGCGATGCCGGGTTTGGCCTGCGCGGTGTTTCGGGCGAGATGACCGGCTTTGCCCATGCCAATGACATCAGCGCCGCGGCGATCCGCCGTGCGGGTGAGACGCTGGCGTTGCTCGATCCGGCCAAGGCTGCTCCTGCGCCGCCGCCGCGTCGCAACAATCGCCATCTCTATACCGATGCTTCGCCATTGGATGCGCTGCCCTTTGCCGAAAAGGTGCGGTTGCTGGAAACCATCGATGCCGCGGCGCGGGCGCGCGATCCGCGCGTGGTGCAGGTTTCCGCCAGTCTGGCCGGAAGCTGGTCGGTGGTGGAGATTGTTCGCGCCGATGGCTTTGTTGCGCATGATGTCCGCCCTTTGGTGCGGCTCAATGTCGCGCTGGTGGTGGAAAGCAATGGCCGCCGCGAAACCGGCAGTTTCGGGATCGGCGGGCGCAGGCTCTATGACGATCTGTTTGAACCTGCCACCTGGAACCGGGCGATCGATACCGCGCTGGCGCAGGCGCTGACCAATCTGGAAAGCGTGGCCGCCCCGGCTGGTGAAATGACGGTGCTGGTCGGCCCCGGCTGGCCCGGCGTGCTGCTGCATGAGGCGGTCGGTCACGGTCTGGAAGGCGATTTCAATCGCAAGGGCACCAGCGCCTTTTCGGGCCGGATCGGTGAGCGGGTCGGCGCGCCCGGCGTTACGGTGGTGGACGATGGATCGCTGTTGGGTGTGGGTGGTTCCGGGCGGCGCGGGTCGCTTTCGATCGATGATGAAGGCACGCCCACCCGTGAAACCGTGCTGATCGAAGATGGCATTCTGAAAGGCTATCTGCAGGATCGGCTCAACGCCCGGCTGATGGGTGTGGAATCGACCGGCAATGGCCGCCGGGAAAGCTATGCCCATGCGCCGATGCCGCGCATGACCAACACCTTCATGCGCGCCGGCAATGATGATCCGGCTGAGCTGCTGTCGCGCGTGAAGCGCGGGATTTTCGCCAAGAGTTTTGGCGGCGGACAGGTGGATATCGTGTCGGGCAAATTCGTGTTCAGCTGCACCGAGGCTTATCTGGTTGAAAACGGCAAGCTGGGCGCGCCGATCAAGGGCGCGACACTGATCGGCGATGGTCCGACGGTGCTGACCCGGGTGCAGGGTATCGGCAATGATCTGGCACTGGATGAAGGCGTGGGGATTTGCGGCAAGGGCGGGCAAAGCGTTCCCGCCGGTGTTGGGCAGCCCACCCTGCTGGTCGAAGGGCTGACAGTGGGCGGCACGGCCTGAGCAATTGCGCTTCGTCGAAGCGGGGCGATCCTTCGTCTAATTGATTGCAGGCTGGCATTCCGGTTGCGACAAGAGCAGGAAGGATCATTCTTGCGTTCGGGAGCAACAAAATCATGCGCACTCTGTCACTCGTATCGGCCCTGGCGCTTGCCATAGCGGCACAGCCAGCACTGGCCGAAACGCCGCTGGTTTCACCCAATCCCTCTGCGGCAGCCGGTGTTCACAGCGATCTGCCGCGCAGCGCGCATCCGCTGCATTATGCGATCAGCGTCAAGCCCGATGCCACGGCGCTGACCTTTGACGGCACCGCCAGCGTCGATCTGGAAGTCACCGAAGTTACCCCCACGCTGACCCTGCACGCGCTGGATCTGACGATAGCTTCTGCCTCGCTTAATCCGGTTGGCGGCG
>JBGAIR010000071.1:0-9240 GCA_044225335.1 Novosphingobium sp. | reverse complement strand
GCGGTTTCGTGCCGGCGCAATCGGCGCGGATCGGGCTGGTGGACAGGCTGTTCAGCCGGGTTGGTGCTTCCGACAATCTGGCGCGCGGGCGCTCCACCTTCATGGTCGAGATGGTCGAAACCGCCGCAATTCTGGCGCAGGCCAGCGAGCGCAGCTTTGTCATCCTTGATGAAGTTGGCCGCGGCACTTCCACTTACGATGGGCTGGCGCTGGCCTGGGCGGTGGTGGAAGCGGTGCATGGCGTCAATCGCTGTCGGTGCCTGTTCGCTACCCATTATCACGAGCTGTCACGGCTGGCAGAAAGCTGCGATGCGCTGTCACTGCACCATGTTCGCGCCCGCGAGTGGAAGGGCGATCTGGTGCTGCTGCATGAACTGGCAGAGGGCCCGGCAGACCGCAGCTATGGTCTGGCGGTCGCCAAGCTGGCGGGTGTTCCGCCGCAGGTGGTGGCGCGGGCCCGCGCGGTGCTGGACCGGCTTGAGAAAGGACGAGCGGAAACCGGTGGTCTTGCCGCCGGGCTGGGCGATCTGCCCTTGTTTGCGGCCGCGGCGGACCAGCGTGAAGAGGTGGTTGATCGGCTGCGCGACCGGCTGCGCGGGCTGGATATCGATGCGCTTTCCCCGCGTGAAGCGCTTGACCTGCTCTATGAGTTGCAGCGCGAAGCAGGTGCGGAGTGACAGGAAGCCTTCCTTAACCCGGCGCTGCTATGCCCGGTTTCATGTTCGGTCCGCGAATCACGACAGTATTCCGAAGCCGGTGGCGTGCGCTGTGGTGGGCCGCCGTGGTGCTGGCGACCGCATATTGTTCGGTGCCGGATCGCGATCCCGCTGCCGCTGGAAGCAACACCGCTGTAGCCACACCGCCCAAGGCAAAATCGCCATGGGCGCGTGACTGATTGAATTGACAGGAAAACGATGAGCCAGTCCAACTCCTTTGATTGGAAGATTGCCGCGCTCGGCCTGGTTGGCGTGATCGCGATGGGCGCCGCCTGGCTGTTGCATCCCTCCGATCCCAATGCATCGCAGGCAGAGCCGGAAGCGGCTGTGCCCGCTGCGGCGCCTGCTGCCTCACCCTCACCGGAAGCGTCGCCGCCCACCTTGCGGCCCGGCGGTTCGCATGTCGAAGGCGGCGGTGGCGGCGGTGGAGACGATGGCGGCGGCGATGATGGCCCGCCTGCGGATTCCGGCGGCGGTGGCGGCGGTGATCACGTTGGCAATGACAACGGCCCGTCCGATGGTGGCGGCGACGCTGGCGGCGGCGATTCCGGCGGTGGCGGAGAGGCCAGCGGCGGTGATGCCGGTGGCGGCGGCGATGGCGGTGGTGACAGCGGCGGTGGCGGCGAATAATCGCCGGGCGTCAGTTGTTCTTGCTGCGCTTTGGCACCGAGAAAGTGCCGGATACGCGGCCCCCGCCGCCTGTTGATCCGCCCAGCGCGGGCGATCCGCCACCTGCGCGGCCATCGACACTGGCTACGCCGGTATCAAGGTCAATCACCAGACGCCCGCCGTTCAGCGTATCGCTGCCCCGGCGCAGGCCGACATTGCCAGCCATGGTGATGGTGCGCTGGTTGAAATCATAGATCGCCACATCGCCGCGCGCGCTTTCATTGCCGCGGGTGACAGTAACACCGCCAGTGGCGTCGATCCGCTGAATCTTCAGCTCACCATTGTTGGTATAGGCCACGGTGGTCCGCTGCGCGTTGAGCCGCATATCGGCCTGCGTAATGGCGACGTTACCGGCCAGCACCACCCGGTTCTGCTTGTCCTGCAATTCCATGCGGTCCGCCGCGTAATCCACTGGCGCATCGCTGTTCAGCCCGCCAAAGGCCTGGGCCTGCGCGCGATCCTGCCCGCCGATCAGCGTGATCGCGCTGCCCAGCGCCAGCCCGCCCAGAAGCGAGCGAAACGCAATGGTGCGGAGCGGACGGGTGGAGTTGCGGTTGGTCATTGCGGTACTTTCAACTGTCCGGGCACCATGCGCAAGCGGGCATTGCCTTCCAATACGACGGTGCGGGCGGTGAGATCGGCGGAAATGCGATTGGCGCTGAAGCTGCCGGTTGGCACCGTTCCGGTAACGCCGCCATCGCCGTTTACCCGGCGGTTTTTGAGATCGATGGAAACACTGGACGTCGTCAGCCGGTATCCGTCGGCAGCGCTGAATTCCACAGGGCCAGTGGTCTTGATGTCCTCACGGCTGTAATCATAAGCGCCGTTGGTGGCGGAAAGCTGGGCTACCCCGTCAGACAGCAGGATGCGCGCGATCAGATCGTGCATTTCCACCACGGGTTCGCTGGGCGAATGCTGCACGGCACTGCCAGCGGTAACGGTGAAGGGCCGGCCCTGCTTGTCTTCCCCGCGATAGAGCGCATCGGCGACGCGCAGGCGATCCGGCGTGACCGCAACCTTGTTGCGATCGAGCAGAAAGCTGATTTCGCCGCGCGGCACCAGCGGGCCAAGGATCATCATCGCGGCCACCACCCCGATCGCACCCGGCAACCAGCGCGCCAGCAACTGCACGGTGCGATCATGCGATCCCCCCGGTGCGGCCCAGTGGCGGCGCTTGTCGCGAATGATGTCGGCGGCCTGTGTCATAGCAATGGCAAGCTAAGCCTCGTGGCTGAAAATGTCCTTGTCGGCCCAGCCAGCCAGATCGAGCCGGGCGCGCATGGGCAGGAAATCGAAACAGGCCTGCGCCAGTTCCGTCCGGCCTTCGCGCTCCAGCCGTTCGACCAAAATGGCATGGCAGCCGTGAAGATAGCGCACATCCGATGCGGCATATTCACGTTGCGCTTCGGAAAGATCCGCACCGCCCCAGTCAGACGATTGCTGCTGTTTCGACAGTTCCTTGCCCAGCAATTCGCGCACCAGATCCTTCAGGCCGTGGCGATCCGTATAGGTGCGCACCAGTTTGCTGGCGATCTTGGTGCAGAAAACCGGCGCAGCGACAACGCCCATGTAATGTTCGATCGCGGCAAGATCGAAGCGGGCAAAGTGGTAAAGCTTCAGCCGCGCCGGATCGGCCAGCACCGCTTTCAGATTGGGCGCGGCAAAGTTTGATCCGGGGTTGAAGCGGACCAGATGCTCATCACCCTTGCCGTCCGATATCTGCACAAGGCACAGCCGGTCGCGCGGGGTCTGCAGCCCCATGGTTTCGGTATCGACGGCGATCGGGCCAGCGGCCAGGACGCCTTCGGGGAGATCTTCTTCGTGGAGATAGACAGCCATATCGTGAAAGTGCTTAGGCTTATCCGCGCGTCAGGGAAAGACCCGCGTTGCAACTGGTGACAAGAGGAGCGGCAATGTCTGGTGGCGATGCGATTCCGCAAAGCTGGCGTGCGGCACTGGAACCGGTTCTGGCCAGTCCTGCATCGCGGCGGCTGGGTGGTTTCCTGAAAGCCGAGGAAGAGGCCGGCAAGCGCATCTATCCGCCGCGCGGCACCCGGCTGGCCGCGCTCGAACTGACTCCGCTGGAAAGCGTCAAGGCCGTGATCCTGGGGCAGGATCCCTATCACGGGCCGGGGCAGGCGCACGGCCTTTCCTTTTCGGTGCAGCAGGGCGTGCGGGTACCGCCATCGCTGCTCAATATCTATAAAGAGCTGGAAAGCGATCTGGGCCTGCCCCGGCCGCAGCATGGCAATCTCAGCAATTGGGCACGACAGGGCGTGCTGCTGCTCAATGCCGCGCTGACGGTGGAGGATGGCAAGCCCGCATCGCATCAGGGCAAGGGCTGGGAAGAAATTACCGATGCGGTAGTTGCCGCCGTCGCCGCCAAGGCGGAGCCTTGCGTGTTCCTGCTGTGGGGCAGCCATGCCCGGCGCAAGGCGGCCAGCGTGCCCGGACTGATGGCGGGAGGCAGCCCGCATCTGGTACTGACCGCCCCGCATCCCAGCCCGCTTTCGGCGCATTCCGGCTTTCTGGGGTGCCGCCATTTCAGCCAGGCCAATGCCTTTCTGGAGAGCAGGGGCAGGGGCGCGATTGACTGGCAGGTTTGAACGTTTGCAAAATATGCAACACCCCTGACCGCATTTGCATTTGCTCGCAGATGCACAATACATATGCTGCATTGCACAAGATAACGGATGCCCCGAGGCAATTGTCCTGTTCAACAAGGGGATATTGCCATGTTCCGTAAGTATTATTTCGCAGTCGCCGCCGTTGCTCTTGCCGTCCCGGCAGTCGCCCAGGCTGAAGAAGCCGCGGTGCGAACCTTTGTTCATGACGGCGTTGAATACAGCTACACCACCGAAGTGAAGGGCAACGCACGCATTCTGCGTGGTACTGCCGATAATGGCCGGACGCCTTTCGTCCTGCGGGTTACGGATCGCCGGGTGGACGGCTCGTTCGATGGCAATGCCGTCCAGTTCAGCCGCGCGCGGGTCCAATCGGTGACGGTCGAACAGGTCGCGGTGCGTTAAACGCGGCACATCTCAAAGCTGCACTCAAAGCTGCATGGCCCGCGAGGTGGCGCCTTCGCCCCGCCTCGCGGGCAATTTTGCGGTGACTTGCTGATCCGCCTTTAACGCTTGTGCAACGCCGGTGTCCCTACGCTTGCTCATATGGGCAAGTTGTTGATCATGCGCCGCACTTCGCTGAGGCGGAAAAGAAATGGTGGCGGCGTATTCATTGCCCTGCTGCTGGCATTGCCATTGGGCAGCTTCATGGCGGTGTTCTTCTGGGACGGGGTTCCGCTTGGCCTTGCCGCTGCATTCGCGACTGCTATGCCGCAGCCGACCGCCCGTGATCCGGAGGCGATGCATTTTGGCGTGTGTTACGGGCGGCATGGCGACAATTGCATCATCGATGGTGACTCGCTGATCTACAAGGGCCGCCAAATCCGGATCGCGGATATAGACACGCCAGAGCTCGGTGATCCGAAATGCGCGGCGGAATATGCACTGGGGATGCGCGCCAAGGAGGAATTGCGCGACCTGCTCAACGCGGGGCCATTTTCACTGAACATCGGCGATAGGGACCATGATCGTTATGGCCGGGATCTGCGCGTGTTGACGCGCGATGGACAAAGCCTGGGTGATACACTGGTCGCGTCAGGGTTGGCGCATCGCTGGACCGGGCGTCGATTGCCCTGGTGCCACTAGGCTTTAGCTGGCCAATATAGCCACCATATAATCACCGCCAGTTGCACCGCTGCGATAGTGTGGAGCAGGCTGGAAAACGGCTGCTTGCGGGTTTTGTGGCGAAACAGTTTGCGCCCGGCATAGGCACCTATCGTTCCGCCCAGCAACGCCAACCCCAATAAGTTCGCTTCCGAAATCCGCCACGCCCCGGCCTCCGCTCTTGCCTTGTCGATCCCGAAAGCAGCGAAGGCGACAAAGTTCATCGCGATCAGCGCGACCGCGATGTTGTCGGGGGTTAGCAGCGGCATCGGCCGGAACCGGGCCGACTATTCTGCCGCTGTTGCTCCAAACATGTCCGGCTCACCGGCAGCGTCGTCGCCCGCTTCATTGGCGGCTTCGCTGCTTTTGGCCTTGCGGCGGGAATCGAAGCTGGACCAGACGTCCTGCCAGTTGCCGCGGGTCGCGCCCTTGGAATATTCGGTGGCGCGGGTTTCGAAGAAGTTGGCGTGTTCCACGCCGTTGAGCAGCGGCGCCAGCCACGGGAGCGGGTGATCCTCGATCATATAGATCGGCTGGAAGCCCAGCTGGCCCAGCCGCCAATCGGCGATATAGCGGATGTAGCGTTTGATTTCCTTGGGGCTCATCCCCGGCACCGGGCCTTGTTCAAACGCCAGATCGATGAAGGCATCTTCCAGCCGGACCGTCTTCTGGCAGCAGTCGATAATGTCTTCCTTCACCGATTTGGTCAGGCAGCCGCGTTCCTGTACGAAGGTGTGGAACAGCTTGGTGATGCCTTCGCAGTGCAGGCTTTCGTCGCGCACGCTCCAGGTGACGATCTGGCCCATGCCCTTCATCTTGTTGAAGCGCGGGAAGTTCATCAGCATGGCAAAGCTGGCGAACAGCTGCAGCCCTTCGGTAAAGCCGCCGAACATCGCCAGGGTGCGGGCGATATCCTCATCACTGTCCACGCCGAATTGCTGCAGATAATCATGCTTGGCGCGCATTTCCTCATATTCGAGGAACATGCCATATTCGGTTTCGGGCATACCGATGGTGTCAAGCAGGTGCGAATAGGCGGCGATATGGATCGTTTCCATATTGCTGAACGCGGCCAGCATCATCTTGACTTCGGTCGGCTTGAACACCCGGCCATATTTCTCGTGATAGCAATCCTGCACTTCCACATCCGCCTGGGTGAAGAAGCGGAAGATCTGGGTGAGCAGATTGCGTTCGTGATCGGAAATCTTCTGCGCCCAATCGCGGCAATCCTCGCCCAGCGGCACTTCCTCGGGCATCCAGTGGACCTGCTGCTGCCGCTTCCAGAAATCATAGGCCCAGGGATATTCGAAGGGCTTGTAGGTCTTGCGGGCTTCGAGAAGCGACATGGGAACGACTCCAGGATCAGGCGAACAGGCAGGATAGCAGATTGGCGGAATGGGTGTGATTGCCGCGACGACGCGGATCGGGGAAAAATCGGCCCATCGCGAAAGGCGCGCATGCCGAGGCGATTGTGTGGCCGCACCGGGTTGAACTGCAAGCGGCGGGGCAGCCAGATCCGCGCAGGCGGGTTATATGATGCGGGCGGGCCGATGCCCCCTCTGAACGGCTCGCGAGCCAAGGAGACGTATCATGAGCAAGCAACCCGGCAAACAGCCGAACCAGACCCAGATGGGCCGCGAAAACCAGCCGCTTCAGGCTGGCGGCCAGTCCAGCACACCGCGTCAGCAGCAGCAATATTCTGCCGGCGACGAGGGTCGTTTCGCCTCTCAAATCCGTGAGCGGATGGAGATCATCGGTGCCGATGGTCGCAAGGTGGGCGTGGTCGACCAGGTGGAAGGCGACAGAATTCGCCTGACTCGTGAGGACTGGAAAGGTGGCGACGGTGCTGTGCACCACTATCTGCCGCTGGATCAGGTATCCTCGATTGAAGGCGATCAGGTGCGCCTGATGCTCAATGCCGAAAGAGCGGCGGGCATCGCTACCCGTGCCTGATCGCAGATGATCGGGAATGGTAAGGATTGCACCGGCCAAGCGGCGCCCCTTCTTCATGGGAAGGGGCGCTGTTTTGGCGCGTAAGGATTGTGATGCTGTCAGTTCCAGAACCAGCCGGGCTTCAGCGCGCGGGTCTTGCGGTTCTGCCACATCTGCACATAGAGCCACAGGCCGGAAAAGCTGAAGAAGATCATGGCGAAACCCGCCAGCGTGGCGATCACTACGCCGACCGGACCAAAGCTCTCGCCCGAATGGAGGTGGTGCAGCAGACCGACCAGCGCGCGCGGATCGCCCGGCTTGGGCTTGGGCCGGCAGCTGTAATCCGGCGGACAGACAAAGGCTGGTTTGGCCTGAGCGGCTGCCGCAGGCCGCTCGTGCTCGCCGCCCGCCATCAATGGCACGATCTGGCTGAGCACGCCGGTCACCGCGATCCACAGCAGCACCACGCCGAAAACCACCGAAAGCCAGCGATGCCATTTGCGCATTATTGAAAATCCTTTTGTGCAGATGCGAAGTCCGCACGGCTTCAAGCCTGCCGCGCGACTGCTGGCAAGAGGGAGGCGTGTCGCAAATTGTAAGGATCGCAGGCATGGCGCGGGCTATTGCTTTTCCAGGCGCCGCGCTTCGGTGACTGGCAAGCCAGCCTCGGTCGGCACATAGATCAGCGACGATTTGCTGTTTTCCAAGGCCTGGATCTGCAGATAGCGCAAATAGCCCTCAGGACCACCCAAGCTGTTTTGCAGAATGGCATTGGCTTTGGCTGCGCCTTCCGCCCGGATCACCTCGGCTTCCGCCAGCGAAATGGCGCTTTCCTTTTTGGCTCGCGCTTCAAGGATTGCGACCTGCCGCGAGCTCTGCGCTTCGGCCAGCGCAGCCTCACCAGCCAGCCGCTGTTGATAGACCCGGTATTGAGGCCAGCCGACCAACAAGCCAACCAGCAGCACTATGCCGAGAACTCCGGCGGTCGCTGTACAACCGCCATTGCCGCTGAGGGCATCCCTATAGGCCATTACGCTACCTTTCTGCGGGATGTCCGACTGCCATCACTGGCACGCCAGACATTCCTCGTAATCGGTCTGGGCGGCGAGTTCGATCTTGGGCGCATCAGCGGTATTGTCCGCCTCTACTCCGCCAGCGAAGCCGGCGCGCTGCACGCTCTTTGAACGCAGGTAGTACAGGCTCTTGATGCCTTTTTCCCAGGCCTGGAAGTGCAGCATCGCCAGATCCCATTTATCGACATCGGCGGGGATGTAGAGGTTCAGGCTCTGCGCCTGATCGATATAGGGGGTGCGATCCGCCGCGAATTCCAGCAGCCAGCGCTGATCGATTTCGAAGCTGGTCTTGTACACCGCCTTTTCCTCTGGCGAGAGGAAATCGAGATGCTGCACCGAACCGCCCTGTTCGAGGATCGAATTCCACACATTGGTTGAATCCTTGCTCTTCGAAGCCAGCAGCTTTTCCAGATAGGGATTCTTGACCACAAAACTGCCCGACAGCGTCTTGTGCGTATAGATATTCGCCGGGATCGGTTCGATGCAGGCGCTGGTGCCGCCGCAGATGATGCTGATCGACGCGGTTGGCGCGATCGCCATCTTGCAGGAAAAGCGCTGCATCACGCCCATTTCGGCAGCGTCAGGGCAGGCTCCGCGCTCTTCGGCGAGCAGCATCGATGCCTCATCCGCCTTGGCCGCGACATGCTTGAACATCTTGAGGTTCAGCGCCTTGGCCATCGCGCTTTCAAAGGCGATGCCCTTTTGCTGCAGGAAGGAATGGAAGCCCATCACCCCCATGCCGACCGAGCGTTCGCGCATGGCCGAATATTTGGCGCGGGCCATTTCATCGGGCGCGCGGTCAATATAATCCTGCAGCACATTGTCGAGGAAACGCAGCACGTCCTCGATAAAGCGCTTGTCGGTGTTCCATTCGTCCCAGGTTTCGAGGTTGAGCGACGAAAGGCAGCAGACCGCAGTGCGATCATTGCCAAGATGATCCCGGCCGGTCGGCAGGGTGATTTCCGAACACAGGTTCGATGTCGAAACCTTCAGTCCCAGATCGCGGTGATGCTTGGGCATCATCCGGTTCACCGTATCGGCGAAGACGATATAGGGCTCACCCGTGGCCAGCCGGGTTTCGACCAGCTTCTGGAACAGGCTGCGGGCATCCACCGTGCCGCG
>JBGAIR010000070.1:0-9343 GCA_044225335.1 Novosphingobium sp. | reverse complement strand
GCAGTTCGCGGCTTCACCTGTTTCTCTGGGAGACCCTTGATGAAGAAACTTACCCTTGGCCTTTCCGCCGCCGCTCTGGCGCTGGCTGGCACCGTCAGCCTGGCCATTGCCGCCGATCAGCCGCCCGCGGCCCCTGATGCCCGCGCTGATCGCAGCATGACCCGCGCCGAAGCGCAGGCGCATGCCGAAGCCATGTTTGCCCGGCTCGATGTCAACAAGGATGGCAAGCTGGACCAGGCCGATCGCGCCGCGCGCGATGCGCAGATGTTCCAGCAGATGGATACCGATCACAACGGCTCGATCTCGCAGGAAGAATTCGCCGCACATCACCAGCGCGGCCAGCACGATGGTCCGCAGGGTGGTCCGCCTCCCGCTGGTGAGCCTGCTGGCCCCGGTGGACCCGGCGGACGTGGTCATGGCGGCCATGATGGCCCCGGCGATGGCGGCATGATGATGCGCATGGCCGATACCAACAAGGACGGCGCGGTCAGCAAGGATGAATTCGTTGCAGCTGCACTGAAGCGGTTTGACGCGATGGACACCAACAAGGACGGCACCGTGACCGCGCAGGAACGCCGCGCCGCGCGTCAGGCGATGCGCGGTGAAATGGGTGGTGATCGCGCCAGTGGCAAGCACGGCGGCAAGCATCGCCGTATGGGCGGCGATATGCCCCCGCCCCCGCCGCCCGCTGATTGACACGCATCGCAACCATGGCAAACGCAGAACTGATGGAAAGTTCCGCGCCTGTCAGCTTGCTGCTCGTCGATGATGAGCCTGCCCTTCGTGAGCCCCTGGCCGACTATCTGTCGCGCCAGGGGTTTGCCGTGACGCAGGCCAGCAGCGCCGCCGAAGCGCGCAGCCAGCTGCGCGATGCGCTGCCCGATCTGGTGCTGCTGGACATCATGATGCCCGGCGAGGACGGTCTTTCGCTGTGCCGCCATCTCAGCGAAAGCCGCGCGATCCCCACCATCCTGCTCACCGCCAGGGGCGAAGCGACCGATCGCATCGTCGGGCTGGAAATCGGCGCGGATGATTATGTGGTAAAGCCGTTTGAACCGCGCGAATTGGTGGCGAGGATCCGTTCGGTATTGCGCCGCGCCGCGCGCGGCGGCACCGCCCCCGGCGAAGATGAGCATTTCACCTTCGAAGGCTGGCGGCTCGATCCGCTCAAGCGCCGCCTGATCGCGCCCGATGGCGCGCTGACATCCATCTCCTCGGTTGAATTCCGCCTGCTGATGGCCTTTCTGGAACATCCCCGGCAGGTGCTGGACCGCGACCGCCTGCTCGACATGGTGCAGGGCCGCGAGGCGCATCTGTTTGACCGCGCGGTGGACAATCAGGTCAGCCGCCTGCGCCGCAAGATCGAGGTGGACAATCGCAATCCCGTGCTGATCCAGACGGTGTGGGGCGGCGGCTATATGCTGGCCGCCGATGTTCGCCGCGTCCCGGCTGACAGCGATTGATGATGCGCTGGCCGGGCTGGCTTGATCCGCGCAATCTCTGGCCGCGCAGCCTGCAGGGCCAGCTGCTGCTGGCGGTGGCGCTGGCGCTGCTGGCGGCGCAGGGGATCAGCGCCACCCTGCTCTACCGCGCCCAGGCCGAACGGCGCGAAGCCACGCTGGTCCATGCCGTTGCGCTGCGCCTGGTCGGCGCGCTGCGCCGGGCCGAAGCGCAGCCGATCGATGGCGAACACCCTGCGGATGTGGAGCGCGCCGTGCGCAAGGCACAGGTGGAATTCACCCCCATTTCGCCGCTGCGACCACAAGAGAGCCGCAATTCCCATATCGAGCATGAGCTGCTCGAAATCCTGCGCGAACAGGGCATTGCGGCTGACAATGTGCAGGCTGTGCAACGCCCGGTGGAGGAAGATCCGCGCCTGCACCGCCGTTTCGAGCGACGGGCGAAGATCATCGGCCACCCCCCGCCGCCCGATGCAAAATATCTGCTGACAGCCGTGGCGCTGCATCGCGGCGGCTGGCTGGTGGCGCGCGTGCCGGTGCCGGGCGGGGAGCGGCAGTTGCTGCTGACGCTGCTGGGGCAGACCTTGCTGGCCTATGCGCTGCTGGTGGGCGCGATTGCGCTGATCCTTGGCCGGATCACCCGGCCACTGGCGCAATTGACCCGCAGGCTCGAACAGTTTGCCGACACGCGCGATGCAGGCGGACAGATCGAACCGCATGGCCCGATGGATATCCAGCATCTGATCCTTGCGCATAATGCGATGGAGGCGCGGATTGCCGGGCTGCTCGATGAAAAGGACGTGATGCTGGGGGCGATCGGGCACGATCTGAAAACCCCGCTGGCGGCGCTGCGGGTGCGGATCGAAAGCGTCGAGAACGAGACCGAGCGCGCCCGCATGGCCGCGACGATCGAGGATATCACCCGCTCGCTCGACGATATCCTTTCGCTCGCCCGCGTCGGTCGCCCCAGCGATCCGATCGAAACCGTGGAGCTATCCGCGCTGGTCGCGCAAGTCGCCGAAGAGTTCGAGGATATGGGCGAGCCGGTCGATTATCCCGGCGGGGAGCGGATCGTCCTGCCGCTGCGCCCCACCTGGCTGCGCCGGGCGCTGCGCAATCTGGTGTCCAATGCGCTGCGTTACGGGCAGCGCGCCGATATCGCCGTGACGCGCGAGGCGGGCATGGCGGTGATCACCATCGATGATCAGGGGCCGGGCATTCCCGAAGCCGACCTTGAGCGGATGCTGGAGCCGTTCACGCGCGGCGATCCTTCGCGCAACAGCGCCACCGGCGGGGCCGGGCTGGGGCTGACGCTGGCGCGGGCCATCGCCGATCAGCATGGCGGCAGCCTGACGCTGACCAACCGCCGCAATGGTGATGGCAATATCGTAGGACTGTGCGCAGCGCTGCGCCTCCCAGTTTAGGGTTTTCCGGGATGGGCGGCGGATAGATGCGCTTTCTATCCGGAAGCGGACATTCTGGGCGCGACGACAAGGTGGCCATTGCCAACTGCACTTTGAGGCTGCACTCTTGCCTGATGGCAATCTCGATCAGATATGCATCCCGCCGCACCGAAGTATTGAGATGGTATTGGCAAGCGTGGCAGCGGGGCCTGTGGAAGACTCATTTGTTGGTCTTCGTAGCAGTGGCCTGGGCGGCTGCAGCGGGTTTGTACGGTGGACTCCCTAACCGACCGGCCTCATTCGTGGTTGTAGCAATGATCGGGATTGTGCCGCTCATTGGATTTGCCGCTTTTCCGATGCTTAAGTTCAAACCTCAGCAGCGGGTACTTACTGTTGATGAGTTTGGCATCGAAACATCTGTCGGCTCGATACAAGCAACCGTTCCGTGGCAGGATGTTGCAGAACTGCGAGAGGAACGTAACTATTTGGTGATCCAACGGACCAATGGCAATGCGTTCATCATACCGCCGCGAGCCTTTGACGACGCCCAATCGCGACGGGCGTTTTACGAGTTCGTCCGATCCAAAGTGACTGCTAACGTGCGCTAAATCCAACTTTTTGGCCGAACGCGCCAGACCGCTCACCACAACATTGCATACGTCCGTCGATCATCTAGTTTGGGCCACATGAGCAGATATGAAGTTGCCCATGCGGGACGCGAGAGCTCCGAACCGTTCTCAAACTATCTTTTCGATGTAACTCGGAATGGGCAGAAGGTAGCCGAACTATGCCACGACTATCGAGGCGATGAACATTGGATGCGAATCCCAGAAGGTCAATGGATTGCGATCGCTGATCGTATCATTGAAGGCGGAGGGCCACACCCGCTCGCCATCTCACCGATGGGCGTCAAAGTGTTGAATCGGTTGCTAGGTTAACATCGGCCAATCCAGCCCGCGCGGCCTACCCGCCGATCACGCCGTAGAGATCATGCGCGTCGGCATCTTCGATCCGCACATTGACGAAATCACCCGCCTGCACCCCCTCCGGCACATTGCGCAGATAGACCGCGCCGTCGATTTCGGGCGCGTCGGCCTGGCTGCGGCCGGTGGCGCCGATATCGCCATCCTCATCGGCTTCGCCCACTTCGTCGATGATCACCGGCAGGGTCCGGTCGATCTTGGCAGAAAGCCGCGCGGCGCTGATTGCCTCGGTCTTTTCCATCAGCCTTGCGTAGCGTTCTTCCTTCACCGCTTCGGGCACCGCACCGGGCAGGTCATTGGCCGCCGCCCCCGCCACCGGCTCAAACCGGAACGCGCCGACCCGGTCCAGCTGGGCCTCGTCCAGCCAATCGAGCAGATAGCGGAAATCATCCTCGGTCTCACCGGGGAAGCCGACCACGAAGCTGGAGCGGATGGCGATATCGGGGCAGATCGCCCGCCATTCGCGCAGCCGCTCCAGCACCTTGGCCTCATTGGCCGGGCGCTTCATTGCTTTCAGCACCGATGGCGCGGCATGCTGGAACGGGATGTCGAGATAGGGCGTCAGCAGCCCTTCCGCCATCAGCGGGATCACCGCATCGACATGCGGATAGGGATAGACATAATGCAGCCGCACCCACGGTGCCTGCCCGGCGGGAGTGCGCAGCTGGCCCAGTTCCCGCGCCAGATCGGTCATATGCGCGCGCACTTCGCGCCCGTGCCAGTCACGCACCTCATGCCGCGTATCGACGCCATAGGCCGAGGTATCCTGACTGATCACCAACAGCTCCCGCGTGCCCGCCGCCACCAGCTTTTCCGCCTCGCGCAGCACGGCATCGATCCGGCGGCTGGCCAGTTTGCCACGCAATTGCGGAATGATGCAGAACGAACAGGCGTGGTTGCAGCCTTCGGAAATCTTCAGATAGCTGTAGTGCCGCGGAGTCAGCTTGATATCGGCATCGCTGGGCTGCGGGATCAGATCGATGAACGGGCCCTGCCCCGGCGGCGCGGCATCATGCACTGCTTCCACCACCGCTTCATATTGATGCGCGCCGGTTACCGCCAGCACATCGGGGAATTTGGCGCGGATCAGCTCTGCCTCATTGCCCATGCAGCCGGTAACGATCACCCGGCCATTTTCGGCAATCGCCTCGCCAATTGCGGCCAGGCTTTCTTCCTTGGCGGAATCGAGAAACCCGCAGGTGTTGACCAGCACCACATCGGCCCCGGCGTAATCCGCGCCAAACGCATAGCCATCGGCGCGCAGACGGGTAAGGATACGCTCGCTATCGACCAGGGCCTTGGGGCAGCCAAGGCTGACCATGCCGATACGCTTTTGCGGGGGAATCGTGCCAGGGAGATTCGAAGAAGCCATGGCCGCGCCCCCTACACCAGCGGCCTGCTTCGCGCTACTGCTGGCGGCGAAGGAGAATGGGCGATGGAAACGACATGGGCCCGGTAAACTGGCTGGCGGTGGTGGCAGCGGCGCTGGCCGGCGGCGCAGCGGGGTATGGCTGGTATTGGCGACTGCTGCCGCCAAGTGCCGGTCAGCGCGCGGTGGGGCCAGTGGCAATCACGCTGGCAATGCTGGTTTCAGCGGTGATGCTGGGGCACAATTTCGCCCGTGTCGGCGCGGGGACGCTGGCGGTGAAGCCGTGGCTCTACTGGATGATGACCATCGGCTTTGCGCTGTGGTTCGTGGTTCCGGCGCTGGTCATCGCGCTGGGCCGACAGGGAGCGACGGCAAGGCAACGGGTGCTGGAATCGAGCGGCTGGCTGATCGCCTATGCAGCGATGGGCACGGTGTTCTGGCTGCTGGGATGATTATTCGCCCGATGGCGCGGGCAGATAGCGCTGCGGATCGAGCGGCGCTCGGTTGCGGCGTACTTCGAAATGCAGCTGCGGTTCGGTCGCCAGCCCGGTCTGCCCGACCAGCCCGACCCGTTCGCCAGCGCGAACATTGTCACCTTCCTTCACGGTGATCCGCGACAGGAAGCTGTAGGTGGTGGTCCAGCGGCCACCGTGGTGGATGATCACCGTCTTGCCATATTCGCGCGGGCCTTCCCCGGCGAAGATCACCTTGCCCGCCGCACTGGCGCGCACAGCGGTGCCTGCGGGTGAGAGAATATCGATCCCGTCGTGAAAGCTGCCGCCCTTACGCGGGGCGAAGGCCCGGCGAACCTCTCCGCTGACCGGCCAGGCATAGCGCCCCGAAGTGGCGGCAAGGTCGATCGACGGGCTGGGCGTGGCGCGCGGCGGCGTGGCGGCAGGTGCCGGGGCAGCGGGTTGCGCCGCAGGCGTGGCCGCGCGCGTCATCGTCGGGATGGCAAGGCGCTGCCCCACCCGCACCGGGGCCTTGGGATCAACCGAATTGGCGGCGGCGATGCTGGCCCAAGGCACGCCATAATCCATGGCGATGCCAAAGCCGGTTTCGCCCTCTTTCACCACATGGCTGCGTCGGCGCGGAATCACCAGCTTCTGCCCGGCGCGCAGCCGATAGGGCTCGCTCAGCCCATTGGCCTCGATAATCAGCACGCGCGGCACTTCCGCGCGGGCGGCGATGCCGCCCAGCGTTTCACCGGCGGCAACAACATGCTCGGTCTCGGTCCTTGGATCGCCTGCCTCGGCCAGCAGCGGCGCGGCCAGAACCGCAACCACCAGCGCCAGAGCAGGCAGGCGGCGCATCAGGCAAACCGCTCCCGCAGTGCCGCCAACGAGGCGTTATGGGTCAGATCAAGCTGCAAGGGCGTCACTGCAACAAAGCCATCCTGTATCGCTTCCAGATCGGTTTCATGACCCGGCGTATGTTCGATACCATGAAGTCCGAACCAGAAATAGCGATAACCGCGCGGGTCCATGCCTTCTACCACGCTGCCCCGCGCATAATCGTGAAAGCCCTGCCGCACCACGCGCACACCCTGCACCTGATCGGCGGGGATCGCCGGGAAGTTGACATTGATCAGCGTGCGTTCGGCAAAGGGCGCTTCCAGCAGCGGCGCCAGCACCCGCTCACCCCAGGCTTCGGCGGCGGCGAAAGGCACGGTGTCGCCCATGCCCTCCTTCTCATAGACCTGGCTCAGCGCGACCGATCTGATTCCGGCCAGCGCCCCTTCAATCGCGGCGGAAACCGTGCCTGAATAGGTCACGTCATCGCCCAGATTGGCCCCGCGATTGACCCCGGACAGGATCAGATCCGGCTTGCCGGGCAGCACTTCGCGCAGCGCCATCATCACCGCATCGGTGGGAGTGCCCGATACCGAAAAGCGCCGCTCATCATGCTGGCGCAGCCGCACCGGACGCGACAGGGTGAGCGAATGGCCCGCGCCCGATTGCTCCTCGGCCGGAGCGCAGATCCACACATCATCGCTGAACTTGCGCGCGATCGCTTCCAGCACGGTCAGCCCGGGGGCGAAGATGCCGTCATCATTGGTCAGCAGAATGCGCATCAGGCCGCCCTCAGCTCGGTAAGCCCGCCCATATAGGGCAGCAGCGCGGCGGGGATGCGCACCGAACCATCCGCCTCCTGATAGTTTTCCAGCACCGCCACCAGCGTGCGGCCCACCGCCAGCCCCGATCCGTTGAGCGTATGAACGAATTCGGTGCCCTTCTGCCCTTCGGGACGATAGCGGGCGTTCATCCGCCGCGCCTGAAAATCACCGCAGTTGGAACAGCTCGAAATCTCGCGATAGGCACCCTGCCCCGGCAGCCATACTTCCAGATCATAGGTCTTGCGCGCGGTGAAACCCATGTCGCCCGCGCAGAGCAGCACCTTGCGATAGGGCAGTTCCAGCGCCTGCAGGATCGATTCCGCCGCTGCCGTCATCCGCTCATGTTCGGCCTCGCTGTCTTCGGGCTTGCAGATCGTTACCAGCTCCACCTTTTCGAACTGGTGCTGGCGGATATAGCCGCGCGTATCGCGCCCGGCCGCCCCGGCCTCGCTGCGGAAGCAGGGGGTCAGCGCGGTCATCCGCAGCGGCAGATCGCCATCGGCCAGAATCTGTTCGCGCACCGAATTGGTCAGCGAAACCTCTGCCGTGGGGATCAGCCAGCGATCATCGGTGGTGCGAAACAGATCCTCGGCAAATTTGGGCAATTGCCCGGTGCCAAACGCCGCTTCATCCTTTACCAGCAGCGGCGTGGCGCATTCGGTATAGCCGTTCTCCACCGTCTGCCGATCGAGCATGAACTGGCCCAGCGCGCGTTGCAGCCGCGCCATCTGCCCGCGCAGAAAGGTAAAGCGCGCGCCGGAAATCAGCGCCCCGGTTTCGAAATCCAGCCCCAGCGCCGGGCCAAGATCGGCATGTTCCTGCGGCGTGAAGGCAAATTCGCGTGGGGTGCCCCAGCGGCTCACCTCGACATTCTGCGTCTCATCCTCGCCATCGGGCACTTCCGCCACGGGCAGGTTGGGCCATGCCGCCAGCGCATCCTGCAAACCGGCGGACAGGGTTCGATCCTCTGCCTCCATCGCCGGCAGCGTATCCTTCAGGCTGGTAACCTCGGCCTTAAGCCGTTCCGCTTCATCCTTGTCGCCGCAGCCCATGGCGGCGCCGATTGCCTTGGAGGCTTCGTTGCGGCGGCTCTGCGCCTCCTGCATCCGGGTCGCGACTTCGCGCCGCTGCGTATCCAGCGCCAGAATCGCGGTGGATTGCGCCGCCACCCCGCGGCGGGCAAGGGCGGCATCGAAAGCTTCGGGATTGTCCCGGATCAGGCGAATATCATGCATGGTCCGGCGCTATGCCGCCTTGCCCGCGCCCGCGCAAGCGCATCAGCGCCTTGGGCAGGTGCTTACCCCGAACAGGCTGTACAGGGGGCACATCCGGAACAGCCCGGTCAGCAGGGGCACCAGCCCGACCCAACCCCACGGCGTTTTCGGCCCGACGAAGACCAGTGCCAGCAGCACCAGACCCAGCAGGATACGCAGCACCCGGTCTGCCCCCCCGACATTTATCCTGAACATATGCCTTCTCCTTCACCGCGCAGGATAGGCGCAGCAAGATGCGCTGCATTGATCGGAATCAAGCAGCTGGCAGACAGATAGATGCAGGAGACCGCTCCGGTGCGAGGCTGGAGCGGGGCTGGAAGTGGCCATTGCTCCCGGAATTCGCGGAAACAATGGTGGGCGCGACAGGGATTGAACCTGTGACCCCACCCGTGTGAAGGGTGTGCTCTACCGCTGAGCTACGCGCCCGGATCCGACTGGCGGATAAACCGGAAGCGGGCCTTTAGGCGGGGCCAAACCTGCTGTCCAGCCCCGCAAGCCCGATATTAGTTGACTGCGTCCTTCAGGCCCTTGCCGGCCTTGAACTTGGGCTGGTTCGACGCCTTGATCGTCATTTCCTCGCCCGTGCGGGGATTGCGGCCGGTCGATGCCTTCCGCTTGCTGACCGAGAAGGTGCCGAAGCCGACCAGGCGAACTTCGTCGCCCTTCTTGAGCGCAGCCGAGATGGCGTCGAACACGGCTTCGACGGCCTTGCTGGCATCGCCCTTGCCGAGACCCGAG
>JBGAIR010000069.1:0-9815 GCA_044225335.1 Novosphingobium sp. | reverse complement strand
CGGAATCACCCAGCAACACACCTTCCAGATCGCCCGGACCTTCGGCCCAGCGCACCGCCAGATCGAGATTGGCCTCGGTGAAATCGACCGTTTCGCCATCAACCAGCGCAATCCGCGCGTCGGGGTTCTGCCTATGAAAAGCGGCAAGGCGCGGGGCCAGCCAGGCGGCGAAGAAATCGCGCGGGGCGGCAATGGTGTAAACATGGCTGGATTGTCCAGCCTGCATCGCCTGCACCGCATCCTCGAACTGCAGGAAACCGCTGCGCAGCGCCTCCAGCCCGGATTCCGCCTCTGCGGTCAACTCCAGCCCCTTGGGCGTGCGGCGGAACAGCACAACGCCCAGCATATCTTCCAGCGCGCGAATCTGCTGGCCGACTGCCGCGGGGGTAACCGCCAGCTCATCCGCCGCGCGGGTGAACGACAGATGCCGCGCCGCCGCGTCGAACACGCGCAGAGCATTAAGCGGAAGATGTGTGCGCTTCATAGCCGCGCCGCTTAGCCCGCCGTTGCCGGAGCCGCCAGCGGGAAATGGGGTATCGCCACCTCCAGCAGTTCACCGTCCTGCCCGCGGAATGTATAATGCCCCTCCATGCTGCCATGGGGGGTCGAAAGCGGGCAACCAGAGACGTAATCATGGCTTTGCCCAGACAGCAGCATCGGCTGTTCGCCGACAACGCCCTCTCCCTCAACCAGATTGATCATGCCGCGGCCATCGGTGATCCGCCAGTGCCGCGTCAGCAATTGCACGGCTCGATCCGATCCGTTTTCGATGCGGATATGATAGGCCCAGAACCACTTTCCCGCCTCAATCCGCGATTGCTCGGGCAGAAAGCTGACCGCAACCCGAACAGTGATGCCGTGGGTAATGGCGCTGTGCTGAAAAAACTCCTTCATGCCGCCAAACTAGCGATTGGCCGCGGCGGCGACAATGCCTTCGCCGGATTTTGAGCTTCCTGGGTAGCGACACTTCATTATTGCAAATCACTCGCAATAGCATAAACTATGATTACTGAACCCGGAGCATGTCATGAATCATCCCTTCCCAGCCCACGCGTTGCTGCCGCTCGCCCTGCCGGAGGACCGGATGCAGCGCCTGACGCTGATCGCGCTGCGCCGCATGGCCGCTCATGGCATCCATGATGCGCAGGCGGCGCTGATCCTGTTCAATCACTTCGGGATCAATTTCCGCAAGCCGCTGGTGCTGCTGCGCGCCTTCGTGGCCGAACTGTCGCAATGTTCCGCCCGCCACATCACCATCGCCCCATGCTGCGCGATGCGCATGACCAAGGATGAAGGCCGGATGGTCGGCGTGCTGGCGACCGCCGCCAGCAATCCCCGCATCGCCGCGCGACACCTGCAACTGCTGGCAAACAGCGCGGCGATTTCTGCCCCGCTCTCCACCGCCGCCGCATTCAGCGATGCACTGGCTGATCTGGGGCAGCCGCTGGTGATTCGACGCTACAACCTCAGCCGAACCAGCGCCTGATCCAAATCCTCGATCAGATCGTCGGCGTCTTCCAGCCCGACATTGAGCCGCAGCATGCCTTCGGTCACGCCCATTTCGGCGCGGGCTTCGGCGCTGACGGAGTAGTGCGTGGTCGAGGCCGGGTGGCACATCAGTGAGCGGGCATCGCCGATATTGTTCGAAATATCGATCAGCCCCAGCGCATCGAGCAGGGCGTGGGCCTGCCCCCGGTCTTCCATTTCGAACGAAAAGATCGAACCGCAGGCATCCATCTGCTGCATCGCCAGATTATGCTGGGGGTGGCTGGCAAGGCCGGGGTGAAGGATGCGCGGCACCCTTCCTTCCAGAAACTTGCCGACTTTCAGCGCATTCTCGCTTTGTTTCTTGACCCGCAGGTCCAGCGTTTCCAGCCCCTTCAACACCACCCAGGCGTTGAACGGGGCGCAATTGGGGCCAGTGTTGCGCTGAAATGGCAGCAGCTTGTCATTGATGAATTGCTCTGACCCGCAGACGGCTCCGGCCAGCACCCGGCCCTGCCCGTCCATCAGTTTGGTCGCGGAATAGGCGATCACATCAGCCCCCCATTCCAGCGGGCGCTGCAGCGCGGCGGTGCAGAAGGCATTGTCGACCACGGTGGTGATGCCATGCCGCTTCGCCAGATCGCACACCGCTTTCAGATCGACGATGTCCATGGTGGGGTTCGCGGGCGTTTCAAAGAAGAACACCTTGGTATTGGGGCGGATCGCGGCTTCCCATTGGGAATTGTCGCGCGCGTCGATGGTCGTCGCCTCGATCCCGAAGCGCGGGAACAGGCTGTCAACCAGCCAGCGGCACGACCCGAAGGCAGCGCGCGCGGCGACCACGTGATCCCCCTGCGACAGCTGGCACAGCAGCGCCGCGGTCATCGCCGCCATCCCGCTGGCCTGGGTGCGGCAGGCCTCTGCCCCTTCCATCAGCGCGATGCGTTCTTCCAGCATCTGCACCGTGGGGTTCTGGAGCCGCGAATAGGTCATCCCCTCGGCCTCGCCGGCGAAGCGCGCGGCGACGGTGGCGGCATCCTCATAGGTATAGCCAGAGGTGAGGTAGAGCGCCTCGCTGGTTTCGCCATGTTCGCTGCGCCAGGTGCCACCGCGCACGGCCTGCGTTGCGGGGCGCCATTTGCGCGTGATCGAGCGGTCCTGTCCGGTGGTGCGTTTCATGGCCTGCGCTGTAAGTGCGGGAAACCGCCGGTGCAAGTGCGTTGCGCTCTGCCCGGTGCCGCTCTATTCGCAACGGCAATGCGAACAAGATTTACCCCGGAGCAGGATCCCGCCGATTGGTGCGCGGTATTTGCCGTGTTCTTTCTGGCGCTTGTCTGGTGGCATCTGGGCATTCCCAGCCGCATCTATTTTGACGAGGTGCACTACGTCACCGCCGCGCGCAAGCTGATCGAGGGGGGTCGCTTCAACCCCGAACACCCGATGCTGGGCAAGGAAGTGATCGCCGCCGCAATCAGCGTGCTGGGCGACAAGCCGCTGTGGTGGCGCGCACCATCGGCAGTGCTGGGTGCGTTCGGCCTGTTCGCCTTTGCCCGGCTGATGTGGTTCGCCACCGGACGGCGCGGCGTGACCTTTATCGCCATGTTCCTGCTGGCGACGGATTTCAGCTGGTTCATCCAGAGCCGTATCGCCATGCTGGACATGGTGATGGCGTCGCTGGGGATGCTGGGCCTGTGGCAATTCACCGCCGCGATCCGCCTGCCGCATCAGGCCCGCTGGCGGCTGGCGCTGGCCGGGCTGGCGCTGGGGCTGGCGCTGGGGGCCAAATGGAGCATTGCCACGGTGGCGATGCTGCCCGGGCTGGCGCTGCTGTGGGGCAAGCTGCGTGATGCCGCCCTGCATGGCGGCCGCTGGCGCGGCGTGCTGGCGCGTGAAGGCGGGCTGATCCCCGGCGTGTCGCTGCCCGAAGCGGCGCTGTGGCTGGGGCTACTGCCGCTGCTGATCTATTGGCTGACCTATTGGCCCGGCTTCCTCTGGGCGCAGAACGCGATCAATCCCTGGGATCCGCTGGGCTGGCACCGCTATATGCTGGAATTGCAGGACAGCGTGAAGCGCCTGCACCCCTATCGCAGCGTCTGGTATCAATGGATCTTCAACTGGCGGGCGATCTGGTATCTTTATGAGCAGGTTGATGGCGCGCAGCGCGGCATTCTGCTGATCGGCAATCCCTTTACCATGCTGGCGGGCCTGCCGGCCTTGCTGTGGTGCCTCTGGGCCGGATTCATGCGCAGTCGCCGCGATGCGCTGGGCTTTGCCGCGCTCTATCTCGCCGCGCTGGGGCTGTGGATCGTTTCAACCAAGCCGATCCAGTTCTACTATCACTATCTGCTGCCTGCGGCCTTTCTGATGGCGGTGCTGGCACTGGCGCTGGAAGCCTTGTGGAACCGGCTCGACGACTGGCGCTGGCTGACCCCTGCCGCGCTGACCATGGCTGCGGCAATGTTCCTGTGGTTCTATCCGATCATCTCCGCCGCCCCGCTCCACCACGGCAAGAAGAGCTATGCCGATTGGATGTGGCTGGACAGCTGGCGTTAGAATCTTGTCCGATATTCGTCGAAGGACGAATATCGGAGCACGGCACCGGCCCGCTCCCCCGCCCGGCCACCCAACGGCAGCCTATCCTATGCCGGCCGGGCGAGCGGGCCGGCTGCTGTACAATCCGAAATAAAATTTCGATCAGGATGCCTGTCAATATTTGCCCCAGACGAACTTGCTGGACAGCGCAAAGTTCCACACCGAACCCAGCACGATGCCGATCAGCGCCGCCGGATAGGCGTGGAAGCCGATGCGGACCAGCGCGGTCGAGGCGCCGATATTGGCGAGCACCCCGAACGAGCAGGTCAGAGCAAACTTCAACCAGCCGCGCATCAGCGGCACGAAACCGCGCAGCCGCTTGTCGGCATAAGTCAGCTCGTTGTTGAGCACGAAGTTGAAGGTCATCGCGACCATGGCCGCGCTGGTCTGGCCGGTGATGAAAGCCGCATCTTTGGAATAGCGGTTGAAAATGAAATCTTCGCCCAGCAGGTTGAGCACCGCAGCCAGCACTGCCATGTGAACAACCACACCCAATGCGCCGATGGTACCAAACAGGGCAAAACGCGTCGGAATCCAGCGGCCCAGCCATTTATCATACAGCCCGACCAGAAATTCGAACACCACAGTGCGATCGAGCTTGCTTTCGCCTTCGGCACGGGCTGCGAAATGCATCGGGAATTCCTTGATCCGCAGCGGTGCATCTACCGTTGCCAGAATATCGAGCAGGATCTTGAAGCCAACGCCCGACAGGCGATGGGCATCGGCGCGCAGCGTTTCGGTGCGCAGCATGAAATATCCGCTCATCGGATCGGACAGATCAACGCCCGTCACCTTGCGGGCGATGGCATTGGCGATGCCTGATGCCTTGACCCGGTCCGGACGGCCCCAGGCTTCGGTGCTGGCCCCTTCGGCAAAACGCGAGGCGTAAGAGAGGTCATATTCGCCGCCCTCAATCGCGGCCAGCATCTGCGGCAGCAGCGCGGGATCATGCTGATGATCGGCATCCATCACCGCAACCACCGGGGCGGCGGTGGCGCACATCCCCTCGATCGCCGCCGAAGAAAGACCACGCCGGCCGATGCGCTGGATCACATGCACCCGGCCATCATCCTGCGCGATGGTGCGGGCTTCGTCCGCTGTGCCATCGGGGCTGTTGTCATCGACGATGATCACCTCGAAATTTACGCCTTGCAGCGCGGAATCGAGCCGTTCAATCATGCCGCGCAGATTCTTGCGCTCATTATAGGTCGGCAGCACGATGCCGAGGCGCAGGGTCATATCAGAGCCTTTCCAGAATTGCGTCACCGATTGCGGCGGTGCCCAGCTTGCCGCCCAGATCATGGCTGCGCAGCCCGTCCGCCAGCACCCGGGCCACCGCGGCTTCGATCCGGGCAGCTTCGGCTTCAAGCCCCAGACTATGCCTTAGCAGCATTGCTGCGGAAAGCACCGTCGCCATCGGATTGGCCAGCCCCTTGCCCGCGATATCGGGAGCGCTGCCGTGGATCGGTTCATAGAGACCGCTGGTCCCCTCCGACAGTGAAGCCGATGCCAGCAGACCGATTGAGCCAACGCACATGCTGGCCTGATCGGAGAGAATGTCGCCAAACAGATTGCCGGTAACGATGACGTCGAACTGGCCGGGGTTGCGAACCAACTGCATCGCCGCGTTGTCGACATACATGTGGCTGAGCTCTACCTGCGGGTAATCCGCCGCCACTTCGTTCACCACATCGCGCCACAGCTGCGATGTTTCCAGCACATTGGCCTTGTCCACCGAGCACAGCTTGCCCCGTTCCCCACTCTTGGCTCGCCCCATCGCCGCCTTGAAACCGACATGGGCAATGCGCCGCACCTCATCCTCGGCATAGGACATTATATCCCAGCCCTGACGGCGGCCGTCATCCAGCGTTCTGGTGCCCTTGTCACCGAAATAAACGTCGCCATTCAACTCGCGCACGATCAGCAGATCAATCGCGCTGGCAACCTCAGGCCGCAGCGCCGAAGCATCTTCCAGCCCCTTAAACAGACGCGCCGGGCGCAGATTGGCGAAGAAGCCCATTTCCTTGCGCAGGCCCAGAATGGCCTGCTCGGGGCGCAGATGCCGTTCCAGATTGTCGCAATCCGGATCGCCCACCGCGCCAAACAATATGGCATCGCAGCTGCGGGCAATATCCAACGTTTCCGCGGGCAGCGGGTGGCCATGGCGCTTGTAGGCAGCGCCACCAACGTCGCCTTCGATCAGGGTCAGCCCCGGCAGGCGCAGTGCTTCCAGCACCCGCACAGCCTCGCGCGTAACCTCGGGACCGATGCCGTCCCCCGGAAATACAGCTATCTTCATGAAAACCTGCTTCTACCCGATCTTCGCCAGCCGTTCGCGCAGCATGGCGCGCGCCCCCATAGCATCGCCGCGCCTTTCGGCAAGCAGGTAGCGCGAAATCGCTGCGCCAAGACGGTCAAAGTCCTGCACCATTTCGGACCAATCGCCGTGCTCAGGCACGGCTGCATCGGCACCATAGCCCAGTTCACGCAGCAAAAGACGCTCATATGCCAGCAGCCCTGGCAACCAGCCGCGAGCAGATGGGGCATGGCAGATCGCGGTGAGCAGCGCCGCCAGCGCGGCATAAAGCGCGGGAAACGGCTGACGCTCCGCCAATGCGGCGGCAGTCAGGGCAGTGGCCCAGCCGATTGCGGCAGCAGGCAAGGGCTCCGTGAGCCACGGCCCCCGGCTTTCCAGTAACTCCAACCTCGCAAACGGCAGCTGATTATCGCTGTGCGAGTTCAGCTCTGCCTCGACCAGATTGCCGGGGATCAGCACCGGGCGCAGTTGCCGACCACGACCACCCGCAACATAGCCGGCAACCAGGCCATGCTCTGCCGTCAGCATACGGATGATCGCCGCAGTCTCGCCATGCGGTCGCGCGGCACAGACGATGGCGGGGGCACGCAGATGCATGGCCTAGCTCTGGCGGCAAATTACCGCCGCAGCAAGCGCGGATCAGGCTTTGGGCTTGCCCTTGGGCTTGAGCGCGGTTTCCAGTGCTTCGATCCGTGCACTGAGCTTTTCATTCTCGTCACGCGCGCGGGCGGCCATTTCCTTCACCGTGTCGAATTCCTCACGGCTGACGAAATCGAGCCCCCCCATCGCCTCACGCATTCGCTCACGCGCGGCGTCGCGCGCCTCGCGTCCCATTCCGGCAAAAGTGCCAGCGGCGCTGTTGAGTAGCTTGGAAAGATCGGCGAACAGAGGGTTCTCGCTTTGCATGGTCGCTAAATGGTCCTGCCGCGCGTCGTGATCAAGTGCTACTTGAGTTCAACCGAACTGACCGCGCCGGAAATCTGCTTGCCATCGGCGTCCGGATTGGCCTGCCACAGCTGAAAGGTCAGCAGGCTGGCGAACAATACCCAAGCCAGATAGGGCAGCAGCAGCGCCGCAGCCAGAGGGCGAACCGTGCGAAAGGCCAGCACTGTCAACAGCAGCGCGGCATCCAGCACCACGATCAGCAAAAGCGCCCCACTCAGCTGATGGGCACCGAAAAACAGCGGCGTCCATGCCAGATTGATCGCCAGCTGAACACAGAACAGCACGATTGCCCGGTTCCGCCCCGGCGCGCTGCGCGCGGCGCATACCATCGCCAGCGCCAGCCCCATCAGCACATAAAGGATCGACCAGACGACAGGAAAGGTGATGGGCGGCGGATAGAGCGCGGGCTTGGTGAGCGAAGCAAACCAGGGATTGTCGGCCCCGCTTCCCGCAACCCGGCCCGAAAGAAAGCCCAGCAACATGATGCCTGGAACCAGAAACAGCGCCCAACGCAGAAACACCGCGCGCAGCTGGCCGGGTGACGCAAGCTCACTCATGCAGGAACAACCTCGATTCGGGTGGCGACCTTTTGTCCGATATTGGCGAGGCAAAGCCGTGCAGGCAATGCCGCGCAGCCTATTTCCGCTGTGCTGCGATCAAAAATTCCACATTTCCTTCAGGGCCCTTTATCGGGCTCTCGACAATCCCCTGAATGTCCCACCCTGATTGCTCCAGCCAGCCGCGCACTTCATCACAGACGCGCTGATGCAGCGCCGGGTCACGCACCACCCCGCCCTTGCCCACTTCGCCGCGCCCGACCTCGAACTGCGGTTTGATCAAGGCCACCAGCTGGCATGGCGTCGCGGCAAGTTGCAGCGGCACTTCCAGCACCTTTGCCAGACCGATGAAACTGGCATCGCACACCACCCAGCTGCATGGCGCATCGATCAGTTGCGGTGTCAGCACCCGCGCGCTGGTCTGTTCCAGCACGGTGACGCGGCTGTCCTGCCGTAATTTCCACGCCAGCTGATTGGTGCCGGAGTCCACTGCGAAGACACGCGCAGCGCCATTGCAGAGCAGCACATCGGTGAACCCGCCGGTTGAGCTGCCAATGTCCATCGCCGTCACCCCGGCAGGATCAAGCCCGAAATGCTCAATCGCATGTGCCAGCTTGATCCCGCCGCGCGAAACCCACGGATGATCGCGCCCGCGCAGTTGCAGATCGGCGTCGATCGCAACCGTCTGCCCCGGCTTCGCCACCTTGGCCTCGCCCACGAATACCAGCCCGGCAAGCACCAGCGCCTGTGCACGGGCACGGCTCTCCGCCAGACCGCGATCAACCAGCAGCTGATCGACACGCAATTTGCCGCCCGGTTTTGCAGGGCGGGATCGGTCCGGAACGGGATGTGATTGTTCGGGCATGATTCCTGTCTTTGCCGGGATCGGTCTTGTGAAGCGGCTCGCCTCATTCCATAGGAGAGCGATGAAGGCAAACAAGCGTCAGCGCAGCATATCGATGAATGCGGCAACCATTGCGGTCTTGCTGTTGCTGGGTTCCTGCGCCGCGCCGCCGAAAGCACCCGCACCGCTGCCGCCGCCGGTGATTGTTCCTTCGCCGCGCCCCACGCCGGCACCTATGCTGCCCCGCCTTGGCTGGCGCGACGCGCCATTGACGCCCGGCGACTGGCGCTGGAGCAACAGCGATGGCCGCTCGACCGCCCGCTTCGGCACCGCGAACAGCGCGGCTATTGCCAGCTTCATCTGTGATCGCAACAGCGGGCGCGTGCTGATAGGCCGCAGTGGCGGCGGCGATGCCGCAGCGCCGATGGCGGTCAACACCTCGTCAAACGGAATCCAACCGCTGCTGCCCGATGCGGCGCTGTCCTCGCCCGGCTGGCTGGTCGCAGCGGTTTCGGCGCGTGATCCGATTCTCGATGCCATCGCCATGTCGCGGGGGCGTTTCCTGCTGGAAGCAGGCAATTCAGCGCCGCTGATCCTGCCAAGCTGGCCGGAAATCAGCCGCGTTATCGAGGATTGCCGATAGGAGGAAGCTGCGCCCGGACTCGGGCCGGAAACCTCGATACTGACGGCAAAATTATCTATTGCAAGTCTTGTTGTGCGATGCGGAATCGCTATCAATTGGGGCAAGGACAGAGCGGCATAAGCCAAACTGTCCCGGCCTTCCCCAAAGGAAGGCACCTTGGCTTCAACAGCGCGAAAGGAGGTGACCGATGTCTCATGGTTCAGCAGGGAGGTCGGTAATCCGCAGCGCGAGGCATTATCGCTGAGTTTTGAACACGCGATAAAGGCTTCGTGAGCGGCGCTTCCGGCCGCTGACCATGCGAAGGGCTGCTTCCGGTTAGGCCGGGGCAGCCCTTCTCATTTGTGCTGAAGATTTTGGGGGCTGCTTCCGGTTAGGCCGGGGCAGCCCTTCTCATTTGTGCTGAAGATTTTGGGGGCTGCCTCCGGTTAGGCC
>JBGAIR010000068.1:0-9944 GCA_044225335.1 Novosphingobium sp. | reverse complement strand
CGCTGCAATGGACGATGTCGGCACCGATCCCGGCGAGGAGATGGCAGCCATCGCCTGGTCCGTGGCGGCAGCCAATGCCTGCGGCGTGGCGCTGGAGGTGCTGTTCCACCCCGGCGGTTACAAGGGTGGATCACAATCGCTGATCGACAATTTCAGCGAGGGGCGGACATTTGGCGTGCCCTTGCTGGCCTGGTATGGTTTGACCAATGACCCGGCGCGCGGCGAAACGCCCGCCTTTCCGCAAATGATCCGCTGGTTGCGTTAGGGGCTGCGTTGGGGGATTGCCAAGGTTGCGCTTGGCTGTATTGTTTTGATAACACAGCAGGGGAGTGCACTGATGATCGCCGCCTTCGATCCCGTCGCCGAAACGGCGCGCTATATCGATAGTCTGGGGCCGGCCGCGCTGGCCAGGGCCAAGGCCTATACCGATGGTTCAAATCTGCTGGAACTGCTGGGGGTGATCGTGGCCTTGCTGGTAGCGACGGTGATCGTGCGCAGCCGTCTGCTTGATCGGATCGCAGCGCGCATGTCGGGGCGCAGCTGGGCGCTGGCCAGCTTTGTAACCGCCGCGGCATTCATGGCGCTGAACGGCCTGATCAGCCTGCCGTGGACCGTGTTTACCGATTGGTGGCGTGAACGTCACTTTGGCCTGTCGCAGCAGCCGTTGGGGGATTTCCTGGGCCAGCTGGCGTTGAGCGAGGCGATTTCGGTGGTGCTGGGCGGATTGTTCCTGCTCGGCATCTATGCGCTGATCCGCAAGACCGGCCAGCGCTGGTGGCTGTGGGCCGGTGGCTTTACCGCCTTGGTTACCGCAGTGATGCTGCTGGCCGCGCCCAGCCTGCTGATGCCGCTGTTCAACAAGTTTGAACCGGTGCCGCCGGGCCCGGTGCGCACCGCGCTGGAACAGATCGCCGATCAGGTGAAGATCCCGCATGATCGCATCTTCATGTATGATGGCTCGCGCCAGTCGGACCGTTTTACCGCCAATGTTGCCGGGATCGGCCCGACGGCGCGGATCGCGATTGCCGATGTGGCGATGAAGAAGGCCTCGCTGGCCGAAGTGCGCGCGGTTACCGGGCATGAGGCCGGGCATTACAAGCTGGGCCATGTCTGGCGCGGGGTGCTGGTCATGCCGCTGCTGGCAATGGCGATGTTCTGGCTGCTCAACCGCCTGTTCGCGCCGATGGCACAGCTGCTGGGCAGCGATGCGCAACTGGGCGAGCCGCGCGGGCTGCCGGTCTTTGTGGTGCTGCTGTCGATATTCGGTCTGCTGGCTTCGCCGATCACCAATGGCTTGAGCCGGATCGATGAGACCGAGGCGGATGCCTATTCGCTGCGCACGGTGAACGAGCCGGATGCGCTCGCTTCTGCCCTCGTCAAGACGGCGGAATATCGCTATCCGCGCCCATCCGATATTCAGGAGCTGATCTTCTACGATCACCCCTCGGTAGAAAAGCGGGTGCGGATGGCGATGGAATGGAAAGCGGCGCATCCCGCGGGGCCACCCCCGGCGCAATGAAGCAGGCCGATATCTTCGAATTCTTCCGCCGCCTTGCCGAGGACAATCCCGCACCGGAAACGGAACTGGAATTCGGCAATGTCTATCAGCTGCTGGTGGCGGTGGTGCTTTCGGCGCAGGCCACCGATGTCGGCGTCAACAAGGCAACGCGGGCGCTGTTCCGCGATGTGAAGACGCCGGCGCAGATGCTGGAGCTGGGCGAGGAGGGGCTGAAACAGCACATTCGCACCATCGGCCTGTTCAACACCAAGGCAAAGAACGTCATCGCCCTGTCAGAGATATTGGTGCGCGATCACGGCGGAGAAGTGCCGCAGGACCGCGATGTGCTGACCAGCCTGCCCGGCGTTGGCCGTAAGACCGCCAATGTGGTGATGAACTGCGCCTTTGGGGCGGAAACCTTTGCGGTTGATACCCATATCTTCCGCGTCGGCAACCGCACCGGGCTCGCCAAAGGCAAGACGCCGCTGGCGGTGGAAAAGCAGCTGGAGAAGAAGGTGCCCGCGCCGTTCCGCGTTGGCGCGCATCACTGGTTGATCCTGCACGGCCGCTACATCTGCAAGGCCCGCCGCCCCGAATGCTGGCGCTGCCCGGTGACCGACCTTTGCGCGTTCAAGCCGAAGAGCGAGGCGGGGTAGAGTGGGCCGCCAACGCGCTTGCATGAGAATAGCCGCAGCGCAATGCCTTCAACTTCCCTGGGTCTTTGCGCCAAACAAAACAATGCAAGATATGCGAATATGTCACCGGTGAATGCTGTTAACGCCAGTGGTCCTGCAGGCGACAGGGGGGCGTAGTATCCAAGCCAAGGCATCTATGTCCAGACTACCTTATCCCAGATGCCACTTCGGCGCTTCGTCCAGTGCTGAAAGTCGCGCCGCTTCGGTGCTGATGTAGTCGCGGGTCATGGGTACGGCATTGCGGCGTTTGACGCTCTGGATGTGGAAGTTGACCATGCCGCCGTGGCGGAAGCTCTGTTCCGCGCCGGCCAGGTAGAATTGCCACATGCGGAACAGGCGGGCGTCATAGAGCGCGGTGATCTCTGCCTCATGGCAAGTGGTGCGGCGATACCATTCGGCCAGGGTGTGAGCATAGTGGTAGCGCAGCACCTCGATATCCGCGATCTCCCAGCGGGTCTGCTCCATTGCGGAAACCAGCTCGCTCATCGCCGGGATATAGCCGCCGGGGAAGATATATTTGCGGGTCCATTTGTCAGTGGTGCCGGGCGGGCCGGTGCGGCCGATGGTGTGGGTCAGCATGATCCCGTCGTCGGCCAGCAGATTGTTGGTCTTGGCGAAATATTCGCGGAAATGCAGCGCGCCGACATGCTCGATCATGCCGACGCTGGTGATCCGGTCAAACTGCCCCTCAACATCGCGGTAATCGATCAGCTGGAACCTCACCTTGCCCGCCACGCCCGCGGCCTCAGCACGTTCATTGGCGAAGCGCACCTGATCGGGGGCAAGGCTGACGCCCAGCACCTCGATACCGAAGTGGCGATGGAGATAGAGCCCCAGGCCGCCCCAGCCGCAGCCGATATCCAGCAGCCGCATGCCCTGGCATTTGCCCGGCTCCAGCCGCAGCTTGGCGGCGATCAGCGCCTGTTTGTCAATCTGCGCGCGCTCCAGCGAATTCGCCGGATCGCGGAAATAGGCCATGGTGTACTGCCGGTCCTCATCAAGGAACAGCTCATAGAACTGGCGGGTGAGATCATAGTGATGGGTAACATTCTTGCTGGCCTTGGCCCGCAGATTGACCTGATCGGCCTTGAACGCCAGCCAGTCGATCGCGCGCTTGGTGCGGCTCGGCGGCGAGATGCTGCCGCCGGGGCGATTGGCATTGCGCATCACCAGCAGGATCATGTCGCGAATATCATGCGCGCGGTTCCACCACCAGCCCACCATATAGGCTTCGCCCGCACCAACGCGCGGGTCCTTGGCGATATGAAAGGCCGCGCCCTTGTCGGTCAGGCGGATTCGCACCGTTCCCGTGGCGGGATCTGCATTGGGGTCGCCATAGCGATGTTCGCTGCCATCAAAATCGGTGACGATCAACTGGCCGTCACGGACCAGCGCGCGAAGCATTTTATCAAGCAGCCACATGTCGCCAGACTATGCGTGCTGCGATGAACCGCAAGTTACAATCAGCGCAGCAGCCCCGATATTTCGATGAGCTGCCATGCGCCCAGCACGAAGAACAGCGCAGCGGCGGCAATTCGCGCGGCTTTCAGTGATACGCGGCGGATCAATGCCTCGCCCAGGAACACCGCCGGACCGTTGACCAGCATCATCCCCAGCGTGGTTCCGGCCGCGACCACCAGCACATTGTGGTAATGCGCCCCCAGCGCGATGGTGGCGATCTGGGTCTTGTCGCCCATTTCTACGATGAAGAAGGATACCAGCGTGGTCAGGAATGCGCCGCCGCGCCGCCGCATGCCGTCGCCTTCATCATCCAGCTTGTCGGGCACCAGTGTCCATGCCGCCATGGCGATGAAGCCCAGCGCCACAGCCACCCGGAACCACGGCGCATCGAGCAGCCCGGCCACTTCCTGCCCGACAAAGGCGGCCAGCGCGTGATTGAGGATGGTGGCGGCGAATATTCCGGCGATGATCTGCCACGGCGCGCGCAGCCGCGCGGCAAGCACGATCGCGAGCAGCATGGTCTTGTCGCCGATTTCGGCAAGCGCGACGACGGCGGTGGAGGCGAAAAAGGCTTCGATCATGCGCGGGCGAGGTAAAGCACGTCGCGCGGTTGCGCCAGCAGATGTTGCCCGGAATCGATGAACAGGGTTTCGCCGCTCGCCAGCCAGCCCTGCGAGAGGAACAGCGCGGCATCGGCCAGCTCCTCGGGATCGGTCAGCCTTTGCAGCAGGTTCATTCGCCCGCTCAGCTCATGCTCTTCGGGCTGTTGGTCAAAGCTGGGCAGCATCGCGCCGGGGGCCAGCCCATAGACGCGATCCTCCGGGCGGGGCTGCGCCATCGCCTGCATCCGCGTTGCCGCCGCCAGCGCCTGTTTGGCCATGGTGTAGGAAAAGAAATCGGGATTGGGATTGAGCAGCTTCTGATCAAGGAAATTCACCACCCGCCGCCCTGCGTCATTGGCGGTACGGGCATGGGCGAGAAAACGCTGCGCCATCCGCGCCGGGGTTTCGGCGTTGACGGTGCTGGCCTCTGCATAAACTACGGGATCGATGGCACTGCCATCGTCAAAGCGGAACACGGCGGCGCAATTGATCAGCATCCGCCAATCGTGCAGCCGCTTTGCCAGATCGTCGATCATCGCCAGCGCCGCATCGCCATCGCGCAGATCGCAATGCACCACATCGGCATCGGGGTTATCCGCCGACAGGATCTGCGCCGCCTTGGCCGAGTGGCCGGCGTGGATCACCACATGCCAGCCAATCGCGGCGAAGCGCTTTGCCAGCGTGGCACCGATGCGCCTGGCAGCGCCGGTGATGAGGACGGCAGGATCAGAGATAGCGGAACGGGGCATCGCCTGTGGTTTGCGGGCGATGCCCCGCCGCGTCAATGCCGCATCAGCGGCAGCGTGCCGAGCTGCGCTCTATCTCGCGCCCCAGCAGCGCCCCGCCGACCGCGCCCAGCACCGTGCCGGGGGTGCGATCACCGCGGGTATCGATGGTCCGGCCCAGCAGTGCGCCGGCCGCAGCACCGATCAGCAGCCCTGTGGTACCATTGGGGCGGCGGCAGTAATAGCGCCCGTCATTGCCACGCCAGTAACGGATACCATTATCGGTATAGGCATAGCGGTGACCATCGTGATGCTTCGCGCGCCAGCCATGAGCCGGGGCGTGGTATGGCGGATCAGCCAGCACCGGCGCCGCAGGAATCAGCATTGCGCCAAGGGTGGCGGCGAGTATCAGCTTGCGCATGGGATGCTCCTTTCGCTTGCTGTGTTTGCCCGGTGAGCATCACCAGCAGCGGCGGAACCGCGCATGAACATGGCGTTCAGCTGGCACCAATCGCGATGACCGGTGCTTGCCGGGCGACGAGCGGGATCAGCCCAGCGCCGCCTGCTTTTCTTCGGCCAGCCGGTCCAGCTCGGCCCGGCTCATCTTCTGCGCGGCGGTTTTCAGCTGGCCGCAGGCGGCATCGATATCGCGACCGCGCGGGGTACGCACCGGGGCGCTGATGCCCGCTTCAAAGATGATATCGGAAAAGCGGCGGATGCGTTCCGGCGTGGAGCATTCATAGATTGCGCCGGGCCAGGGATTGAACGGGATCAGATTGACCTTGGCGGGCAGCTTGTACTGCTTGATCAACCGCACCAGCTCGCGCGCGTCCTCATCGCTGTCGTTCTTGTCCTTCAGCATCACATATTCAAAGGTAATGCGCCGGGCGTTGCTGGCCCCCGGATAGGCGGCGCAGGCGGCGAGCAGTTCCTCCAGCCCGTATTTGCGATTGATCGGCACGATCTCATCACGCACTTCCTTGGATACGGCGTGCAGCGATACGGCCAGATTGACGCCGATTTCTTCCCCGGCGCGGGCCATCATCGGCACCACCCCGCTGGTCGACAGGGTGATGCGCCGCTTTGACAGCGACAGCCCATCGCCATCCATCACGATCTTCAGCGCATCGCGGACATTGTCAAAATTATACAGCGGCTCGCCCATGCCCATCATCACGATATTGGTGAGCAGGCGGCCATCGGAGGAATAGCTGCCTTCGCTCTCCTCATCCTCAAGGCCAGACATTGATCCCTTGGGCCATTCGCCCAGCGCATCGCGCGCCAGCATCACCTGTCCGACGATCTCACCCGGTGTCAGATTGCGGACCAGCCGCATCGTGCCGGTGTGGCAGAAGCGGCAGTTCAGCGTGCAGCCGACCTGACTGGAAACGCACAAGGTGCCGCGATCCGCATCGGGGATGAAGACCATTTCATATTCATGATCGTCCGAAGTGCGCAGCAGCCATTTGCGGGTGCCATCGCTGGAATGCTGGGCCAGCACCACATCCGGCCGGCCGATCACGAACCGCTCGTCCAGCCAGGGGCGCATCGCCTTGGCGATATCGGTCATCGCCTCGAAATCGGTGACGCCGCGATGATAAAGCCAGTGAAACACCTGCTTGGCGCGCAGCTTTGCTGCCTTGGCATCCAGTCCGGCAGCGGCGAATAATTCGGCGATCCGCTGGCGCGGCAGACCCATCAGATCGACACGCCCATCGGCACGCGGGGTGATATCGCGCGCAACGGGAACGGGATCAATCTGGCCCGGAATGGGCATAAGGGCAGTGTCGGGCATGGGCGGGCCTATAGGTGCTGCGAAGCGAAAAAGCTATCGCAACCCTGCACAGCCGATTTGCGCGGCATCGATGGCGGTTGCGGCACCTTGCAGCTGCCAGGTGTTGGAAAAGCCCCGGCCGCTGGCATCGCGGGCGCTGACCACCATTTCGCTGGCGGAACGCATCGCGGCGACGATAGCGGCATCCATCCGCGCATCCGCGGCCCAGACATCGCCGCC
This sequence comes from Novosphingobium sp., assembly GCA_044225335.1. Lineage (GTDB taxonomy): Bacteria > Pseudomonadota > Alphaproteobacteria > Sphingomonadales > Sphingomonadaceae > Novosphingobium. The sequence goes on along the minus strand of JBGAIR010000068.1, from coordinate 2,949 downwards.
GCCGCCCGCCAGCACCATGCTTTGCGAACCGACCGTCAGCACGATCCGGGCGTTGCTGGCCAGGCGCCGCGACAGGCGGAAATGCACTTGCCCGCGCACTCCGCGCTTCGGCCAGATCGCGACATCGGCATAGGGCTGATAATCGCGCTGCATGGTCGAAGGTTCGGCCATGGCGATGGCATAGCAACGCGGCACACCGGGATCGCGAAACGCTGCCCAGCTTGCGAACATGCCCAGATTGTCACGCGCGTTGAGCGGGGTGGGCAGCAGTGCCAGCAGCAGCAGCGGCGACAGGCGGAGCATTGTTTTCGGGCTGTTCAGGGCAGGGCGCATCGCCGCTCTCATCGCAGAAACCGCGCGGCAGGAAAAGGCCGCTTGGCATTTTGCCGGGGCGCATCTATGGCTTTGAAAAACAACAAACGGTCGTGCCACCAATCCCATCCGGATCCGGGAGAAGACCGTGCAACTGCCTTTCGATCATCTGCAACTGCGTTTCCTGAAGTCGCTGGCCGAGGCCCTGTTTGACGGGTTTGAGGAAATGGCGATTCCGATCGATCAGGTGGTGGACAATATCCAGAGCCTGTTCGCCATGATCGGCGGCACCAAGGCGGATGAGATCAGCTGGTCGCTGCGACTGGCCGAGCTGGCGATGGGTCCGTTCTTCAACGAACTGTCAGTGGCGGAACGGCGCGAGCGGATCGAGCACCGCATGCGCGACACCCAGTTCGATGCTTTTCAGGACATGGCGAAGCTGCGCTCGATCGTCTATTTCGGTTATTACGGACATTGGATCGATCCGATCGGTCACACCAATACCGATGGCGGGCAAAGCGCGAACAAGGACAATCCGGTCCTCAGGCAGATCGGCTTTACCCTGCCCAAATTCCGCCAGCGCGGCCCCGGTGATGTAAAGCTGGAACGCGTTGACGGGCGCGAGATCGATCATGCCCATGTGCTGAAAATCGCGCAGGTGCCGCAGGATATTGATGTGATCGTGGTCGGCTCCGGATCGGGCGGGGCGGTGGCGGCGCATAATCTGGTCAAGCAGGGGCACAAGGTGCTGATTGTCGAGGCGGGGCCGTTCTATCCTTCACCGGATATTACGCATGAGGAACGCCGCATGGTCGCCCGGCTGTTCAAGCATGGCGCGCTGCAATCGACCCGCGACAATGATTTCATCATCTTTCAGGGCCGCAATGTCGGCGGTTCGCCGACCATCAACAACGGTATCTGCCTGCGCATGAAGGGCGACCGGCTGAGCCACCCGATGGCGGCCGATGTCTTCGCCAAATGGCGCAGCATCGGCGCGCCGGTTGACGAGGCGCGCTTTATCCAATGCTATGATACCATCGGCAGCGAATTGCAGCTGGGCGAGGCAGAGCCGCGATCCGGGGTGACCAATGGCACCCACCTGCGCAACGCCTGGGCGGCCTTTGCTGGAACCACCAGCGATCCCTGGTTCGCAGCGGCCAAATCGGGCTGGTTCACCAAGAATTTCGGTCCGCCGGGAACCAGCTCTGCCTGTGCCTATTGCGGCTATTGCAACACCGGCTGCCCCTATGGCCGCAAGCTGGGCATGGCGCAGAGCTATCTGCCCTGGGCCTGCCGTCTTGGCGCGCGGGTATTGCCGGAAACCAAGGTAGAGCGGATCATCTGGGCGCGCGGCACCAATGGCAAGCGCCGTGCCACCGGGGTGCAGGTGATCGACGAGGATGGCGTTCCGCATGTCATCACCGCACGCAAGGGTGTGGTGGTGGCGGCGGGCACCATCGCCTCTTCGCTGCTGCTTGATCGCAGCGGAATTGCCGGCACCGGGCGGCAGATCTCGCTCAATGTCGCCTCGCCGATCATCGCGCTGATGCCAGAGGGCAAGCCGCCCGCGTGGAACGAGGATCAGATGACCAGCGTGGTCGATTGCGGCCAGTTCCTGCTGGAAAGCCATTTTCAGCCGCCCAGCTCGATGGCCTCGATGATGCCCGGCTGGTTCGAGGACATGGATCAGCGGATGCGCGCCTATGGCCGGGTCTGTTCGGCGGGAATCCTGTTCCCGGCGGACCGGCGCGGCAATCTGGTGGGCGGCAAGCTGGATGTGAAGCTGACGCTGGACGATATCCACCTGATCCGCCGCGCCGCGGCAACGCTGGCCAAGGTGCATTTCGCCGGCGGGGCGCTGGAAGTCTATCCGGCGCTGATGAAGGGACAGGTGCTGAAACCGGGTGACGATATCGATGCCTTCTTTGACCATGCCGTGAAGGAGGCGGATGACATCACCCTGTCCAGCTCGCACCCACAGGGCGGAAACCCGATGCATGAAGACCCGAACGAAGGCGTGGTCGATCCGCATTGCCGCCTGCATGGCGCGGAAAACGTGCTGGTGACCGACGCCAGCGTCTTCCCCAGCTGCATCCGCGTCAACGCACAGTACACCACCATGGCGATGGCGCATTATGCAACCGGTTATGGTGATCCGTTTGCGGCCAATTGAGGTCGCGGAATCGTCTTGATCAGTGAGCGGTTGTCGCTGCCGGGCTGGGATCGGGCGGATTGTGTTTCTGCAGGAATGCCTCGATTGATCGCAGCAGCACGATCCGGTCCGCTTCCCGCGTGTAGTAGTGATCGGCTTCATCCAGCGGCACGAATTCCACGGTTTTTCCGGCATCGCGCATTCGGTTGTACATGCTGGTCGATTGGGAGAAATCGACCGTGATGTCCTTCTTGCCATGGATCAGCAGCAGCGGCGCCTTGATCCTGGCAATTGCATTGATTGGCGAAACTGCTGCAAAATCCGGCGCCATCCGTTTCCATTCGTCACGATAGAGCCCGCCCTTGAGGGCTTGCCCGAAATCGTTGACCTCTCGGCGAAGATTGGCAACCCCGGCAATCGAAATGGCGCAGCGATAAAGATCAGGATCCTTGGCTATCCCCCACATTGCCGCATAGCCGCCATAG
>JBGAIR010000067.1:0-9974 GCA_044225335.1 Novosphingobium sp. | reverse complement strand
CGCTCTAGGATGGTGCGCATGACGCGCACCGCCCTGATCATCGCCCCGATGCTTGCTCTCGCCGCCTGCGCAGGCGGCCCTGGTCCGGATCGTGGCCCGCCATTGCGCGCCGTCGCCAATCCCAGCGCCGTGGTAACTGCGGAACTCGCCTTCGCCCGGCTGGCGCAGGAAAAAGGGCAGTGGACCGCATTTCGCGCCACCGCAGCGCCTGATGCCGAAATGTTCGAACCGCTGCGCGTGAAGGCGGCAGACTGGCTGAAGGGCCGGGCCGATCCGCCCGCCGCCGTAAAATGGCAACCCCATCAAATCTGGTCGAGCTGCGATGGTTCAGCGGCAGTGTCTCATGGCGCGTGGCAGGCGCCCGACGGCAGCACCGGCTATTTTACCACCGTCTGGGTCAGGCAAAAGGATGGCCGCTACCGCTGGTTGCTGGATTCGGGCGATGCGCTGCCAATGCCGCTGACCGCACCCGAAATGATCGCGGCACGTACCGCCGAATGTGGCGGCAAGCCCGGCGTACCCATCGCGGCCCCGCTGGTCGGTGCCGACATGAAACAGGGCGTAGCGCGCGACCAGACGCTGCAATGGTCTTCCACTGTTCAGCCTGATGGCAGCAGGCGCATCGTGGTGCAGCTTTGGAATGGCAAGAGCCATGACATCGTGCTTGATGAGAGCATCGCCCCTTCAGGCAACTGACAAGGCATCCATGACCGAACTTTTCCTCTCCGCTTTCGTCACCCTGTTCGTGGTGATTGATCCGCCCGGCTGCGCGCCGATCTATGCCGGGCTGGTATCCGGAGCCAGCCAGCGGCAGGCAGTGGTGATGGCGGCGCGTGCCTGCATCATCGCCGCGCTGATCCTGATCGTCTTCGCGCTATTCGGCGAACAGCTGCTGGGCGCGCTGCATATCGAACTGAACAGTTTCCGCCTGGCCGGCGGAATCATGCTGTTCGTGATCGCGATGGATATGGTGTTCGAAAAGCGCACCCAGCGGCGTGAAGAACGCGCGGAAAAGGTCAAGGCACACAATGCCCAGACCCCGGAAGTGGACGATGTTTCCGTGTTCCCCATGGCCATGCCGATGATCGCCGGACCGGGATCGATCGCCACCATCATGCTGCTGATGGCCCGCGCCGAAGGCACCGAACAGACGCTGACCATTCTGGCAGCGATGCTGGCGGTACTGGTGCTGACCTTTGGCGCGCTCGCCGCTGCTGGCCCGTTGATGCGGATGCTGGGCAGCAATGTCGAAGCGGTGATCACCCGACTGCTTGGCGTATTGCTGGCAGCGCTCGCCGCGCAGTATGTGATCGATGGCGTGAAAGCGGTTCTGGGCTAGGATCAACCCAAGGCCAGAATCAACCGAACGCCAGAACCAGCCAGACCTCAGCTTTCCAGCTGGCGCAGCAGGCTGCGCACATCGCCATCCATATCGGCATCGCGCGTACGCAGGTCTTCGATCAGTCGCACCGCGTGAATCACGGTCGAATGGTCGCGCCCGCCAAACTTGCGGCCGATTTCGGGATAGCTGCGCGGCGTCAGCACCTTGGCCAGATACATCGCCACCTGACGCGGGCGCACCACCGCGCGGGCGCGGCGTTTGCTGGCCATTTCCGTGCGATCAACCCGATAGAACTGGCAGACCGTGCGCTGGATCTCGTCGATGGTGATCCGGCGACGATTGGCCGAGAGAATATCGGTCAGCTGTTCTTCGGCCAGTTGCAGCGAAACCGCCTGCCCGGTCAGCTGGGCATAGGCGATCAGCTTGTTGAGCCCGCCGACCAGCTCACGCACGTTGCGATTGATCGTGCGGGCCAGAAACTCGACCACGTCCGCCGGGACATGGGTTGGCGAAAACCGCTGCAACCGGTGCTCCAGAATGGCCCGGCGCAGTTCGATATCGGCAGGCTGGATATCCGCCACCAGCCCCATCGACAGGCGCGAAAGCAGGCGCTGCTCAACGCCGTCCAGCGCCTGCGGGGCGCGATCGGCGGCGAACACCAATCGCTTGCCTTCGGCCAACAGCGCGTCGATCGTGTAAAGCAGCTCTTCCTGCGCCGAAGCCTTGCCGATGATGAACTGGATATCATCCACCAGCAGCAGATCGAAGCCGCGCAGCCGGGCCTTGAACTCGATGGTCTGGTTTTGGCGCAGCGCCTGCACGAATTCGACCATGAAGCGCTCGGCCGAGCACGAGAAGATCCGCGCGCGGGGATGGTTGCCCAGATAGGCATGACCGATGGCATGCAACAAATGGGTCTTGCCCTGCCCGGTTGCCGCCTTGAGATAGAGCGGTGCGAATTGCGGGGTTTCCAGCGCAGCCATGCGCTGCGCCGCATTCGATGCCAGAATATTGGCCGCACCCGTGACAAAGGTGGCGAATGTCAGCGAGGGATCAAGGCCAATCGAGCCCTGCCCCAGCGTGCCCAGCTCTGCCGCGCCCATGCCCAGCGCATCGCCGGGCTGCATCGCTGCACCATCATTGACCGCACGACGCGCGCTGTCTTCACGGCCGATCCGCAAACCCTGCAAGGCGCGGCGGCCCGGCAATACCGAAATACGCACGTTGCGGATATCGGGCCGGGCGATCTTCCAGGCGAGCGAAAGCCGATCGGCGAACCGATCCGAGACCCAGTTGGCCGAAAACTCCGTCGGCAGGAACAGGTCCAGCGTTCCGGTTTCCTTGCAGATGCTGCCCAGCTGAATCGGCTTGATCCACTGGCTGTGCAACTGCTGGCCCAGATCCTTGCGCAGACCCTGGCTGATATCAGCCCAGTCTGCTGCCAGATCGAGCGCGTCCTGTTCGTCTTTCATGCGCTCTGCGTCAGTCCTGTTGCTTGCGGCTGTGCTGCTGCCAACAGCATTACCCGCTACCAGTCCGTTACGTTGTCCGCCAAAATTCGTCCCAGTCACCCGGTACGCCCCCGAAAATAAAACCACAGCCCGTTTGTGAAGGCACAGCAAAGCCGTGTCTCACAAACAATTCATGCCGACCGCCCGATGTCGGCAACCTTTTCAATTTGTGTTGTGATGCCCCGGACCGAAGTGGCCCTCAGACAGTTGCGTTTTTATGGACCAGTGACGGCGCAGGGCAAGGCGAATGCCGTAAAAAAAGTGAAATAAATGCCCTTGACTCAACCATACCGCCAAAAAATGCTCAGGCCCCGATCAGGCTACTGATTTCTATGAATTTTCAAACAAGGCCAGCCGAATGCCATGCTCCGAATCGTGGGATTCCTTAACCTTACCGCGTTGCAGCAGTGCAGCCGCAATCGAGAACGAAAAAAGGCCGACGGAAGTTCCGTCGGCCTTGTTCTGTTTTCGTGCCGGATTCGCCGCGCCGGATCGACCGGCTGGCGAATCACCTGTCGCGAATCAGAGGGCGTTGACCGCCTTGACCAGCCGCGACAGCTTCCGCGCAGCGGTGTTCTTGTGCAGCACGCCGCGCGCAACGCCGCGCGCCAGTTCCGGCTGCGCAGCCTTCAGCGCTTCCGCAGCAGCGGCCTTGTCACCACCGGCAACCGCGCCTTCCACCTTCTTCACAAAGGTACGGATACGGCTGATGCGGTTACCGTTGATTTCGGCCCGGCGTTCATTGCGGCGGATGCGCTTCTTGGCTTGCGGCGTATTGGCCATGTTCGTCCTTCATCCGGCTGCAATATCGCAGCCATATTCGTTGAATCTCGTGCAAAAGCGGGAGAATCGACTGAAGCCGTCCCCGCAGGAAGCGCGGCCCTTAACGAGCAGCGCCCGAAAGGTCAAGCGATCCGCGCTATTTCTGGCATTTCGAACAATACCAGCTGCTGCGCCCGCCCTGCACAATCCGCCGCACCTTACCGGTGCAGCGGCGACAGGGCTGACCTTCGCGGTCATATACGTCAAAATTCTTCGAGAAATAGCCCAGTTCGCCATCGGGCCTGGCATAATCACGCAGGGTTGATCCGCCGGCCTCGATAGCCTCTGCAATCACAGCCTTGATCGCGGGCACCAGCCGCCCCAGCGCCGGGCGCGAGACTGCGCCTGCCGCGCGCTGCGGATCGATCCCGGCGCGATAGAGCGCTTCGCAAACATAGATATTGCCAAGGCCAGCAACGATCCGCTGATCGAGCAACATCGCCTTGATCGAGGCACTGCGCCCGCTCAGCACGGCGGCAAGATAGGCCGCATCGAGATCATCACCCAAAGGCTCCGGCCCCAGCGCGGCAAAGGCGGGCCATTGATCCAGCGCGGCACTGGCGAGCAAATCGACCGAGCCGAAACGGCGCGGATCGCACAATGCCAGCCGCGCTCCGGCATCGGTTTCCAGCACCAAATGATCATGCGCACCCAGCGAATCAGGCTCGATCCGCCAGCGCCCCGACATGCCGAGATGAAACACCATGCTGTGCCCGCGATCGGTATGAATCAGCCCATATTTGGCACGGCGGCCCAGACCTGTCACGGCCGCGCCGGTCAGCAGCTGAACAAGATCAGCGGGAAAGGGCCGCCGCAAATCGGCCCGGCGGGTTTCCACGCGGGTCAGCCGCCGCCCCTCAAGGCATTGCGCCAATCCGCGCACGGTGGTTTCGACTTCGGGAAGCTCTGGCATGGCAGCGGGGTAAAGCGCATGATCCGGATTGTCCACCGCACCGCCCGGTTGAAAGTTTCGAATTGAAACTTAAATTCCGAACCGCTAGCCTGATGCGAACCTAGCCTGTTACGAACGATGTACTCCCGGGAGAAATACGATGACCCTGTCTGCCTATCACGCCTCCATCCCCGCACTGACCGATATGCTGACCAATATGCGCAACTGGCTGGATCTGGCAGCCGCGCAAAAGCCCGAAGCGGAACTGATGGCGGCACGGCTGGCGCCCGATATGCATCCCCTGCCCCGGCAGTATCAGATGGCATCGGACGCAGCCAAAGGAATCGGCGCTCGGCTGACCGGACAGGAAGCACCCGCCATGCCCGACACCGAGGCCAGCTTTGCCGAACTGAAGGCGCGCTGCGACAAGACCATCGCCTTTCTGCAATCGATCGATCCCGCAGCCTATGATTCCGGGCTTGGCAAGGAAGTGGTGATGACCTTTCCCAATGGCAGCGGCCTGCGCTTTGACGGGCAGACATATCTGTGCGGCTTTGGCCTGCCCAATTTCTATTTTCACGCGACCACGGCCTATGCGATTCTGCGCGCGCAGGGCGTGGAAATCGGCAAGATGCACTTCCTGTCGCATGTGGCACCATACATGTTTGCACCGCCAGCGGCACAAGGCTGAATATCCCGCGCGATACCGCACGCTTTCGCTGGCACGGCGCAGCGCTTGCGGCTAAGGCGCGCGACATGAGCGAACAGGTTTCTTTCGGCTACGAAGAGGTCAGCCCCGAGGAAAAGACCCAGCGCGTTGGCGCGGTCTTTTCCAATGTCGCCCGCAAATATGACATCATGAACGATGCCATGTCGGGCGGGATGCACCGGTTGTGGAAGGATCGCTTCGTCCGGCGCGTGAAGCCGCAACCGGGTGAGGCGATTCTCGATATGGCTGGCGGCACCGGCGACATCGCCTTTCGCATGGCCGCGCGCGGGGCGGCGATCACCGTATCCGATATCAATCAGGACATGCTGGACGTTGGCATCGAACGGGCGATGGAACGCGGGATCGACAGCCTGGTCTGGTCGCGCCAGAATGCCGAGGAACTGAGTTTTCCGGATCGGTTCTTCGATGGCTACACGATCGCCTTTGGCATCCGCAATGTCACCCGGATCGACCGCGCTCTGGCCGAGGCGCACCGCGTGCTGAAGCATGGTGGCCGGTTCTTCTGCCTGGAATTCTCCACCACCGAATGGCCCGGATTCAAGGAAGCATACGATCTCTATTCTCACCGGCTGGTGCCGAAGATCGGCCAGGCGATTGCCGGTGATGCTGACAGCTATCGCTATCTGATCGAATCGATCCGGCGGTTCCCGACCATGCCGGAATTCGAAAAGATGATCCGCGCCGCCGGTTTCAACCGCACCCGCGTCGAGCCGATCCTGGGCGGGCTGGTGGCGATCCATTCCGGGTGGAAGGTGTGATGAACCCCGGTTTGCGTACCGTTCTGGCATGACCCACCCGACCACCCATCTGCTGCGCCTGCTGCGCTGGGGCCGGGTGCTGGCCCGGCACGGCGCGCTGCGCGGGATTGAAGGCGATCCGAATACGCCTGCTCCGGTGCGCCGCCTGTGCCGGATCGCCCGGCTGGGAACCTTCCAGCCGCGTCAACCGGACTACGCGGGGGCGTTTCAGGCAATCGGCCCGGCTGCGATCAAGCTCGGGCAGGCACTGGCCACCCGCCCCGATCTGGTTGGCGGCGAAGCCGCGCAGAACCTGCTCAGCCTGCAGGACAGCCTGCCGCCGGTGCCCTTTGCCGAGATCCGTCGCCAGATCGAATCAAGCTTTGGCAAACCGCTGGCTGAGCTGTTCGCCAGCATAGAGGAACAGCCGGTCGGTGCGGCATCGATCGCGCAGGTTCACCGCGCCGTCACCACCGAGGGCAAGACCGTAGCGGTGAAGGTACTGCGCCCGGGCATCCGTGAAAAGCTGGCGCGCGATATAGCCACCTATGAATGGGCCGCCGCCCATCTTGAGGCACTGGGCGGCGAAGCGGCGCGGCTGCGCCCACGCCTGACCATTGCCAATTTCAAGCGCTGGACCGCGCGCGAGCTCGATCTGCGCCGCGAAGCTGCCTCTGCTTCTGAACTGGCGGAAGCGATGCAGGGGTTCGAAGGCTTTCGTGTGCCTGCGGTCGATTGGGATCGCACCAATGGCCGGGTCATGACCATCGACTGGATCGATGGCACCAAGATCAGCGACACCGCCGCACTTGCCGCCGCCGGCCACGATCTGCCGGAACTTGCCCGGCGGCTGGTGCTGGGCTTTCTCACCCAGGCAATCAGCCATGGCTATTTCCATGCCGATATGCATCAGGGCAATCTCTTCGTGCAGGGCGATGGCACCATTGCCGCGATTGATTTCGGGATCATGGGCCGGATTGACCGCCGCGCCCGCGTCTGGCTGGCGGAAATCCTCTATGGGCTGACCACCGGCAACTACACCCGCGTCGCCGAAATCCATTTCGAGGCGCAATATGTGCCATCCTATCACTCGGTTGCCGAATTCGCGACCGCGCTGCGCGCCGTGGGCGAACCCATGCGCGGCCGCCCGGTCAGCGAGCTTTCCGTGGGGCAGATGCTGGACGGGTTGTTTGCGATTACCCACGATTTCGACATGCAGACCCAGCCGCATCTGCTGCTGCTGCAAAAGACCATGGTGATGGTGGAAGGGCTGGCGACGCAGCTGTATCCGCAGATCAACATGTGGGATATTTCCGGGCCGTTCGTGAAGGCATGGATTCGCGACGAGCTTGGCCCCGAGGCCGCGATTGCCGATCGCCTGCGCGAAGATGCGCAAACCCTGCTGCGCCTGCCCGATCTGGTTCGCCGCATCGAAGAAAAATTCCCCGCGCGCGGCGGTGCGCCAGAAGCGCCGCCCTTGCCCGATGTGCCGCTGATGTGGGAGCGGCGCAGCGCCGCACGCGGCTGGAGCGGCTATCTGCTGGCGGGCGGGCTGGGTGCTGCCTTGCTGTGGAGTGCGCAGGCTTTGGGCTGGTTGGGCTAGCCCCGATGGAGCTGGATTCGCTGATCACCCATTTCTTCGGCGGCGACGATCCTGCCAGCCTGACCGAAGCGGAATTTGATCGCGGCGTCGAACGGATCAGGATCGCGTTTGGCGTGGAGCGTGAACCGGGCCGCAAGTTTGCGCTGTGGACATTGCTGGAGGCGCTGGGGATGGCGCCGCTACCGGCGGAAGCCTTTGCCAAGGAGCCCCAGCTGAAGGCCGCCGCCGAAGATTACCTGCGCGCGGCCTTCCGCCTGGAGCGCGATGGTGACCCGCAGTGACGCAGGCAGCGGTGCTGTTCGTCTGTCTGGGCAATATCTGCCGGTCGCCCCTGGCCGAAGCGGCGTTTCGCGCCGAAGCTGAGCGGGCCGGGCTGGAAGTCGTGGCGGATTCCGCCGGAACTGCCGATTATCACATCGGCGAACCACCCGATCCGCGCGCAATCCGCACCGCCGCGCGGCATGGCGCGGATATTTCCGCCTATCGCGGCAGGCAGGCAAAGCCCGGTGATTTCGCCGCCTTCACACATATATTTGCGCTCGACAGCAGCAATCTTGCCAATCTGCGGCGCATTGCCCCGCCCGGTCACTTGGCGCATCTCGGGCTGCTGCTGGATCTGCTGCCGGATCGCGCAGGGCAGGATGTCGCCGACCCTTGGTCTGGCGATGAGGCAGGCTTTGAAGTCACCTGGGTAGAGGTAGACGCCGCGGCGCGGGCGTTGGTGCAGCAGTTGGCCGGATGAGCGCAGGTGCGCCCTCGCTGGTCTATTTTCACGGAATGCCGGGCGGCCCCGGCGAATGGGGGCTGAACGCACCCGCCGATGCCAAGGCATGGACGCCCGATTGCAACAGCGCCGATTGCACCATCGCCGCGCTGGCGGCTGCCTGTCCGCAGAACACAACCCTGATCGGCTTTTCATTGGGTGCCTTTACCGCATTGCGCGTCGCCGCGCTGGCGGGGGATCGCATCGCGCATATCCACCTGATCTCCCCAGCCGCACCGCTGCAACTGGGGGATTTTCTGGGCGATATGGCGGGCGGGCCTTTATTCCGCATGGCGATGTCAAAACCGCGCTTGTTCCGCTTTGCCACCCGTTGCCAAAGCTGGTGCGCGCGGGCCGCGCCCGGCTTTCTGTTTGACCGGCTGTTCGCCAGTGCGCGCGGAGCCGATATTGCACTGGCGCGCGATGCAGCGTTTCGCAGCGGCATGCTGACCGTGCTGCAAGGCGGGCTCGGCCAACAGCCACACGGCTTCGCCCGCGATGCCAGCGCCTATGTTGACGACTGGCGAGAGCTGCTGCGCCAAATCTCGCAGCCGGTGATGATCTGGCAGGGCGATGCCGATAACTGGACACCACCAGCGATGGCTAGGGCGCTGGCCAGCGCCCTGCCTCACACGGGCGAGCTGCGCCTGTTCCCCGGCCTTTCCCACTACTCCACGCTGCGCACCGCGCTGGCTGAGATAGTGTAGAACGGGAAACGCCCCGCTCCCTTTCGGGAACGGGGCGATCACCCACTATCCGATCATCGCAATCAGATCAGAACTTGGTCCCGGCGCGCAGCCCGATGGTGCGCGGCTGGGTCGGCACGATATAGGGCCGCTGACCGCAAGATCCGCATTGCTCAAACCGCGAAATCTGGCCGCGTTCATCAAATACGTTGGAAACGAACGCCTCGAGGTTGAACTGCCCGAAATCGGCCCCGATCGCCAGATTGACACTGGCAAAAGGCCGGAGATCGCCCAGAATTGCCGCAGGATTGATGACATTGCCCGAGAAAGTCTCAAACACTGCGGTACGGATATCTGATGAAGCCTTGCTCTGATAGGCAACGTTGATCTGTCCATAAGGCTTGGTTGAACCCATATCCGCCGTATAGCGCGCTGTGCCCGACAGTTTCCACTTTGGCGTAATCGGCAGACGCGTACCCTTGGGTGCCGAGATCATGTTCCCTGCGCCGGTGCAAACATAAGTCGGATCATCAATAATACAAAGGTTTTTCAAAGTCTTGGCGTCAGTGTAAGAACCAGCAACATTCAAAGCAAATCCGCCATTGTTGTAGCCAAGGTCTACCTCGACACCCTTGATCCGGGCGTTGGGACCATTGTGGATTTCGGTGAAGCTGTTGGCCCCTAGATAGGAAAACTGGAAGCTGTTCCAGTTCTGCATATACACAGCACCGTTCAGACGCAGACCCGGCATCAGCGTCGTTTTCCAACCCAATTCGTAATTCTGCAGATAATCCGGTGCATAGGGCGCAACGTCAGCACGGCGATTGATGCCACCCGGACGGAAACCGCGCGATGCAGTGGCATAGATCATCACAGTGCTGGACGGCT
>JBGAIR010000066.1:0-11424 GCA_044225335.1 Novosphingobium sp. | reverse complement strand
TATCGCAAGAAGCGCCCGTCCGGCGCGGCGGTTCTGGCCGATGTCGCGGTGTTTCCGCTTGCGGTCACCGAAGAGCTGGACCAATGGCGCGAACAGCATGAGCGTGAGCGGCGGTGGTTCTCATTGGCCGATGCAGCAGAGGCTGTTGACGAGGAAGATTTGCGTGCGCTTATCCGCAGCTTCGGCGCCCGCGAATTTCGCGCCGCCACGCAGCGGATGCGCCTGATAGAAACGGTTGCCGACAAGACAGGGGTAAACACCATGTTTGCATGGTTCCAGAAACTGATGCCCACCCAGGGCAATTTCTTTGAACAGTTCGAGGCCCATGCCTCTACGCTGGTGGCCGGGGCCGATGCGCTGGCGCGGCTGTTGCAGGGCGGCGAGGACAAGGCCGCGCATATCCGCGAGATCGAAGAGCGCGAGCATGATGCCGACAATATCACCCGCGAAGTGCTGCAATCGGTGCGTCGCACCTTCCTGACCCCGTTTGATCGCGGTGCCATCACCAGCCTGATTGCGGCGATGGATGACGCCATCGATGAAATGCAGAAAACCGCCGGTGCGGTCGATCTGTATGAAGTCACCGAATTCGAGCCCGAAATGCGCGATATGGCGGCGATCATCGTCGATGCCGCGCGGCTGACGGCAGAGGCGATTCCGCTCCTGCGCAAGATTGCCGACAATGGCGCGCGGCTGCACGAGCTGACCGAGCGGCTGGTGCGGATGGAAGGCCATGCCGATGAAATCCACAATGCAGGGCTGAAACGGCTGTTCAAGGAAAGCGGCAAGAAGGATCCGCTGCACTTCGTCATCCGGCAGGAGCTGTTCAAGCATCTGGAGCGGATCGTTGATCGTTTCGAGGACGTCGCCAACGAGATCGACGGCCTCGTCATCGATCACGCCTGACCGGGAGCCTTCGCGCCATGCACAGCCTTGCCTTTCCGCTGCTGGTCGCGCTGATCGTGCTGGCGTTGGCCTTTGATTTTCTCAACGGGTTGCACGACGCTGCCAATGCCATCGCCACGGTGGTAACCACCCGGCTGCTTTCCCCGGCAATGGCGGTGCTGTTCGCCGCCTTCGGCAATTTCGCCGCCTATTGGCTGGTCGGGCTGCATGTGGCGGAAACCGTGGGCAAGGGCATCATCGACAAGGATGTGGTGACGCCTGCCGTGGTGTTCGGCGCGCTGATCGGGGCGATGTTCTGGAACGTGCTGACCTGGATCAAGGGCATCCCGTCAAGCTCCAGCCACGCGTTGATCGGCGGGCTGCTGGGCGCGGGCATGGCCCATGCCGGGTTCGGTGCGGTTGAATCCTCCGGCACGGTCAAGACAATGTGGGCGATCTTCCTCTCGCCGATGATCGGCTTTGTCATCGCCATGCTGCTGATGCTGCTGACCAGTTGGCTGTTCCGCGGGTTTCAGCCGCGTTCGGCAGAAGGCATCTTCAAAGGGATGCACCTGTTTTCCGCTGCCGCCTATTCAATCAGCCACGGCGGCAATGATGCCCAGAAAACGATGGGGATCATCACCGTGCTGCTTTATTCAACCGGCTATCTGAAGGGCGATTTCCATGTGCCCGAATGGGTGGTGCTGTCATGCTATATGGCGATCGCGCTTGGCACCATGTCGGGCGGCTGGCGGATCATCAAGACTATGGGTAGCAAGCTGACCAAGCTGGATCATCACAGCGGCTTTTGCGCCTCTACCGCTGGTTCGGTGGTGGTGTTCGGGGCCAGTGCGATGGGCATCCCGGTGTCCACCACCCACGCCATCACTGGCAGCGTCGTCGGCACCGGTGCCGCCCGCCGCGCCAGCGCGGTGCGCTGGAGCGTTGCCAGCCGGGTGGTGATCGCCTGGTTCATCACCATCCCCGCCAGCGCCGCCGTGGGCGCGGCGTTCTATCTGCTGACGCGGGTGTTTTGAGGCGTCAGACCGGCTTCAGGAGCGCGGTTCTGGCCGCCAGCATTCCTTGAGACGCGCGAAGGCATTGTCCACCCAAGCGGCGAGCGGGGAGCCGACATTTGAGGTGATCGTGATTTCGCCATTCGAATAGTTTGATGGAGCGGTCAGCGCATAGCTTGTGCCATCAAGTACGATTGCGGAATCGCTATCAGGAATGCCGTATGGTGCCGGTCTTGGCATTGGAATTGTCGACATGCTGGCAATCATCGGTTGAATTGCCGGACAATCGATGCTGCTAGCCCGCGCGGTTTTGACCACAACGTCAAGCTCGATCCTGGTGTATCGAAGTTCGTATTGGAACGCGTCGGCCCCTTTCCGATCACCGCTGGCGATTTCAATGGTCTCCCGGACATGGCTGAGTTCACCATATCGAGAGAACTGTGCCCATGTCATCGGAAACTGCCCTTGCGCGAGAGCGGCGGCGGCCATCAAGGGGACAAGCATTTCGGGCTCCGTCTAATGGGCAGCGATCACCTGTTTACGCATAGGCCATCCGCTCCAGCGCCGCGAAGGCGCTCAGCGCGCCGGGATCGCCGAAGGGGGAAAGCTGGCTGATGAACACCCCGGCGACATTCTTCACCGGATCGATCCAGTAATAGGAATTGAAGATTCCCGCCCAGGCCAGACTGCCCGGAGAACGGCCTGCGGGGCCTTGCTCCGGGTTGATCAGGAAACCCAGTCCCCAGCCGGTATGCTGATCCGGGAAAGTGTCATAGGGCTGGGCGAGATTGGGCATGGCGCTGCCCATGGCCCCGGCGCGCAGCGGCGCGACCTGATTGCGGCTCATTTCAGCCACGCTTTCCGGTGAGAGGATGCGCGCGCCATCCAGCGCGCCCTGATTGAGCATCATTTGCAGGAAGCGGGCATAATCCGGCGCGGTGGAGGTCAACCCGCCGCCGCCCATGTCAAACTCGCCGGTGCCCAGATAGACCGGGATTGCGGCAAGTCCGCCATCGTCGGTACGGACATGCACCTTTGCCGCACCTTCAGGCAGTGTGGGACGGAAAGCGGTGGCGTTCATCCCCAGCGGGGCGAAGACATGCTGGGTCAGGTAATCTCCCAGCCGCTGCCCGGTTACCGCTTCGATCGCCAGCCCGATCCAGTCGATCGAGATGCCATATTCCCAGCGCTCGCCCGGATCGAACATCAGCGGCATTTTCAGCGTGCTCAGCGCGACAATCGGGGGCAGGCCGGTCGCCTCGCAATAACGCAGCACTTCGGTCTGCACGAAGGGATAGCCAAAGCCTGATGTATGCGTGAGCAGGTGCCGCAGCGTCAGCGGGCGCGCGGCCGGCCGGGTCTGCGGTTTGCCATCGGCATCATAGCCGGTCAGCACCTGCGGATTGGCCAGTTCGGGCAGCACCGCGCCAATATCACCATCCAGGCTGAGCCGTCCCTGTTCAACCAGCTGCATCGCCCCGACCGAGACCAGCGCCTTGGTCATCGAAGCGATCTGGCACAGCGTATCCTCGGCCATTGGCACCCCGCTGCCGACATCGGCGACGCCAAAGGCACGCGAATAGCGCAAGCCTTCCGGTCCGGAGATGATTGCGACGGCTCCCGGCAGATTGGCATCGGCGAGAGCGGCTTCCAGTTCTGCATCCTTTATCATCCGCCTTGGCTAGCGCGTGTTTGCCGCCTAGGGAAGCGGGATGGTCGATCGTCTCAACATCACTCTCGCCCAGCTCAATCAATCGGTCGGAGACATTGCCGGTAATGCCGCGGCAATGCTGGCCGCGCGCGAACGGGCGCGCGGGGCGGGGGCGGATATGATCGTGTTCCCGGAAATGCAGCTGATCGGCTATCCGCCCGAGGATCTGGTGCTCAAGCCCGCGCTGATCGAACGCGCAGCGGCCGAGCTGGAGGCCATGGCCATGGTGACGGCGGATGGCGGCCCGGCGATGCTGGTTGGCAGCGTATTCGTGCGCGATGGCAATCTGCACAATGGCGTCGCCTTGCTCGATGGCGGCAAGGTGGCAGCGGTGCGTTTCAAGCATGAGCTGCCCAATTACGGCACTTTTGACGAGATGCGGCTGTTCCAGCCCGGCCCGCTGCCAGAACCGATCGTGTTCCGGGGGGTAATGATCGGTCTGCCGATCTGCGAGGATATCTGGCATCCCGATGTCTGCCGGCACCTGGCCGAATTCGGGGCAGAGCTGCTGATCTGCATCAACGGCAGCCCCTATGAGATCGACAAGGATACGCTGCGGATCGATGGCGTGGCGAAGCGTCGTGCGGTCGATACCGGCCTGCCGCTGGCCTATCTCAACCGCGTCGGCGGGCAGGATGAGCTGGTGTTCGATGGTGCCAGCTTCGTCGTCAATGGCGATGGCAGCCTGGCGGTGCAGATGCGCGATTGGGTGGAGCAGGAAGTCACCACCCACTGGACCCGCACCGCGCGCGGGTGGCGCTGCGATCGCGGTGAGATCGCTCCGCTGGCCGACCACCCTGAGGATATCTATTGCGCCATGGTGCTGGCGCTGCGCGATTATGTTGATCGCAATCGCTTTCCCGGCGTGGTGCTGGGGCTGTCAGGTGGGATCGACAGCGCGATCTGCGCAGCCATCGCCGCCGATGCGCTGGGGCCGGACCGGGTGTGGTGCGTGATGCTGCCCAGCCGCTTTACCAGCCAGCTCAGCCTTGATCTGGCCACCGAATGCGCAGGCATGATCGGCTGCCGCTATGACACCATCCCGATCAACCCGGCGGTGGAAGCCTTTGATGTGATGCTGGAAGGCAGCTTTGCCGATCAACCGGTCGATATTACCGAAGAGAATGTGCAGAGCCGCATTCGCGGGGTGACGCTGATGGCGCTATCCAACAAATTCGGGCCTATGCTGATGACCACCGGCAACAAGAGCGAGATGAGCGTCGGCTATGCCACCATCTATGGCGATATGGCGGGTGGCTATAATCCGCTGAAAGACGCCTACAAGATGACCGTGTTCGCGATCAGCCGCTGGCGCAACGCGCATAGGCCGGCGATCGGTCTGGGTCCGGACGGCCCGGTGATGCCCGAAGCGATCATCACCCGCCCACCATCGGCCGAACTGCGCCCC
Organism: Novosphingobium sp.; assembly: GCA_044225335.1. Lineage (GTDB taxonomy): Bacteria > Pseudomonadota > Alphaproteobacteria > Sphingomonadales > Sphingomonadaceae > Novosphingobium. The sequence goes on along the minus strand of JBGAIR010000066.1, from coordinate 6,404 downwards.
GATCAGAAGGATCAGGATTCATTGCCGCCCTATGAGGTGCTCGATGGCATCCTGCTGGGGCTGGTCGAGCATGAAAAAAGCGTCGATCAGCTGACCGCCGAAGGCTTTGATCGCGATACCGTGGTCCGCATCGAGCGCCTGCTCAACATCGCCGAATACAAACGCCGCCAGGCCCCGCCGGGGTCAAGCTGGGTACGCGTAACTTTGGGCGAGATCGGCGTTATCCGATAACCAATGCGTTTCGGAGCGGGTGAGGGGATGGCTAATCAGGCTCTTGGCTCGTTTGAGCCATGGCGGCTAGCACGGTCAGCGCAAGGTCAGAAGGATGCGCTTGTAGGATCGCTTCTACCGTTTCCGGTGTGATCAGCGCGTGATTGAGGCCATCTCCAGCGTAGTATGATTGTCCGCGCGTAACCATGCGTTTTGTCCCCTGAGTCGGCTGTAACACTGGAAACGATGCCCATTCTTTGGCCAGTTCCAATCCGAAAGCCACCACTGACAGTTTCCCGGTCGCAAATTTTTCGTATCCGCGCCTGTCAAGCAGGGCATAGCCGAGGCGATCTTGCAGATCCGGCCCAAAGTTTTCGCTACCATCCAGCGCTTCGGTGCTGCGTAGGCGCTTCAATGTTGCATTGAGGAACTGATAGCGGCCGGCTGCGGATGATCCGAAATTTTTGGTCCAAGTTGGACCTGCGGCAATTACCTCGCTCACTGTCATATTGGTCAGTCGCTGAGGCCAATGGGTCTGATTGTTGCCAAACAAGGTATCATACCCCGGGGTGCTTCGGTTCTGCCGATGAGTTCGAGCAGTCGCACTGCGCCTTCCGGAATCGAACTGTCCATAGCTATTCTCCATATTTGCAGATTCTGTATGGATTTGTACGACTTGCTTAACTTCTTTCAAACATTTGGATAGTGGCGATAGCTCCGCAGTCATCGCCCGTTATTCTTCCCGCCAATCTTTGGGAATTCGGGTATCATTTGCACAATCCCCAACTCCGAATTTCTCAAGATAATTTGCCGCTATGATGGCACCCCACACCCTTGCCAGCCCCGCAGTTTTCGGGCTTGATGCGCGTCGATGATCTGATGGGTGAAGCCTTGTGGCTTGCGCGATAATTGGGGAATTATGCGCCGGTCGCCGGGTTTGCTGACACCGGAATTTGCGAGAAGGGCTCCTGTTTATGCGTGGATGGCGCTTGGCGCTTGCGGCGATCATGTTGCTGACGGTCGGCGCACCGCAACTTGCGGCCCAGTCTGATGCGACGCCGGCCATGGCGCGTGAATGCGCCAAGCTTTACCAGATGTACGGCGGTGCCGATGCCGCAGAAACGCGGCAGATGGTGGCCAAGGCCGCCGCGATGAATGGCCGCAGCGAAGCCGATATGGCGGCAGACGTTACGGGAATGGTGGAACGCTCGCAGCGTTCCATCGCGGAGGGCCGGTTCGAGGAATCTGATTCGCGTCTGGTTTTCAACAATGTCTGTCAGCAGGATTATGGCATCGCCCGGCCAGTGATCCGCCATGTTCCTGTCTTCGATCAGGCCGCCACCACCCGGATGGAGGCCGAGAAGAAGGCGCAGATCGCGCGGATCGAACGCTTGCAGGCAGAAGCGCGGCTGCGGCAGGAAAGCACGGCCGTGACTACCTATGCACCATCCGCAGCAGCGCAGGGGGCCAGTGATGCCCAATGTAGTCAGATCATGAATGACGGCGTGGACAGGGCCACCAAGGATATGATGAATGCCCGCAGATGGGTGGAGGCCTGGATCAAGATGGGTGCGAGTGGCTCCGCCTTGGGCTATGATTATGTGCGCAGCGGTTGCAATGTGATCAATTCGACAATCAACCGCCTCACCGCCGCCCAGTGTCCCGGTGACTATGCAGCGGCGCTGCAAAGGTTTCGGAACAATTATTATATCGGCCTGCCCTCGGGCGGGCAGATGAATTGCAACTAGGGTCAGGACGCATTCCGCACAGGCTTTGCCTCGCCGGCAAAAGCGTATAGCGGAGCGCGGATGATCACCACCCGTTTCGCTCCGTCACCCACCGGCACTTTGCATGTCGGCAATATCCGCACCGCGCTGCACAACTGGCTGCTGGCCAAGCGGGCTGGTGGGCGGTTTCTGTTGCGGATCGACGATACCGATCAGGAGCGTAGCCGCGAGGAGCATGTTGCCGCGATCAAGGCTGATCTCACCTGGCTGGGGCTGCTGTGGGATGGGGAAGAGCGGCAATCGGCGCGGTTTGATCTGTATGAGCGGGAGTTTCAGCGGCTGGTTGCCGCCGGGCGGGTCTATCGATGCTATGAAACCGCGCAGGAGCTGGACCTCAAGCGCAAGGTGCTGCTGGGGCGTGGGCTTCCGCCGATCTATGATCGCGCGGCGCTGGCGCTGAGCGAGGAAGACCATGCCGCGCGGGCCGCCGCGGGTGAACAGCCGCACTGGCGCTTTCTGCTCGACCGGGCGCAACCGGTTGAGTGGGTGGACGGGATTCGCGGGCCGCAGCATTTCGATCCGGCGCAGATGTCTGATCCGGTGATCCGCCGCGCCGATGGATCATGGCTCTATATGCTGCCCTCGGTGATCGACGATATCGCCATGGGCGTCACCGATGTGCTGCGCGGTGAGGATCACGTTTCCAACACCGCCACGCAGATGCAGATGTTCACCGCGCTGGGCGCTCAGCCGCCGCGCTTTGCCCATGAGGCGCTGTTGACCGGCACCGAGGGCAAGCTGTCCAAGCGGCTGGGATCGCTGGGCGTCTCGCAGCTGCGCGAAGAAGGGATTGAGCCAGAGGCATTGGTGGCGCTGCTGGCGCGGCTGGGCACCTCCGATCCGGTCGATCCCTCGCTGGATGTGGAGGCGCTGGCCGCGAGTTTTGATCTGTCGCGCTTTGGCCGCGCGCCTGCCCGGTTTGACGAGGCGGAGCTGCACCGGATCAATGCCGGGATCGTCCACCGCCTGCCCTTTGCCCGCGTATCGCATCTGCTGCCCGCTGGCATGGGCGCGGCGGCGTGGGATGCGATCCGGCCCAATCTGGCCCATATCGGTGAGGCGGCGGAATGGTGGCAGGTGGTGACCGGCCCGTTGGCCGCGCCGGAACTGGGCGATGATGATCGCGCCTTTCTGACGGAGGCCGCTGGCACGCTGGAGAGCATGGGCTGGGGTGACACCCCTTGGCAGGCACTCACCGCCGCGCTCAAGGACAGCACCGGGCGCAAGGGCAAGGCGCTGTTCCTGCCGCTGCGACTGGCGCTGACCGGGCGCGAGCATGGCCCGGATATGGGCGCGCTGCTGCCACTGATCGGGCGCGATACGGCGCTGGCGCGGCTGCGCGCGGCGGCTGGTTGAAAACTACGAGTTTGATCCGAAATGCTATTTCAGATCACTCGCCAACCCGCCGCACGGCCACCCACGAAAGTGTACCGTATGGGTGGCCGGGCGGGGGAGCGGGCCGGTGCCGAACCCGATATACGTCGTTCGACGAATGTCGGAAGAAGACTCTAACTCCGCTTTGGCAGAAAGGGGATGAAGCCCGGCGTGCGCGCGACATATTCGGCATAGCCGGGTCGGTTTTTCATCAGGCCCTTTTCCAGCAGCGGCTTGCCCGACCAGCGGCTGAGCGTGAAGGTCAGGAAGACCGGCCCCGGCAGCGAGAGCAGGGCAGGCCAGATGCCGCCTTGTGCTGCCACCAGCCAGATGCCCCACCAGGCGCAGGCATCGCCGAAATAGTTGGGATGGCGGGTATAGCGCCACAGCCCGCTATCCAGCACCTTGCCCTTGTTGGCGGGATCGGCGCGAAAAGCCTTGAGCTGGGCATCGCCCACCGTTTCAAACACCATGCCCAGCAGCCACAGCGCAAAGCCGCCCCATGCCAGCGTGCCGATCGGTGCAGGATGGCCTGCCGAGAGGATACCGATCTGGGCCGGCAGGCAGGTCAGGAACAGCAGCACTGCCTGCGGGCCGAACACCAGCATCAGCGCCCCCTTTGCATAACGGCCGGTTTCGCGGTGTTTGCGAAGGATGCGGACATAGCGTGGGTCTTCCCCCGTTATCCGCCAGCGCTGCAACAGATGAGTGCCCAGCCGCAGACCCCAGATGGCCACCATTGCCAGCACCAGCCCCGCGCGGGCACCCGCCGCATCAAGTTGCAGCCAGCTGACCAGCGCCAGCGCCACCATGCCATAAGCCCAGATCGCATCGATGAAGGACACATCATCAATCCATACGGCGACCTGCCACAGCGCCAGCATCATCGCCGCATCGACCAGCAGGTTGATCGCCAGACTTTCAATCATGTTTGCCCCCTGCCGCCAGAGCGGTAACGCTGGCTTGCAGTGCCAGAATGCGCGGGTGGTTGGGCAATACCGAAAGGTAATAGGCCGCCAGCTTTTTCAGATCGGCCAGATAGTCGCCAGTGGTGTTGATCGCGGGGCCGATCCCGCCGCGCTTGGTGGCATTGTCCACCCATGCCGGAACGATCGGCACGCCGGCACCATGGGCGATGTGGTAGAAACCCGATTTCCAGCCGCCCGTCGCACTGCGGGTGCCATCGGGGGCGATCACCAGCGCCAGCTGGCTGCGGCGCCTGAATTCCTCGACCAAGGCTTCAACATAATTGCCGCCGCGCGAACGATTGACCGGCACGCCGCCCATGTCGAACATGAAGCGCCGGAGCGGCCAGCGAAACAGCGAATGCTTGCCCATGAAGGCAGGCTTGATCCCCAGCTTGTGCGTCGCCCCCAGAAAGAACACGAAATCCCAGTTGGAGGTGTGCGGCGCGCCCAGAATCACGCAGCGTTCGGGCGCGCTGGTTTCGCCTTCCAGCGTCCAGCCCTTGTAACGATACAGCCGCAGCAGCACCGCCTTGGTCATTCGCGATAGCAGCGAGGGTCGCTTCTCACTTTCCGGATTTTGCATTCATTCTCCCAACCCGATCCTCTGCGGGATTTTGCGTATTGATGGGGCGCGTCTGCGCCAAGGTCAACCGTGGCTACATGCGGAACACGCCGAAGGCCGGGCGATCCGTCAGGCAATTTCGCCGCTGTTTGCGATGAGGCGGGATTGGATCATGAGAAAATTGCCAGGATGAAGGTCAAGGCGAGGCCACAAGCGATCCCGGTCCCTAACAGTGCTTTGATCCAGCGAGGAGTGCGGAAATCCCAAAGCACAAGTGTGCGACGCCAATCAGGTTTTGCGGAAACCCTCTCGATCGCGTCATCAAGGCTTAGGATGAAATTGTCGATCATCGCAGTCTCTTCGGCTGTAAAATGACCCGTGTCCGTTTGTAAACTTAGCGATGTAAAATCTCTACGAACCGCTTGCTTAGCCGACGCGGGACTAGAAACAGTACAAAGATACTCGGCAGCCAAGCCGCCACAATAGGAAGCATATTCGATTCGCAGTTGCTGGACGCCCGCGAACTCATGAAGATCGAGATAGCCAGCTTCGTCTGCGTCGGACACCGCGGCTGACAAGCCGAGACCGAACATCAATTTTTGCTGTAACCGATTCACATCCGGAAAACCCCAAACCGGGGCACCTCCACAATCGGTGCCTCCAAAGTTGCCGCCAGCGCCAGCCCCAGCACATCGCGGGTTTGCACCGGATCGATCACGCCATCGTCCCACAGTCGCGCAGTGGCGTACCATGGGTTGCCCTCATCCTCATATTTGGCCCGGATCGGAGCCTTGAAGGCTTCCGCCTCGTCCGCAGTCCATTTATCTGCATCGCGGTGCACGGTGGCGAGCACGCTGGCGGCCTGTTCACCGCCCATCACGCTGATCCGGGCATTGGGCCAGGTAAACAGGAAACGCGGGCTATAGGCGCGGCCGCACATGCCATAATTGCCCGCGCCAAAGCTGCCGCCGACCAGCACGGTGATCTTGGGCACGGTTGCGGTGGCGACTGCCGTAACCAGCTTTGCGCCGTGCTTGGCAATGCCTTCCGCCTCATATTTGCCGCCGACCATGAAGCCAGAGATGTTCTGCAGGAACAGCAGGGGGATTTTGCGCTGGCAGGCCAGTTCGATGAAATGCGCGCCTTTCACCGCGCTTTCGCTGAACAGCACGCCGTTATTGGCGAGGATCGCCACCGGCATGCCCCAGATATGGGCAAAGCCGCAGACCAGCGTGCTGCCGTAATGCGCCTTGAACTCGTGAAATTCGCTGCCATCGACCAGCCGCGCAATCACCTCGTGCACATCATAGGGTGCGCGGACATCTTCCGGGACGATGCCGTAAAGATCTTCGGCGGCATATCTGGGCGGGCGCGGTTCCTTCAGCGGCAGGCCAGGATCGTGGCGCGGGCCAAGGTGGCTGACGATATCGCGCACCACGGTCAGCGCATGCTCGTCATTTTCGGCAAGGTGATCGACCACGCCGCTCTTGCGGGCGTGGAGGT